>OMXX01000016.1 GCA_900315105.1 uncultured Prevotellaceae bacterium | reverse complement strand
CGGGTTCATCCTGGCCATAGCAATAGCTTGTTTCGTGTTCAGTTTCACGAAACTCTTCTGGTACAGCATGCACGTAGTAGTCTTGCCGCAGAACTTTGGTCCCGCAACAACAACTGCTCCCGAAGTCTTTAATTTCAGTGCAATCTGCTCTTCTATAAGTCTTTCGTAATACATTTTATATCAGTTTGACAGTGCAAAGATACAAAATTCCCAAGATTTTCAATCAAAAATTCCCAAGATTTTCAATTCTAACCTCATTATTTCCAAAAAACACGGCCAATCATCATATTTAGCCGTAACTTTTCCCAACCTCTCAACAGTAAACAGTAAACTAAACATACTGATTCCTTCTTTTATTCTCCTCCACAAGCGCCAGCAGTTCCTTAAACTTCCCCAGCCTCGACTCCGGCAACTCCCCCGCATTCATCTTCTTCCTATTAACTTCATGATACCTTGTCAACCAACGTGTCTCTTGATCCATACTGATTGGTCCGTGCCCCCCATTCACCAATGCCCTGAAAGGGCTATATATCCTAGCGTAGGGCCTTGGCCCTGCGTAAACGGCCCCCCCGTTTTATTCCGCCCCTATAAGGGGCTAATAACTAATCCCACGCATACCGCTCATCCAAACCGGCATTATACAACTCACATATCTTGCGGAACTCGTCCTGAAACGACACCTTCTTGTGGTGCTCCTCCTGACCCTTGATATACGCCACCACTGCATCCACGTGGCTGTTGCTCACGCTGAACGCGCCATAACCGTCCTGCCATGCGAAATGATGGAACGGGCTCCCGGTCTTCTCGTTAATCCATCGGGTGGTGCTCGATTTCACCGTACGAATAATCTCCGACAAACTGGTTTGTTTGCCCAGAAGGAACAGGATATGCACATGGTTTGCGGTGCCACCCACCTGTATGGCCGGACACCCGTGGTTGTTGAATATTTCCGCCACATAGGCGTGCACCTCCGGCAGGTGGTCCTTCGGAATCGTGTCCGTCCGGCCTTTGGTAGAGAACACGAGGTGGATGTATATCTTTGCCAATGATTGTGACATTGTTTTTTGTTATTAGCCCCTTTCAGGGGCGGTGGGAATATAATGATCTGTCTTATTATGTAGGGGCAAGCCCCTACCCTATGTTATGTGACCCCGTTGGGGTCGGTTATGGGATGGATGGCATCCCATTGATAGGGCCAAGACCCTACCCTATGTTATTTGACCCCATCGGGGTCGACATACCCTGAAAGGGCTAAATAAATTAGGATGGGGGCTTGCCCCTATCTGATTAATCCGTATACCAATCAACATGCCCCTGTAAGGGGCTAATAACTAACCTCCTCCTCCGGGGGGGTGGGGATGGGGGGCGGCATCGATAGGGGTGAACCCCTACCCTATATTATTTGACCCCGTTGGGGTCGTTAGTAAATTCCGATGCAGCGAAGCCTCTTAGTTCTAAATTCTAAGTTCTTACTTAATGTTTCTTACATCAACTATCAGACCACAGGCTAGGCCAAATATAATTTAAATTAAATTTAGATATTTACGCTCCAAACTTTTTGTGGTTGTTCTTTTCCAATGTTCGGAAATCGTAATTGTATTTAATCTTATGTATCAGCGCCTCTACAACTTTATAAATCTCTGAACCCTTGCTATAGTCCGCCTGACACACGAAGTTTACCCGATTTTCTTTTACCAGTTTTTCTGCCGCAGCCTTTTTCTTGGGGTTTCGAGGCTTATACACAGCGAACGAGCAACCGCCTTGTTGTTTCACCAATTTCATACAGGGAATATCCGTTTCTCCGTCCCCAAAATACAACATATGCTGAAAAGGTACTGCACGCTCCTCATCCGGCTTGTACTCATTAACCCTCGCGTTGTCACGTACTTTGCTTATCCCTTTGTTTATCATAAAAAGGAATTGTGTTTTTGCCGTGAAATCAACTGCGACCGCTGGCCAAACCGCAACATCGTCCTCATACATGAATGAACATGCATAGATTTCCTTGAACTCCTTCGCTATTGGTGTGCCTTCAATCATCTCCCGGAGGCCGGAGGAGTTTATATAGTGCTCAATGTTTACACCAACCTTTTTCCCGATATCATTTATCAGGCCAAACCACTCCTCCACCCCCTTGTACAACTCAATGCTTTTCCCAAAGTCCACAAATTGTTGGCGTTTGATGCTAACATGGGCGGCCCTTGCCTTGTCCAGCATTAACCGCATATAACAGAGAATACTGCTGGCATTCTGCTTGGAAACCATCTCGGCATTCTCCGCCCAGAACTTCTTTTTATCCTTCACGCCAATAGCTTTCAGGAAATCATATTCCTGCATATTTGACGGCGACAATGTGCCATCAAAGTCGTATATCAGTGCAACGGTAGGCTTTTTATCTCTTGCCATAATGTATTTTCATTTGAATGCCCCCTCCTACTTTATAATCTCCCGGATGATGTCAAACAGCTTGTACATCTGGGAGTAAGACCTGTACACTTCAGGTTCCTTGGCGCGCAGCGCCTCAAGTTCCCGCGAAATTTCAATTGCTCTCTCCACATCGCCTTTCTCCTTCAATTCACGATAGATATGAATCTTGTTGAAAAAAAGCTCCGTCTTGTCATAGTTGGGTATATATTTTCTGAGCTCTTGAGCAACGGCATCGTAGTCAGCATACTCCTTGCTTGACGGACCGGGCATATAGTGCATCAGGAACCAATACTCTGTACATGGGCTGGACTCAACAAAGATAATATCCGGATTCTCTCGCTTCAATGCCTTGTAGTGCTCCATCTTGTCGTGGCTACCTTCTATCACGTCCATATCTATCAGACACAACACGTAATCAAACCCTGCCCTCAGACGCTCCTGTGCCAGTCTCACGATGTCATCCACATCCGAATGCTTGGGGATACCGGGCACCAGACTGAACCGATACCGTTCCGTGGTCCGCATGTCGTCCACATAACGGTACTCCGTCAGCCCCTCGCCAATGATGGCGATGCTCTTCCGAACCTTCCTATTCGCCGCTCTCTTCTCCATAGTACTCATCCATATCCATGTAAATACTGTCCAGGAACGGCAGGTTCACCAGTTTCTCCTGCCTGTAGGCGTTGTAAACCGACAGCGTCTTGTGCAACCCAAGTGTCGAGAGCCTCACCAGTTGCGTCTCGCCGCCATCATTCTTGTCCGTAAACCAGATAACATCCCTACGTATATAATCCTCGTCCAGCAGATTGATGTCGTGTGTCGAAAGCACCAACTGCCCGCCCCGCTTGCTATTCACCAGGAACACCCTGATAAAATACGACAGCAACTCGTAGTGAATACTTGTCTCCACCTCGTCGATGGGCAGAATCACACCACGAACCAGCAGGTCATACAGCAGCGTGGCCAACCCCATATATCGCTTCGTCCCTCTCGACTCCAGCGCCTCGTCCAGTTCCTTGTCGCCATTGCTGGTGTGGTGGACAAAATACATCTCGTCCGAATGCAGCGTCCCCTTCTTCAGTATTTCCGCTTTGGCCTTCTCCGGCATTCCCGGCGTGTTCTTGATCATCAGCTCCATTTCGGGCGTGATGGCCATCTCCTCCTCGTGAATGGAAATATCCGAGATGTTGAAGTCCGATGCCTTCAGAAAATGCAGGATAAACTTCTTCAGCCGCCCGTCCTTGTTCCGCTGTATGCGCCGCTTGGTAAAACTCATCAGGCTGCTCTGCGGATACATGATGGGGGCAATCCCGTTGGAGAAGAACTCATACACCAGATTCAGCCTCGACTTCTCCACATTCGACTTCCCGAAAGCAGCAATCACCGACTGGTTGTTGATGGTATTACCGATGATGGCCTCCCTGCTCTTCTTCAACAGCCCCACCTTGCCGCCAAAGGCGACCTCCGTCGATGCCGTCTCCGCATTGTAAGTACGCTTATACAGCAGTGTAGGCTGTGCCGTGGAATACACCTGCAACGTCTCCTCGTAGATGACCTTGTTGTCCAGCACCAGATTGAGTTTATACTTCTCACGGTTCAGATAGAAAGTCATTTCGAACGCCGTCCGTTCCTTGTCTGACATATCGTCCAGCAAGAATGGCACCACCCCAATCTCGTCGCCCTTGTTCAGGCTGTCATTCACCATAAACTGCGCAAAGAAGTCCAGCGCCTTCAAGACATTAGTCTTTCCGGAAGCATTGGAGCCATAGATACACCCTATCTTCAGCAGCGACACACCGTCCGCCACCTCCTCCGTGTATATATCCCGCGACGTATCGTCGTTTGTTGGGATAAAACTCAGCGTCTGCTCATCGCGCAATGAGTAGAAGTTCCTGATTTTGAATTCCGCTATCATAATCGTTCGGTTTTATATGACGATGCAAAGATACGACATTTTTTCTTATCCGGCGATTTTATTTTAAATTTTCGTTCATTTTTCACGAAATTTAAATATAAAATCTGTTATTTTGCCATTCTTTGACGGGTTGGCATACAGGTTGCGTTAACAAAAACGGATTGCCCGATCCGATGTCAAACCCGAAGTCCTTGGGCAAGGCTTCACAATTGCCTGAAAGGGCGAAGAAGGCCTTTAGAGGAAAGACTGAATGTCTTCCCGTGCCTGATGAGGGGAGCCATATCTCCTATGGCGACGGAGGGAATATATCTTAGGATATGGGGCTCGCCCCTGGGTGAATGGGACACCCCCATTCACCAATGCCCCCAACGGGGGCGTATAACCTAGCGTAGGGCCTTGGCCCTGCGTAAACGGGTTACCCCCATTCACCAATGCCCCGAAAGGGGGCGTATAACCTAGCGTAGGGCCTTGGCCCTGCGTAAACGGGATTCCCATTTTATATCCCGCCCCTGTAAGGGGCTCATAACTATATCTCCCTCCGTCGCGAGTGGAGACTCGCTCCCCTTTGTGGGGCCGCAGCCACATTCAGTGGCCGCTCTAAAGACCCCAGTCGCCCCTGCGGGGGATGGATGGGGATGGTGGCCCCACCATTGATAGGGCCGAGGCCCTACCCTATGTTATATTGCCCTTTCAGGGCACTTACCTATTAGTTCTTCCCTCCTTATCGTCTCCCATATTAATTGATTTCATTTTTGAAATGCCATTTTGGCGTTTCATTCCATGAACCTTGAACCATTAAC
This sequence comes from uncultured Prevotellaceae bacterium, assembly GCA_900315105.1. Next base: position 66,585 of record OMXX01000016.1, on the reverse strand, counting down.
CCTTAGTTGCCATGAACCTTTAACCGTGAACCATAGTTTTCTGTGATTATAGTTTATTATTGTTTATCTTGCTGTTTTATCTCACCATTTATCTCACCATTTATCTCACCATGTTGAGCAATCTCCGAAACAAGATTCTTGTACTCCTTCGACATCGAGAGTTTGCCGCTTTTGGATCGCTCAATCAGTCCTTCTTCCAACATCGAGGGAATCACATGATTCAAAAGATATGCAGAATTCCTTCTTATCATCTTAGCAATGTATTCCAACGACACCCAATCCTCGCAAAGAGCAATAATCTCTTTCCTTATCTCCTCATTGCTCATTCTCTTCTTGCCGGTCTCACTTCCTACATTACTTCCTACATTACTTCCTACATTACTTCCTACATTACTTGCTATATTACTTATTGGATTACTAATTGGAATATGATATTTAGTACCTCTCCCATATCCTTCTGATTCCAGCAATCCTTTGGCACACATCTCCTTCAGCAGCAGTGTAATGTCAGCCCTATGCATATTCAGCATATACCGCAACCGCTCATTGGTCACGCCCACCTATAGTCACCAGACTTCCCTTGTCAGCCCCAACCCTCATCGAGTTTCTATCTTGTCCGTCAGTCTTTTCTGCCCACAACCTTCGTTTCACTCTAACTTCCTACCCTACATCCCCACAAGTGCGAACGCCTCACAGTAAGGGATGGTTTCCGACTTACCCACATGCTCTTTCCAAGCCGTTTCCTCGTGGCTCAGTTTTGACACGTCACGTGATGTCAAGTTGCGAAACTTCCTGCACACATCATCAATTACTGCTATCTCAGCCTCCGAAAACCCGCTCATATCAGCCTCCGCACCGGCTTTCAGCGACATACATTCCTGCCCCTGCACCAGACGTAGCCGCTCTTCCACCTCGTCAAAAGCGCTGTAAACCCTATCCCAACGCTGTGGCACGGGACCGAATTCAATAGCATTGTATGCCAATCCGGAAATAGCCATTCCCCGCTCACGATACGACAAGAAGTCAATGTAAAACAGCACTTTGTTCATCTTCGTCTGGAATGTCTCACCCATCTGATTCAACAAATACAGCAGCAAGTTCTTCAGTCTCGATGTCGACTGCGGGGCAAAGCCGTTAGCTACCCCCCGTGAGCAGAGAAACAATCGTTCTGCCGCACGCTGTGCATCATGCCATTGCTCAGACTGAGCTATCACCTCTTCCACACGTGCAGTTATTCTAGCGTACTCACGCTCAGTGAGTTGATGACGGGAGCTTTTCACCAAATCAAGAAACACCTTCGGATTCATCGCACTGCGAATCATCTTTCCGTTGCTCTCGCTAGGCACTTCGCCCTCTTCGTACAAGCGATACTGGTTGGCTCCGAACCCCAAAACCACCGACATCTTTGATGCGCTAATACCATAGCGCTCTCGCAAGATGACAATCTCGTCCTGGTACGGAATCCCGTGTCGCTCACGATACTGATTGGTCACCTGATTATACCAAATGCTATCGCTTTCCGTGGTAGAATAATTCTCGTTCTCGGCATCATCACGGAACGAAATGTGAATACAAGCATACTCCTCGCCCCGAAATTTCATCTTTTCCGGCTCAAGAATCACCCTCATAGGCTTTCCTGATAATGAACTGACTGGTACCTTCATAATGCTATTCTATTTAAATGGATACGTCAACGGATGTTCCGCAATATGGAACGATATACAGATAGTCTGGCCATTCTCATAACCCAACGTAATCTTGATATACACTTCGCGTCCTTTCACATCCTTTCCAAAGACCCACATTTCGCCCGCCTTGTTCAGCACATCAATCACAGGACCTTCTACATAATCCTGGGAGACAAGGCTTTTAACAATAACCTCGCGCTGCATAGGCGTAATCTCCAACTCCAGCAGGGTTTCCCTGTTCTTATCACGGTCATCCCTGAAACGAATCCCGAACACTTGAGCCTTGATATTGAACTGATCCAGAAATGCCTTGACATCTTCTATCGTGACCATATCATCTTCCATTTGTTGGTGCAAAGATACAACTTTTTTCGCAATCAGACGGATTTTTCAACGATAAAGTTGAAGTGACAGCGTTTTTTTTCTCGGTCGCACTCCCTTTGGGGATTTGGGTATAAAAAATTGTGAGGTTGCCATTGTCATCGTAAAAGTATTCCTCAAAGTGCCCACGAATGCAAACACATGTTTCAGATGTACTCTTGTGCCTGTGGATAGGCACCTGCGTCCCCGGCTCCACAGCATTAAGGAAGCGGTGGCACTTCTCATCAAAGCTCTGATGAACAGTTTTCTGGGTAATGCGCTTCTGCTTGTTTGCCGTCTCTTGCATCGTTATGCCATTTCTTAAAACCGACAAGCGGCCATATCACTATTGGAAGTTGCTCTCAAACCAATAGTTCCATGACCGGCTTGTCTAGCACATCAGACATCAGCCATCATACCTCGTTTACTTCCCCATTGAGACCAAAAGAGGTATGAGCAAAACGCCCATACCCCTTTTAGGAAGTCTTTCATCCGATGATGTTTTCCTTGATGGTGTCAACGATGTACTTCACATCATCATCTGTCACATACGGACCGGCAGGCAGACACATACCAACCTTGAAGATTGCTTCAGACACACCATTGATATATGCCACGCTCGTTGCCGATGTCTGGCAAATTGCGCCGCATGGCAATTCTTCATTCTTCATTCTACATTCTTCATTTGTACGACAGTACACTGGCTGCTTGTGCATGGGTTTCCATACAGGTCTTGCTTCTATCTGTGCCTTATCAAGTGCTACTCGCATAGCCTCTACATTGGCATTGGGCTCACAGTCAGTATGAGCAGAGGCAGCAGCATGGATGACACCCGCTGCACCACCGACAGCACCTGTCACGATTGTCTTATAGGCATCCTCTTGCCCCTTCACCTTCACGTTCTCATCAATAGTGATAGTGCACAGCCAGTAGTTACTGTCATAGACAGGGACTTGGGTTTCAGGATTCAAGTTGCAAGTTTCATTGGGCTGTGAATGTACGTGTACTCCTGGCACATCAGCCAACAGTTCCTCATACATCTTCTGCACGTGCTTATGATGTGCAAGGTGGTCATTCACCACTGTCATCTGTCCTCGACCAATGCCTGCACAGATATTACTCATACGGTAGTTATACCCTATCTTCTCATGCTGATAATATGGATAGCTCTCACGATACTGCGTGGCATACATCATGATTTCGCGCCAATGGTCCTCATCCTCGGTGATAAGTGCGCCACCGCCGGAGGTGGTAATCATCTTGTTGCCGTTGAACGACAGCACGCCATATTTACCGAATGTGCCCAACGTCTGCCCGTTGTAGCGCGAGCCCATATCGATGCTCCTGCACCCAGCACCTCATCATCCGGGTGCGCTACTACGATTAAGTATTTCATATTATCTAATTAAGGTCTTCCTTTATGCTATATTCTTTCGGTTGTCAATAAAATCTTTAATCCACTTAGTCACGTCACCTGTCTTCCGGAATGGGTAACTCCGCAAATAAGCATCAAAATCAGCAATTTCTTGAAATTTATACTCCCCTGTAGTTTTATCATACACAGCATTCTTCTCCACAAAAGAATCTATTACATTTATCAGTCCTCTCTTTTGCAGTAATTTATCATATAAATACAGTGTATTGATAGAAACTACCATTACAGGCATATACGCATCTGACAATTCAAATTCCAACTTCTTATTTCTTTTTATTTCCTCATAGTACCAACGATTCACGATGGAAAGAATACCTGTTTGGAGCATTTTAATATCTTCAAAAACAAGGATGGGGTAATAAGCCACATCATCAGGAATTTTATTATCCCACTGAAAAGTATCTGCATCTATTGAACTTATATGATAGATTAATTGCCCGACTCCTATGGGCTCAGGCTCTCCGTTATATTCTCTTCTTAACTTGTCGAGATTGCGAGTTTTAAGAACGATTTTCTCATGCAACTCATCCAACAAACGCACATAGTCACCATCATCCCGGCATTCTCCATTCATTTTTATGGCCTTGCATTCCACAATTATTAGTTCGCCTCGTTTCGTACGACAATAAAAATCCGGTTCATGAGGATCTTCTCGTCCGTCCTCGCCTTGTTTGGGGAATGTGAAACATTTCGCTGGAAGACACTTAAAAAATGTGTTACGAAACAATACTCTTTCTATAAAGTTTTTTTTAAAGTCGAAAAAGCCTACACTACCCTTGCCATTATTAATAAGAGGCAGAAAATCAAAGTACAGGCTATTGAATAACCTTTCGCATAAAAGCTGGTTGTTAATCACCACATAACCCGAACCATCTTTCAACTTTACAAAGGGTTTAGAACGGAATCTTCTGTAATCAACATTTACTTCTTTTTTTGCCGCCTCATCATCATTATACGGGATATATTCATCCTCATCTATGTACAGATGCTCCATGAGGGCTGGCGACAAGAAGCCGCTTTCTTTGTTACCTTCCAACCACTGCGGGCTGATTATTGGAACGCCGTTCACTTTGTTCTTATAATATTTATCTGTCTCACTGGCTATAACAATAATCGTGGTGTAGTATGGTTGCCAGCTTTCTATCCCCCAGTCATGCAGTAGCCTCTCGGATGCTTTTGATAAAACCTCATTAGTGGGGATAAATTTTGCTAATTGCTGGAAATAGTACATCTGTGGTTGTAGCACAGCCTGTAGATCATAATTATTGCTGTCATTTGTCAAAAAACCGTTAAGGAATATTAGTTCGTCTAGTTTATAGAGTTCCGTTTTTTCGTTAAAACATAGCAAATTCTCGTTTATTGCAAGGATGACTTTAAAGAGAAGTAACTCGATATCCGATTCCGCAACCTCACTAGTAAACTCTTCTACATGTATGGCGAATATCTGCCGCCATAGTTCAAGACTGGTTCTAAAGGTTAAGATCTGTACTTCTTGACCCTCGGTTAATCCTACCCTTTTATAATATGCTTTGAATAGTTTATTCAAATATGGAACATGTTTTTTACTGCTCTCTGAAAACAATGTGTTTTCATAATCTGGCACGCACATATTCCCAAAATGAAGACTGAAAATCGCAGCAGTTCGTACCAGTGTAGTGCGATTGAATAGTTTTAACGTAGCAACAATATCTAAAGGTGGTTCTCCCCAAAAAAAATCACTATATTCCACAACTCGCCTTACTTGAATTGTGACCTGTTTTTCAGCTTTATTCACCATTATACTTATATTAGTTGTTCTTTAGTTCTAAACCCTAAACACCCATGGTAGGGGATACGCACGGCTCTTCTATCAAAGAAGTTAACCCGCGTTCAATCCGTCAAAAGTATCTATAAATTACCGAGACTAAAGACACTCACAAACCTTTATCCTTGGTTTATTTCCTGGGCTCTCCGTATATCCTCTGCCAACTTATTCTGCAGCTGCTCACCACCACCAGAATGGCCGCGATAATCAAATAAGTAATATAACTGTTCATAGTCTATACATAATAATCCCTAATCATATATGCTATCGCAGAGCCATTCGAGATAAGCCCATTAAGCACCACAACATACGCGGCACACAATTCCTTATCTCGCTTGATAGCATCCCTCGTCTTCGCATCGTCATACAAATCTTCCACAGCATCCTGCCAACGGCGCAACGATTTCCTGTCCATCGCCGACGTTCGCAACATATCCTTGTCAATATATCTCAAACTCTCCGGAAGAAGGCTCTTGAATCCTGTCCTGCATACAAACTGTGCCAGATATTCCAACCCTTCAGATGGCAATATCCTCAGAAGTTGATTAACATGTTCTCCGCTTCCTTCCATCACTTCCCAGTCGTTCAATAAGTCGGAACGAATCAGTTCAAAATTCAGCATCAATGCCGCAAGCACGGCCTTGACCTTATTCTCCTTATACCACGCAAACATCACTTCCCACAACTGCCAGAATTTCGCCTTGTTTTCTCTCGTTGCCACATAGCAATAGTGACTAAACACCGAAGTAATAGGACTCTCGCTCATGCCGTGCCTCCACGAGACTACGCCCTTGCCCGATGCCAGCCAAATATCCTCAATAAACTTACGCCGCTTTTCCGGCATGGCAATCATATACTCCGCGCAGAACGCATCTATCCTCGAATCCCACATCTTCACATATCTGTTCATGTTCTCATCCGTCCATTGCCCAAAATACTGTTGGCAATAAACAGTCACCATCTCGTCAATATCTCTATCATCAATATCCGTAGGCAGCAACTTACAAACATGAGCAAACTTGTCCACATTATCACGTCTATTCTTATCGTCATATAGGTATTGTAGGATGATCTTTTCAGCCAATTCTATGTGCCTTCCCCAGAGTAGTGCCTTGAACGTATTTTCAGACCTCACAAACATGCTGTCATTCTCTTCTATCGCATCCATCAGATACCAAACAGCAACTATCACTTCCTTGTCCTTCGGTTCTTTATCCAACAGATACACCAACCCATCACTGCTGTACTCTGAATACACCTGATACTGCCCGCTCGTGGCATACCGCATGGTCTCTTCCAATATCTCTTTCCTGCACCACTTCCGCTCTTTCCTGTCCAACTCATCCCAATACTTCTTCACGCCAAGTGCTGCCACCAGCCCCTTCGCGCTCATCATTCCATCTTGGTCTTTATGCAGTCCGTATATCTCCCGCCATTCCGCCACATCGTGCGTTTCGTCATCATAGCGTGTTCTGCAGCGGTTGGCGGTCTCCATCAGACTATTAAACTGCTTTTGCAATACTTCGTGCTCTTCCGCTTCCTCTTTAATATCTTCCGACGGACTCCCTTGCAGCAGATATCCTTCATCCGTTTTACCCACTATCTTGTACTGGTCTATGTCCATCCGTCCGGCTGACACCTTTTCCATATAGTTGCTGGCTGTCTCTTTCAGATGCTTCACCAGCTTTCTGAACTCCTCAGCAAATCCCTTCGTCATCGACATTCTCAAGATAACCTCTTCCAAATCTTTCTTCCGGTGAGGCAAATCATAGCTTGCAGCCACTTCTTTCCTTACGGCTTGCGAGGCGAGTGGGCTTATCATTGGTCGCATCAGTTCCGTACTGTATCGCGTCTTGTCCCACATGATAAATGTCCTGCAACTGTAGATGGGCATCGCCTTCATCCCCACAAACACAGGGAATCTTGTCGCCACACTCGCCAACACGCCCCAGGCACTGACGTTCACACACCGGTTATACACAATGTCGAAAACCGCCAACAGCGTATCCTTGTCCAACGCATACTTTGCCTTATTGATATGGTTGTTGATGGAGTCCATCAGCCATTTCTCAAAGGTCATCAGCAAGCTCTCCCTCACATGTGACTCACAGTTTTGACCTCTATAATCTCTCCACAGTCTGTCATCGCCCAACAACACTTTCTCATTGCCATCCACCGTCACCTTCACCTCCTGCAACTGGTGTCTCCAGTCTCCTTTCTTTTTCTCGATGTCGTAGTTAAGCAGCTCACAGAGGAAAACCACAGCGTCCGCAGCGTGAGCGTAGAAGAAGCATTTGTATGTCGTTGTCACGCCGCTCGACTGATGTATCATCGGGTAGTAATCCCTAACAATCCCTTCTTCATTTAGCCACTCTTTCCTGACGAGTGCTTTATACAGTTCAGGATAGCTATGAATAAATCCCGTGGCCTCAAGTCCTTCACTCAGCAGCAGGAATTCTTTCACCCCTTTGTATTTATACGAATCCGACGCAATTGCTCGCTCCACCCACGACTTCACTAGCTCCGGGTTCTCGTCCATCCATTTAAATAGTAGCCTTATCACCTCCTTCTCTGCCTTCCCATGCAAATCATCGTCGGAAAGCAACCTGTCCGCATCTTCTGCCAGTATCGCAAATACATATTTCTTCAGGTTCGGGGCCTCTTCCCGTGACAGCCTTACCAGCTCACATTGCAACAGCAGTGGTATCATCACTTCTCTTGCAACATAGAATGCATCCCTATTCTCATAAAGGAAGGTTAAAAACGTGTACCACCCCTTGCCTGTTGGTACGATAAAGTCTGAATTTCTCACTTTTCTTCCTTCTTCTATCGTGCCGTTATTCGTCAACCTCTCCTTGATTTCCCAGTCCACCTTCCTGAACATATACGATAGCGCATTGGCCATTCGTCTCAACAGTTGTCCTCTGTTCGCCAACAAGGTAGGTTTAATAGAAGTCAGGAAAACTGCCCCTCTCTCTGATACCAGAATGGCATACATCAGGTCGTCATAGAAGTAGTCTTCCACCTTCAGCGAAAGGCTTTCTGCCACAAAGGAGTCAAGTCCTCTTGCATCTTCCGCAATATGCGTTTCCACATACTGCTTCAGCATATTCCTGGAGGCAATATTCTTGTCCACATTCTCGTAGAAATCCACCAGCCTCATCTGCCCAGTCTCCACTTTCTTGTACAACTCGTCTATATAGCAGTACAGGCCCCAGTCGGTCAGTATGTCGTGGCCGGGGCGCAGATAGCCCTTCTGCACGTCACCCACCAGTACGTCGTCGTTGGCTAGGGCCGTCACAGCGTCCGTCATCTCACACTTCACCACGTTCATGCCCACTGCGGCTGTGCGTCTCGCCACGTCTATCAGTGCTTGGATGCGCTGCGCCGTCATCTGTGCGTCGTGACGTTTGCCCACTACTATCTGACGGCAGAGCATATCCTTGAATTCACTTCCCTTCAAGTTGCTTACATCCAGCGTAGTTGCTATCGAACAGGCTTGGTTCAGGTAGAACGGATTCCGTAATATCTCGCGGGTCTTGTCTGTGTCCATATAGGGCTTCACGCTGGGCACGGCCTCTTCCACCTGTTTCAGTTCTTCGTCATCCAGCATCCCCACTTCTATCACACTCTTCTCCGGCACAAAGATGCCGTTGCCTTGCAGCACCACTCTGAAATTATTGAGCGCATTCTTCCTGATGGTGAATACCACTTTCAGGTCCGGGGTGCCGTTCATCAGGTCTTCCACGAACACAACGGCTGTGTCTGTATTGCCATTCAGCATTCGTTCTGCGCTCTCCACCAGCAGCACCTTTTCTCCTTCGCCCCACACAGGCGATTTGTACAGGTCTTGTAGCTTGTCGCTAACCTTCCAGTGGTCTAGAATACTGCGTTCATTGTCTTCATCCAGGTCGTCACCAACCACGGCCACCGACTTATATGCAGGGTTTGCCAAAACCTCTTTCGCCAAGGCAGACTTGCCTATACCTGCTTCCCCTGTAATAATGACTATCCTATTGTTTGCGATGGCTGCTTCTATCTGTTCCCTATAGCTCTCCCGTGCCAGTTGCACCTGCCCGATGATTTTGGTTTTGATGCGTTTGAGCACAAACTCAGAGTTCCGTATCAGGTTGCTGTACTGCTCTATCACCTGCTGCCTCAACTCTATGGGTATCAGCGGTATTTCTGTCCAGCCCTTACCTTTCAGAATTTCGTTTATCTTCTGCATCTTCCATCCGATAAACAAATTCCTGGTTTCCTCTACCCTATATACTATTCCAATAAGGTACTTCTCACCGTTCGAGTCCACAAACACGCCCGAACCCGAAAAGCCGCCTTTCACGTCTTCCATCTTCAGACCGTCCGTGCGTTGCTGTTCCAACTCCACATAGAGTCCGTCACTCACCTCCGTCTCTTTGGCTATCTTGCAGCCGGTCTCTATCCTGATTTTCTTATCGCTGGCATTCACCGGGAATCCGTCTATCTCGCACGGATAGCCAGACCCCTCAAAGGTAGCACACTTCACCTCCTGTGCGATGCTGATTGCCACATCCTCCGGCAACTTCATCACGCACACATCTGCTCCGCCTTTGCTTGGTGATACGACTCGCTCAAGTCCGCCATACACGCATTCCTTGCCGTCAATACTGGTTATCTTCACAGCGTCGCCTTCCGCCTGCCCTTCACACACATGGGCGGCTGTCAACAGGTAGTAAGCGCCGTCCTGTTTTATCAAGACAGCACTTCCCGTATCGCTGGCTTTCAGTTTCACCGAATAGTCGAAATCCTTATTCATTCGCTTCAAACGTAAATTCCGCCCCCTCACAGACAGTCAGATGGTAGTCTTCCTCACCCTCAAATATCTCTTGCAGCTTGCTGTTTATCTGTGTGAAATGCAGTTCACATCCTTCCGGGTTCGCCGCATTCAGTCGTGCGATGGTTTCTTTGTCGGGCAGTTTGTAACGGTTCTCACCATTGCCGGTAATGACATATTTGGGGCAGTCTATAGCTTCCATGAATCGGTAGGAGCTGTTACGGCTGCTGCCGTGGTGCGGTATATGCATCAGGTCTAATTTCACCTTTCCATCCTTCACCATGTTCGCCACCGTCAGTCCCTTCATCAGTATTGAGGAGCAGGAGTCCGCTGCAAAGAGAATTCTGTGCTTCTCATACGTCAGCACAAAGGCAATGCTGCTGTTGTTCTTCACATCCTTGTCTTCCTCGTAGTGTTTCAGGTCAAAGTCTTTGAATGCTGTTTCATAGTCCCATTCGCCGCCCGACACCAGCCCGTCAGTGGTCTCCACCATTTCTTTGAATTCTTTGCCATTCCACCATTTTATATAGCGGTCGTATGTGTCTACATCGGGAGCTACGACTGTTATCTCTACATTTGCAAAGGTGGCGGAATATCCTGCTATGATGCCTTCTCTCACATTGACTTTCTTTTCTCGTAACACATCGCGCAGTTTCTTTCCGCTGCTGTATCCTATTGTCCCGTCGCGTTGCACGTCATAGTCTCCTTTTCCGCCATAGTTCATCCACACCTCTTTCAGTTGCTGATGGTAGCTTTCGAAGAACTCCTTGTCGTTGATGAAGTTATACAGACCTCCTATGTGGTCATTGTCTATGTGGGTTATCACCCAGAGGTCTATACTTTCTCCATTGTTGAAGATCTCCTCCAGTTTCCCCTTCAGCCGGTCGGTATAGCAATATTTTGCTGAGTTGATTTCACCGCCGTCCACAATAATATTATGTGGATTGCCATCGTCATCCGTAAAGTGGATGATGATAGCATCGTAATAATGCATAGGGATATACTCAATGGTCAACATAATTCATCTTATTTTCTCTCTTCACCACTCTAATACAACGCCCTGTCATCCAGAGCGGAATGAAACACCTGTTTGTCCAACCCGTATTTCTTCAGTACGTCAACAACCACATCCTTGAACCATGATTCTGCCATGGGCGACACAAATACAGACTCTATCATTTCATCCAAATTCACTGGGAGCATCATATACTCAGGAGGAGTAGGACTCAATCCACCCTCAGTGATAATTCTTACTCGCACTTCATGTTCATAGTCAAACGACAATCTTTTCCTCCATAGTGCCTCATTCGCGTTAGGCCATTCTCTTGAATAGTCTATATAATCCACTCTGCCTATCTCAACATAACGACCGATAGCCTTTTTTAGCCGCCCAATCGTAGTTTTGATGGCAACACCTTTTGCATCCTTACCCGAGGCATACAACCGCCACATGGCAATAGATTCGTAAGAACCCTCAAACCAACAACTCAAAAACGAGTTCTTCCTTATCATTTGAATGGCGTAGTGCTCATTCTTTATCAGTTCTTCACTAACCGGTTTTCCTTCAAGACATTCTGAATAATACTCAATCAAAGCCTCATCATATTTATCCGAATCCTCAAGTGCGCATACTGCACCTTCAAACTGATCTTCAAACTTATCAGCCCGTGTCATAAAAAGGGCATTCTCTTTCAACAACGAGATGAACTTAGCCAAATCCAGAAAACGCCAAATGATAGAATTATCATCTGGAATCTCATAATCTGTATAGAAGGTCTCATTATCGATTGTTATAGTATCTTTCATTGTGAAAACCTTTTATTCTGGCAATCATTGAACTCTCCCCACATCCTATACACATACTCCGGCGTAATCCCACCGATGTCCATAAAGCAAGATTTCCCTTCGCTCTCAATAAATTCCTGTAATCTTTGCGGTATATCCATTTTATCATTAATCATTAATCTTTAACCATGAACCCCGAACCAAAAGTGTCACTCCCCTTCAAAACACTGGTCTGATAAAAACCCTCACTGGGAAATCCTTGTCTAGCGTTTGCAAGTCTTTCTCCAAGCCACGGGGATTACGGATAAAGCCTTCGGGATCATACACAAAACAATATAGACATTTGCAGTCCTTGTGCTGTTTGTAGTTGGCAATATCAATAATCAACTGTTCCCCCAGTTCCTTATCCTTCAGTGCTTTCCGTGTCATCTTCACCTCAATGGCTATTTCGGAGTCTTTCAGGAGGAAATCCATCCTTTTGGAGCCACCCGCGTATGAAGGCGTCCACTCCTCTGGCCTTACATCTTCAAAATGAAGTAACAATAGAGAATTCAGCAAGTCTTGAACATCATATTCATCTTTGATAGAAAGCGTATCCCTGTTATCATGCCTTCTCTGTAGTTGTTTTGCCACAGCAAAGAATCTATTGAATATATTCTGTAGCTCACCTTCGTAATCCACATCTACATTGTGTGGCTGCACATCACGGAAAGCCTTTAAAATTGATAAACATGCCGTACAATGATAAGAATCGTTATTTGCCCCCACATACTGTTCAAACGTCTTTACTTGAGGATGTTGGGGATAATTTTGCTGAAGAAACATCAGTGCTTTCCTTCTCCATGGATCAAATAACTCCATTGGGATATAATCACCTAACATTCCTTCAGTTTTCCTTGAAAAAATGCTTTCTCCCTCTTCTATCAAGTCTTCTATCTTCATATCGCAGAATTTTATTACATGATCGCCTCTATCTGCCATTCGTAGACAGGGCCGCTAATGAAACCTATCCCCAAATAGGCAGCAAACACACCTTTGAAATATCGTTTTCCATCTTCACTTTTTCACGGTATTCTCCCCACAAAGATAACAAAAATAACCAATCCCGCAAAGGATTGGTCAATACTTTTATTGAGAAATCGGGCAATTTATTCTTCAACGGCAGGATTTCCTTGTCTAACTGGACATATTAGGCTTTCATTACGGCACTTCAACCTCTTACATCCCACCTCTGCTTTTATGCAGCAACTGCGGCCGAGCAACGCGAAGGTATACTTCAGAGCTCAGCCCTCATGCATAAGCCCATAAACCACCTCTCTTCACCTGTATCTTATCTAATTTTCATTTTACAGCAACCGACATACCAGTTTGCATCTAACAGTCAGTCTGTCAATCCTTATCATGCATAAACTGGTAGTAATAACTATGCACCATACCATGTGTATCGTGGTTCCTTTTATCCTCCTCATTTGGCTCCAGATCTTTCCTGACAATACCTTTTATCTTTCCCTTCGTACTTTCAATGCGCCGTTTCGCAGCACCCAACATCATCCAGCGGTGCCGGTCCAACTCTCGAAGTTGCTTTTCAAGCACGGGGTTCATTTCCAATTCTTTGAATCCGGCACTCCAGCACATCTCACTCTCCAGAAACGGTGCATTCCACACAGAAATCTTCCCAACAGACATAGAGATAAGTTTACTCTCTAACGAACTCAGCAAGGAGTCGTTAGACACACGCTTCTTATTCCTGATCTTATTCAATGTCTTTTCAAACACAACCTTAGTCTGTTTGTCAAGTTCCTTGCGAAATGACTTCTTGCGTATCCTCAAAGCACCATCTCGCCGCATCTCATAGCCCACAAAACCTATCCACTCAGCTGCATCTTTCCGTCCTATTGCCCATGGGTAAGCATCTTTGCTCTTACCTTTCCAGAAAGACCTCTGTCCAAACTGCAATTTCCTCTCTGGCTCGTGAGGCACCAGTTTCAGTTTCTTTGTTCCATTATAATATAAAGAGAACAACTTCTTGCATCGCGCCTTGTTGGTAGAAATAATAATCATATCATCGCAGTAGCGCAGATATAAATCTCTGTCTGTCATCCTCTGTTTAACCTGCCAGTCCACAGAATTCAACACCATATTAGCAATCAAACCAGACAAAGCACCGCCTTGTGGCACGCCTATCTGCAAATGCATTAATCCCCTACGATTCTTAGCCAGTAGTTTCGTTTCCACCCATTTGAAACGACGTTGCTTCTCATCAATTTTATATTCCTCCCAGAATGTCCTATCCGCATTCTTGCAATATACATTCTTCGGGAAGCTATAACAACTCAGATAAGCCTCAAAAACACGGTTAATCTCGTCAAACTCCAGTCCGGGATTCTCGTTTGAGGCTTTCTTCTGCAGTCCGTAGTAGCATTTCCGCACCACGCTATGGCTCACTGTGTCGTAGAACTTCTGCAGGTCACATTCGCTCACATAAAGCTGTTTCCCGTCAAACAACTTTCTATACTCCTTCATCCGCACAATGGCATGATGGTGGGCGGTCACGCAGTTTTCTTCCCCGTGGTATAGGCGTTTACTTCTAAACGCAAGACTTTCCTCATAGAACAGCTCATTATACAATTCTGTCAAATACTTGTTCGCCAGTATCAGAATCACGGAATCCTCCAGGCTCTCAAACCTACAAAGCGGCCGGCAACTACTCTCATCTTTCACATCCGGGAACAAAACTGGCATATCGAATGTAAAATGCTCTTCATGTACCCGCTCCTGTATTTTCCCTACAAAATCGTTCAGCCTTAACAAATAAGGCAATTCTGCATCACATGCTAAATCCTTCTTAATCGTCCACTTGATTGCCTGCCAGTTACACTTGGCCGCCGCTTTCCGTTGTCGGTTTCCATCCTCCAACTGTCTGAAACGTGTCTTGGTTGAAAGACTTACCCAACTTTTCCGGGGAGGCATCATAGAAAGCAACAACTGCTCCGTATCAGTTATCTGCCCCAAACTCATTGCAGGCGACAACAGATGCAGTTGGTGCTTCTTGTGCCGTTTGTCGCAGAGCTGAACGCGCTTACTTATAAGCACGTCAGCCACTGCCCAAAACGAAATATATTCCCCAAACGTTTTCATCATAAAAAAGGCAGTCCCCGTAAGCAAAACTCCGAACAAACTACAATCACATTACTATGATTATATACCTTCCCTGTTGGTGAGAAGGGCCATAACCTTGTGGTCATGGAAGGTCCCTGCTGCTCTCACCCGTACGCGGGTGCAATTCAGACTATTCGTCCGAACCGGTGTCCCTCTTAGGTACTGCCTTATAATTAAATTTATATCCCTTTCGCTGGGCCAGGTAAATCAGTGTTCCCAGCGTTATATCAAAATTACTGTGTTCATAACAATACTGTAGCATTGACAAGCTGGCCTTCTCATCGTGTTTGGGGCCGTCCAGACGACACAACCTCATATAATACCTCACACCCACATCATAGTTGAATGCCGTCACTATAGCCATTGCCACACAAAACCAATCGTTATAATTGGGAGTAATGGAAATCTTACCTTTTTCAAGGTACTTCACAATAGCGCTAACTGTGTCGCGGTCCTTCTGCAGGTTGCGACCTGGTCTGATGCGTTTATATGTACCATTCCCCTTATAGCCGGCAAATGCTTTTTTGTGTTTTTCCGCAACTTTTCTTGCCTTTACCACTTCTTCAATGGCTTCCACTTCAAAGGCCGTCAACTCCTCCTTCACCACCAAATCCGGGTCGTATGACACAAAGCAGAGTCTTGGAACATCCTTGCATTTGATGTCAAGTTCTATATCATACTCCTCCCTGAAGTACTTGTTCAACTGGTTAAAAGCTTCCCGGTGCCAATACACTTTGTCCACTAGTTCAATGTCCCCATAATCCAGCAGCACTAAGCCCTTATACCCCTTCCCTGATGGTGAAAGCCAGAAAGAGAAAACATATGGATCGTCAAGCAAGTTCTGCTTAACCTTCTTCATCTGCTCTTCATCCAATTTGTCAATATCTAGGGTTAGCAGTCGGTTGTATTCCGTATTGTTGACTGCTCCGTGACCACCTTCAAACTTACCGGAAAATATGTTGGCAGGCAATGTGCCCTTAATGCTGTCATACTCCGCATGATTAGCATCTACAACGGCTCTCATACGCAGAATATCCTCTTTCTGCGTACCGTTTTTAATGGAAGCTAATGCCATTTTCAACGGGAAATGCATCACCTGCCTAGAAGTGGTGCATGATATCCAGGACACATTTGTTTCAAGTAGTTCCTGCCTAGTCATAAGTCTTTTTTACTTGTTGTCACTTCAACCTCATCCAGTGGTCTAAAGGCGCCATCTTTCACTTCTAGGATCACCGCGCCGAACTCCAGTGCTTCAAAGGATTACGCTTGTTCTTTATAATGAAATTCTTCACCTCATTATATCCCGCCAGCTACCTCTCGCCTTGAATCATTGTGCTCTCTTTGCATACAAATAGTTAATAAATGCAGAGCATGAAACAATCATAAAAATAGCTTCTGAAGATGATGGGATATATGTACCATCATTATCCATCAATGCATGACGAATACCTGTTTCCTTGTCATTAGTATACCCGTATAGCTTGTCAAAACCAAGTTTCAAAACTTTCGGAATTGAGATACCAGAGGTCTCCATTTCATTCAAGGCCTCACCCAAGGTGTTCTTTCCTGTAAAATCCCGGCAAACAGCTTCGACTGCAGATATTGATTCTTTGATAGAATTTCTGTAGTCACCAGTTGGTTTCTTTGCCAATAAGCTCAAAGCTGACTGCAAATGCAATCTTACATTGTTTTCACTATTCTTAAGAGACGTTTCAATTGCTACAATTTCTTCTTTCGATGTTATTTCAACTATTTCCTTCCCGACAAAACGATATGCATAATTTAAACGTTCAAACTCATGATTAATCCTTGAAATGAAAGCGTTGGTTAATTTAATCAATAATGGATCTTTTTCACCAATAGCAAACAACCATTTTACTGAAAGTTCAACCATATTAAGTTTTCGGAACCATTCATAACGACTATCTCTCAGCACTTGAGTAGCGACGATCATATGGCCACCATAATCGGCAAAGAAATCGTTATATCTTTGATTAAGGAAATCTGTCCATAAGAACAGTTCCATGTCCTTATATATCTCAGTACGATTTGCATAATTTCTCCTACGGAGGGTTTCTTCTAACACATCAAAACTCGAACAAAGAGCATTTTCAATCTCTTTAGTTATTGTTTCTCTTATCAGAACCTCAGCAGGTTTTGTATATCCGTATCTTTCTGAAAATAAAGTCATAGCTTCATATTATCGTTCTCATTTCATCCTTCACGCCTTGGATATACACTTCCAGGCTTTGCTTCATCTGGCGCTTTTGGTCTTCTTTCTCTTGATATGAGAACTGGGAATGGTCTATTGTCGCCTCACAATAATGCGAAATGTTTTCTTTGATGATATCTATCTGCCATTCGGTTATAGGGGCACACATAAAGTTCGCCCCAAGATAACCGGCCAACACGCCTTTAAAGTATTGCTCTCCCATATTAATTGATTTCATTTTTGAAATGCCATTTTGGCGTTTCATTCCATGAACCTTGAACCATTAACCCTTAGTTGCCATGAACCAGTATTGCCTTTAACCCTGAATCATTATCCTTGAACCATTAACCCTTAGTTGCCATGAACCTTTAACCGTGAACCATAGTTTTCTGTGATTATAGTTTATTATTGTTTATCTTGCTGTTTTATCTTGCCATTTAATTCACCATTTATCTCACCATAAACTTTAGTCGGTTTTCAGGTTCCTTTTCGGGGAATAGCACATTCACTCCAACCTCCTTAAAATCAAGCATTCTTTGCTTTTTCTCGATTTTCAACCCCGTATTTTTCGGGGAAAACCCAAAGTTTTATGGGGGATATTCAGCTCATTTTACATAATACCCGCCAGTTCTCTTGGCTCCACGATATTCTATAATACCCTTTTCTACCAATTCACCAAGTTGCTTTCCAACTGTAGATTCCGACCTACCTCTGACATCAGCCACCTGCCTAATTTTTATTCCAGGATTACTTTTAACTATAAGATATACATCTCTTAATGCACTACTAAGAGCATTTATCTCACCATTTATCTCACCATTTATCTCACCATTTACTGGGTCATTTACTGGGTCATTTACTGGGTCACTCTGGTTCACCAATGCCCCCAACGGGGGCGTATAACCTAGCGTAGGGCCTTGGCCCTGCGTAAACGGGATTCCCATTATTATCCAACCCTCTATTACTGCTCCTTCACCCATCGTGCCATACCTATATTCTCTATATACCCATGATACAAACCTTCGGAATCAGACAACTGAAAAAACTTCTGGTACTGCTCTTTCAGATTTTCATATACTACTTGGGAAATAAACAGACCTTTGGGCTCTTTCTCATCTCCGCCTTGCTTCACTATCCAGTCCTCAGCCCTATTCAGCATACCGCCAAAGAAATCCAGACCTTCATCAGAACGCACGGCAAACAGAGAACCCGCCTCCAAGGAGCTTACATTTCCTATCAACGGTGAAATTCTCCTTCCTGCCTTAGCATTAATAACATCTGGTAATGAACAAAGTCTTCCGGCAACATCCAGCAACTCATTCAGGAAACCTTCAGAACCGAAATTGTAAATTCCGATAATTGTATTGCCATGCAGGATAATTTTGTCACACAACTCATGTTCGGCCATGATACATCTCGCCTCATTAATATAGATGTCATAGACCTTTGCCACTCCCAATGGAGTAATCTCATTGGTGTGGAAGTAAAGCCTCGACGCTATAACAGCACAATCTACGAAATAGCCTCTATGCTCAACTGATATACCTTCCTGTGGTATATAGTGAAACTTGCGGTATACTTCACCTTTACCGTTTAAAATGTCACCCATGCGCTGCAGCGATTCTGACAACTCATATTTCTTATGCTCCATTTTCATGCTCTAAATCTTTGTTCTTGGCCAGCTCTTGCCAAATGTCCTATATACTGGAAAACTGCTTGTCTATCCCATTTAGTCACTTTACCCTTATGCCTTTGCTTCACCAAGGCTAAAGCCAACAGCGAAAACTCACGATGCAACGACGTGGCAAAGATGCCTTTGTCGTCAGTATTCACCGAAATGAGAATGTCCTGACTGGGACGTATCCTGACTTTTGAGAATCTGAACAACGGTAGTTCGTCATACTGCCCCAACCGCCCTATCCTTACATTAGATGTCGGTGTGGTCTCTATGAATATATTCTTACCTTTCAGTAGCTTCATCATCCGATTCTGTACTTTCTTGATGACGCGTTCATACCTATAGGGGACTTTGAAGTCCTCAGAACTCTGAAAACCATTTATATAAACGTCAGAATCCATAAAATATTGTTCACAAAGCCGTCTGGCCTTGCTGTCTTCCAAGGCTTCCTGCACCTCTGGACTGTCATCATACGTCGTTATAAGCCAACAACTACTGGCCTTCTCATAGGTTTTGAAGTCATTGCTACGCAACAGCATGCTCCTAAGGTAACTCTCAATCTCATAGGGTTGCTCATAACCAATTTCTTTATACAGCTTACCTGCCAGTGCATCCAATTCATCTTTCAATCCCAACAAGCCTATTCTCCATTCTTTACAGAAGTTCAACAACCACACGATATTATCTAAAAGCAACTGCTTGGGCATCACCACCATCTTATGCCGCTGAGTATAGTATCGCTTAGCATCAATACCTAATGCGATGCAATGTCCTAACCGATTTCCTTCCTGCAACTGCAAGTATCTGACTGCTTCATCGATTGAGCGCAAGCCCTCTGTCACATCATAGAAATCTTCGCCTACATGATAAGTAAAGTTCTTCATGCCCATCTTCCTGCAATAACGAAACAAGTGGCCAAACACTTCAGGTCGGCATCTGGTCTCTCCTCCAGCAACATCTATACCCACTATCCTGTGTGGTAGACCTTTTTCCGTTTCTTTCTTGTAGAATTGCTCCATCAGCAATTCACCTTGCTTCCTGTTGTGTGCTCTTTGTTTACTATGGCAGTTATTCGTATCACATCTCTCTTTCAGAAAGTGAACGACAAAGGTCATCCGCTCTCTCAAATCGGCTTCCGTCGTAAACTCTGATCCGCCAAACAAATGTTTGTGGTAGTCAAAATCCAATAGGTCTTTATAATCATCTACGTTCTTCTGTGGCGTTATGCGTGCCTCCATCCCGTCGTCCACTCCAGACATTGTGGTTTGGACAGCATAGCGTTGAGCTGATGACCAAATACCATCTTCCATCATCCAACTCTTACGATTGTTATAGTCCTGAAAGTTCCCAAGCCCAGGCAAATCGTTCACTTGAAGTAACTCTCGCCGCAACTGGTTCTTGATAAGTTCATACAAATATACATATTTCCCTATCTTTTTCCTGTCGGCATCTCCTTTCCAATAATCGTAGTAGTATTGATAGAGCAACCATCTTTCCCCATGATATATCATAAATGGGGATTGTTCATATCGTTTTCCAACGTTACTATCCAATATCGCATAGTCCAACACTTCGCCGTCGCTTGTCTTCATAGATTTTTTACCTGCATCGGTAATCAAACACTGCAAATCACGCAGTTCATATCTGAAGTACATCGGCACTAGTCTGGCCATACGAGAAAAATCTTCCTCAAATAATTCCCCAAAGGCCTCTACCCTATTTCTTGTATAGCGTTTGAACAACTCCCAACGTATCATCGCCGCCAACACACACCATCGGTACAAATCTTCGTAATTGTACGTCTTGGTCACCAGTAACGGACTATCAAGCGGATGTTTCAATTTCGAAAAATCATCTTTGCGGTCTTTGATATGATTCATCAGTGTCACCCAACTCAGTTCAAACACATCGGTTGTCGCATTAAGGTGCAAATGGATGTCACACCACCCCTTGCCGCCTTCTCTAAGTGCTTTATTAAGGTCAGCATCGTCATGAGGCAGCACCGCATCCCACTCAAAATAATCTCGGGCCACACCTTTTTCTACATCTCTCTTGGCCAGATAATTCACAGTCATAAAGTCCTCGCCAACAAATCTGGACAGTTCATTCCACCTAAACAGGTGACGGAACATTACCGTTGGGTCATCAATATCTGTATTCAGTGTATTGCTGGCATACAGCCATGGCATTTGCAAAGCCATTACCATCTCGTCAATACCGTCCACAGCTAAACCACCCCCCATCCATTCGTTGCATAGCTTCATCCTCAGAGCTTCAACACTAGCTTGGGTATAATTGCGTTCCCGAGCGTTCACCAGTTGGGGAAACACGCCCGTGAGCAATGGATAACCTGTAATCACTATCTGAATGGCAGTATCTACAGGATAGTCGTAGAATAGCGCTTTGACGGATGCTCTGATAAAATCCATATTTACAAGTCTGACGAACTGGATCCTCTTCCCTGTTCTCTCAAAAGTTGCGACTGCATCACCAATGTAAAGAATTCACCAGCATCCGTTTCTCTCAGCAGTTTACAAACTGGCTTCAGAAATTTGAAATTGATGGTATATGGCTTTTCACCTGGTGCCGTGGCGTATGTCACCATCTCTGAATTCATGATTTTCTCATAGAAGTCTGCTATCAACAGGGTAAGTTCCGTAGCATCTCCCCCCGACGAAGCAAGGCTCATAATCTTCTCTTTCATCGAGGTCAATACCTCAGCATTACGGATAAGGGCATCTGAAGCCAGGCGCATCTCTTGATGTTCGAGTCCCTTCTCGTCATCATCTTCCACTACAACGGCCATCATCTGCCTTAGAAGAGTCCATTCTCTGTTGTAGGCATAGTGATACAGGTCGCCCGTCAGACTCTTGAATCGATCGTATACAAATTGTAGGTTGATGTGGTTGGTAAACGGGGCCATCACATCAAACATATACGATTCCGTTTGCTCGTTGAATCTCACCAAGTGGTGCGGCTGTGGGAAATCGCGCTGCTTCTTCACGTCACTCGATATTTCTCGCTCCGCTCCCCATGATACCATTAGGACAAACAATTCCGCCCTGTTAACCTTGGCTTTGTCTTCTTGCGTCAAATCAGTATCTTTCTTGTGCAGTATCACCGCCACATCGTTCATCAATATGGTCGGTACATGCTTGCTTACACCGAACTGGTCACAGTCCAGCGTTACGTCATGTTTTTCCAAATCCATTCCTACAGAAACTTTGCCTTTCAGCAACTCACCGTGATTATACTGGAAATAGGCTCCGTTCACAAAGCGTTGCAACTTATTTGTTCCCTTAAACCATGAGTCCGTTCTGTATATACCACTCTGACCTCCTTCCGAATGGAGCACCTTTACGTCCTCGGTAATCTCATCGTAATAATGGTACAGCAGCATGGAGTAATAACTCTTCAGAAAGAATACCATCAACTGGTCATTGTCGTCCTTTGGATTACGCTCAATGTAGTTGAGCATAGTAAACACATCGCCCACAGAGATATTATAACTGTAGTTGGCTTCCTTGGTAATATCGGCAAACAGCGTGGTATTACCCTCTGGCAGTAAGTCTTTCAAATAGCTGACAACAATCTTGTTCACCTGACTTACATCTTGTAATCTCATCAGGGTTTTAACAAAACCTTGATGT
The DNA here is from genome assembly GCA_900315105.1 of uncultured Prevotellaceae bacterium. The sequence continues at coordinate 44,001 of OMXX01000016.1, read as the reverse complement.
TTCTTAGTCAGTTGGCGGGTCCAGTTAGTAAAGAAATACGACTGAAACATCAGCTTGTTTTGCTGACTAACTTCCCGTTCTATCGGATCCTCGCAGTCTTTATGATAAACATCCATGCCGTTCAGCATACCCAGCAACTGACGCAACATTCGCAGGTTTCGAGGCACTATCTGCGACACGCCGTCCTGATAGTTATAAAATAGGTAACGTGTCTTGATGAATATTTCGTTCACCACACCTTCCTTGATGGTTTCGTATGTCACGTATGGACTCTTGTCGCTCCTGCTCTTATAAAACTCCAGCTTACGGTCACACAGGTCATACACATGGGGCATTTCCACACGGTTCTGTAAAGGTAGCAATTTTTCAACATACTTGTAGGCCACTTCATAGAAATTGGACACACCGCCCATTGGCCGGAGTTCGTTCTTAAAACTAGTCTCTATCACTTCCACCATTTGACTGATACTGACAGAAATAAAGAGAATACAATTCGGATGGCTCAGATACTTGTATATCATCTGCGTCATTTCGTAGGCTCCACTCCAATTATAGTCCATGTCATCTATGACTACCAGAAGGTTTTCTTTCCCCACATATCCCAGATAAGCGTCAATCAGTTTGCTCATCAGCGTCTGTAACGACATACTGTTCCCGAGCTCGTCCAACTCTTCTATGGCATCATAAACATTTTCTGAACCCTTCGTCAGCGTTCTCAGACAATTCTTCACTAAATTGAAACTGGCTAGCAGCGGTTCTCTTTTATCGGCATAGCCTTTAGCATTCAAAAAACGGCTGTACATCTGGCCAAGCACCAACTCCAAAATGTTATGCTGCTCATCAAAAAACGATGGGTCTATAGGTTCTAGTATATCAAACGTCTCATCATCGAAGGCCTGCGGCAATTGTTCTGTCAGCGACAACATGCATGATGTCTTTCCCTCGCCACGGTCACCGCAGAAAGCCACGATATTCGGTGTAGAGATATATTTCCTACCACCGCCATAATACCAAAAATCTCTAATAATATCAATTGCACGGTCATACTGGTTGGTGAAAATAGAGTCTTTGTCGTAGCGAGTTTCTTTCACCACGCGATTCTCATCCCCGTCATAAAACTTCACGGGATTGCTTTTCTTATAGTCTAACATAATCGTTCTGGAGCTTTATTTTTGCTGTTCATTTCTCTCAATAAAACCTATAGTATCCATCAGATTATTAATAACCATTCTTGGATATCCTTCATTTCTCATATATGAATATATGTCGTTCTTTTCCTCTATCAAAAACTGCTTCATAAAATCGTATGCATTAATATTATGGCCCGATTTCAGATAATACTGCATCAGGACGTGCAGTTGTATTCTCTCTGAAATCTTCAACTTATGAAATTCATACATCAGTCTTCTACATATGCCAAGCCTGAGATACTCGGGCCAATACAGGGTCATTGGGTTATCAAGCCCTTCTGCCTCGCGAAGATAGGCCAGCAATTTTGCTGTCTTGTCGTGTACCGTGCCTTGCAAGTACATCACTAGTAGAATAGCTTCGTCCACACCGATCTCTGCTTCCCTCGCTATCTCATGGTACTGCAATCCTTTCATCCACAATATAGCTACATGCTTAAGTCTTTCTATATCTGCCAACAACTTTTGCTTTTTCTTGGAGTCATATTCTAGTCTGTCTTTTACAGAAGGCATTCCCATCACACAATCTAACATCAATGACACAAAGTCTTCATCAAGCACTGTGCTAGCTTCTGTTGCAATGGCTATCTTATCTTCTGTCATATAACCCTCCAAATACTCCAATTCTCTCATATTGAGTCCTGTCGCTTTCAGTAGCTGGTACTTATCATCTTCTGTATTTGCCTTCAACTCATTATATCTCACACCAAATACCTTTTTCAGGGCTTCCTTCTTGTTATCGTCCGACAATGTGTATGCAAGTGAGTTTGTGACCATCACATCAACATCCAGATTTTCCAAATTGTCATCCGTGCTTCTGATAATCATTTCATCGATAGCATCCGAAAAGGTGGTCACAGACAGCAACTGATTAACGTCAGCATCATTGTTGATAATCTTCTTACTTACAAGATAATTTATCAAGTCATAGAGTGTGCCTCTCATCTTCTCTAAATGGCGGTCATTTGGGCTTAATGCCTCTTTGAGTAGTTTCATTAGATAACTATTCCTATATACTGTTGGCACTATCACCGTCCCATACCGCTCTCGTCCTGCACGGCCCACTCTTCCGATAATATTCTTCAGCCTAGCATTCGAGAGATACTTGCCTGGTCGTCCTTGATCCATGGCGTATGACAATATGATGGTCTTAATAGGCAAATTCACGCCCTCGGCTTCAGCAGATGAGCACAGATTCCCCTACGGAAGGCAGAGTACATGCTTTCTTATTTCTGCTTCATCGCCTCGTCGAGGCGAGCCTCATATGCCTGCTGTTCTGCACGGCGCTTTCTTCCCCATTGCGGCCAAAAGAGGTATGAGCAAAACGCCCATACCCCTTTTAGGAAGTCTTTCATCCGATGATGTTTGCCTTGATGGTGTCAACGATGTACCTTACATCATCATCGGTGACGTATGGACCGGCAGGCAGACACATGCCAACCTTGAATAAAGCTTCTGATACGCCATTAACATAAGCAGGGACATCTTTGTAGCAAGGCTGCTTGTGCATCGGCTTCCATACAGGTCTTGCCTCAATCTGCGCCTTGTCGAGTGCTACTCGCATAGCTTCTACGTTGGCATTGGGCTCACAATCGGTATGAGCAGAGGCAGCAGCATGGATGACACCGGCTGCACCACCGACAGCACCCGTCACAATGGTCTTATAAGCATCCTCCTGGCCCTTCACCTTCACGTTCTCGTCAATAGTGATGGTGCACAGCCAGTAGTTGCTGTCGTAAACCATTGACCGTTGACCGTTGACCATTGACCATTCATCTGGTTGACTGTGCACATGAACACCTTTCACGTCCTTCAAAAGTTCCTCATAAAGAGCCTGCACATGCTTATGATGAGCGAGATGGTCATTCACCACTGTCATCTGACCACGACCAATACCTGCACAAATATTACTCATACGATAGTTATATCCTATCTTCTCATGCTGGTAGTAGGGGTAGCTCTCACGATACTGAGTAGCATACATCATGATTTCGCGCCAATGGTCCTCATCCTCGGTGATAAGTGCGCCACCGCCGGAGGTGGTAATCATCTTGTTGCCGTTGAACGACAGTACGCCATATTTACCGAATGTGCCCAACGTCTGACCTTTGTACTTCGAGCCAAAGCCCTCAGCGGCATCTTCCACCACGGGGATTCCATATTTATTGGCAATCTCCATGATGCGGTCAGCCTTATATGGCATACCGTAGAGAGCCACTGGAACAATAGCTGCAGGATACTTTCCTGTCTTCTCCTTACGATCAATAATGGCTTTCTCCAAAAGTTCCGGGTCGATGTTCCATGTGTCGGGTTCTGAGTCCACGAACACGGGGGTGGCTCCCAGATAGGTCACGGGGTGCGTTGATGCGCAGAACGTGAAGCTCTGCACGATGACCTCATCACCTGGCTTGACGCCAGAGGCCAGCAGTCCCAGATGCACCGCTGCCGTACCGGCTGACAAAGCAACCACACGCTTTCCTTCGCCGACGAACTCTTCAAGGTCTTTCTCAAACCCATTCACATTCGGGCCCAGGGGAACTACCCAATTGGTATCGAATGCTTCTTTAACGTACTTCTGTTCCATTCCGTCCTCGCTCATGTGAGCAAGGCACAGATAAATTCTCTTTCTTTCTGACATAGTATTATTTTTTTATTTCTTTCTTTGGGTTCTAATTTACTAAAGCTCCATTACGTCTCAACAGTTCTTTTATTTCCTTTGAACAAATACATTCACTAAAATCATAGGCATCTACATTCAATGCCGTGATGATTTGTAATGAATCCTGATATTCGCAATATTTGTCATTACAAAACATGATCTTACCATTGGCCAATATTGCCACAAGTTGTTGATTCCTCACATTAAAAGCGATATCCAATATATCACCATCAATGACATGCCCTTTGGGCTCGTACTTATTTTCATACCACCAGCCCATCTTTCTACCTCCAGCAGTCTTCTCGTAGTAGTTACGAGTTTCCAAATGACGGAATCCGTCTGATGCAGCAATCAACGGTATCTCCTGATGCACCACTACCTGCTTGGCAATTGAGTGTCCAGCATATTTCCTTAGGCATTGACCATTTCCTGTGTGATAAATTCTTATCAGTTGATCTTTTGTAAAAACAGCTATGTAGGGCTGACCATGAATGGCTTGGATAGACAATATTTCTTGTCCTTCCATAGATCTAGTTAGCCGATTCCCATTCCAGGTACTATTCCATACCAGCATCCGTCCACTACTATCTACTGCAGCCAAATCACCAGTTGGTAGAAAACATACCAACTTGGGATTCGCCACAGGGCAATCCAATTCCGTTTCTCCTCCATTAAACAGGTTGAATAAACTCAAAGATTGCCCATTCCTTCTTATCACATTGTCTTCATAGGTAATAAGCCTCCCTGCGTGATTCGAGACAAAATGTTCATCATACCAGAATTCGATAGCGTCCTCACAATAAAAAACCCACGTTTTTCCTTCTGTTTCTCCTAAAATCCATTCACCGGTTTCCGACAAGTGGATATTTTTTATTACTGGTGGGCATTCCAATTCTGCTATCTTTTGCTCATTGTCCAAATCCCATAGTTGCACCTTCCTCTTACCTCCCTGAAGATGTAATCCTAGCGTCACCGCACGTTTCCCATCTCCTGAAATAGCAGCATCCAGCAACAGGGTTTTACCTTGCGCCAGCACACAGTCTATCTCATCACCACATTCTACCGATAATCGCCCGTCACCATACGATCTCACCCGATAAGTATCATCACCAACTTCCGACACGATGTCAGTTTGCCTTCGACGTCCTTTATTCCATGGGATAGTCTGTCCTAATGAAGTAACGTCTTCGCCTTCTGCAAGATTATCCCAGAACTTTCCATTCGCAATTCCAATACGATGGCAGTCAGAAAGATGATACGTCACCAAGCGATTGTTATAATACATATACAGTACATCATCAGCCAATATAATTTTCGCCAATCGCTGCATCACGGTTCCACGGCTCCCTCCAATCTCTCCTGTATAGCGCCAGCCTTCTCTTTCGTTATATTCAAATACCAACAGATTGCTTGCAACAACAAATAGCCTTTTTCCATGAAATTCTATCTTGGCAATCTTTTTATCCAGAGAATAAGCATATACCAATGAATAATCGTTCAGTGAGAAGATATTCAGTTCTCGACCTTGTCCGAATTCTTTTTCAACGATAGTGGCAAGATATTCGTGATTCTCTGACAAGCAAAGGTGAAGATGCAATTTCAAATCACCTGACGATAATCCAAGTGTTACCTCGTCAATTTCTGCCTCTCTCAATGTAATCTTCTCTGCACCCACATTGTTGACAGGCAATTGATGTCCCTTAAGCCATAACCCGGAATAGTCTGGCACGCCACTTTCATCAGTAGCAGGGAAACACAACAAAAGATTCTCTATAAGATTTCGACTATTATCGTCTTTTCTACCCCGTTCCACTTGATGAACAGTAGAGGCAATGCCATCGTGCCAATAGGCACCACTTCCTTGTCTGATATGTGTCATCACTGAATATGGAAATTGTCTGCTATTCCACAAGTCTTCTATGTTAGCAGAATTTTCTGACTGGCGCATAATCCACTGAGCAGACAAATAGTCCCGGTACATCTGGTGTGGGAAAGCCGTGATTCCGTTTTCCCGATAAAGCAACCTTAATTCTGTAATGAGCAACTCGGTGACGCTTAATGTATTCAAATTAGGCAGTTCCGTTTGTCGGTAGTACTCCTGTATTGATGCAAACTCGCCTTCATTGATGGAAATATTTTGAAGCAAGTTGCTTAACATTTCCCTAAAGTCCTTATCTTGAAGGTTCATCCTGCGTTCACGTTCATAGACATAAGCAATATCTGGCAATACTCTCCTGAGACAAATCGCTGCTTGCAGTATTTTGCCACCTTCAACAGCGCCGCGTTTCATCATCAGAGCTATCTGAGCCACATAATAATCGTGGAACAAATCCGTTGAGTTTTTTACTGGCAATGTCCAGTCTAAGAACTCTACATTTCGATATTCTTCAATGACAGGACAAATTTCCTTATACACTGTCACCATCATCGGGTTTCTCAACAAACGATGAAGCGACACGGAACCAACAATTCTATTCCATTCGTCCGTTGAGAAATAGCTGCTTATCTGATCGTCTTCTAAAGGCTGTAATGTTGTTGGCCTATAGCCGGTCATACTATAACGTAACGTAAAATTCGACCGGGATGACACTACAATTCTCAAACCGTTTAGTGTGTTAAGCCTTTGTATATCCCTGATAAACAAGTTCTCCGAGCGTCCGTCTACCTCATTCAGACCGTCCACAATCAGCGTAAGTGTTGGCCTTGTGCCTTTTACCAACAGACTGTTATGCATAAGTTCCTTATCACCCTCATAAATTCGGTCTCTCAGGTACTCTTCGATACCAATTCCGCAGGTTGCTAAGTTTTCTGCTGATGCATACAATACAGCATCATCGGTTTCTCTACAATAATTCAGAAGCATTGTGGTCTTACCCATACCGCCATCGGCCAACATAATGACATGCGGTTTATCAGTCTGCCACGATTCTTCCAGCAGCTCACCAAGCGTTGTAAGCGTATCGTCATCAACGACGGATGGCAGAAGTGCTTTTTCAACCACATTAGGTAATCTGTGATAATGTTCCTTATTAGCCTCCTGAGCTGCAACATATTCTTTTGAATGGCCGTCAAAGGCTTTTGGCTTCAGTTCAAAATCATAACGGTCGACGTGACTCTTGTTATCCAAATCGAGCAGTGGATACTTTGCCCATCCTTCTGGAAACCAAGAATAAGCGGTCACATATCCCCTACATGTCTTTGGATTATATTCTCCTATAAGGATTGTCGCATTCGCCTTATCCTCATGTCTTAGCTCTCCGGCCTGAAACTGATCAAGATAGTGAATTCGCTGAAGCACTTGGTCATGTTCATGGCCAGCAAGCCATAGTCTTATCTCATTCTTCTGAAGCACAGCCGAAAGATATTTATTCTCGTCCTGCAGTAATGAGGTAAAAGGATAGTGAGTCAGCAGAATGGTTGGTTTATGCTCGTTCAGCTGCTTTAATTCCTTATAGAGTGCATGAGTACCAACAATCAGATCAGTAGATTCCTGCCCTTCAGTATGGGCAATGTTAGTATCTACATGAAGGATGTTGAAGTCCTCCGTTTCAACTGTAAAGTGAGGTCTTTCTGGATTACCATAGAGCGCAACTCGGTCGGTTGGCAACACCTTGCTAACAAAATCGACAAAGTCCTTTTCTCCCTCCATGATAGCAACCATGTCTTCAGGGTTGATGATTCCCTTTGCCGGGTCATAATAGCCCCAGCGTTGGAACATCACCTTCTTGATGGCATCTTTCCTTGTATTGATTTCTCTGTTGATGTCATGATTACCTGGCACGATAAAAAGCTTTTCTACTGGCACTCCAACAGCCATACATATATCTTTCAGATACGCTGCCATGTCATCCGTGAATCCTTTGTCACCTGGTCCGGCGGTCTTGATGTCGCCGGTGCAGAACACATAGTCGCACCTGAATCCCTCTTTTCTGAGGAATACGGGCAACTCGTCTCTCAACTCGTCTGTAGAGAAATCCGTACTACCCAAATGAAGGTCTGATATGTGTAACCAGCGAATCATTCTTACCTTTACCTTTTAGTATTCCTTTCATAACCACTTGAAACGTGAATCATGAAACTAAATCACCTCTCCCGCATATTCCATCTTCTTTCCAAGCACAGTACAGAGTATCATCTGTATATCCTTCACAAACGAATAGTGCCTGTAGTAATAGCAGTTCAACCGAACCTTGTCTGGGTAAATAACAGTATCATTGTACTCTACAGCTATCTCCTGCATGGGTCGTGTATCACCAGCGGCCTGTTTCTGAGTCACATACTCAGAAATCATCTCATCTTCCAGCCTATATTTCAACGTTGCTGGCCCAGTGATACCAGGACGAAGTTTCAGGACATCACGGTCATCCCCTTGCAACTTATCTGCATACCCGGGCACATCGGGGCGGGGACCGACGAAACTCATATTACCGATGAGCACATCCCACAGCCCCGGCAGTTCATCTAGCTTCCAGTGTCTTAATTTAGCTCCAAGAGGTGTGATTCTAGAATCCCCAGCCACGGAAACTGTGCTGCCATTATGCTTCACCGTCATCGAACGGAATTTGTGGCAGTTGAACAACTTGCCGCCCTTCCCCACTCTCTTCTGCACAAAGAACGCAGGGCCGCCCGGCATCTTCACCTTCACCAGCACCGCCACTATCAGCAATATAGGCCACAAAAAAAGTAGTCCCACCAAGGCAACTACTCTGTCAAATATCCACTTCAAAAACATAACAACATATTTTCTTAATAACTCCAGTACGCGAAATGTTCTATCAGACATATTTCGCTATTGCAAAGTTTTTTGGAATGAAGTCTTTAGGCAACTGCAGTAACAAATCATACCCATAATCATTCATTGCGTTTGGAAACAGATTGTCTTGCGAAAGCAGTTGTCCGTTACCAAGCCACTGGTCTGCAAAATCTATCCTTATCCTTAAAATCCCTATCACTTGCGTTGCCATGTCATAATCCTTTGCATATTTACTTGGATTGACCTTCTTTCTCGCCACCAACCCATGCTGCGAGTGTGGCCTAAGAAATACCGAGGGTAATGCCTGCCTTAAATCTATCTTTACAAACTCGTCTGTCAACTCAATTCCATCTATTGGAGGATTAACCGACTTCGGGAGCGCCAGCATTAGGATATATTGATACAAGTCTTCATCTTTAATTGGCTTCCCTGTAACCAATTCCACTAAAGGTATTCTACGTCTCTCATAGTGATAATAATGTTGTATCTTCTTGGTCTCGCAACATTTGTTTAACCCCATCCATAACGCAACCCAATGATTATCAACCAGATCAATGAACCTTGTCTGAATACCATAATGTTGAAGCATCCCTTCCGCCTTATGTCGTGCCAATTTATGGTCTCCCCCTGCGTTCATCGCATTCTTTATTTCATCTGATTTCAAAATTTTGTTTACAAGTGGAGATACTTGATCCCATCTCGTCGTACCCTTACATCCTCTGAAAAGTGACGGCACAAGGCCAGAATGAAGCTTTGTTTCACCCCGATATAACACCTCACCGTATTCTTTGTTATTAAACTTTGTATGACCTATCAACTGATTAAGGCCATAAATCGAGGTTACATCATACACCGCCACTGTGTTGCCACAGTCGAATGTATAAAAAGAACGAAACCTGGTTCCAGGAATCGAGAGATTGCTTTTTAAAGGTACAACCATATTTAATTTGCGTTCAAGAAGTAAACTATCTGCTCTCAATAATTTCACCCTTCCCCTCTCATCACGCTCCTTACACCATTGAACATGATATTTGGAAAGAACCTCAATGAGTCCAACGGGAATATCCTTGCATGATTGATTAAATCACCAATTCTCCTGAACATCGAGAACGCCTTCCTCGCCACATACTGCCTCCCCAACCATAAATCATTAACCCTTAACCTTGAACCCTAAATTATTTCCCCGGCATACTCCATCTTCTTCCCCAGCACAGTGCAGAGTATCATCTGTATGTCCTTGATGAAAGAATAATGTCTGTAGTAATAACAGTTCAGGCGCACTTTATCGGGGTATATCACGTTATCGTTATACCATACCGCCACCTCCTGATCACTCATAGAGTTAAGGTCAAGGTTAACGTTAAGGTTAGCGACGAGCGTCCTCGCATTCGCGAGATACTCGTCTTCAAGTCTGTACTTCAAAGTAGCAGGTCCCGTAATTCCTGGCCTCAATTTCAGCACATCCCTGTCATCCCCTTGCAACTTATCCGCATACCCGGGCACATCAGGACGGGGACCAACGAAGCTCATATTACCGATGAGCACGTCCCAAAGTCCCGGCAACTCATCCAGTTTGTAGTGCCTGAGTTTAGCACCAAGGGGCGTAATCCGGCTATCCCCCGCCACAGACACAGTACTGCCATTATGCTTCACGGTCATCGTACGAAACTTATGGCAGTCAAACAACTTCCCATCTTTCCCCACGCGTTTCTGTACAAAGAAAGCAGGGCCTCCTGGCATCTTTACCTTAACCAGAATAGCTACAATAACAAGAACTGGCCATAGGAACAGTAATCCTATTAGAGCGACCACACGGTCGAAAACAAATTTTAATATCATAAGTGTAAACCTTAGTTCAATTCTTCTCATGTTTTTTATTCAATCATATCTGGCAGAGAGAATGGAATATTCCTAAGGATCAAGATTATATATTAGTGATTCTATTTTCTTTTATTCTGTGAAGATATTTGCAGATTCTAAAACTATAATCATACAACATCCTCGTCTGGATTGAAATTCTTAAAGAAAGTGTCACGTTTCTCTTTTAGAGAACAAGTTTCCTGATAAAGAAATTTACAGGTCAAATCATAAACAGGCGTTGCCGCAAATCTCTCATTTGAACTTTCAAATTTTAGCCATGATTTATAGTAGTTCACCAAGTTCTCATCTTCTGAGTCATCTGCAGCAAATAGAAATAGATATTCACACCCTATCAATTCTTTTATCTTTATAATAATTGGTACAATAAATTGCCAAAAGACAACAACACCCAATTTCTGATTAACACCGTATTTTTTCCAATAAACTAGACTGTCCTCGTTTGAACAGAACTGTACGATTTCTATTCCTGAAAAAGTTGCACCGACCTTATCCGCATCATCGTTAAAGACCTTTTCGAAGTCATCTATAGATCGATTCTTCTTCGTAATTTTCTTCAGATCTTCTTTTAGTACACCCTTTCGCGAACGAATTTCTTCAAGTACCTTATCAATAACTATTGAGTCCTCTTGAGAAATGTCCGGCTCACTTTTCATTTTAAGAAGACCATCATACAACTCGCCCAACAACTTAAACAAGTCAAAGTCAAGATGCTTATCATATAACTGCCCGCATTTCAATGAGAAATAGAACAGAATATGCCCTTCTTTATCTTTCACAAGATAATAGGCAATCTTGTCTTCTTCATCCTCTGAATAGGCCTCGTTTAGAAGCCTCTCTACCAAATTATCATTTTTCGAGTTAAAGAACTGATTTATCTCACGAATATTCGCCGGATTGCGAGATAAACGTTCACAGACTAAAGATTCCAGTATCTTCTGTTGTTCTTCTGTAATTCTCATTTCGAAAAAACCTCAGACGATTTTAGGGCAGACAACAACAATCGACGCGTTTTAATCCTTTGCGCATCAATGAAGATATCTTCCACAGTCATTTTATTTGTACAGTTTACATCATCAGGAACACCTTGTCGAGCATGTCTCCAAGAATATTCGCCATGAGTAAGTGAACTAAGACTCCAGGAGTCCTTAACTGCATATTGCGAAAACACCTTGTCAAATACCGAAGAATACCTTTCTATAGTTTCTGATGACATAGGAATGTCAAGCGAACCATCTCTAAACAGTTGACGCACAGGAACAAGAACAGGTCCATATCGCCATGCCTCAAATTCCTCTTTAAATATAGGAGCACCCAACTGCACAATAGATTCCCGCTGCACAAAATACAATAATTTATGCAGTTTCATCTCATCTATGCTTCTACCAAATTCCTTTTGATAGCGCATACAGATATACGATGCTATTTGCTTAAGTTCTTCCATATAACCAACTTTTCAGATGCAAAAATACAACTTTTCTTTGAATTTCCTGCAATTTATCTCAAAAATCGCATTTTTTCATCAAATATTTGTTTGTCACATAATATGTGAAACTATGTGAGTAATGATTATATAAATCTGTATTATTCCCTTTTTTTCACATTTTAGTTATACCACACTGACTATTCAAACTCCTCATCAATGCCACTGTCGATTCTTCAATCACCTTCATTGCCGAAGGGAAGTGAACATTATCCTCACCAAATGGAACAAGGATATCCCCCTGTCCGTTCTCCGAGAAATGCTCATACTGCGAGAAATATTTGTAATACTGATACACTCGTTTAGATAATTCTGCAAATACCGGATTATTCTGGATGATTGAGAACTTTCCTTCCATTGTGGATGTTGTCAAACGCTCCAACCCACGTTCTTTTCTCTCATTCTTGTTCAATTTCCGAATACAGAATCCTTCTTTTTCGTCATAATCAAAGAATTCCAGGTAGTTATCTTCCAATTGTCCATAGTAAAGCCTGTTCAGCATAGAATCATCCATACTTGGAGAAGCATGTTTTACCTTGTCTTTATAAACCTCATCACGATCTAACAACGAATATGCATACCCCATTCTAAGCAATTCCAATTCCTTTTTAACTTCGGCTTCAGAGATTATAGAGAAGAACATGGCATGAATGATATCTGTAAGAACTGTGCGCAGAAGCACACCCATAGGCAGCTTCAGAAAAACGGTATTATCATGTCTTTGTGACCATCCGGAAATCATCATGACCGTCACAATATTGCAATTAATTCTGTACAACAAGTTCAATATTGCAGAGATTCTTCTATCCTCTCCTTTTTGCTTATCTTCATTCTTAAGGAGGAATCCGGATAGTCGTTTCAGTATCTTTCCACATAACAAAGAAACACTCTCCAATGTTTCCTGATTTCCTTTTCTGTCCTCAGCGTCAATCATATATCTGCGTTCTGCAAAGCCCCACTCTTACATCTTAGTTCGAAGTTCTTACTTCAGACTTCATTCACCTTTATCCATATTCTTTTGCGTCAGCAAATGAGCATGAGACAACAAGTCGAAGCGAACCATGAACCTTGAACCATTAACCCTTAACCGTCAGTATTCCTTCCACCTCATGCGGCACAAACGGGCCCTCCTTGCATTCAAAGAATACGCTTCCAGGCTCCAAGCATTCCACATTATGCCACACATTCTTGGGTATATCTACTCCATAGAGTCCTTCCTCTGGGCAGAGCACTACGCTCTCTATCACTGTACCATCATCATTATATGTATTCACTCGAACTCTACCACGAAGTAGCACAAACGACTCATCTTTCGTTGGATGCCGATGTATCTCAACCTTCGTTCCAGGCTCCACTGCATTCAGGAAGCGGTGACACTTATCCTCCAGCGACAGATGGAAGTTATAGTTCATTCTCAACCTGTCAGACTTTTGCGCCTGCCGACTCACGTCATCTAATAACTGTTTATCTATGATTTTCATCATACTTCTGACATCTTACTTCTTACATCTTACATCGTTTACTCCTCTTCGCTTTCATAAAGGCTTTACACGTTCTCTTGTATCCGTTCTTATGCAGGTAAAACAACAGGAGTCTCAAATAAGATGAGGGATGATACTCGTTCTTGTTCTTGGGATAACCAATCAACACGGTTGGGATTTCATCCGGTGTCATTTCACGGATATCCGATATCTCTTTCTGCTCGATGGTGCTGTTGACCAGGCGCTTAAACTGCTCGCAGCTTTGACTAAGCCGGATTACACACACCAATGCAAAGTTATATATGTCCATCTCCATGTCCAAGGCCAACACGCGCAACGACTTTTGGTCAAAATACTTCTCGTATTGATCCTCCGACAATCCGAATTCCTCACACACAGCCCTTCTTGTCCATTCTGTCACGAAGTCTGTCTGAAAGTCTTTTTGGTCCAAGAAATCCGCCAATTCCAACTGCTCGCCTATGCTTACAGCCTTCGTTGTGGGGTAGTCGTTTGATTTCTCCTTGCTTATCTCCGTTATCAAGACATTACCATCCTTCGTCTCTATAATCAAATGCAGACAAAAGCTGTTCGGATAGTTTGCCACTTTCAATCCGCTGTTTATATGCTCGGCCACGATGCTCCTGGTCCACTCCCGCAGCCTTTGTTCCCGATTTTCTTTCTTTAGGTAACGGTTGTGCCACACAAACTGGCATTGAGCCCACGACGTCTTCCTCAGCTGGAGCGACAGTATCGGTTCCTCCTTATTAAAGTTCGAGCTGTATTTTGTCAACATAAACCTGGGCAGATTATTGCCCAACGCCAATGTTTTTTCAAAACCCTTCGATGCCTCAAACCGTTTACAAGCAGCCCGTAGCCCACTGTCAGCGAACGTGAACATTTTGTCTGAATACTCAACCACGCGTACGTCCTGCGGGTCTATGCCTATCACGATGTTTGGAGCCTTCCATAATGTTCTGCCCTCACCCCATACCAGTCCTCCGGTGATTTTTGCGTGTGCAATCTCATCTGAGTATTCCTTCATCAAGTCCGTGAAAGCCCCCACTGGCTCACTTTTCCTTGTATAATATCCCGAAATTGCCAGCAGCGTATAGAACAGCGCCATCATGAGTGTTATTACCACGAGCATGAACACCGGCGGGTTCGCCAAATCCGTGATTTCCTGGCAAAATGTCTGCTCTCCGCTAAGCACTTCCCTCTCGCCGAGGTAGTTCATCACGACGGAGATGAAGTAAATTATCCAGTATTCGAATACGGACCACCTTAATTCGTAAAGTCTTTTATATAGTACTTCCATTTTTAATCATTGGCACCAACTTCACTTCATCGTTACCTCAACAGCCCTCCCATTATTCACTTTTAATTTTTAACTCATCATTCTTCACTGCTCCGCCTACTCCCCTCTTACGGCAGATATAATTCCATTAAACATTATCCTTGGGAAGAAACGCAGCGAGTCCAGGGGGAAAACCCTTGCATGATTTATCAAGTCTCCAATGCGCCTGCCCATGGAAACAAACTTCCTGATGAGATAAGGATATTTGCTGAAATGACTCATATCCCTATTGTGTCCCATATTTCCAGCTTTCATAATAAACTCCATTATCCGGTCAGCCTTCTTATCAAACCGCGGATTACAAGTCATCAACCCTGACCCCCAAACAGCCTTTCTTTTATCTTCATCCAATTCACATTCAGGAATATGCTTGGAGAGTACCTAAGTGCCTTCCACGGGAAAACCTTTGCAATCTGCCAAGTATCCTTCACCTTATTCCCTGAATAACCACCAAGAATAAACTCTACCAAACGTGAACCCTTAAGCTTGAACCGTGAATCATAGAATGGCATCGCTTCCACTGGCATTCCAAGATACTCTATTGCCATGGATGCAAAAGATTGCCATTCCCCCATCAACCCGCTCTTCCTTATCCACGATTCCAGTTTTCCAGAGTCCAGAGATTCCCTATAGGTATAGAGCAGCCTGCACCAGTCGCACACCTGCCGCAACGTCATCCCCTCCTTATAGAAGTGCTTGATGAAGTGTGTAAACACAAGAAATACATCTTCCGTTGGTGCAGGCAGGAATACTAACGTGCCATTATTATCCCACGACCTCACATTTCCGCCAATAAACACACTGTCTTGTGCGGCATCTACTTCCTTATCAACTCGGGCAGACAAGCCTGTCCGGAGTGAACCATGTATCTCAACATACCACAGTCCAATACTCATTCCAAGGTGCTGAGAGTACCTCTCCTCGTTCTTGTTGCTTGAAGAAAGCGGCAGAAGCAACTCTTTTGCTTTCTTATAATTCACTTCACTTAACAAGAGATCCACATCCCCCGAAGGTCTCCACAGCGGTTTCTCATAACACTGAGCTATCCCCTGACCTTTCACCAATATAGCATAGATGCCCTCTTTTCGCATCTCTTCAATCATACCGGCAATAAAACTGTTCATTGCCTGATTTCTCTGCTCTACTCGAAGTGTGCTTCCAATAAACTGCAAAGCCCACTCCTGGGGTATGGTGAAACTAGTATCATGAGACTTTAAGTGATCAATTCCGGCAGCAGCCAGACCTGTTACGTTCTGGCTTTCCGCCAGACCATTCACAGCAGCCCAATCTACACCGTGAAAGTCACATGTCCTATTTTGTAAATCGGAAAATGGAAACAATCCCGCTTTCACAAGCGCAAGAAATACCTCGTATTTATTATTCATCACGCAATTGTCACTTATATATCTTTATATCTCCCGAAGCCTCAAACATCTTGTATTGATCCACGAAATCCACTGGACTTGAATATTTATTACCCTTACCAACTATACGTATCGGTTCATTTGAACGATATTTGAAATGTACAGTCCCTGTTGATTCAGGTATATCGAAGAAATTATTTTCAAAAACATGTTGATAAGGCTTATTTACTGTCGTTTCACCTGTCGACATAACACCAATTTCAGTACTTGCATCAAACCCCTTTGTAAATGAGACTGTATTATTACGAAACTCCATGTATGGGGTATCCCAGAAATAGACTCGCTGATCTCTGACTTTGTTGTTCATGAAGTACAACTTTCCTAACCCAACCAAAGCAATGTTATGTATTGATGTATCCCCTTCTATATTTTCAATCACATTATCTTCCACGGTCACAGATGTCCTATCGCTGTAGTAATTGATTCTTGCCGCGTCAATATCCAGAGTTGATGCTCCTTTATTCGCTATGATTATATTCCCCTTAACAATCGTTGTTCCGCCAGGATGAATGTTAATGCAAGACTTAGCTGCACCACCGCTTCCGACATTCACCAATTCATTATTTACAATATTGACATTATATTTAAGACCTCCCGTTAGTATAATTCCGCCACCATTTATATTTAGGAAATGATTGTCAAATATCTGTACTTTGTTAGATGCATCACCGCCCCCAATGGAGTGGAATCCTTCTGGTGCATTTGCAATCTTATTATTGTAAAATAATATATTGTCACACTCATATATAAAGAAATAACTACCCTCGCCTATACAGTCAGAAATATCAAGATTTTTGAAACCTCTTATGTACGCAAAATCACACTCCTTTGTAAAGGTTACATTCTTAAACTCTATAGAAGATTCCTTACCACCTACAATTCCGAAATTATATTTGTCCTTTTTCCATCCGCTTTCCGGTTCAATGTTATAGCAACTCTCTACTGTAATATTCCTTATTTTGCATTTCTTTACTTTGTATGCCCCAAAAGAATACAGACATATTTTATGACCTCTTCCGTCAATATTTATATATTCAGGGAAGATTCTGTCAATTTCTCCTTGAAATTGCATAACTCTATAATCATCGGTAAGGTAAAGTTCAGTCCCAGAAAAAGCCTGTAAGAAGCCATAAAAATAATCTAATTTATCCGTAATGAACGCATTGATTGGAAACTCCTTAGCAGTAAATGTTCCCGTTAACTTCAAATCATAGAATATAGGTCTGGTGGTTTCGGTTTTTACAACAGTTTTAGCCCCAGAGAGCGTACCATTTCTAATGCTGCCACTTATAAACTTCAATGTGCAACCTTCAGGTATGTTCACCTTCTCCCCGTGTAGATTAAAATCCTGTTTTACTATATAAATCCTGTTACCTGATATAATTTGTTGATTAATAGGCATTCTATTATCTAAAGTCACAGTATATGCCATTATATTTGATAGCACTCCACATGAGCTAACAGAGGTCAGCAACAAAAGACCTATTACAACAATTCGATACCTCATAGACTTATGCCGTCTTCTTTACATACTTGAGTTTCTTATAAAACCCGAAAACCAAGTTCATACAAGTATAATATGCAGCTAAAATGGCATTCTTTTTTTCTGCCTCATGCCAGAGTTTATAGTGCCACCCTATCATGGTCTTAATACTATGTGAACTAACGCTACCACTTCTGCCTCTACGATACTTTGCAAGTACTTCTGGCAGCAAGTAGCAATCTGCTTTCTGACAGGCCTTCAGCCACATGGCATAGTCGTTGTTCTTCTTGATATCCTCAATCTGGATGAGTCCAATCTTCTCACGGTCATACATCACAGTCAAACATCCCGGCCAACAAAATGCATACATTCCGGCTTTTGTAACTCTTTCGGGCCCAGATACAACAATACCATTATTTTTACCTTCCCCATCCATCTCAGCATAGCAAGTGTAAGAGAACTTATAACCATGCTCTTCCATGAACCGTACCTGTTCCTCCAATTTTGTTGACTCCCATAAGTCGTCACTATCCAAGAATGCTATCCATCTTCCTTGAGCTATCTTTAAAGCTTTGTTACGGGAGATAGCGGCCCCAACATTAAATTTATTCTGATAGATTTTTATTCTCGGATCACTTTCCCCTATTGATGATACTTTTTGAATAGTGTCATCACTTGAACAATCATCAATAAAAAGTATTTCCCAATTGGAGTATGTTTGCGCCTGTACACTGCGGATTGTTTCTTCTACGAAATCACCACAGTTATACGAGGGCATTATGATTGATACTAAATTATTCATTCTAAAATTTACCCTCTAATTTTAGTTTTTCAAAATGTTCAATATTTCGATATTTGATAATTTTAGCTGGGTTACCACCGACAATAGCACATCTTGGCACATCTTTTACAACGACAGAGCCAATAGCGACAATAGCACCTTCACCTATATGAATATTACCCGATATTGTCACGTCATCACCAATCCAAACAAAATCTTCTATAATAACTTGCTTATTTGTGTGCATTTTCCCATATGGGATTTTACTATCGTTATCATAATCGTGGCTTCCAAGCATTATTTTCACATTGCAGCCTGAATGAAAATGATTTCCAATTTTCACCCCCCCCAACCTGTGATTCTAACACCGTTAAACCCGACGAAATCACCAACTACGACCTTTGCCGTACTTGATATATGAGGAATTCTCGCAGCCCCTACAGATTTACCATACTTGTGTAGTCTATATTGCAATACGCTTGTCGCAATTTTTGAGCGAACAGTTCTAAATATATTAATAAAAGAATATAAAAGTTTCATTGTTTTTGAGATAAAATTCCGTTATTTTTTTGAGATAATATGTATTTCATTTTGCTCAATTTTATATATTGATCATAGTATGTCACATCATCTAATAATATTTTTTTTCCAGAAAAATAAGCTTGGACAAGAACCGTTGAATATGAGCTTACAGCATATTCTATGTTCGATATAGACTGTAAAATAGACACTTCTTGAGGGTATTCTATTTCTTCTTCTTTTACAAACTTTTTTAAAAGTATTATATCACTATAACGAGGGTGTGGTCTATATTTAATAGACTTACCTTCTTTTCTCACAAAAGACATTGATTGAACAATACTTTTTATTACATCTTCTGTATAGGAAGCCAAATAATATTTATAATCCGCGTAATATTTCTTGTCTGAATACTTTTCGACATCTACTTTCATTGAAGGAGGTATAGAAACCTTAAATTGGGAAGGTTCTGCTCTCAACGATAAAAATAAATCTATATAATGCTGATCCCAAACATAACATTCATCAAAATGGAAAAAAGAGTCACGAATAAAAAAGAGCTTTTCTCCGTGTTGAATATTAATATGTTTTACCCTTCGCCTATGACAGTATTCTGTTAGCAAAGAACTCGAATAAGCAAACTCTGCATGCCTCATAATTACTTTGGGATGGTGCCGCCTAATCATATCAGAATAAACAGATACAATCAATAATGATCTTAATAAAAAGTACAAATGTCCATTTGTAAAGGGGAGTAAATTAAAAAGGAAGATGAGATCTCGGAATGATAGTGACATACCCTCTCTCCATCCTTCTTCATGTATATCATATTGATATTTTAACTCTAAAGGAACTATTTCAGGCATACCCTTCTTTTCAATAATAGCCTCGTAAGATAAACCTTGTTTTACCCATATTCTCTTGATTAGTAATACCAATAATACGAAAGGTAGCAGAACGAAAGAAGCAAGATTAAACACTATCATTTTCCACGTTGGGAAAAAAAAGTGCAAACACCTATACTGGAAATAACTTCGTTCAAAATCATTCTTTGGCTCTTTCCATCTATTAAGATATTCCTTCTGCTTTTCAACTGAAGTGCTAAAAATAAAACTAGCATCATCTTGAAGAAAGGTTAATATTTTAAAATAATTCATGTTGTTCAAATAGAAAAGGTTTTACTCGTTCAAATATTTTTTTCCCTTCTAAGCAATTATATGATATTTCAAGATAAAATCCATCCCCATAACGCTCTCTCATTATACGTTCCACCTCCAACACACGCATGGACATTAGATTTCCATTTTTTATTCCATATTGGGGATGTGGTAATGAAAATAAAATCACCCCCCCCTCCTTCCATTTTTCAGACTCTATTTTAACATTTGAATAAATCTTCAATGGTTTAACTAAATGACATAAATCAGTAATAGGATCCATGTCTATTTTATTTATTGAACTTACCAAAGCACAAAATGTGTTGCCACTAGATATCAGCCATTCCTGTACCTTATTATATCTTTCAAATAGCGTATCTATAAAAGAAGAAGATAAAACTACATGATCTTTTCCTGCCATTAGAAACTCATCTGAAGAATATGGATATGGCATTTTTCTCTTTACACGTCTAACATTGATAGACTCTATTTGGTTATAAATATGCAATCCCATTCTATGGTTCCCATCAACAAGCTCCATGTCACTATCACATATAATAACGCTATCTGGATGATAACCATCCTTCATATATGATTCTATCAGTTCTTTAAATGAATCACCAGCTTCCTTGTCGTTGAAATTATCACCGTAGATTTTTTTTGATATTGTACTTTGAAAGGGGAAAGACATACTCTCTCCTTTCAAATATGATTCAATATCCAATAGACGAGATGTTAATAAGAGTTGATTGTTTAGAACAACCTCCCTTTGCAAAAGAATATCACCTATACCACACAGAAATTGGTCGCTATTCTTAATATCTAACCATTTTTTTACTGCTATTAACTTTTTCTTAACGGAATGTTTTATTGCATTCATTTTTTTGTAATAGATTTATAACTTTCAACATAGCTTTTTGCCATGTTAAAGTCGTTAAACTTCATTGAATATGCCCGAATATTTTGTTTATTCCATTCTTTTGTAAGCAAAAGTTGTAAAGCATCAGCCACACTTTGGTCACCTCTATCTTCTATTGCAATAACACTATTTGAATTATAAATATCTTCAAATGCATCCAAATTTCTCGGCATCATACATGGTAACCCGAAATACATTCCCTCAATCAGGCTCAAGCCAAAGCCCTCGGCAAAACTTAATAGGACTACGCCATTAGCTTCAGAGTAATAATATGGCATTAAAGATTTGTCCACACCGCCACAGAAAATCAAGTGGTCAGCGTTTGACACCTTTGATATCTCATTATCAATAGCACTGTCTTTTGCATGATCTTCCCCACAGAATAATACGTAGGTATTCCTACGCAGTTTTTCTGGTAGAATACCGAAAACACGCACCATCTGCTGCTGGTTTTTATTCTTGCTAATATTTCCAACATATAACAACACTTTTGCATCGACAGGGATATGGTATAATTCTCGAACAGACCTTTCTTCGTCTTTTATTTCTTTATCAAAATTAAAAGAATTACAAACTATATTTATATTCTTACAATTGAATGTATTAAATGCCCTCTCAATAGTTTTTTTTATACCAGTGCTGATGACTGTAATCGGTATCTCACCTTCGGCCACCCTTTTCAAAAAATCTTTTTCATAATTTCTACCTGCTGGTTCCATCCGCACTGTGTCAGAAAAAGAGTTCAGGCCATGAAGTGTTACTACATATTTTTGATGGCATTTCTGACACACCTGCATCCATAGTTCTGTCCTGAAACCACAACCGTGAATGTGAACTATATCATAATCCCCTTTATTAATGAGTTCCCTCAAATAACCCGTCATCAACCAATAATATACCAGTCTAACAAACGTTGCATTCCTCATTTTATACTTCTTTTTTAGCCAAAAAAGAGAATTTATAGAAAGACATGCAGAAAATTTAGATATATAGCCCCATAGTGTTCTACTACAAAAGTTAACATTCTCATATTTAAAGCTGTCTCCTCTCGTATCTGTGGTTAACACATCCACTTTTTCTAGTTTTGCAACAGCTTTGGCTATATCCATTACCATATATCCGAACCCCGTTTTATTCCTGGAAAACTCAGAGCGGGAATTTATAGTGACATAAGGTGTAATCATTAATATTTTCATCAGCAATGGAATGTGGTGTTGATTGTAGGCTCTGGTGAAATTGTGATTTTGTTGGGATTCTGAATAAAATAAGCACCCCACCAGCCAAAGGTACTATTTGTGATAATACCATGTTTACAGTGACTCATCAGTTGCATATCCCTATAACTCTCATCACCGGTATTCCAGTCAACGAAAAATACTTTGTCCTTAGAATAGTCTAAACCGAAAATATTAGCATTCTCCTTACACCACTCTATACTACCAGTGTTGGTAAAAAACACAAAAACAGGGTCTTTCACCTTCTTCTTTATATGTTTCACGGCTCTACGAAAATAGCCATATTTGTAGCACCAGCCATTGGCTGATAGCATATCTCCCCTACGGGCATGGATAAATACGGCATTGCAAGAATCAAGAAATTGGGCGAACTCACGATTCTTCTCTGTCACAAATGCAGGGAATACAAATGTCTGCATAATCTCGTCTTGGATCTTTTCTATATCATTACCTTTATACTTAAAACACAAACGCTGGCCTGTGAGCAAATCCCTATCTGTCTTCAAGAAAGTAAATTTCCGCTTATCCAGGGCCGCAATTCTACTAGAAAGGGTCAAACTATAATATAACCCACGCAAATATGAGCCTAAACGGGATTGAGTAAAACTAATTCTCTTAAAAAAGCCTTTAATATGTCCGTTGTCTTTAGCTAACATATCCTGCCTATTCCCGTAACCATTCATTACTTTAAGACCAGCATGATTTAAGGCCTCTGTGATGCTTACTGGCCAGTTCCAGCGGTTTTTCCAGAACTCACTCGCTTGAACATCTGCCATAATTTTAGACCACGTAACATCATCAAATAAACTGCGGACATTAGGTGTTGATACACCAAAAACCCTATCTAATTCATATCCATTCCACTGGCATATAGCCGCATTGCATTCTGGTATATCATATACTATAGTTTCAATGAAAAAATCATCATCCGGATTCATTGTTTTCATTGAGAGCAGTTCACAATAGCTTAACATTTGGTTGCCTAGACCAGATTCTATATGTATTATTTTCTTACTCATCTATTAATTTTTTTAAAGTTCTAATTGTTTTATAACTTTACAAGGATTCCCTCCAGCAAGGCAATTCGCAGGGATATTTTTGATTACGACACTTCCAGCACTTATAATACTTTTTTCACCTATAGTTACTCCTTTGAGGACAATACTTTTTGCACCTATAAACACATGATCTTCAATAATTACAGGTGCCTTGTTTGCATTGATAGAATCTTGACCATATGCTCTTTGTCTCCAATCAACGCTGTGCATATCTGTATCAAGTATCATACACCCCGCCCCGATATTAACATAATTACCTATCCTTATCTTGTCTTTACAAACAATAACAGTAGAACTCAACCCAGTATGGTTTCCTATTTGTAAAATGCCCCCCCCCGTTACAAAAATCTTAGTTGGAGAAGGACTAATAGTCGCATCACCTGTGTTAATCACCACATTTCTTCCAATTATAGCTCTGCTTCCAGGAGATACTCCAAACGAACATTTTCCACTAATCTTCAAGGATTTCCAATCCTCAAGAGATACTTCTTTTTTAACTCTGCAATATGACAAGTGGTAATTACTCCAAAAAAACGAGCTTAGTCTTTTCGACAAAAAGCTATAGGCTCTCCCTATAATGTAGATTATGTAGAACATAGTACTATATTTTAAGAGTGGTATTTCGTATCATTTTTTCATTCATAAGAATAATACCTATTACAACTGGGAAAATAGCATCTCTGAAAAATCTATCACCACCCATCGCCACAATAGCATTATAAATAAAAAAATACAATACAGCCGTGCAAAGAATATTTAATCTAATATTATTCAACGAGAGGCGTTTACTCTTATAAGCACTGAGCACAAGAATAAATAACATATATAAAAACAATGCTATTCCCAATAAGCCAAAGACTATTATAATATTATAATATCCATTATCGCCGGTTGGTGTTCTTGCAAACTGTAGGAAATTATACATTTCAGTATCTGTCAAAGGATCCCAATCCAACCCTATTCCTAAAATAATATAATTAGAAATCACATAAGTAATGCCATTCCATATCATACCAAATCTCATTGAAGTACCGGCATCTTCACCCTCTGAAATAGCATCTCTTGATGCAGTAAAAACTTCTTCAAGCATCTCAAAAGAATAACCTACTGCATTAAAAAGGACTGATAACAGTACTAATCCACCAACCAAAATAACTACCATCTTGCCCGGGCTAAATTTATATTCAACAAGCAAGAATAGAACTAACATTAATATCAGCGCCAAAGTTGACGAGCGATGCAATTGGATAAAGGTTGCCAGAAAACAAATCATCGCACCTACTATATCAACTGTAGACTTGGTGTTTTTATAAGAAGCCAAATATAGACAAAAAGCCAAAGTGATAATTGAGCTTGTTGGTATAATTACCCTAAAGGCATGTGTGGCAGTCCCACCTATGTGAATAATAATTGCTGTGTTTCCTACGTTATTGGTTATTACATATAATACTACTATTGCACTTAACAAGCCACTGAGTTTAAGAATATTGATTATACTATTCAAACTCAACTTATTATAAAGAACCGGGATCGAAAAAAGGAGAATCCAATGTTTAAGTTTAATTAAATTATTATACTTGACAAGCTTTTCCAGATCGCCCAGACTTTGAAAAAATAACTGGATTATTATTACAATAAAAAGGAAGAGGAATAACTTCACGGCAGTTGAAGAAGTCTGTCCCTTGCAAAACACTTGTTTGCCTGAAGTAATCATAAAGTATGCGCTTAGTCCAATTAGTAATAGCTGTAACATACCAAAAGGGCCAACCGACGCATTTCCCAAACCTCCCCAAGCACCATCCGCTCTTAAACCAAATCCTTCGGTATAAGTAAAGAGTGTTAAGAAAAAATACGCCTTATATATAAAACCGCTCGAATTCTTCACTTGCTCCATTGAATATCACATGCTTATATTATAGGGTTCAGTACTAGGATAAATACTCGTTTTTGAACTTGATACATATCTATCAGATAATGCTTTTATCAGGACATTAAGTTTGTATGAACCCAAAAACTTCATAATTGTTGGCTTGTTAAAAACATGCCCCAAAAATGTTCCCACAAAACAATATGGAATATGCTCAATGGCTGGATAGTTTTTCTTGAGTAACCAATAAGCATACTTTAAAACATTATCATTGTAAGAAACTGGTAATATTTTATTGTCAACTAAAGGCCAAATATCATCTATTGTATCAGGATGATATAAGAAGCCCAATTCCCAATATAGAAATTTGCTTAATGATATTACAGGTTTACCCCAATATGCGGCTTCAACACCTATCGTAGAATTGAAAATAATGATTTTGTCAGAATAATCCAATAACGAATATGAACTAATAGGTGAGTCAGGAGGGATTATTGTTACATTTTTATACTTTAAACCATATAGCGCACGATGAGATTTATAAGGGACGTTTGTTAAATTCGGATGTATACGTAAATAGAAATGTTTTGTTTCGTCATTCTTATAATGCTCAAATAATGTTTTTAAAGCTTCGTATTGATTCGGGAATAAAAGGTAGCTATCATAATCACTTGAAACAGCATAAAATTCGTCTTCAGAACTATTAAAAATAGTAATGTTTTCTACCTCATTATTCCAATCATCTGGCATTTCTCCGGAATGTTGTCCTTTTATATAAACTTTATCTCCGGCAGGTATTCCTTTCCTTCTTTTATCAAAAAAAGAACGAGCAATACTTTCTCTTTCCACCGGATCTGCCTTTTCCCAGTTACGCTTAATATTATTAGCCCAATAGTGGATTGACTGGGGTATATCATTGTAGAATAAATCTTTTAAAATTTTCCCATTATCATTAATAACTTCGGTAGCGACATAATCAATGCCGTTAATTTTTGCAAACTCTAGGAAAGGTTTAAATTGAGCAAAACGACCGTTGTGAAACACAATTTGATCAAAGTGAAGCCTATTATGGAGTCTTTCAATAGCGTTAAAAACAATTATTTCCTTTTTGATAAGATGTCTAATGTAATTTTTAAAATCCTCGGTTATATTGGGCATAACATTACGCGAAAATGATACATAATTCGAAAATGCCCCATATCCGAGTTGAGCACCTTTATATCTTAAATCCTTTAATTCCTGAACACTATCAAAATCAATCTTGAAATTATTGGCCTCTTGCAAATCATCGCTAGTTATAACCTTAGATAATTGCAAAAGTTTGGCTTTCTTATCAAGTTTTAATTTTTTAATCACATTATGCATAGAATGATAACAATGGCCACACATAAAGCGTAAGCCACTTCGATTGTGCTGACAATTCTTTAGAATATGGTCGCACTCCAGAAGAAAGACCTCATTTCCTTTTTCTATATTGTCAATAGCAAGTTCAAGGGCTACTATATCTTCACAAACTGAATAGATTAGAATTCTTTTCATTCCTTAATTTTTTTACTATTAATCCTTTTGCTGTTTCAAAAACTGGCTTTAACACGTCCCTGCTTAAAAAACAAATAACTGTCAATATAACCAAGTATATGGGTATGTTTATATATAATGGAAGGTCTATGACAACAACTATAATAAACAATAAGCATAATAATGTCATTATTACGTACCACCAGATTGGCATTTCATTAATATGTTTCCAGGCATATACCATTCTTGCAACTACCATTACAAAACATGAAAACGCAACAGCAATCGCAGCACCTTGGAGTCCCCATAATTTAATACAACCCAATGTAGCAATCAGTGAAGCTAATGCACCCCAAATACTACTATAAAAGAAATATTTGCTTTTCTTTTCCGCCATGAAAACGCCACCGACGTTTGTAGATAGTAGTTGCATTACAATACTAAAAGTTAAAACAGGTATGTATTTCCATGCCTCAAAGTATGATGAATCTGCAAATATCATTACAATAATCTTACTTAATGCTGCAATCATACAACACCCGACTATCATAACGAAATATAGCATTTTTATGGTACGATTAAAAAAATGGTTAAAATCAGGTTTCCCAAATTCTTCTAACATTGTTATACTCCAAGCCGTCCCAAAAACATTAACTAATATAGATAACATGCTAGGGAACTTATGAGCCACAGAATATAAACCTACAGCCTCCAGACCTAAATATGATTCCATAACTGGTCTATTCATACTATTTACCAACCACCACATTAACCCATTAGGGAACAACGGAATTCCATACTTTAGGAGTTCAACAAGATATTTGCGATCAAAAGCAACTAAGGATATATATTTATGCGATCCTGAAGCCAGAATTGTAAAGCCTGATGATAACAGATTTGCAAATATAATAGCGTATAAATAACCATTTAATCCATAGCGTGGGAGCAAGTAGAATGAAAACAACGCTATACTTCCAGTAAAAATGACACCCGTATAGCTATATATTCTCATCCTATCAATGCTTCTCGTAAAAGATTGACTGTACTGCTGGATAAACTGACAAACAGCAAAAGCTAATATAAACCAAGACTTTTCAAAAAACACACCTGACCAAGATAGTTTTCCTCCAATTAACTGCAAAAGCCACATGAACAGTGCGAAACAACATGTCGTAACAAAAACAAACAGGTATCCTGAAGAATAATACTTGGTTCTTCCTTGTTCATCAGCATTTTTGGGGAAAATAAAGATTGAATCTGCAATGCTACATGATATAAGCCCCGTCAATATCATTGAATAAGTATTGATAAGATCGTATGTGCCATACTCTCCAGAAGAAAGCCAATGAGTATAGAAAGGCAACATCAACATACTAATGATTGAGCTGCCAGCCCTTCCTATAAATACCCAAAACGTATTTTTCCCTAACCGTTTGTACCTATTTTGCATAATGACGACTTCTTTCAATCATTTACCATCACTTCCTCTCCGCTCTTTTCCCTAACAGAAGAGGAAAGTATTTTTCTGATATTTTTATAATTGGAATGAAAAACAACAGTATAAACAGAGCAGCTATATATTCATAAAAAACAGTATGAAAAAAATCAGGCAATCTGTCATAAATTCTTATTATCAGTTGATGAAAACCTAATATGATAATGGTACCTTTTGAAATTGTCAGCACAGTTTTTGACTTGATGTTTCTAAGTAAATAAGAAATGCAAAATACTGACATTGTACCAGCAAGACCTCCGACAAAAAAAAGTATTATATTCGAACCGTAAGTAGCATCATACATCCAAGGAGCACCATTTATTATTCCAATGGCTATTACGACTATTACACCTACCAAACTTCCAAGGATTTCCAGAATAGGGCTAACCCTTTCAAGCTTATTTACATTCAGCAATTTATACCCCCCCCTATTGCATAAAGTGGATATGCCAAAGTGATATTTGTGTACGCATTACATAGATGCATGTCGTTTATATTATACCATACCGCAACCGCCAAACAGACTATCAACACAACAACATTAGCTTTCTTGCTTTTACTTACAAACTGTTGTATTACTTTACATAATACGAGTGTATAAATAAACCAGCATATACCTATGCCAGAGGCTTTTGTATGTAAAGCCAAGTTACCCATCAAACAGTTAATCACATACGTAGGAATATTAATCCATTCAAACGTTCCCAAACGTACCTGGGCTGCTATCTGCTCAATATGCAATACAAGCGATATTATAATACATGGGATTATCAAATTGCTAAACGTCTTTTTCCAAAATAGCTTGTCGTTAGTTTCCCGATGGCCCAAATATCCTGAAATCAAGAAGAATAATGGGACACTAAAAACATACAAGAATTCATATCCCAAAGGGAAAATATGGCCTGCTATAATGAAGAACATCCCTATAGACTTCATCCAGTCAATCCAGTATAAACGAGGTCTCACGTTGATAATTTGCATTACAAAGAGAAATTTAATGCATATGTTTTACCATATCATTAGCACGCTGGAACTCCTGAGGTGTTCCTATGTCAATCCACGTCCCATTTAGCGGGAATCTTATCACCTTTCTTCCTGCAGTTATCAATGCTTCAATTAAATCCGTGGAATGGAACATCACATCTTCTGGAATCAAATCCAGTGCAGATCGCTTAATCAGATATATACCGGCATTAGCATAATACTCATATCGGGGCTTTTCCTTTAAGCCCTTAATATTCCTACCGTCAAGTTCAAATATTCCAAGCGGAATAGAAACATTATATGGCACAGCAGCAACACTCATATCTGCATCATGCTCCTTGAAATGAAGATAGAAATCTTCATAGTTGATATTGGTGAACAGATCGCTATTCATTACTAACACAGTGTCATTGTAAAATCTTGGCACGAAACGAATGCTTCCAATAGTCCCCAAAAACTTTGGTTCACGTATAGTCTGAACCTGGACTTCTCCCCGAGGTTGAGTAAAATGTTCTTCTAACTGTTCTTTTAAATAATTAACAGTTACAGAAATGTGTTTCACTCCATATTTTATCAGTCTATCAATGTTGTGGTCTATAATACATTTATCACCCACTTTAAGCAGCGGTTTAGGCGTTTTCTCGGTCAATGGACGTAAACGTTCTCCTTTACCGCCAGCCATAAGAACGGCATCAACAGGTAGTTGTGTACTATACTGTTCAAGATTGATAACACCAACTATATGGTTACCCTTATCTAGAATAGGAACTAACTTCATATGAAGCTCTTTCTGATGTTTTAGTTCCTGAACTAGGTTACCTTCTCCTTGACGGATAAAGTTAAAAGAAGTATGTACTACATCTTTTACAAGAGATTCAACGGTTGCACCAGAGATAAGTGCTCTTCTGGAGTCACCATCAGTGATGGTGCCAACCATTCTTTCCTCTTCATCAACAGCAAAGAGTACCAGCGGTCCTTGCTGGAGTGCATTGATTTGTTTCAATGCCTCCAGCAAAGTCTGGTTCTGCTGAATAATATATTTCTGTTCTATCATCTTTTTAACGCTCAACTTTCTTTAAGACCCACTTCTCACATGCGTCTTTTTCGAAAATATCTTTATTATATAGCTTATCAATAATTGCCCAGAATTCGCGCTCTGAGTATCCCAGGAACTCGCAGAATTCACGGACACAGCGAGGATCAAGGTTGCCATCATGCTCATCAATGAGTTTGAAGCCCTCCTCACGAGTCAACATACCATAACGAATCATACGAGAAGCATAATCCGTAGCAGCCTGATGACCAAACTTAGGATACTTCATCCATGCGTGTACCAGATATGCAGGGCTGTCAATCTGGTCAAACTGTTCAATGTGCTGAGTGCGCTCCCACTCATGTGTCAGGTCATGGAAACCGAACTTTTTGGCCATTTCATAGTTCTTGAAACTGTTCCAAGGAGTGAAATAGCTAATATAGATAGGATCCAACTTCTCAAGTTCTTCCGTTGTTGGAGGCGCAAAGAAATTGAGATCTTTTTTACTAATACCACACTGCTCAATCAGTTCCTCATCAGGAATACCATTACCTACACCATTAAAGATGATGTCGCGAGCAGAATAGGTTTCAACACCATCTGCGCCACCATATTCCCAACCAACATTTTCACCGTATACAAGAAGTGGAGTATTAAACTTCACGGCCATGTGAAGAGGATAGGTATAAATATAACGGTCTACGAAATAAGTAGGCTTGCCATACTTTTCAAAAGTATAGCGCATTACCTTTTTCTGGGCCTGAATATTAGGATTCATGACAATCAGGTCACAGCCAAAAGCTTCAGATATATTCTTGATATTGTGCTTGCCAGCTTCTGTCATAGGCATGTTATCACCTGCTGAAACCAGCAGAGGATTCATGTGCATAACCTCTTTCATCAGATAAACCTGGAAATGACTATCCTTACCGCCAGAAACGGCAATCATACAGTCATAACCATTGGGGCCATTCATTCCGCGATATTTATCACAAATAGCCTCAAATTCTTTCCAACGTGCATCCCAGTCAACTTTTGCACGATGTTCATAACTACGACATGCAGAGCACACGCCCTCTTCGTCAAACTTGATGCCTGGACGAGTATCCGGCATACAGCATTTTTTGCAGTACTTCATATTAATACGGATTAAAAATTATTTCCAACTATTTGCTTTATTATACGACTCCTTAAATGCCCCGCTATTCTCAAACAGATACTTAGCAATTACCTGCATCAACTCATAATCTTCTTCAGAGTCAATATCTAGAATACCGGTATCTGCCATCACAACAGCATCACAATTGGAATTAAAAAACGTGGAGTGTTCTTTATTTTTCAATGCATCAGGGCTGTAAGCATAGATAGAAGCGTTCATATCATAGAACATAGGGGCTTCTTGTCGTGTGGTAAAATTAGAAGGTATAGCCTTACAGAAGAAACCGTTCTCTTCCTTCACCATATTGAAAAAAGGATTCCGACGCGAAGGTGCCACTGAGTACACCACATCCACTTCAGGACGTTGACGTTTACGGTCAATAGCGTTCTTCACATCCTGCACGGTACGCAAAGGTGAGGTAATATCCAAATCAACCACCATATCAAACTTGCAGGCAAACACCTCTTCTGCCTTGTTCAGGCTATCCATAATCACAGCCACCTTGGCCACCTTATCACCAGCCAGGCTCTCCTCACGGTGGATAATGGTTACAGGAACGTCCTTAACCCGACGGACCAAATCTTTCAAGGGTTCACTGTCGGTATTCAATACCACCTTGATGTCATCACCTGCTCCATATTTCTCCATGTACAGAGCAATATTGGCCATGGAATACCATACCAAAGGCACATCCAAGAAATCACGGGCATTCTTGCCCTTTACGCCCTTGGAACCGGCACGTCCGCATAATGTAAACAGAATGTTCATACTACAATTCTCCTTTTGCTATTTTCAGCACACGGTAAGCATGTTCAGGTGTACTGTCGTTTTCTTTCTTGTTATTAATTATTTCAAAGAAATGTGCAATCTCTGCCATTTGGAAGGCATTACGCTCGCTTTCTGATTTCACGGTCTTGCCTTCTTTCAGATAGCTAACAGTTCCCTCAATCAAATCACAATGAATAGTATCTTCATCCGTGAAAAGGTCAAGGGTTCTCAGCGTCTGTCTGCCAAAGTAGTCCAGATGCAACTCAAAGCTAGTTTTCTCATTGCGACCAATATAGATAGCCAAATCATCACTGTCAATTTCCAGATTGGATACCTTGCTTATCATCTGCTTACACTCAGTAGGCATACCAAAGAGCCAAGTAAGGTAATCCCATTCGTGAATCAGGTCTATGCTTACTCCCCCACCTAAATCCTTATGTGCACTATATATTTTTCGGTAGTCCTGCCCTGGTCTCCATTCTGGCAGATAGCTGGAAGAAATGGCTCTTGCTGAAATCACCTTATTCAAATCCACATTATTCTTCACATACTGAAGCACAGGATTATACCTCAGCGGACTAGCCACATAACTCGGTTTACCTTCAATGAGATTAAAAATGCCTTCATCAACCTTAGTGCTGTCAAACACCGGCTTCTCAATGAAGAAGGAATCTGCATAGGCAGCAAACCGTTCAATCGTCTCATAGTGCATTGAGGTAGGATTGGTCACAAACACCACATCATATTTTCTCTCTTCCGGTATCTCGTCCGCATAGAGATAGACATTGTTCACCAACGGTTGCAACTCCTCTGCAAGCGGTCTACCCAAAGAACTGCGGTATAAGTCAACTGTACAAACATCACCCTGTGATGCTAAATAAGCATGCACATTTTTCAGGTGACGAGTTGCAATAGAACCAAGTCCGACAAAAGCAATCTTATATGTTCTCATTATGCTTCAATTTGGTCAATGACCTTCAGCAGTTCAAAGTCCTTCTCAAATGTCCAGGCAGGCACTGCATTGGGGTTGGCAATCTGTGCCAAGAAAGCATTCAGTTCCTCTCTGTAAGGATTCTCTGTAATAAAGGCAGCATAACCTTCAACATGCTCAGAAGCATCATCAAACTGTATTTTCCTTTCCTCTTTGTTCTCAATATCGTATTCCGTCAATGAGTCTGCTGTTCCGTTCCAAGACATCTGGAAAGTCTCACCATACACATCAATATGACGGATGGACTTACGGGTTACCACATCTACTGCCAATACACCTTTATTACCATTCTCATGTTCAATGGTAATCAGGTAATTGTCGTTATAGTTGATGTTCAACTCAGTGTTTTTACTCTTGACAGCACTAACGTTCTTAATAGGGCCAAATGCTGTCACAGTCCAAGGCAGGTCAATGGCCATAATCTCACGACAACCATTGGTACGGGGATTACCAATGAAATAGTTGTTATAGCTCTCCCAAGGATGCCAGTCAGGCAGATACTGTCCAATGTGATAGATATAGTTTAAAGGACAAGTTGCCTTGTTTGCTTTCTCAATGATGGTCTGTGTTTCCTTGCGGTACAAGAAAGTAGAGGACAAAAACAACACCTTGCCTTTCTCCTTTGCCAGTGCCATATTCTCCGCATATCCATCTGCTACCAGATTAATCTCCGTGAACACATGCAGGTTGTTCTGCAAGCACTCCTTGATAATGGCTGCATGTGAAAGGGGTGAGGTACTGATGACAGCAGCATCAGGCTTTTCTACCTTCACTGCCTCAGCAATACTGGGATAACATTTCAGCCCAAACTTCTCTTTTACTTCTTCACAACGGCTCTCCTGGCTGTCAATGCCAAAGAGCTGAATATCATTATGTTCACTCAGTAAACGTATTCTGCGTTTGCCCATGGAGCCAAGTCCTATAACTATTATCTTCATTGATTTATATCGTAGAAATGTTTTTGTTTCAATTCCTCTAAAGGATAAGTACTTATAACATCAAAGATTGTTTTTACCGTTCCTTCTTTATCATAGGGATTATGAGATTGTGCTGCATATTTTCTGAAAGCAGGTGACATAATGAAATCCAAACCCTTAAGTATAGACTTCTTATCTGTCTCACAATCATAAACACTGGAAGCTGAAATCCTGCCTTTTTGACGGTCGCCAATATTTAGAGTAGGTATTCCAAATGAAGGAACTTCTATCAAACCACTGGAAGAGTTTCCTACCACAGCACCTGCATACTTCATCACAGAAAGATAGCGCTTAATACCCAATGACTTGTATGCTACCGCCCTGTCTCCATTCTTTTCAACAAAATCATTAATGGCATCCACAATGGCCTGTGCACCTGTATCAGAGTTAGGCATTGTGAAAAATACCCGCAAATCCTTACGTTCCTCCAAAGCAGCTATAA
Organism: uncultured Prevotellaceae bacterium; assembly: GCA_900315105.1. Next base: position 9,396 of record OMXX01000016.1, on the reverse strand, counting down.
ATTCCTTGATGTCTTGCTCTGCGGTATGCTCACCCAAAGTGACAGGATGATAAGTTACCAATATAGTGTTTTCATCCAGTTTGAACTTCACATCCTGCTCAATCTCTTTTTTACTTAACAGTGGGAATTTCTTAATATTCTCCACTCCAAGAGCACCGACATAAAAGACTCTGTCGGGTTGTTCACCCAACTGAATCACACGTTTGCGATACTGTTCTGTAGAAGTGAAATGTAGGTGGCTCATCTTAGTGATGCTATGACGGATAGCATCATCGTAAGCTCCTTCTGTAATCTCCCCTCCATGGATATGAGCAATAGGTATGCGTTCAATCAGTGCAGCAGTGGCCGCAGCCAAAATCTCGTAGCGATCACCTAACACCACAACCATATCCGGCTTCAGTTCATCGTAAGCCTCAGCAAAACCAGCGAGAGCTTTAGACATAGATAGCACGGTATCTTTGGCAGTATCTTTTCCTTCTTCAAGTATGGGTATCTTCTTGTCAATGGTGAAACCGTCTTTCTCTATTTCCTGATAGGTATTGCCATACTTAGAACTTAGGTGCATATTGGTGGCAATAATCTGCAATTCCGTATGTTCAGAATCTTTAATCATCTGCATCAAACGGCTGAGCAGACCATACTCTGCACGTGTTCCTGTTACTACACAAATCTTCCTCATAGCTCTATAAGTTCGTCTTCGTTGAAGTCTTTCTTAGCTTTCTTTCCAAGCACCTCTTCCCAGCGCATAGGAGAAACTCCGCTTCCCGGGCGTTTTACAGTCAAGTTCTCTTCTGTAAATACATCTCCTGCCTTTATATCACAAGCGGCCACTATGCTCTTGCGGGCAATTGATATGTTCTTCCGCTCACTCTCACTCACGTGCTTGGTTCCGTCACCACCAACCGCTTTTTCAATGTTGCGGATGGCACTTACCATGGCTTTCAACTCATCTGGCTCCAAACTGGCTTTGTGGTCAGGTCCAGGAAGTGTACGGTCAAGGGTGAAATGCTTCTCAATGACAGTTGCGCCCAAAGCCACAGCAGCAATAGGAACTTCTATCCCTTTGGTATGGTCGCTATACCCTACCTCAACACCAAACTCTTCTTTAAGAGCATCCATAGCCTTGAGGTTCACATCCTCAAAGGGTGTAGGATATTCCGTGTTGCAGTGCAGCAATATCAAATTATCTTTTGAAAGACCATTCTTACACAAGGCTTCAACAGCAGCCCTCACATCCTCCATGTCACACATACCAGTACTGAGAATGGTTTTCTCATTATAGGCTGCAATGCGTTTCAAGAAGGGATAGTTGGTCACCTCACCTGATGGTACTTTCCATAAGCCCAGATTAAGTGAATGCAGATACTCAATGCTGTCAAAGTCAAAGGCTGTAGAGAAAAACTTGATACCACGCTCTTTGCAGTATGCAATAAGTACTTCGTGGTCTTCCGGTGATAACTCTAGCTTCTTTAGCATCTGGTACTGGCTGTCTCCATCTTTTCCTATATTCTTCTGCTGGTACTCTGCTTGCTTGGCCGTTTTAGTCACAAGTTTTGAGGCTTTGAAGGTCTGGAACTTGATATAGTCCACCCCAGCCTCAACGGCCTTATCTACCAGCTGCTTGGCCATATCCAGTGAACCGTTGTGGTTCACACCTGCTTCTGCTATAATAATTGTATGCTTTCTGTTCATTTTTTGAATTTTGCAGGATTACCTGCATAAAGACCCGGTTCAGTAATGTCTTTATTTACAACGGAGCCAGACGCTATTACAGCACAATCACAAACATTTACACATTGATTTACGACAGACTGGCTTCCAACGAACACTCCATTTCCTATCTTGGCCATCCCATTTACCATACTACCTGTAGAGATGTGGCAATAATCACCAATCTCCACATCATGCTCTATATTTGAGAATGTGTTAACAATACAGGCCTTCCCAATTTTTGCGCTTGCATTAACCACAGCCTGGTGCATAACAACAGTTCCTTCACCTATGGTTGCATGCTTAGAAACATGAGCGGTTGGTGCAATAATAGTTGCCAGATGGCCTCCCGCTTTTTCGATGATTTGATGAAGTCTTTGACGTATGTCTGGCGATTTAACTTGTCCTACAGTAACTACAAAATCAGCTTCATTGACATATTGAGCAGCATTGTCATCAACCCCTATGATAGAATATCCAAGTACTTTCTGACCTACTTTCTCTGGTCGGTCTAGAATACCAAGAATCTTATATCCTGAGCTTTCTGCAACGTCAATCAGCGATTTGCAGTGACCACCACCACCTACTAAAATGATTGGCTTCATTTTATTTTATAATCAACTCTTTAATTGCGTCAGCGATGAATTTAACGTCATCCTCTGTAACATAAGGGCCGGCAGGTAGGCACATACCTACTTTGAACAAGTCTTCTGATACTCCATTAACATATGCGGGAGCATTCTTATAAACCGGCTGCTTGTGCATAGGTTTCCAAAGAGGACGGCTTTCGATATTCAAAGCATCCAAGCCCATACGCATTGCTTCCACATTATCATTAGGCTGGCACTCTGTAACGGCACTTGAAGCGGCATGAATGACACCAGCTGCTCCACCAACAGCACCAGTAATAACCTGCTTGTAGGCGTTTTCCTGGCCTTTGACCTTTACATCAGGATCTATGGTCATGGTGCAAAGCCAGTAATTGCTGTCGTATTCACCTGTTGCGGGTTGAGAGTGAACGTGTATGCCAGGAACATCTTTCAGCAATTCCTCATACATCTTTTGAACCATTTTATGATGGGCAATATGCTCATTCACAATGGTCATCTGGCCACGGCCAATACCAGCACAAATATTAGACATACGATAGTTATAGCCAATCTTCTCGTGCTGATAGTACGGATAGCTCTCGCGATACTGAGTTGCGTACATCATAATCTCGCGCCACTCGTCTTCGTTCTCTGTAATCAAAGCTCCACCACCAGAGGTGGTAATCATCTTGTTGCCATTGAACGACAGTACGCCATACTTACCAAACGTACCCAATACCTGACCGTTGAACTTCGAGCCAAAGCCCTCAGCAGCATCTTCTACCACAGGGATTCCATACTTATTGGCGATAGCCATAATCTGGTCAATCTTGTACGGCATACCATATAATGCTACTGGCACGATAGCTTTGGGATACTTACCAGTTTTCTCCTTGCGGTCAATAATTGCCTTCTCAAGTAATTCCGGGTCCATATTCCAAGTCTCTTTCTCGGAATCAATGAAAACGGGTGTTGCCCCAAGATAGGTAATAGGATGGCTGGAGGCACAGAAGGTAAAGCTCTGCACTAGTACCTCGTCGCCAGGGCCTACACCTGCAGCCAACAAACCAAGATGAACAGCTGCGGTACCTGCAGAGAGTGCAACTACTCGTTTGTTTTCACCAACAAACGCTTCCAAATCCTTTTCAAAACCATTCACATTAGGGCCAAGAGGGACAACCCAGTTGGTATCAAATGCTTCCTGCACAAATTTCTGCTCGTTGCCCGACAAATGGCACAAGCAGAGAAGGATTCTGTTTTGTCTTTTTTTCATAACAAATATTACATTTTTTGATCCAAATTCTTTCCTTTCTCCTCGTGCTCGAAGTTGGGAATGAACTCCTTGATGGCCTCCACTACTTGAGCCTTGGTGAAATCATCCTTAGTAAAGAGACCTTCCAACTTGTCAAAGAAGCCGTTCACCTCAGCCATTTCATGGCGAGTGGTCTGGCAAACGACACCTAAAGCTTTGAAGCGTTGCATGTCAATCTTCTCACCAGGTACATAGAATTCCTCGTAAGCCTTCTCGCCGGTTGTATCTGAGCCAAAGTAGACTACAGGATATGTATCACTATCGTATCCCATGGCAGCAGCATACTTGACTGCTTCTGCATCATTGGCGCATTGTTTCTTTTCAAAGCCTTCAGCCTTCACAAATTCATCACAGATGGAAGAGAACGTCAGCATCTGATCTTCACCTAACTTCGGGAAGAACACTTCACCTCCATTGCCGAGAATGCAAGCCAGCATACAAATCTGGCCCGATTCCTCAGGGCTCACAAAGTAACGCTTCACATCTGAAGGTGCCACCAGCGGCTGTTTCTTCTGTAAACGATGGATCCATCCATCAGGGAGGGAGCCATTAGAGAAAGCAACATTAGCGAAACGAGCTGTTGTCACTTTAAAAAACTTGTTATAAGCCATCACCAAGTCTTCCATAATGCGCTTGCTGGCGCCCATAATGTTTACAGGATTGGCAGCCTTATCTGTAGAGACGCAGAAAAAGTGCTTGGGAGGATAAACTGTGAGCAAATCCATCAGCTTTTTGGCCTTGATATCATTGTTCTCTATGAGTGCTTGCACGCTATAGCGGTCTTTTTCTGAACGCACGTGCTTGTGGGCACTGAAGTTAGCGACTATGTCAAAGCCTTTCTCATCACGGAAAATGCGCTCAAAGATAGGGTCTGCAAAGTTCAGCGTATAACAGCGGAACTCATCGGGTACAAAAAGTCCGCTAGTGCTTCGCACATCACGCACCAGCTCTGCAAGTCCGTTCTCGTTGAGGTCAACGACCACAACGCTTGCCGGCTCAAAGCGCAGCACCGCCTTGATGAAGCTGGAACCGATAGAGCCAGCACCACCAATCACACATATTTTCTTACCCTTAATCTCAGCTGTAAGCTTCTCCTTGTTTGCCTCAATATCTGGCAAAAACATACTCTGCGGACGGAACGTCACGCTATCTGCTATAAATTTATCTAAATTGAACATATATTGTTTTTTTAATCTGTTTCTATATTACTTTATAATCTATTGAAAATGCATTTCGCTCCTTATCCAGTTCTTTCTTCCTTACTGCCGCATTCTGGAGATAGTCCTCTATATGTGCACGCTCTTCATTAAGAGACTGCAATGCTGATTATATGTTGTTGATGTCCATCATACTTATGGTTCATGATTCAGGGTCAACTCTGGTTAAGGGTTAAGGATTAAGGGTTGACCTATTGGTTAAGGGTTAAGGGTCAACTCTGGTTAAGGGTTCAGGGTGAATGGTTCAGGGGGAATGCCTGTCCTTGTGTTTTGTTTATGATGTTCCTTCGACAATGGGTTCGGCATGCCTACCACATAGCTCAGGATAAATTCTACGGTTTTGTATGACTATTCTCTTTGACAACTATTATAGTTGATTGGTTATTACTACAATTATTTTTATACTATCACTACGCGGGCAAAGATACGATTTTATTTCCACTTAAACACCGTTTGGGCAAAAATGGGTTGGTTAAAATTCCATTTTTTCGGTTAGAGGTTAGCGGTTAGAGGTTAGAGCTTAGCGGTTAGAGTTGTTTCTTGAAGGAATTCCGTAAACCGGAAAGCAACTTACCTATAACATCAATCCGCGCTCGTATATTATTAAATTCAACATCTGTTATATATCCCAAGTCATGGGCGAGATCTAACTGACATAAAGTTTCGGTCAATGAGCCATAGGCTATCTCCAAAAAATGTATCTTTTCTTTGACAGAGCCTCTACCCGATCCTTCCGCTATATTGGACGGAACAGAAACCACAGCTCTGCGCAGCTGGTCATTTAGAGCATATGTTTCAAACTTAGGAAACTTATCTAAAAGAGCATAAACCTCTCTCACCAACATCTTGGCTTCTTGATATACCCGCAAATCAAAGAAAGTGAATTTGTCCATTTTTTTTAATCGGTTAGAAGTTAGCGAGGAGCGGTTAGCGGTTAGCGGTTAGCGGTTAGCGGTTATCGGTTAGCGGTTAGCGGTTATCGAGTATTGACCTTACTACGCTTTTGTTTCGTCTGTGCGGTGTCTCCTGGGAATGTTGGTGCTTTAGTGTCTGTCATCGCGGTGAAGAGGTAGCCTTCGCTTCGCTCGGCCGCACTGCTTCGCAGGGCAATCGGTTATCGGTTATCGTTATTCGGTTATCGAGGAGCGGTTAGCGGGGGGCGGTTTAGGCATGGCGGCCATCTGAGCCTTGTGGTCCTTATCAGATAACTGAGTCATAATATTCAATATTTTTCGACTTTTTCAAAGTTCATTTCACACGCCCTTCTACCCTACTTCATTCGCCTTTGGCAAGCACTTAGCAAGCTCAAAGGGTTTGCTTGGACTTGCCTAGGATATGCGAAGGGTATGCGAAGGGTTTGCCTAGGGTATGCCTAAAGCCGATTTCCGGATTAAAGATTCAAGATTCAGGGCAGCGAGGCTGCTGGTTTCAAGTTTCAAGTTTCAGGGCAGCGAGGCTGCTGGTTTCAAGATTCAGGATTCAAGTTTCAGGTTTTGGGATTCAATATTATACTATTTTTTCATTATCCTTCCAACAGAGGAAATTCAGGCCGGTGAGGCGGAATGCCATGCCGTAGATGTGGTCGGAGGTGTAGCGCAGGTCTTCATCGTGTTCACCGTATTCGTTAAGCTTCCGCACAATGGGCGATACGACGAACTCCTCCAAGCACTGTAAGGCGGCATCAATCGCTATACCCTCTTTGATGCGGGGGAAGATGTAGCGGTCGAACTTCGACCGAATCTCGCCAAACAACAGCAGGTTGATCTCCTGAGCAGAGGGATAGCAGCCGTATTTTATGGCCTTCCTGGCGTATTGTTCCTCCTTGCTAAGAGCCCACTTGATATCCTTCTGGGTAAAGCCGATGTCATTCAACATCTGCTCCAGTCCCAACATACCATCCGGCGGGGTCTCATATTCCAGCAGGTCGTCAATGATGGCGCGAGTGGTGTTGTTTCTTATCTCATCGTGCAGACGCCGGAAGTCCGCGTCCATGCGGGATGGAGGGGTGCAGTGATAATGTACCTGACCTACATTGTTGATGTAATGACTCCCCTCGCCCTGATGGGTCTCGTTGTATGTGTTGTGCTCCCCGGTGTTGCACTCTTCTTCGAATTTCATGCAGTTGCTTTCAGGATTCAGGATTCCAGTTTGATATTCTCCATATACTTGTCAATGCGATGACAGATGGTGTCATCCGGATCCTTATTAACAGCATGCGTACGGATGGAGTGCGCGTCATCGTTCTCCAGGGCACGGGTTATCTCCGCATCTTTAAGATTCTCCCTGAAGACGCCCTTCCCGTTGAGGTAATGAATGATGTTGCAAACCAGGTACTTGTTGAAATCCGTTTGCGGCTGCTTCCCGTGGTGATAAACCTTGGCGGCCACGACATCCAGGTCAAGGATGCCTTCCCAAAGCGTCATATAGCCTTGCTTCCACTCGGGTCGCACATCAGGCTGGAGACGGCTCACGTAATTCATAATCACCGGACGGATGCGGGTGACGTCTGTCTCCCGTTCCACGGTGCGTTCAATCTGTGGTTCGGTCCTGCCCTTACGGCAGGAGCTCTCGCCATTAATGATGGTCAACTCGGTCACATTAGGGAGAAACTGTGAGTGCTCACCCATGTTGACCTCTGTGTAGCTGTTGTGCTGACCGGGGTCAAAGCCCTTTTCGAATGTCATAGATATTTCTTTTTATTAAATGTAATGTCCTGATTTATAATTATGGAACATGAAAGAAAGAATATCAGGAGATTCCTTCTTGGTTTCAGCGTCCGCACTGCCGTATCTTTGCAGCCAGAAAAGTCAATGACTGACATTTCTAAAGTGTAGAGTGTGACTCTTAGTGTAGAGTGTGACTCTTAGTGTAGAGTGTGACTCTTAGTGTAGAGTGTGACTCTTAGTGTAGAGTGTAGAGTGTAGAGTTTAGAGTCAGTTTAGAGTTTAGAGTCAGTACTTCTGGTTACACTAATCAGGATTACGTTTATGTTAAATTTAAAAGTTAAACAATATGATGTAAATACAAATATTATGAGCTTTACGATGGCTTAAAAGAATTAAGAAGGCCAGAAAGAATGCGAGCCTCCTCTTCTATCAGAGAATCCATACTCATCCTCTCTTCTATGGAAATATAACCAAGCTCTTCAGCAATTTCAAACTGAGACGAGACCTCCATGAGAGAACCGTAGGACATCTCAATAAAGTGTGCTTTATCCTTGACCGAGAAACGGTTTATGCCTTCAGCGATATTAGACGTAATGGAGACCGAAGCTCTGCGCAACTGATCGCACATAGCGAAACGCTCTTCCGCAGGAAACTTCTTCAAAAGTTTATAGGTTCTCTTTACAACCTCCTTCGCCTTCTTATAAGCTATCAATGTACGGTATCCGAAGATTTCCATTTCATTTAGTGTATTTATTAGTGTAGAGTGTGACTCTTAGTGTAGAGTGTGACTCTTAGTGTAGAGTGTAGAGTGTAGAGTGTAGAGTCAGTTTAGAGTGTGACTCTTAGTGTAGAGTGTAACTCTTAGTGTAGAGTGTAACTCTTAGTGTAGAGTGTAGAGTCAGTTTTTGAAGTGTAGAGTTTACCTAGTCTACTTTCCACTATCAACTACTGCGGCCTCGTCGCACACTGTCTTTCAACCATCAACTCTAAACTCTAAACTTTATAGTCTGTCTCTCAACTCTAAACTATCAACTCTAAACTTTATTTATTAACAATTTAATTATTACAACTATGGCAAAAATTTCTCAAGTCGGCCCTGGCCGCAAAACAAACGGTACCATCGACGGTATCACGTACATAACCCGTGGCGGCGTGACCTACGCCCGTTCAGCTCCCAACATGCCCGCCAGTGCCTACAACACTCCGGCTGCCAAGAAGCGCCAGGCGATGTTTACCCTCATCCAGATGCACCTTAAGTATCACCTGCGCACGATTCGTCAGACCTTCACCCCCAGCGGCAACGGGACGCCCACCAACCGCTACTACTCGTTGAACTCCAAAGCATTGAATGCCGCGCTGGAATCTCTGGCCAATTCATTTGTCGCCGGCACCGATGTCACCATCACAGACGTAGAGGCCGCCATCAGCGCCTACGCTGCCGAGCATCCCACCAGCATCAGGATTGCTTCTCTCAGCGGCTATCGTGAGGTGTATCTCACAGGTCCCTGGCCTGAACGTATCGTCCTCAACGCCCTGGCAGGCGACAGCACGGTGATTGTCATCGTGAACGAGAACGGCACGCAGACCACCATCAATGCCGACGGAACGAAGACCATAGAGGTTTACTCCGGCAGCGGCGAAGACGCCGGGAATAACGGATCCACGGACAACTCCGGATCCACGGACGATTCCGGAACTACGGACAATTCTGGGTCAGGGTCCACGGTTAACGGTTCAGGGTCCGGAAACTCTGAAACCCCTCAAACTCCTGAAACGCCTGAAACGCCCGCCGCAGGCGGCAGCTTCACCATCGCGGCCTCTGTGAGCGGCGAGGGCGGCACGGTCAGCATCAAGAAGAACGGCAGCGTCGTGGAGGGCGACAGCGTGCAGGCAACGGGTAG
>OMXX01000104.1 GCA_900315105.1 uncultured Prevotellaceae bacterium | reverse complement strand
ATTAAGGGGTTTTTATTGTTTTTGTATTATTCATAGGCTTACCAAGATTCAATTTCTTGATGGAAGGTAAGTTACAGAGGTTTATCGGACAGTAATAAATAAAAAACGTTAGAGGTAACCGGAGTAACCGAGGTAACTACTGAGTTAGTTTTACGAATGAGTCGCCTTGCTTCTCAATCAGATGATTTTCCGTCCAGCGGAAGATGATGGATTTGAGCGGACTCTTGATTGACTGAGTAGTACACAACTTGCGGAGATCCTGAAGCGTGAAGATATCAGGGAGACCATCAAAGAGCGACGGATAGCGATGCGCTTTGGGTTTCTCATAACCTGCTGCCAGTTCGTTTACCTTGGTTGAATAGCGGTCGAGTAGCGACTGGAGAATGACATCTGCAACCCATATGGCAAACTCTATGGTGTAGTCGATGTGCTCCTTATTGATGCTACCCCAGAGGAAGGTGACAACCATGCCGGCACGAAAGCCTATGAGGGCTGCCCTACGCATGAACTGGTCACGTGCATGATCATCATCGCGAATTGCCCGCAGACGCTGTTTCGACAGCCATGCATCTACACCTTCGCATAGCCAAGGCACGTTGAGATGATATTCGGGAAGAACGTTCCCCTCTTCATCTTGACAGATGCCCATCAAGGCATCCACCTTCTCTTGGATAATGCGCTCCTGATGTTGATTTAGCTGCTTGCGTATAGGCATAGGCTTGCCGAATTGCGATGGGAGTTCCAGCATGATGCAACGGGTGATGAGACCGTCCTCTACATCGGGAAACGCTCGCGCTATGGCTCCTGGGGTGCCGAGGGTAAGAAGGTTGTAGCGCATCTGACAGGTTGCAGAATACGAGGTGTCGCATTGGTAGTCCTGTCCGTAGCGTCCTCCATCGCAATCCTGCGCAACACGGTAGATGTCACTCTTCTGTGCCCATGTTCCAGCCTTGTTGCTGTTGGTCAGGGTGTCAGCTTCCGACGAGACGGAAATGAGATGCAGACCACGAGCCTGTACCATGCGCTTCAGGAGTTTGGTAACCGACACCTTGGCTGGTATGTCGCGCACTATCGGTGTCGGCTCTTCAAGTTGTTTCTTCTCGTTCTTCTTCAGTTTTGACAGGCGCGTGAACTCTGCCTCCTGCTCGCGACCTGCATCATCCATGGCTCGCACTTTCGCAAGACATAAATCGGGGATGCGCAACAGAGAGCCTTTACCGCTGGCTGATGGAGCTATGATGTTGACTATGAACGACGGAGCTTGTATCTCGCCATCCAGATAGCGTGCACGAAGGCGAGAGCCGAGGAATCCGCAGATAGGGAGACAGGCCATGACGGTTGCCTCCTTGTAGTCGTCAGGACTCGTTTCTACGAACTCGCGGATTAAGGGAGGCATATGACTCGCTTCTGGCATTTTCAGAGGCTTGGGGGAGTCAGAAAACTCTGCAATGTCATCACTATCATTATTGGCTTCCAAGTCCTTCAGCACCTTATATAGAACATAGGGCATTTTCTCTGTCCTTGCCGATTTGCAAGCCGACTCGCAACAGGCGCGGACTTCCGTTTCGGATAGCCCGAAACGAGGACAGATTTGAAAGATGCGGTCAGCTTGACGGTCGGTTATGTTGGCAAGCAGTCGGCAGATGAGGTAGAGGCGGTTGTTGCGCTCACCCTCGTAAGGCTCGCCACCAGTTCGGGCTACCAGTTCGCTGACTATGGTGGAGTAGGGAATGCCACGAAACTCAAGACTCATGGCTGAAGACTTTACTCCTTGCTCCAAAGGAGCATCAGGCTGGATGTTGTGAGGACGAGAGACAGGCTGATTCTCCACACCTGTATTCTCAAGCAAAACAGTTGGTTCATCTGTGAAAATGTTTGGGTTATAGTGATAGAAATATGAGCGTTCGCAAAGGAATCCGAGACGGGCAAAATCCTTGCAAGCCGTATCGGGCTGCACGCCAATCTGCTGTGAGAGCCATAGCTGATTATCGAGCAAGGTGCTGAACTCCGTTCGGCAACGTGCCACGATGCGTATGCCCTCGCGACTGGCTGTCTTGTGGGCTATGTAGATGCCCAGTTCGCCGGTACGCTCCTTGATGTGTGACCATATCGCATCGGGATCCTGATGGTCAACATCGAGCTGAAACAAACCGCTCGGCTTGGCGTTTGCATTGGCTCGTTTCTGTCCTTCAAAGCGTGCCTGCCACATCACGGCCGGCAGCTCGCGCTTCTTGTCTTTGTTGCCTGCTGCTATCTGCTCGCAAAGCTGATGGAGCCAGGGCGCGTCAATCAGTTGCTCGAAGACTGTTTGGGTGAGCGCTAAGGGCATCTGGTGGAATTTGATACAATAGTCGAATTTCATAAGAGAGATAGAGAGATTACAGATTGACGATTGTCGGCAGTTCGCGCATTAGCTCGGTATAGACTCCATAGCAGAAGGACTGAGGGTCGAAACTGTTGTTGATATCCTTGAACTTACGGAAGTTGAGCACTATCTCGCCCTCCTTGTTGCGACCGATATTGACGTAGTTGCCTTCGAACAGATGCGGGTTACGCTCGTAGCATTTCTCTGTAGAAACAGTCTGTTCAAACTTGAGCACACCTTTACGGGTGCGATAGAGATTCCCTCTGATAGGGCGCTGGGTGATATCTACATTCTGCTGTATGAGGCAGGTGATGGAATTGAATTCTTTTTTTATCATTGCTTTGATTTTTAGAGTTTGAAAATTTCATTAATTACCGGTTCAGCTTTCGTGGCCACTTATTCTGAATTCCTGATGCAAAGGTATTGCGAAAAGTTCTGGTAAACGGAGCGGCTCGGTTTACTGCAAAGAAAACGTAATGAACGGTAGTTTTTCTGAACACAGAAAACACGAAAGAAACGGAATATCTTGCTTACACTTAGACCCTCTAAATCCCCCTGCATAGGGGGACTCTTACCTGTGACATCCGTTTGTTCCGTTTATTCCGTATCTTCCGTGGTCTCTAAACTCTAACCTCTCAAGCCTAATCTTTATTCTGAACACAGATAGCACAGATTTAAGGGATTATCTCGCTTACACTTAGACCCTCTAAATCCCCCTGCATAGGGGAACTATTACCTGTGACATCCGTTGGTCTGTGGTTTTATTTTTCCAGACCACAGAAAACGCGAAAGAAACGGAATATCTCGCTTGCGCTCGGGATTAGTATCTGTGAGATCCCAGATATCTGTGGTTATTTATTTCGAACACAGATTGCACAGATCTAAGGGATATCTCGCTTTCGCTTAGACCCTCTAAATCCCCCTGCATAGGGGGACTCTTACCTGTGACATCCGTTTATTCCGTATCTTCCGTGGTCTCTAAACTCTAGCCTCTCAACCCTAATCTTTATTCCGAACACAGATTGCACAGATTTAAGGGATATCTCGCTTTCGCTCGGGATTGGCATCTTCTCACTCCGTGAGGACACATTAATTATTCGCTGAAGCTCATCAAGCTAAAGCAAGTTTCCGCAAAGGTCACATTAATCTCTCATCAATTCTTTGACTCAAGCTTTGGGAGTTAGGAATTGCCTGGAAGGCAATACTATTAGTAACCCCGTACATACGAGTGAAACGAGGATGTGCGGGGGATTAGCATCATAACCCTTCTACTGTCTGGAAGACAGTACATCGCGAAATGGTGTGAGTCAAGCTAATCAGGTACAGCCTTCCAGGCTGATAAGAATAGCGATGGATGTCTATCCGAGGGCATCCTCTCCTTCGTCGAGTATGCGCCTCGGTTACTCATAGTGTTGCCTTCCAGGCAATTCTTTGACCTTGACATTTCCTTGATCACAGATAACACGAAAGAAACGGAAATTTTTCGTTCATTCCGGGCTCCCGTGGTCAGATTGACATCTGTGAGATCCCAGATATCTGTGGTTATTCATTTCGAACACAGATAACACAGATTTTAGGAATATCTCGCTTACACTTAGACCCTCTAAATTCCCCTGCATAGGGGGACTCTTACCTGTGACATCCGTTTGTCTGTGCTTTTATTTTTCCTGACCACAGATAACACGAAAGAAACGGAAATTTTCGTTCATTCCATGGTTTCCGTGTTCAGATTAATATCTGTGGTCTTCAGCAGATTCTTCAACGTGACGATCTCGCTACACTCAAGCAGATAGCGGCCCATGCCCGTGTAATGCGCGTTACGCTTGGCAGAACGTTCGCAACGGCAATGCAGCTCCACCCCCGTGAACTCCTCGCGATATACGCCCATCTCGCGCAATAGGCAGATTACCACATTCACGCGATACCAATTCACCTTGCCGCGACTGCTGGCATAACGTTGGTAGAAGAAAAGGTCGGCCAGTTTCTCGGAATGCAATATGTTCTCCCATATATCATGTGTCTTCGAGGTATATGGAGCACTTGCACAATCGTCTATTCGTGCTACATACTCCATTATGTCACGTATGCCCGCAGCACGTTTTTTCGCTGCGTTTTCGGCTGAATCGTCAGTTTTCAGATACAGCCTTCCCTGCCTGAATGCCACGGTTATGGCCTCCAGGTCGAACTCCTCAATGAGGATGAAACCAGTATTTAGCTTCATTGTTCTTTATTGTTAAAGAGTTAACATAGAACAGGGAAGCTCCGGAGTTCTCTCATGTGTCAGCTTATTTTTTATGCGCGCTGCTGACGAGAGCCTGTGTCGAGATTATCTCAACGTTTGCAAAGGTACTAAAAGTTTCCAAAATGCTTGTTACATGCCTTTGTTCACAGATGACCTCGTTACATGCTATAATAGAGACTGGTTACCTCGGTTACACGGGTTACCCGTTATGTTTTACAATAGGGGAATAAGGTTCTTATTATTAATTATAATAATAAGCTACTATATATATTAGAGAATAGGGCTATATATATACACGGCAGGTAACCAGAGTAACCGTGGTAACTGCTATGCGGAGGTTTGTTTTCACGAGCCGTGGGAAATGGGTGTTCAAACCGTGGGACAACTATTGCCTGCATGGGGAAAATGTAGTAATTTTGCAGTACACAAGAAAAGGATACGGGCATCCTCTGCTATGCCTTCGCTATGACTCCGTTGTGGCTCTGCTCTCTTAGCAGAGGAAGAACAGAGAAACAATATGAGGACGGCGACGGCAATTGCTTGTATCTTTCTTGTTTAGGTTTAGAGATTAGGGTTTAGTGTTTAGAGTTTAGTGATTAGAGACTAGAGTTTAGAGACTTTCCTATACTTCACGCTTTTCACTTCCTACCTTACAATCTTCTGACCTACAAAGTTACTAACCTTTTATCCCCCGAAAATCCAAGCGCGGGCATTGGCGAAGGATGCTATAAAACATCTGGTCACATACTCTGATGTTATCAACATCCGACTACCCTTTGGGAAGGCTTGGTTAGGCATTTATGGCAATTCTAAATGGTATCGCATCAAAGCTAAAGGGCTCGGCTGGCAGCCTTACGTTCCGTCGCTCAGCAGGTCGCACCATCGTTTCGGAGAAGGTGACCGAGGTGAAGATCTCGCGCACAGAGTCTCAACAGCGACATCGCACCAAGTGGGCTAACGTGGTGCAGATGTATAAGGGCATCCGTCCGCTTCTCAACTACGGTTTCGAGAACCGCCCTAAGAACCTCTCGGACTACAATATGTTCGTGAAGGTGAACATGCAGCAGACTCCCGTCTATCTCACCAAGCAGCAGGTGGCTGGTGGTGCATGCGTGGCTGCTCCGTATCAGATTACTCAGGGCTCGCTTCCGACAATCGTGGTGACTGGCAACGGTCAGAGTGGCGTGACTGACATCCGTCTCGGTTCGCTTGACATTACAAGCAACACAACCGTGGCGCAGTTCTCACAGAAGGTTGTCGAGAACAACGCAGACTATCGCTATGGCGACCAGATTTCGTTTTTCCTCGTCAAGCAGAAGGTTAACGAAGAGACAGGCATTCCTTACTGTCAGTTCTCGGCTGCGAAGGTGGTTCTCGATGCAGCAAACGAGGAAAAGCTTGCTGATGTGACAGGCAGTTCTCACGGCTTCGCTTCCGTTGATGGCAAGCTCGGTCACTCAGGCAACGACGGCGACTGTGTGTATTGCTGGGTTCACTCCCGCAAGTCGGCTAACGGCAAGACGCTCGTCAGTTCGCAGACGCTCCTTGCTGCCAACAGCATCCTCGCTGACTATCAGGGTGATGCAGCCTACAACCTCGCGTCCTCAAGCTATGGCGCTACGATGGAGGTTTTCCTCTCTCCTGATGGTGACGTAAGCACCGGTGATGGTGGCTCAACGCCTTCAGATGATGAAGGAGGGGGTGGGCTGTAAGCGAACCGCACCTTTGGTGCAGAAAATTTAATGATTTTGGAAAGTAAATTCTGGGTAAATTAAATCAGAAAATTTATTCGGGTTTACTTTCCTTTTTTTATGTGGTAAGGTATGGAGGTTAGAGGGAGTGGTTAGAGGTTTTGTGTTAAATTTGGGAAAAGATTTGTGATTTCAAGATAAATGTAGTACCTTTGCTCTCAAAGAGCGCTAATCGCTTTTTGTAAACAATTATGACAACAATGACTCTTCATATCGATAATCCTGCAATCGTTCCAAGCTTACGCAAGGTTCTGAGTGCTCTTGAGGGCGTGACTATTGCCAAGACGAAGCATGATGATGTCCCTAATGACGTGACCTTAGCGGCTATGCGTGAGGCTGAGAGTGGGAATGATGCAGGAGAAGTGAAACTGGATAGCATCGAATCTTTTGTTGCATCCATGTCGTAGTTGTTGTATGAAGAAGGTTCTGAAGACAAGTCAGTTCAAGATGGATTTCAAACGCATACAACATGATCGGCAAAAGGTTGCTGAACTGATGTCTGTCGTTATGAGATTGGCTAACGGGGAGGTTCTTCCCAAGGAAATGCGACCTCATGTGCTGTCTGGGGAGTACAAGGATTATATGGAGTGCCATATTGGGGCTGATTACCTTTTGATATGGTATGACAAAATTGAAGATACAATAAAACTTGTACGTTTAGGTTCACATTCTGAACTTTTCAAGTAAGAAGATATAGAAAAAAATATAGAATTCGCTATCCGAGCATGTGGCTTGGGTAGCGGATTTTTTTTGTTATGACGAAAATGAGATATAAATATTGGAAAAAATGACACGTATTTTGGAAAAAATGATTAACTTTGCACTCAGCAATTGGAAACGGGCACCGCTCTGTGAGCGACTACCCCTATTGCTTTCGTGCGAAGGCTTTGCCTTTGTCATTCGTCAATATGAAACGGGCACCGCTCTGTGAGCGACTAACCCTATTGACTTCGTGCGAAGGCGTTGCCTTTGTCTGTCGATTGCATAGCGTTGCAGATTTTCTTTAATAAAAACAACGTGAGTTCGATGAAAAAGCGCCGAAGGTGCGACACCTAAAAGGGTAGTACGTAAGTGCTACCTATGGTGATTGTTTTAGTGAGCGCCGTAGGTGCGATACCTGTTATATAATAAGTGTCGGTCCTTCAGACCTCATATTACCTAACGGCCATAATATAACGGCTCTAACGAACCGCCCTTTTAGGTGTCGCTCCTTCAGAGCTTCTTCGGCCACGTGTTTTTCAATAATATAAGAGTTGATAAAAATTTATCGAACTCACGTTAAAAATAGGGTTCTTGGTTCTGAGCTGATGCCTAAGGGGTGAGGTTCGGATTAAAAGGGAATACGGTTGGAATCCGTAGCAGTACCCGCTACTGTGTTGTTATTGTGAGATGTGACTCACATTGTGGAGACGAAGCCACTGTCAGACCCCCTCAGTCCCCCTGCGTAGGGGGAGGGAGGTTAGAGTGGAGAGGTTAGGGGTTAGAAGCCCCCTTAATCCCCCTGCGTAGGGGGAGGGAAGGTTAGAGTTATCAGGTTAGGGGTTAGGGTGGAGAGGTTAGAGACAAACCACCAACACCTAACACCTATCACCTAACACCCACTTCAGACGGGAAGGCACCACGTAAAACTAAGTCAGGAGACCTGCCAGAACTTAATAATAACTCATGTCTGCGGGGTGAACAGACATAATTATTAATTTTTTATGCGTTATAATGCATTGATGACCGCAGTAATGACATGTGCGGTCGCTATTCCTGTTCAGGGTAACAATCATTCAGGAACGGGAAAAATTGACGAGCAGAAGACAGATACTGCTCTTGTGATTGATGAGGTTGAGGTGATCTCAAACTCGAGGAAGGCTTCAGCTCTGAAGATTGATGTGCCGGCTAAGTATATGCCGGTATCGACGAACACTATTCCGTCGCAGACACTTCAGCATCGTAACATTACCGACATCCAGACGGCTTCACGCTATCTCCCGGGAGTACGTATCCGTCAGACCTATGGAGCGTTCCAGCAGATTTCCGTCCGTGGTTTCGACCATAGCATCATCATGCTTGATGGTGTGCGTGACGAGCGTTCGTCAATCGACAACTCATATCCTTTCATGGACCTTAGTGCTGTGGAGAGGATTGAGCTTATCAAGGGTCCTCAGTCGGTTCTCTATGGCACATCGGCTGTGGGTGGAGTGCTGAACGTGGTGCGTAAGGCTCCTTCAACCAAGACAGGAGGCTTCACCAAGCTGGCTTACGGTTCATGGAACAACCTGAATGCCACTATCGGTTATGGAGGTAAGTTCATAGGTCCGTTCAACTATCTCGCAATGGTCAACTATCAGCATACAGACGGATGGCGTGATAATGAGCGCACCCGTCGTTCAGGCTACCTCACTATCGGAGGAAATATGACTGAGAAGGATGAATTGACATTCCGCTTCGGAGGTCAGAGTGACCTGTATGCAACGGAGATTGGTTTGCCTCCAATCCTTTCCTATGACGTGTATAGCGCAAGTACGGGTAAGGTGGCACTTCCGGCTTTCACTCAGCAGTCGGGGCTCGACAAGGAGAATCGATACAACAGCCATAGCGACTTAATGAAGAACAAGAACTTCAATGCATCCGTTGACTATAAGCATGTGTTTAGCGATTGCATAAAGCTCTCTGACAGACTGAGTTATTCATACGATGACATAGACTATTTCAGTACGGAGAAACTGGACTATCTCAAGAGTGATGATCCAATCTATGAGACATTCTATATGGACAAGGATAAGAAGAAGTACATCTGTATCGACTCTATCTACTATAGTTCTCCACTCCGTTTCTCGCATGTGGCAAAGACAATCAACAATCAGCTTGAGCTTTCAGGTGAGTTCTACACAGGTAGCGTGAAGCATAACTATCTTGGCGGTTACTCAATAATCTATCTTCGCAGATGCACCTACAAGGGGTATGACTACAAGAAGGACGGAACGGGAACTCCTGAGAATTCAGATTTGTGGGGTACGGCTCTCGGAGCTCATGGAAGCATTTATGATGCGGAGAGTCTTGGCTGGATGAAGACGAAGTATAGTACGGTTACACCTCAGTTCCGACTCCAGAACGGTTTCTACCTGCACGATGTGCTCGACATCAACGAGCATTGGAAGGCTATGGTTTCAGCACGTTTCGACCTTTATCAATACAAGAGCACGAGCTTGAATACAATAGGTGGCAAGCGTGACTTTGATGATATATCAAAATCAGACTATACAGGTATGTCAACAAAGGCATTCACCTATAAGGCTGGTGTGGTTTATCTCCCAATGGAGAACCTCTCGCTCTATGCGTCATACGGTACATATTTCAAGCCAATCTACACATTCTTTAAGCCAAACGTAATCTATATTGATGGTGATGGTAAAAGGTTCTTCCCTGATGAGGATGGCGGAGAGGTGTTCAAGCCTGAGAATGGCGGTCAGTTTGAGTTCGGACTGAAATACGAAGTCAATTCTCAGCTTACCGTAAACGCAAGCGTGTTCTCTATCAACAAGCGTAATATGACCGTGAACCTCCAGAGTGGAGTGGTTGATGAAATTGATAATGTTGAAAAGACTGTTACCGGACAGGTGGGACGTATGCGCTCAACAGGTTTCGACCTCGACGTCACTTGGGAGCCAATCACAAACATGAGTTTGACAGCAGGCTATGGCTTTACTGATGCGAAGTATAAGGATGTTGCCAAGAATGACTATCTGAAGGATTATAATCTTAAGGGGAATAAGTTTGCTTACATTCCTGAGAACACCTTCTACTTCCTTGGTGACTACACGGTTCCAACAGGAGCGGTTCGTGGTCTTGGCTTCAACGTGAGCGTGTCATGGCAGGACAAGGTGTATCGTAATGCTACCAATGATTCGCAGTATGATGGTTATTGGATTACAGACCTCGGCATCAGCTATGAGATTCCTCGCAATCACATACGTCTTGGCTTCAACGTGAACAACCTCTTCAATACCGACTATTTCAATCAGAGTCTCGGCGATCAGTTTGTGCCAAGTGAGCCAACCAACTGGATGGCGTCAATAGCGTATAAGTTCTAAAAAGGCCTCTCCCCCCGCCCTGACACATACTCCGATGTTATCAACATCGGACTTCCCCCGTAGGGAGGGAGCCGGAGGGCGATGGGGGATTGGCTGTTTATTAAGGAATATTACTGTCTGGTAAAAAAACATAAAAAAGCCAATCACAACCATAATGCTGGTGGTTATATGTTTTTTTCCTGTTTTTGTCTTATTTATGGGCTTACCAATATTCAAATTCTTGATGAAAGGTAAGTTACATTAGTTTAGCGGACATTAATAAATATGGAACTTAAATCATGAATGGATATGAGAAAATTGAATAAGATTATTTTTGCAATACATCGCATATTGGGGACATTGCTAAGTGCTGTGTTCCTTATGTGGTTCCTGACGGGATTGGTGATGCTGTATCACGGTCATTTCCCTCGTGCTGACAAGTCGAAGAAGATGGAACTGATAAGTGGAACGGTAGGGGAACTGCCTCCTGTTGATTCACTTGCGAAGGGTATTGCCTTTTCGGATATGTCGGTTGAGAGATATCTGGGAACCACAACATTCCGCATCTCTTCACCAGACACTCTTGTGGAGGTTGACGAGAAGGGAGAGGCTGTGAAGGTTACGGTTGATGAAAAGCGTCTAGAGAAGGTGAGAAAGGCATGGTGCAAGGCTGAGGTGGCACAGGTTGATACTCTTAGGGAGTTGGATCAATGGGTGCCTTTCGGACGTAATGAGAAGGAATTGCCTATCATAAAATACACCTTTGCAGATGAGGACGAGCATGAGTTGTATGTGGGTAGCAAGTCGGGTGACGCTTTGCAGTTCACCTCACATGAGCAGCGTGTATGGGCTTGGCTTGGTCCGATACCACATTGGGTTTATTTCACATGGCTAAGAAGCGATCAGGAGCTATGGACCACAACCGTGATATGGATTTCGGGTATTGGATGCCTGATGGCTATTAGCGGTCTATGGATAGGTATCGTGGTATGGAGTCGTACACGCAAGAGCAAGAAGGTGCGCTTCTCTCCATATAAGAAGAAATGGTATCATTGGCATTATGTCACGGGATTGGTGTTCGGTGTTTTCTGTCTCACATACGTGTTCAGCGGAATGATGTCGCTTGCTGATGTTCCTGCATTCGTGAGTGAATCGAAGCTCGACTTCAAGCCACAGCTTGAGCTCATGTCGGCAAAGGCTGACACCTTCAAGCTCGACTATCGTAAGGTGCTTGCTGCAGAACCACAGGCTACTAATTTGGAATGGAAGCACATAGGGCATGTTCCTTTCTATGCGGTTAAGAAGAAGGATGGTAAATCGGCTTATTATGATGCCCGTGATACATCTCTCGTTGCCCTTCAACTTTCAGAGAACGAGGTCCTTGACTTGGTGAAAGATGTATATAAGAGGCATAACGTGGATGTGAGTGGGGCTACGGCTGAGACTCAGGACTATCAGGAACTTTACTATCGCGTTCATAGTAGGGGAGAGGCTATCCTTCCTGTTGTGAAGGTGACGATGAATGATGAGGACAATGGTGTGTTCTTTATCAATCCGAAGAACGGAAATGTAAGATATGTCGATACCACAGGCCGATGGGCATACTGGATGTATCCTGCCCTTCACAAGTTACGTCTTCCTGGAATTGTGGATGCAGAGTGGCTTCGTCTGTTGCTTTCATGGATAGTGCTTCTTGGAGGTGCTGCTGTATCGCTTACAGGAGTAGTGCTTGGATGTAGGTATATAGGGAGACTGGTAAGGTAACGGCCTCTCCCCCCGCCCTCCCCCGTAGGGAGGGAGCCGGAGAGCGAAAGGAATGCTAAAAAACAAATAAATATGAAAAAGATAGTAACGATTATTTTTCTCTGTCTTATGACCGTAATGGTTTCAGCACAGAAACAGGCAATTCTCGTGGTGCAGTTCGGCACTTCGAATGATGAAGGTCGTGCAGTTGCCCTCGATGTGCTTTTTTCTGACATCAAGGCTCGTTATCCGCAGTATGAGGTGCGTGAGGCTTATACCTCGCCAACCATTCGCAGGATTCTTGCGAAGAAGAATGTGAAGAAGGATAGTGCTACAGATGCGCTTCTACGACTGCATCTTGACGGTTACGACAAGGTGTATGTAATGCCTACATTCCTTCTCGACGGAGTGGAGATGAACATGCTTCGCGATGATGTGCGTGGGGTGGAGAAGTTCTTCAAGGAGGTGAAGGTTGGTAATCCTATCCTTTATCAGATAGAGGACTTCCATGCTGTTGCCGACCTCCTCACTCAGAAGAGCTTGGGCAAGAAAGAGGCTGTGATGTATGTGGGGCATGGAAACAAGTTCGCAAGTTCGGGAGCATACTCCATGCTTTGTCAGATAATGAAGCAGAAAGGCAGTTATTTCGTTGGTACTATAGAGGGCTGGCCGGATCTTGACGCTTCTGTTGCACGAAGGCTTACAAGCAGGTGAGTGTTGTTCCATTGTTGCTTGCGAGTGGTGTGCATGTTCGTGAGGATATAGATGGTGAATGGCGTCCTGCTTTCGAGAAGAAGGGCTTCAAGGTAGAGGTCACATTCAAGGGATTGGGAGAGGATAAGGCTTTCCGCGAGTTCATCATCGGGCATCTGGAGGAGTTGCTGAAAGAATAAACAAGGTGTTGTAATTTACTATTTAACGTGAGTTCGACGACTTGCTTCAGCTTGATGAGCTTCAGCGAATAATTCAAGACTGCGAGGGCTGAACGTCGAAGAGGTCGGCGGCCGAAGGGACTTGCGCAGCTTGATGAGCATTGCGAATAAAGCCAAAGCCCGACACCTA
>OMXX01000013.1 GCA_900315105.1 uncultured Prevotellaceae bacterium | reverse complement strand
TGCTTGCGCCGATGGTACTGCAATGCAATGCGGGAGAGTAGGTAGCCGCCTCCTTTCAAAGACAGAGAGCTTCAGAATGATTGTTCTGAGGCTCTTTTTGGTATCTGTATGTTTGAGTATAAATGTAAATTATATGGATAAATAAATGTAATGTGTTTCATATCCATGCTACAGTCAAATATACATAAATATTTTTTGCGCAGCCATGTGATAAAATCTTCGGAATGTTTCTGTATTTCAGAAATTATTTGTACTTTTGCATTCTGTTGTGTTGTCCTATACATTTGATTTGTGCAGCACATGGAAAATTAGGAAGCATGGTTCATGGAAATTCATAAACATTATATTTATTGCAAGATTAGTAAAAACAATGATTAAAAAGATCATTTTCTTCGTCCTTTTTACGGTATCTGCGACGGTGACGAAGGCGCAGACAAATCCTAAGTCTGGTTATGTTATTACAAATACAGGTGATACAATCAGGGGAACTATTGACTTCCGTACAAATGAGAAGTTGTCAAAACAATGCGATTTCTGGGCTAATGGCGGAAATATAAAGACAACCTATAAGCCAGGTGACATAGAGGGGTTCCGATTTGATCACAACGGAAAGTATTTCGTAACGCGTCGTCTTAATGTAACTGGTGAACCAGAAATGTATTTTGCAGAGTTTATGGTTCATGGAAAGATGAACCTTTATTGTATTGCACATAATTCTGACGAATACTATTTCTTTGAGCGCGAAGATGGAGAGATGGCAGAACTCACGAACAAATCAATAAATTATGCGTCAGAACAGGTAGCTTTTGGTCAGGCAAGGGAAGTACAACAGGAAAAAAGGGAGCAATATGGCAAAGTGAAGTCTCTGCTGCAGAAATCATGGAAGGCAGTTGAAGGCATTGATGACAATTACATGTCAAAGAAGAAACTCGTAAAGGTTGTGCGTGATTATCACAATGACGTATGTACTGATGGAAGTTCATGTATGGTGTATGAATACAAAGAAGAATCAGATAATGTAAAAGCCCATTTCAAGGCTTTCGCTGGTTATGCATACTATGCAACGGAAAAGACTGATAATCAGCATTTCATGGGGGAAAACTATCCTGGAAGTACCTACGAGATAGGTCTAGGTGTCGAGGTAGATCTTGAACGAATAATGAAAGGCTTCAGCGCAGAATTAGGTTTAGCGTTCACACCAAAATATGAGTCATCACATGAGACAAAGACATATGGGCGATATCGATACAATTGTATTTCAAAATACGAGAAAAGTATATTGACATTCTCTGTTGGCGCGGTAAAACGTTTTGGCAATGGAACGATTCAGCCGCTTGTTCGTGGTGGCGGATTTATTGTTGTACATATGGGTACTAAGGAAGAATATACGTATAAATATGAAAGATCAGATATAGTCCCTAATAAAGATACTTATGATCAGACTTGGAGTAACTCAACACACATAGGAGCGTATCTTGGCGCTGGTGTTCAGATGGCAATAAACAAGCATTATGTTCGTTTACATGGTGACTGGTATAAGTCTTTGGAACCTAAAAGTTCTGGTGAAATGATGAAGTGGGGAGTCACAGCAGAATTCGGTTTTTAACGAATATAATTATATTAAAAATGAATGAGCAACCAAATACGATTGCTCATTCATTTTTATGTTTGTGTGGGTTAGATGAATTCATTGTTTTGTGTATAATGGATACTCTCTATGCTGCTTGCAACTCCCAAGTAATACCTATGTAAGTCCGTTGTAACTCCCATATACGTCCTATCTTATCTTCGCTTCAAAGCGAAGGCAGAACGAAGGCATAGCGAAGGTACATCGAAAGTAGGATAGGTAAGTGTATTAGGTCCTTTGTTTATTTCCCAACCTCCTGTACATTCAAGCGTATTGTTGTGCCTGTAACTTGGTTGAGTTGGAAAGTGGTTGTTACTTTCTTGTTAAAAAGACTTGCGCTGAGGTTTTCTATTCTGCCGAACTGAGGATAGAATATATCCATTTCCTTGATAGTCTTATTTGCGTTATAGAGTGCCACATGAGCCTTGCCTGGAACATTGATAAAGAGTCCCGGGTCATCTTTCTGAATGATTTTCTCCTTCTCTGTTCGGGTATCCTCTGGAGTCTGTTGTAGGTCTGCCACGCTAAGATAATATGGTGAACCAGAGAAATCGTCATTATCAGTTATGCCAAAGGCCTCAGAGAAACGGAAAGCCAACTGACCGGTAGTTGGCGCATCTGCCATAACGGTAACTACATGCTCGGTAGTGTCAATCTCTGTAATGCCTTCAAAAAGTTGACGAAGAGCCTTTTCCTGATTATTCAGCGATGCAAGCATGAGTTTCAACTGCTCACCATCCTTTGGCATGGTTTCTGCAGTACCACGAGTCAGATCATTACGTGAAGTACGGATTGTATAGATTTCCTCAGCACAAAGCTGAGCCATCTTTGCTTTACTACCAGCCGCAAGGATTTCCTCACTCATATAGTCGCGAGGATTAAGAGGGGCAGGTTTTCTTGCAGGAGTGAACAAAGGCTCCTCTTCGTTTGGCGTAGGATCAGTATTGACTGCAAGGAGCACGCCATTATCGCCTACGAAAACCTTCTGTATGTTATACTTCATACCAGCCTTGGCTGTATAATGCTTAGAAGGGTCTGGCACGCCGATAGGCTGCATCTTTAGGTCGATAATCTTGTATGATGTCTTAGGCTCGAGTACAGCATCAGTTTGTTTCAGGTAGCGAGCCGCATACTCAGCGTATTCTCCTGGAGTAAATTTGGTTTTCTGAACGAGAATACGGAATTTGAAAGCTGTTTTGGGAAGATAGTATGGAGCGCCCTCAGTCACAATGTCCTGAGCAAGCGCCGATTGGAATAATGCAAAAACAATTACAAATAGTGATATTATTCTTTTCATAGGTAATCTAAATTATAACTGGTAGAAAGCCTTTGGAAGGTAATTGATTATGTCACTAGCTGTGAGGCTTTCCTCACCAAGTTCGCTTGCTGCAAGGTCACCGGCAAAACCATGGAGATACATACCCATGATTGCGGCATTCTCACGAGAGTAACCACGGGCAAGAAGTCCGGTAATAATACCGGTAAGTACATCTCCAGAACCTGCAGTTGCCATTCCTGCATTACCGGTAGAATTGAATATGATATGCCCGTTAGGCATACATAAAGCGGAATAGTGGCCTTTCAGTATTACGTAAGCCCTAAGTTGCTGAGAAAGTTCGCGGGCTCTTGTGAGACGTTCAAAATCGTCTGTTGAAGAAACACCGACAAGACGGTCAAGCTCACGAGGATGAGGAGTGAGAATCAGTCCCTCAGGCAACTGTTGCATCCATGCCTTGTGAGTAGATAGGATGTTTAAGGCATCCGCATCAATGACCATTGGAGTCTTGTTGCTTCTTATCTGAGCAATAACTGCTATTGCCGTGTTCTCGCTCTGTCCAAGTCCCGGACCAATTCCAATTGCCTCGTATCCTTGAGAATCTGCTGGCTGTGTGAAAATAGTCTCTTCCTTGTCCAACTGCATAATAGCCTCTGGAACAGAGATTGACATGATTTCGTAGTTGCTCTTTGGTGTGTGTATAGTCACCTTACCTACACCAGAACGGAGACATGCACGAGTTGCAAGAACCGCGGCTCCTGCCATTCCATAGGAACCGGCAATGATAAGCGCATGTCCCATGTTGCCTTTGTGTGCGAAATCATCACGAGGTATGAACATCCTGCGAATTTCATCCTCCTCTATGATGCTATACTGAGTCTCGGTCTTGTCTATAAATTCCTGACTGAGATCTATATCGAGCACACGGATATGTCCTAGAAGTGGCTGAAGATCAGGCATCATCATACAGAGCTTCTTACTGCCAAGAGTCAGGGTCACGTCTGCACGGATGATGTTTGCCTTTACGTTGTAGGTGTTGTCCTCGGTCATCATTCCTGATGGGAGGTCGATGCTCACAACCTGAGCTTCTGATGAGTTCACATATTTTACGAGAGCAGCATATCCACCAGACAACGGCTTGTTGATTCCAGAGCCAAAGAGTCCGTCAACCACAAGTACATCCTTGGTAAGAACAGGAGGATCGAATTCCTGAATCACTTCTGTGAACGTCTTGAGGTTGTTGCGTTTTTTGAGAATATCACGATTCTCCTCACAGTCAGGCGACAGACGGCCACTTGTATTGAAGAGGAATGCCTCTACGGTATAGTGTCTGTCTGCGAGCATCCTTGCAACAGCAAGGGCATCACCTCCATTGTTTCCTGGGCCGGCAAATACAACGACAGGAGTTTCTACATCCCATGTGTCCATAATAGCTTGGGTGAGAGCTCTTGCGGCTCTCTCCATCAGGTCAATAGAAGAAATCGGTTCGTTCTCTATCGTGTATTTATCCAGTTCGTGGATCTGTGAACTCGTAAATATTTTCATCATTTTGTGATTTATGAGTGCAAAAATACTAAATTTTACTCATTATTGAGCAGTTTCTCCTTTTTTTTTAGTAATTTTGTACCAAATTTAGCATTTAGTATTAATGAAAAGGGTCAAATTACACGATAAGACGTTCGAGTTGAGTATTCCTGAGACTGAGATTCTCAAGAGCGTGAAGGCCGTTGCGGAGAAAGTCAACAAGGACTATGAAGGAAAGTGTCCGTTGATACTCGCAGTACTCAATGGATCATTTATGTTCTGTGCAGATTTCGTTCGTGAACTGACCATTCCATGTGAGGTTAGCTTTGTAAAACTATCTTCATATAGCGGAACTCAGACTACTGGTAAGGTAGAGGAACTGATAGGCGTTAATTCTGACATCGCGGGTAGGGACGTCATCATTGTAGAGGATATCGTGGAGAGTGGCAATACGCTTCTGAAGTTGAAGGAAATTCTTGAAAGCAAGGGCGTGGCTTCGTCCGTTATCTGCTCTCTCTTCTTCAAGCCATCGAAACTGAAGGTTGACCTGAAAGTCGATTATCCGGCAATGATTATACCAGACGACTTCATTGTAGGGTATGGACTTGACTACAATGAGGCAGGCAGACAGCTAAGGGATGTCTATACGCTTTGCCAAGAAAGTTAAGAGTGAAAAGTGAATACTTAGGAAATAGGATAATAGTTTAAACATAAAACATTCAAATAAGGTATAAAAGATGAAGAACATCGTAATTTTCGGTGCACCTGGTTCAGGAAAAGGTACACAGAGCGATAAGATTATCGCTGAATTTGGAGTTGAGCACATCTCTACTGGTGACGTGCTTCGTGCAGAAATCAAGGCTGGTACAGAGCTTGGCAAGACAGCTTCTGCTTATATCAACGAGGGTAAGCTCGTTCCAGATTCACTTATTGTTGACATGCTTGCATCAACTCTCGATTCTAAGGGTAAGGATATCAAGGGTGTTATCTTCGACGGTTTCCCACGTACTATTGCTCAGGCAGAGGCTCTTGATGCTATGCTCAAGGAGCGTGGTCAGGAGGTAAACGTAGTTATCGGTCTTGAGGTTGACGATGCTGAGCTTATCAAGCGTATCATCGCTCGTGGTAAGACAAGCGGTCGTGCTGATGATAATGAGGAGACAGCTAAGAAGCGTCTTGACACATACTATTCTCAGACACTTCCTCTTAAGGATTTCTATATTCAGCAGGGCAAATATGCTAAGATTAACGGTGTAGGTTCTATAGATGAAATCTACGCTGAGATTAGCGCTGCAATCAAGAAGTAAAAACAAAGTATAATTTACCATGTACAAAGTACAATTTGCTGTGCAGTACAGGAGTTGTAAATTTTGTACATGGTAAATTATCTACATAAAAAAGCCTTTCAGAGTTGGAAAGTAATTTCGTAGATTACGTAAAGATACAATGCCGTTCGGGCAAGGGAGGACGAGGTTCTATGCATCTTCGTCATGTGAAATACAACCCTAACGGTGGACCTGACGGTGGTGATGGTGGTAATGGCGGAAGCATAATCCTTCGCGGCAACCACAACTATTGGACTCTTCTCCATCTTCGTTACCAGCGTCATATCTACGCAGAGCACGGTGGCAATGGCGGTCGTGACAAGTGTCATGGCACTAACGGCAAGGATATCTATATTGATGTTCCTTGCGGTACTGTCGTGTATAATGCCGAGACCGGTAAGTATGTCTGCGATGTTATGGAAGACAAGCAGGAAGTGGTTCTGCTGAAAGGTGGTCGTGGAGGATTGGGCAATTTCCAGTTCCGCACAGCAACCAATCAGGCTCCTCGCTATGCACAGCCGGGTGAACCTATGCAGGAGATGACAATCATCATGGAGTTGAAGCTCCTTGCTGATGTCGGTCTTGTGGGACTTCCTAATGCAGGAAAGTCAACCCTTCTTTCTGCATTGTCCTCTGCTCGTCCAAAGATAGCAAACTATCCTTTCACCACTCTTGAGCCAAGTCTTGGTATCGTGGGGTATCGTGATAACCAGTCATTTGTAATGGCTGATATCCCGGGAATCATAGAAGGGGCTGCCGAGGGTAAAGGTCTTGGTCTTCGTTTCCTTCGTCATATTGAGCGCAACTCCCTGTTGCTGTTCATGGTTCCGGGTGATACTGATGATATCAAGAAGGAATATCAGCTTCTGCTTAATGAGCTGGAACAGTTCAATCCAGAGATGCTTCAGAAACATCGTGTTCTGGCTGTCACCAAGTGCGACTTGCTTGACGATGAGCTTATCGAGATGCTGAAGGAAACGTTGCCTGATGATCTTCAGGTAGTGTTTATCTCCGCTGTTACGGGGCAGGGACTTGAAGAACTGAAGGACGTACTTTGGAAGGAACTCAATTCTGAAAGCAATAAGATTGCAGGTGTCATTGCAGGTGATACTCTCGTACATCGTGACAAGGACCTTTCATATCTCGCAGCAGAGGTATATGACGAGGATCGTGATGCCGACGAGGAGATATACGGTGGCGCTTACGATGATGAGGATGATGAAGAAGAATGGGATGACATCGAGGATGCCGACGATATTGAGTATATTGACATTGAGGATGTTGACGACCTCGAAGATGCTGAAGAGCAGAAGGAGGATTAGGCGATGGAACTATACAACCTCGGAAAGGGCATAGTCGCATTCACTACCGATCGTACTCAGGGGCGCGACATGTATAGGATTAGTGTAGCGCTTATCAGTCATTTCCCAAATCTTCAAGGTAGGATAAATAACGGCCTATATCCCCATCAGACTCATACCGATAATGTCTTCCACGTAACGGATGAGTTTCTGACATTGCCGGAGACGGAAAGGAAGGACAGACTCGAAGGCATAGATGCAGTTATAAGTAATGTGCCTGATGTGATAATGGGTATCTCAACCGCCGACTGCATTCCCGTATTGGTCTATGACCCCGAGCATCATGCGGCAGCAGCTATCCATGCAGGATGGAAAGGAACGGTGAAGAGAATCGTGGAGAAGTCGCTTGTAAGGATGCAGGAGACTTTCGGCACCAATCCTGCCAAGTGCGTGGCTGCTATCGGTCCCGGCATCAGCCTTGAGAGTTTCGAGGTCGGGGATGAAGTCGGGGAGGCATTCGTAAACGAAGGCTTTGATATCGAAAAGGTTTCTGTTCGTCTTCCGAAGATGAACGTAAGCCATCCGACAGATGAAAAGCGTCTTCATCTTGACCTGAAGGAAATAAACCGATGCCAGTTGCTCTCGCTTGGAGTATTGGCTGAAAATATAAACGTCAGTCCTATTGACACCTATACCGACGAGAGGTTCTTCTCGGCAAGAAGGGAACAGAAGGGCGACGTGAAATGCGGTCGCATATTATCTGGATTTGTAATCATATAATTTAGGGGAATACGGTTCTGATGTTCTATGAGCCTCAAAGCTGTCTGACTATTATGAACTATTATAACAAAGTGTAAAGGATATGGTAAAGGATATGGATAAAAGGATATTAACAATAATAGCTTGCTTGTTTGCTGCCTTCTCGGTGGCATACTCAGCAGGTCCCCAGAAGAAAGTGCATACTATCGGTGATGCCACTATGTTGGAAGATGAATCCGGCAGACGTGGCTGGGTGGAGATGCTCCCGCAGTACTTCACCGATAATGTGGTAATCGACAATCGTGCTAAGTCTGGAGCTTCGAGCAAATCATACTATGTGGAGGCTACATTGTGGCAAAATCTGCTCAAGGGCGGAAAATATGAAATGCATGAGGGAGACTTCCTGCTGATTCAGTTTGCGCATAATGACGAGAAGAACAATGGAGCGGATGGTGCGGAACTTAAGGAGTACTTCACCCGTCAGGGAGCGATGCACAGAGTCAGCGGCGTTGACTATCGTGGTACCACACCGTTTGATACATACAAGGAATATATCCGCAACTTCATTAAGGAAGCAAAGGCGATGGGTGTGAAGCCTATTGTCGTAGGCTCTATTTCCCGTAGGGAATTTACAGAGGATAGAAAAAGAATCTCAAGGGCAGGAAAGCATGACCTTGGCGAGAATTTCTCTGTTATCAGGAACAAGACCTTTTTCGAGGGTGAGAAGGTTCATGCCGGCGACCAAACCTATGACTATGTTGCAGCAGCAAAGCAAGTGGCAGGGGAGTTTACCGATGTTCCTTTCATCAACCTTACCGAGCAGACTGCAATAATGTATGCCAAATACGGGTATTCATACTGCGCAAGTCATCTGTTCGCTGAAAATGACAAGACCCATACCACAGCCCTTGGAGCTGCCTTGATAGCACGCGAATTTGCCTTCATGCTTAAGAGACAGGCATCAACCGAGAGTAATCCGAAGAAGAAAGAGATACTTCAGGCGCTTGCTGATGAGGTGGTTATCAACAAGGGTGTCTTCGTGACTCCATACAATGGTGATATGGGACTGGCATATGTCGGCTCTGATCTTACCAAGACCTTTAACGTTTCAGGTTTCGAGATGCCTACAGAGAGTGGTCATGTGAAACTCTCTGTCGATAACGGCTTCCTGATTTCGTTGGATAAAAACCAATGGAGTGAGTCTGTAGATATAAAATATACAAACTCAACCTTTATGTCTCCGGTCTATGTTAGTGCTAATACAAGCAGGGGTGGAGTTGTTGTTTCTCAACTGACGACAACTGATGGAACAACGACAAAGACACAGGCACTAAAGGTTGAGAACATAGACAAGGGGGGAGAAGAGGCTTTCGCTTCATGGCCGCTTGCCAATAAATCAAAGGCTGCAATCGCCAGGTCTCTTGAGGCATCTGAGGTTACAACATCCGAGATGTTTGTTGAGAAAAACACAAAGATTCCTGTCTCACCAAGTAATCATCGTGAGATGATGCTCTTTAATATTAACGAGGAGATTTGGCCGAGTGTTGACTTTGAAAAGGTGCCTACAAGATACATAGAATTCAAAGCAACAGTCCCTAATGACAAGGTGTTTACTATTAGCGATGTCACTTTGGATATTTGCGCTTTTGGTGGTAATAACGGTTGCTATAGTGTATATTTATCAACCAATGATGATTTCTCAGATCCTGAACTTTTGGGAGAAGAGGTCAGAATTCCAAAGGACAAATGCTATACTATCACTAAGGAAATGTTGAAGAGGGTGCCTCAAGGTCGAAACATATATCTTCGTGTATATCCTTGGATGAGAGTATCTGAAAAAGTTCGAGGCAAAACCATCGGTATATCTGATGTTAAGATCAAGGGTATATTGACAGAAGCCCCAACTGCTCCTGCTGCTAAAAAGTCTGTTTCTAGAAGGCCTGCTTCAAAGTCTAGTAGCACAACAAAGCCGGGTGCAGCATCCAAAGGAAGTGCTGCAAAGCTGGGTACAGCATCCAGGCCTGGAACCGCAGCTACAAAAGGTAGTCCGGTAAAGAAATCGCTAACAATAGTCAGGAAGAAGTAAACAATAGATGATAGGTGTTGGGTGTTAGGTGTTGGTGTATAGTCATTCTCTACCCCCTAACCTCTATCCTATAAACCTCCAAAAATATGCAACAAGAAAGAACACTTGTATTGCTGAAGCCTTGTACGGTTCAGCGCTCTCTCATTGGTGAGATTATATCTATATTTGAAAAGAAGGGACTCAAGATCGTCGGTCTTAAAATGATGCAGCTCGACGAGGCTATCCTCAAAGAACACTATGCCCATCTTGCCTCAAAGCCTTTCTTCCCAATCCTTCGTGATTCGATGATGGTCACCCCGGTCATCGCTATGGCTCTTGAAGGAATTGACGCTATAGAAGTTGTACGTCAGATGGCAGGCTCTACAAACGGTCGTAAGGCGCTCCCAGGCACCATTCGTGGTGACTATAGCATGTCTGGTCAGGAGAACATCGTTCATGCTTCAGACGGTCCTGAAACAGCTGCTGCCGAGCTTAAGCGCTTCTTCAAGGACGAAGAGCTTTTCTCATACGATATGCCGCATCTTCTCTCTTTCTACGCAAAGGATGAGTTGTAAATGTAAAAAATAAGTCTCTCTCCCTGCTCCCCAGATGGAGGAAGCTAATGGAAGATTCACTTGAAAAAGTTTTCTTTGCGGCTTCCGCTAATCTCACTATCTTTTGATGATTGTTTCTTGAGGGCGTTAGCGGCTCTCCCCCTCTGGGGAGCGGGGAAGGGGGCTAAAATAAATAGGAGATAAACGCAACGCGTTTATCTCCTAAATTGTTTTGTGTGTATAAGAAATACTCTGTCTTACTTAGCGAGCTTGCCGTCAGAACCGAGTACGTTTACAATCTTGTGGATGTACATCTTCTTCATGTTCTCACGAGCTGGCTTCAGATACTGACGTGGATCGAAGTCTCCAGGATGCTCAGCAAGATGCTTGCGGATAGCAGCAGTCATAGCGAGACGTGAGTCAGAGTCGATGTTGATCTTACATACAGCAGACTTAGAAGCCTTGCGGAGCTGCTCCTCAGGAATACCGATAGCAGCCTCGAGCTTACCGCCGTACTTGTTGATTGTGTTAACCTCGTCCATAGGAACTGAAGAAGAACCGTGGAGAACGATTGGGAATCCAGGAAGCTTCTTCTCGATCTCAGCGAGAACGTCGAATGCCAATGGAGGTGGAACAAGAACACCGTTTACGAGTGTGCACTGTGCAGGAGTGAACTTGTGAGCACCGTGTGAAGTACCGATAGAGATAGCGAGAGAGTCGCAACCTGTACGTGTAGAGAAGTCGATAACCTCCTCTGGCTTTGTGTATGTAGATTCAGCAGCGCTAACCTCATCCTCTACGCCAGCGAGGACACCGAGCTCAGCCTCTACAGTTACGTCGAACTGATGAGCGTAATCAACAACCTTCTTTGCGAGAGCGATGTTCTCCTCGTATGGGAGGTGAGAACCGTCGATCATAACTGAAGAGAAACCGTTGTCGATACAATCCTTACAGAGCTCGAAGCTGTCACCGTGGTCGAGGTGAAGAACGATCTCAGGATTCTCACAACCAAGCTCCTTAGCGTACTCTACAGCACCCTTAGCGAGGTTACGGAGGATAGTGCCGTTAGCATAGTTACGAGCACCCTTAGAAACCTGCATGATGACAGGTGACTTTGTCTCTACTGCAGCCATAACGATAGCCTGCATCTGCTCCATTGTGTTGAAGTTGAAAGCTGGGATTGCGTAACCACCAGCAATGGCGCGCTTAAACATCTCACGGGTGTTTACGAGGCCGAGATCTTTGTAATTTACCATAGTTACTTTAAAAATATTATTTTGAAAAACTAAATTTTAATATTATCCTTTTTTCTGGACTTCTGCGTTAATCTCAGCATAGTCTCTCAATTACGGAATGCAATGTAAAGAGCATCCTCGCATGAAGCAAAAAGTGCATGTCAGCCCCAAGGCTGGTGCATGGTTTTGGATTTTGCAAATGCAAAGTTAGCATTTTAATTGCGGATAACCAAGTTTTCATTTGAAAAAATCCTCAAAACGGTAAAAAAACTTTTACTTTGCAATAATCACTTTGCAATTTTTGTAGGAGAATGCAAAGTCATAATCTCCTTTTTTATATAAAGAGAAATCGTTACGTTGTTATTAGCTAATTCTTCATTTCATCTATCTTTTTCTCGATTTCTTTGAGTTTATTAATAACTTCATCGTTGTTGTCTTGTGCCATTGCGTCAACGAAAATACTATTAACAAGACTCATGCCGATTATTCCACCAGCAAATAGTAGAAACGAAAAATACACCTTAGCAAAGGTACTCATTCCTTCTTGGCTGTTTTTGGCAATAGCATCAGGCATTTCGTACCATCCTTCAATCGTAAATAATCTAAAAATGGAATAAGTTGCAGTTGCTGGGTCTCCAAAATATTCAGGAGCGATGTTTCCGAATATCGTAGAAGTTAAAATACTGAACACCAAAAGTAGTATCAGGAAAGCTATTACCACAACAAATGAAGCTTTGCACGCGAGTTTTACACCTCTTATCAAATAATCGATGTTAGGAATGAATTGAAAAAGACGGAAAGACTTGAAAGCTCGAAATGTTCTAAAGGACAATAGGATATTCGTGGATAATACTGTATCTGTGACAAGATTCATTAAAGATGGTATGGCGCATATTACAAGGATGAAATCAAACTTATTCCATCCGTCAGCCCAATAGCCTTTCCATCCAAGTGTTCTGATCTTGACTATAGCCTCTGTTAGAAATAGCAAAGTGAAAATGCTATCCAACACAACGAATATATACGATTCGTTATAGAAACCGCCAATATACATAATGCTTGTGTTGATTATTACCAACGCAAGCATTATAATGTCGTTTAAGAATATTTTGTGCAGCAAAATCTTACATTTATTTGTTAGACGTATTTCTTTGCAGCCTCCAGAATGTCTTTACGATAGTTGAAAATGTCATCAAGGCATTCTATATCATAGGAGATTTCCTGCTTGTTGTCATCTATGAAACTAATGCGTTTGTGGGTAGCACTATTGAATTTCAGACGACATATAGGGCGGCGATTATTATCGTCTGCAAATATTGCGAAATATGATTGTGAGTCACGATGTGTGATACGATCTGCAGCCAGAACTTCTCGTGCAATACTTTTTACTATGTAGAAACCCTCGATTTCTTCATCAGTAGTAACAATCTTTGAATCTTTCGTTTCAACCTCTTCAGTAGTTTGTTCTTCTGTGGCTTCTGTCTGAGGCGTCGTGATGGTTTTAGGTGCTCCTGCATCCTCGGTAGCCTTTATTGCGATGCCTAGTTTTTCACTCATCACATCATTGATGTGGCTATTGAGAGCCCGTTTTACTATATCACTAAATTGGTCAAGAACTTTTTGGGTAGCAACACCGTCATAGACACGCTTTGTAAAAAACTTAACCAAATCAGCAGAAGGTTGAGAAAATTCTGCGCGGATAAGTTTTTTTATTTCAGACATGTATTTCAACTCGTTAGCACTACTTAGAATGTTGTCTAGGTCGAAATATGATTTGTGAAACTTCTTTACATCTTCTATTTGTGGTTCGCGGATATTCTCAAAATCAAACTCAAGGAAAGGAACATCATCCATAATGTTCTCCTTGATTAAATCTGCATAAAAACGATATTTGATTCCGTTTGTAAGAACACCGAATTTTGCCTTTGATGCAACATAGTATCGTTTCAACTGGTTATCGTGAAGATCAAGATTCTGCTCCCAATGTTTGCATTCAATCAGCATGATAGGCTCTCCGTCTTTCATGATGGCATAGTCTATCTTTTCGCCTTTTTTCTTGGATATATCGCAATCCATTTCAGGTACAACTTCCAAAGGATTGAAAACATCATAGCCTAAAATCTGAATGAAAGGCATAATAAACGCATTCTTTGTCGCTTCTTCTGTTTTGATTTGCTCCTTCATGGAAGCTATTCGTTCTGCAAGTTGGCGTATTTGATCTTTAAAATCCATAATTATTTTTATTAGGTTTTCAGGTTAAAAATGATGTTTGCAAAAGTAAACAATATTTTTGAAACTTCCAAATATTTTGTTCGAAAAAACATATGAATTCTGAAATCTTTACTTTTGAACTCTAAACAAAACTCGTTTTCTATAGTTTTCCTTTCGGAATTTTGGGGATGACACTCCATCTCTACTTCATAGTTTTTATGAAGTAGAGATGGAATGTCTTACTTGATATTGTTGAATAATTACTAAGGGATAACGTTCTATATGATGTTTGGGAGGCTTTTTTTGTCGTTGATTCTATTAGAATCAGGATATAGTATCATAATAACCTTTTCAAGGTTTAAAAAAGTTGTAAATAGCGAAAAAACAGAAAAAATATGTAGCTTTCCCTTCCTTCTACCTCCTGTTCTCCTCCCTTTTGCCTCCGAACCAAACTCGATGATAATACCATTATAATACCATTATATTACCATTATATTACCATAATAATACCATAATATTACCATTAACTATGGTATCTTAATGGTATTTAAATGGTATTTATATGGTATTTTAATGGTATTTACTACCTACCCAAAGCGAAAGATCTACGGCTTTGCGAATAATTGTCTATACAACAGCAAGCTGCTAAATTGACTACGCAAGTCGTGGCAATTCATGATGATTTGTGTAGCCAAGCGTAGCCACATAAGAAAAAAGTGAAAAAAAATTGAAATCTTTAAATCTTTTTTCTTAATTTTGCGTCTTTACTTATAGAAACGTGTAATTAATTACGAAAATAGATTATGAGAAAAGTGGTATTTTCCATATTACTAATGATTTGCGCAATGAGCTCTAAAGCGCAAAGTCTGGCTGCTCCAGATGGTGAGGGTAGTGGTATTGCTGTTTTCAACGGCAATATAAAAGACGTGCCTGACGGTACGGTTGTATATTTCTGGTATCCTGAGAATGGTGACTATATCGGAGAGGCTGTTGCGGAAATTGTCAATGGTATGTTCAGTTTTAAGAAGAAGATAAATCAGAATGCGAAATATCTCATTACCCTGGGAGATGACAAGGAAGAGCTTGTTGTCAGAACAGCACCCGGAACTACAAAGATTACCGGCAATACCCGTCTTTGTAGCCGTTGGAGGGTTGAGAACGATAATCCGATGAATGTAGAAAAGAATGCGTTCAACGATCGTAGAGAGGCTATCGAAAAAGAATATGAGAAAGAAGTGAAGCGCGGAGAGGTAAATGAAAGAAAAGATGTATATGCTCAAGAGCGTTTCTATATAAACTCGATGTGCGAGTTTATGAAGAATAGGCCTTATGGTAGGTACTATATGGAAGAACTGAGAAGGCTTTTCAGGATGGTGAGGACCAACGACGATGATCAGCGATTGGCTGACTGTAAGAAGAAGGTTGGCGAGTTGTGTATCAAGCTGCCTTTGAACAGGTTGGGCGAGTTTCAGGACCTTTATACTAATAAAGTGCTGAATGTGAATGATGAGATGGTTGACTTCAAGCTATATGACCATAATGGTAAGGAGCATCATCTGACTGAGCTTAAAGGTAATGGCAAGTATAAGCTGTTGGAGTTTTGTAGCAAGGAGGACAAGGACATGATGAGATCCCGTCCGGAGGATGTGCTCAACGAACTATACCAGAAATATTCGGACCGTATTGACATAGTGACTGTGAATTGCGACTCGAAGGATGCATGGATGAGTGGCCAGTTTCCACACGACAAATGGAATGAATGGAACGACTATAAGAGAAGTATCGCAGTTATGATGGAATATACTACCTTGTTCCCCTATGTGTTTATCTCATCACAGGGAACGATATTGGGTTTCGGCGATTATGATGAACTCAAAGATAAGATGGAGTGGTATTTCGATTTGAAGATGTAGATAGCTCTCCCTATGTGGAGGGAACCAGTCAGAGTGAAGGGCTTTAAATTCAATTTAAGTTAAACAACGTACTTTTATTCATTTTATTCTCTTTGCTATACACCCTGAAATCTTGATAGGTTTCCTCCACATGGGGAGGGGGACGGCCTCTCCCCCCGCCCTCTCCCGTAGAGAGGGAGCCGGAATGCTAAAAGGCTTTAGACTTTAGCCCTTAGACTTTAGCCCTTAGTCCTTAGACTTTAGACAAAAATACATGAACAAAGAGACGGAACAGAACATAATTGAATTGGAAAGGATTGTCGCAGAGCGGCAAGACTGGCTGTTCCGTTTTGCTTATATGCGCATTGGACGGCGTGAGGACGCCGAGGACTTGGTACAGGAAGTGCTGCTGAAACTGTTCAGGGCAATGCAGAAGTCGGGTGGTGTTGATGATGTTGAGAGTTATCTGATAAGAAGCATCAGTAATGCGTGTCAAGATCATTTCCGACGAAAACGACAGACGACGATTCCGATTGATGATGCCTTGCAGGTCTCGGTAGATGATAGTGACAGGCAGATTCACGAGGAGTTCATGAGAATAAACAAGCTGCTTGACGACCTCCCTCCGGAGCAGGCAGAGACCTTACGGCTGAAATGCTATGATGGTCTTACGTTTAAGCAGATAGGTGAGTTACAAAATATTCCAGAGGCAACGGTTAAATCGCGATATAGATACGCAATAACAGCCCTCAAGGAAAAAGTTGCAAAGCAAAAGGAGTAATAATATGAAAGAGTTTAACGACATGGAAGATCTTGAGCAGTTGCTGAAGCCACAATGTGAGTTTCACGCTTCTGATAAGTTGAAGGACGAGGTCATAGCTAAAGCAAAGGCTGAAGTTCGTCCTCGCAAGGTGCGTCTGTTGCCTTGGCTCGCCGCTGCCTGTGTGGCTGGTATCATAGGATTGTTCCTTATGCCTCCTGAGCAGTCGGAAGATAAGGCAAGGGCTAAAGTTGAAAGTGTAAAGTTGAAAGATGAAAGTGTAAAGAGTAAAGTTGAAAGTATAAAGAATGAAGTAGCTAAGCCTGAACCTTATGTGGCTGTTGTTGATAGAAAACAGCAAGTAAGGACTTCTGTCAGAAGCGTTAAGGCGGAAGAGCCTGTCGTGCAAGAGCCAAAGCAAATACAACCTAAAGAGAATGCTATGCCTATAGAGCAATATGATGAGGAGATGATGCTTTCAGAGAATGATGTCCCCATCACAAGGCCTGAGAACCTGATTGATACACCAGAGGATCTTGCTTTGATTGCAAGGCTCGAGAAGCAGGCTTTCATCAACAGGATGCGTGAGCAGGTTGAAATTGCCAAGGCAGAGCTTATTAATGAAACGCTAATTGAAGAAAATTAATACTGTTAACTATGAGAAAATATATTTCGCTGCTGATATTGATATGCAGTCTTAACATATATGCTGCTGAGTTGCCCCCAGCACCACAGCCGGAAGCCTTGCAGGATGCTATCCGTACCTTCCTCGAGACACATGTCGAGAAGAAAAAATATTGGAATATGCGTAAGAGCTTTTGGCTTTCAGAGTTTAATGCATGGGTAGAAGCTCTCAATATACCTTTCTGCTGTGATTCAAAAGACCCAGAACTTATGGCGGTGATAAATGCTTTTATCAAAGACGAGCGTAACAGCTATCAGTATGTTCATGAAGTTCCGGGATCAGGAATGTTGTATTCGGTAAGTCTTGACACCAGAAGCAACAGAAGGGAAATAACCCGTAAGAGCAGGGATCAGGAGTTCTATATGCTTTGTGCGAAAAACTATGATAATCCGCGCTTTAGGGATATGTACACTATCTCGTATGTCAAGAAGAAAGAAGGCAAGAAAGTGATGTACGAGGGTAATATTTTCTATATTCATTCTCCAAGACCCGACTATAAGGATGGTGAGGTTTGGGAAACTCCACAATATAAGAAATTCATATTGGTGGGATATTTTGATAAAGAATTGCTTGACTCGTGCAAATCTGTATCATTAAAAACGAAAAGCGACAATGGGCGTGTTGATTATAGCTGGTGGAATGAAAGAGTGATAGATGGACGCTTCGTGTTTAGTAAGAAACTCACCAGGGCTATGGATGTTCAGGTTTTCTATAGCTACGAAGACGGAAGAACCTCTGATGCTAAGACAATAAATGCTACTCCAGGCACGACTCTATATGTGGATTTTCATAAAGATGGTTATGAAATAAAGAGAGTTGAAACCGACTACTCCGATGACGAAAACTCAGATTACAAGCAGAAAATGACAAAAACGGATGAGACTCTGAAGAATTACAGCATTATGCTGAAGTCAATTAATGAGCAAATCAGGGAACTAAGAGAAACTCCTGAAGATGCACCAGATCATTCAGAAGTAAAGAAACGTCTTGCTGATCTTCATAAAAGGGCAAAAGACATTACGAAAAAGATGCAGGATCTGGTAGAAAAGATGGAGTTTGAACTGAAGTAACATTTTCTGTGTAACCTATGAACTATAAAACCTGCAACTTGA
The DNA here is from genome assembly GCA_900315105.1 of uncultured Prevotellaceae bacterium. Next base: position 57,139 of record OMXX01000013.1, on the reverse strand, counting down.
GCTATACAAAAGTTGCAGGTTTTAATATTGTTTACTTATATAGGATTATTGTTATTTTAGATTCAATACTCTATCGAATATATGATCATCTTCTACTTCAACCAACTTTCCATCAACAAATTTGACGACTGGGGTCTTTGCAAAGATGCGACCTTCTTGGTTTTTGATTACAGCCAGATAAGAATCATACTCATCTATGGCTTCATACTCCCAAACCGCATCTCCTAAATATCTTAATGAGCAAATGCCATGGGTAATATAGCCACTATTATCAGTATAAGCCGAATAGAGAGATACGTACATATTAGATAATGCATCCGTTTCCTCTAGTCCTGTAACCTTTATGCGTAATGCATACTCGGGGCGGTTTCCCTCTGAAGTGATTGCGAGGTCTGTGAACTGGATACCTACGCCCTTAGTCTTGAAGGACTTGATTTCCTTGGAATAAACAGGCTCATTACTATAGGGTGGGTAATACGCAATAGTGTAATAATAGGTCTGATCTGGTTCTAGCCAAGAAAGCTGGAAACCGTTTAACTTCCTATCCAGATTAGTGGAAACGTGGCCATCTCTTAGTCCTGTCTCTGTTGATCCCCAATATAACTCAACTGTACCTTCAGGGAGGCTTGCATTAACAGGGATGAAAGCCGTTGTAGCTTTGATGTTTTCCGCAGAAGGAAGATGCTCGATAAAATCAGGTAGGGGGGCTTTAATATCTTCGTCATCATCTCCGCAAGATATGAATGTTAGGCTCAAAAGTGCCATTGCAGAGAAGATAAAGCCTTTGAAAATGTTGTTCATTTGATGGTTTTTGTAATTTAGTTTTGTCTTCAGAACTATTTCTGAATTCTGTGTGCAAAGATACAAAAATATTCTTATAACCTATAACTTTTGCCCGTTTTTATTCAAATTGGCCAGAATATACGTTATTGTAAACGTGGATTCTCTCTTCGTTTTGCACATACTTATATGTTACGTTTGTCGGTAGAAAGTGCTATAATATGGAGTTTAAGGTTTAAAAAAAGTTATAAAATAAGAAAAATTAGAAAGAAAAACGGGAAAACTGAACAATTGTTGTATCTTTGCACTTGGAAATAGATGCGTTCACCAGTCTTTGGGTTCGCACTATTATCTGCGTGCGAGGTTTTTCGCACGTTGCTGCAGAAAAGGTAAAAAGTTGACTTATTGTTGACGTTTTTTTCGATAAAGCCTCCTTTCCCCGTGAAGGGGCGAGGACATAAGTTAGTACTTTTACATCATTGGCATATTAGCGAATGAATATAACCTCATCCTTGTCCCTTTACGGGATAATGCCGAAAAGGTCGGCTGCCAGAGGGTGTTTGCAACGCCTTATGGGCTTGCAATAAAAACCAAAGGATGCTCGTAGGGCAAGGAAGGGGTTGTTGATGATAATTCACTTTACTTACATAATAATTACCCAATCTCGTTTATGAGGGGCTGTTTGCAAGAGACAGCTTCCTCATAAACATTGGTAAGTCCTTTGTCATTTACCTGCTGTTGCGTTTCGTCTTGCTGACGGGTGGCATAATAGCTTATGGGTAAGGGGCACAAGGACCTGTTTTTTTATGGAATACAGAAAATATTTGCACGAATTGTTTGGAATAGTGAAAAAAAATTTGTATCTTCGCAGCCGAATTATATACCTTAATTGCTATTCTACTGATGTTTCATAAATCTTTCAAAGTAATATTTCTTATCGCTGTCTTTGCTTTTATGCTGTTCGCGTGTGGTAGGGGTGGTGACAAAACCTCATTGTCAGATGTGGATAGTGTGGAATTGAGGGAATTCAAGAATTATGTCTATGAAACACGCATGAAACTGCTTTACGAGCATACTTACGATAGTGCCAACATTCCTGTGGCAGACTCTATCTACAGGGAGGCTGACAGGCTCAATTCTGACTGGTGCAAGCTCAGGGCATTGGAGTTGAAGTATTATGTGTATGTGGCAGATCCTTCGAAGGAAAAGGAGTTCTTTGAGGCTATTGACGAGTATCTGAAGATCGCATCGTCAGCTCCCGAATATCAGCAAGAATTGTATGACGGCACGTATGCCAAGGTTGAGTATCTTATTGAACGTAAGAAGTTTATCTCGGCTCAGGAGATAGTAAGGGATTTGATGAGAAAGGCAGAGACATCTGAGTATTCTGAAGGATTGTATCTCTGTAACTATCTGATGGGCTGTATCTATCAGCATCGTGGAGATTATTCCATGTCTATTCCGTATTTGAAAAAGGCTGAGGAATATGCAAAAAACGACAGTATGCACGTGTCGCTTGTTTCGCGAGAACTTTCCGTGTGCTATCAGGCAATAAAGAAACATGATGAGGCCCTTGCTATGGCTCGCCGTTGCTGCGATTACGCAAGCAATAGAGTTTATAAGGTGTTTGGCGAATATACCTATCTAACATCCCTGTTTGAATCTGGTAAAGAAGCGGAGTTTGTAAAGGCATACCAGTCATCAGCTATCTGTACTGGGAATGTGGATGATGTTATGCCTATACACATGCAGCAAGGACTTCAGGCTCGTCTTGCCGTGTGCCAAAAAGACTGGGATAAGGCTGAGGCTATTGCTTCAAAGATTGATATGGAGGATGAGAGGCTTGGTGAGTTGTTTACGCTGTATCTGCGAAAGGGTGACTATAAGAAGGCTTTTGAAACAAAGCTGAGAATCGGAGAGATGAACGACTCTGTAAGGTCGGCTATGCAGACGGACGATCTTAATGAGATGGAGGCCCGATTGGGTAACAGTCGTCTGAGGATTGAGGCTGACGAGCTGAAGATTGCCAATCAGAGAATGATGACTGTTTCTGTCATTGTGGCATTGGTGCTTGTTATTATCATTATAGCGTTGGGATCTGTATTTTTTGTACGCCGTCGTTCTTCCCGTTATAAGAGAAAGGCTATGGAGGAGCGAGAACTGTTCTATAGAAACGTTACCCACCAGTTGCGCACGCCTATGACCGTTGTTCTCGGTATGGTGGAGCAACTCAAGCAGCATATCCCCGAAAACGATATCGTAGGTCACGAGAGTCTTGAGGCTGCCCATAGGCAGAGTGAAAATCTCCTTGAACTGATAAAGAAACTCATAGCAGCTTCAAAGGAAGGAGAACTGGTGGAGATGAGTGATGTGAATTCCGGTCCGTCACAGTCCCAACAGACCCTCTCCCCGCTCCCCCTTAAAGGGGGAGAGCCTGAGAGTGTAAGGAAGTCCCCCTTTAAGGGGGATTTAGAGGGCCTTTCTATCCTCCTTGCCGAAGACAACGACGACGTTGCCATGCTTATATGTAATATGCTGCGCGACGAGGGGTATAGTGTCAGTCGTGCGGTTGATGGTCAGGAGGCATTGGAGATGCTGCGTGAGGAATTGCCTGATATGCTTATCACGGATATTGCCATGCCGAGAATGGATGGTCTTGAACTGATGAGAATTGTGCGTGCTGACGAGACTATGTGCTGTCTGCCTATCGTAGTCGTTTCTGCCCGTGTAGAGGACCATGAGCGTCTGGAAGGCATTAGTGCCGGTGCTGAGGTGTATCTTGCCAAACCGTTCATAAACGAGGAATTGCTGCTTATCGTGAATAAGTTGCTTGAACAACGCAGACGGCTTATTAAGATGTTTACCAACAGCAAATCGGACGATGAGACCAGTAAGCAGCTTCCGGAGGTGGATGTAGAGTTCTTCAATGATATTAACAAACTGATTGATGCAAATCTCGTTTCAGGCGATGTGTCAACGTCATTCCTTGCAGACAGGATGTGTACATCAGTTTCTACCCTAAATAGAAGATTGAAAAATATGAGTGGATTGACGGCTACTACATACATCCGTAATCGAAGGATGCTTATGGCAAAGCGCCTGCTTGAGACTACGAATCATTCTGTCAGCGAGATTGAGGTACAATGTGGTTTCAACACTTCCGGTCATTTCTCACGTGTGTTTAAGGCAGAGACAGGCTTATCGCCTCTTGATTACAGACATAAGGCGCAGACAAAAGTTGTGGATTAGGGTGTTTTTTCAGTTGCTATTGGTTATCCATACCTCCGATATAGGGAACGGACCTGAAACGGACCTGGAACGGAGGTGAAACGGACTTGTGAAGTTCGTGGTAGGGTATGGAAGGGTGTGTTTATTTTTGGTTCACTATATACTGTACCTTTTGGGGATGGGATGACTAAAAAGGAAAAGGTTCAGTATATATTGTACCTTTTAAATACAGACCCTAAAAGTGAGAGTTATCCAGGATCCACATCGTAATGCACAAGCAATGACTTGTAGTTTGCATCGGTCATCATTTGTTGTACGCAGAATTTGATATTATCTCTTACGGTTTTGAGAGGGAGAGACAAGTCAAGTTTCAATACTATCTTTCTGATGCAGAGAGTCTTGATACGCGCAACTGCGGGTTTGTCAGGACCTAATATCATCGTGCCTTTCTGATTCTTTATGGCTAGAGTCTGACGAAGACGGTTGGCAAGTTCTATGCCTGCATTGTTCACTATCTGGTTATCGCGATGCTTTAGGTAGATATAGATGAGGCGCGTGAAAGGAGGATAGAAAAAAGCACGGCGTTCTTGTACCAAGTCACGGAAGTAACCTGCGAAGTCGTTGTTTACTATCTGTCGGATGATAGGAAGTTCGGGATTATTTGTCTGGAGAATAACCTTGCCTTGCTTGCCTTTTCGTCCTGCACGACCAGCCACTTGGGTTATCATCATATAGGCGGTTTCCCATGCTCGGAAGTCGGGATAGTTGAGCATGGAATCTGCAGAGAGAATGCCCACCACGCTTACGTGGTCGAAATCGAGTCCCTTTGTAACCATCTGTGTACCAATGAGCAGATTTGTCTTCTGAGAGGAGAAATCGCTGATGATACGTTCGTAGGCATTTCGTGTCCTTGTGGTGTCGAGATCCATTCGTGCGATACGAGCCTCTGGAAATTCATCGCGTATTATGTCCTCAATCTTCTCTGTGCCGAAGCCTCTGTCCTGAAGCTCTGTGTTGTGGCAGTTGGGACATTCCGTAGGCATACGGTAGGTATAGCCGCAATAGTGGCATGTGAGCGAGTTGAGGTTTTTGTGGTATGTGAGGGACACGTCGCAGTTGGTGCATCGAGGCACCCATCCGCATTGATGACATTCTATTACGGGCGAGAAACCGCGTCTGTTCTGGAAGAGGATGACCTGCTCGCCATTATGCAGAGCATATCCGATAGCCATTCTAAGATCTGGAGACAATACCCCTCTCATCACCTTACGATGACGGAGATCCTTTACGTTCACCACGTTTATCTGTGGCAGTTTGATGTCCTTGTATCTCTGCGTAAGCGTGACGTAGCCGTATTTTTTCTGGGAGGCATTATAATAGGTCTCGGCACTTGGCGTGGCTGTTCCGAGGAGAGTCTTGGCACCATACATCTGCGCAAGGACGATGGCGGCTGAACGACCGTGATAGCGAGGGGCTGGATCTTGCTGCTTGAATGAGCTTTCGTGTTCCTCGTCGATTATCACCATGCCAAGGTTACGGAAAGGCAGGAAGACGGCAGAACGTGCTCCGAGGATAACGTCGTATGGCTGGTCGGAGAGTTGTTTCTGCCATATCTCTACGCGCTCGGCATCAGAATATTTGGAATGGTAGATGCCAAGTCGGTTGCCGAAGACACGATGAAGACGCTCGGTAATCTGCACGGTGAGGGCAATCTCTGGAAGGAGATAGAGAACCTGCTTGCCTTCGTCGATGGCACGCTGTATCATCTTGATATAGATCTCTGTCTTTCCGCTTGAGGTTACTCCATGAAGGAGGCATACGTTATGTTCTTCCCATTCCTTGTATATGCTGTCGTAGGCTTGCTGCTGGGCTTCGTTTAGTGTTGAGGGTTTTGTGCTTTGTGTTGAGAGGGATGTATCGCGCATTAGTCGGCTTACTTCCTTGTCGTATATGCGTAACAGGCCTCTATCGCACAATACCTTTATTGTAGCAGCATTGGCATGGGCATCGTTCATCAGTTCCTCGCGTGTAACCTCTACGATTTCCTCACGTGTACTATTTCCTTCTATGGAATCCCAATGCGAGAGGGATAGGTATGAGTTGAAAGCCTCTAACTGACGTGTCGCCCTTACAAGCATGTTGAGGGCGATGTGAAGGGCATCCTCATTTTGGTATTGCTCTGTTAGTCCTATGTAAGTCTCTGTCTTTGGACGGTAAGTGCCTTCTGCCTTCATGCCAGAGGGTAGGGCAGCGCGGAAAACATCGCCGAGGGGCGACATATAGTATTCGGAAATCCATGTCCAGAGCTTGTATTGCTGGGGCAGAAGAACAGGCTTAGCGTCAATAATCGCAATTATATCACGTATCTGTACTCCCTCTTTTATTGATATATCCTCGGTTGGGGCGTTTACTACAAGTCCTGTGTATGTCTTTGAAATACCCAACGGCACCTTCACGCGGATGAATGGCACGACATCTTTCTCCATGCTTTCAGGCACAGAGTATGTGTAGAGTCCATCTATTCCGAGGGGAAGGATTACGTTTACGTATTTCATGACCGCAAAGTTATATAAAAAAAAGCAGACTCGCAATATTTGCGGTCTGCTTTTTATATGAAGTTTGAAAGTTTTTAGAAATAGTATGTCAAACCTATCTGCCAAGCGTTAGACTTTGGTTCGAGAAGATGAATACCATCGGAGTCAATCGTTGGGTTAAATTCTGCATCAGCAGTCTTTCCGAGGGCAGAGTTGTAGTTGACTCTTATCTCGACGTGGTTGATTTTGACACCTCCGCCAAGATTAATGCTGAAGTCGCTATTCTTCCAACGCCAGTCTTTTACATTTTCAGATACCTCGTCAATACCATCTGCATCTATGTTGAAAGAGTATTGTGGACCTGCAAAGACGAAAAGCTGGCTGTTGTCGTTGATGTCAAATCCCTTGCGGATATTTACTTGAACGTTGGCGTTCTGCTCGGTTATGCTCTCGTCATCAACTTCACCCCTACGTACATCATAGATGCCTGCAACCTCAACATCGAAGATTGGTAAGCCTAGAAGGAATGTAGGACCGACATAGAATCCTGCCTGATTGCCAGACTCTATGACCTTAGTATCCATGCTGAATTTGTTTATGTTCAAACCACCCTGAATACCGAATTTTATCTGCGCACTTGAAGGAAGTGCGAGCAGAATTATCGCAAATATTGCAAGTAATGTTCTTTTCATAATTGTATTTATTGATGTTTTGTATAAAAACGCAAAGTCGCAAAGACGCAGAGAAGAAAAATTTCCTCGACTCTGCGACTTTGCGTTTCGTAATATTAGTGTCTCTGACGGCGTACGCTTACTCTTGCTGAACCTGATGAAACGGCAGAAGACTTGGTTTTTGTCTTTGTGCTCTTCACCCCAGAAGTAGAAGTTGTAGAGCGACGTGTTGTTTTCTTAGCCTTCTTCTTTCCGTTTTTATCCACTTTTGCTATGCTGTCGAGAGAATCCTTTCGTGCCTGATCACCCCAGATGCTTTTCTCGAATGATTTCATCTGGGATTCTATCTTTTGCTGCTCCTTCTTTATTGCAGCTTCTTGATTCGTAGAGTCTGAGGCAGCAACGCTTTGAGCGAGAGTCTGTCCCAACATGTTGTTTGTCTTGTAGATTTCTCCCTTGTATTTGGTTTTTACAAAGAAGTCGTCAATACTCATCATAGCAGCATTATTGATATTGCTTGTCATGATCATCTGCTTTGAGAGGAATGGGGCGATGTCATCATACTTTACCCAGAAGAGAGGGTAGGTGTTTGCCTGACCTCCGAAATCATCCTCGCGCGTCATGATAGGGCAGAGGGCTACTACCTTTGTGTGGTAGGTTGCCGTATATTGGTCGTAGTATGAAGACTCCTTGATGTAGTATGATTTTACCTCACGACTTGGAATGTCGGAGTTGTCAATCTTGAGTCTGCCGTCTTTCTTCTCGTAATAGATGCTGTAATTGTCAAGAAACTCCAGAGGTTTAATTTTTGCATCAGGAGTGAAAGACTCATTTCCGTTCAGGTTATACTTATATGCAGTTATCTGGCCGGAAAGCATGAGCTTGAAGAGGTATGTGAAGAGATTCATCTGCGAACCTACAGGCTCAACAGGATAGTAAAGTCCTCCATTCTCGTCTTTCGTAAGGTCGAGCAAACGGTATAGGTCGCGACGCCAAACCACATCCTCTGGCATCTTCTGCTGGGTTGGGAATGCTATCTTGGCGCGTTCTGTCATATTGTTGGCATTACTCTTCGCCTGAGCTTTCTGAGCCTGCTGAGCGCGTCGTGCTGCTGGCTGGGCAAAGGCTGTAGAGGTAATGAGAGAGAGGACAACAAGAAGTGTTGCTGCCCATAATCTCCTATATGTCATATTCTTTTTCATACACATTATTTGATTATTACCTCCATAGAGGTTGGTAGTGTGCGTAAAATTCCGTCAGGACCTATCGCTTTCACCTTTGAGATGTAAAAGCGCTTTGAGCGTGAAAGCTTGCGGAATGTGTCCATCTGTCTTCCTGAGAATGATGCTCCTTCGCTCACGATAGGAACGGCATTACCCATATTGTCGAAGAATACAGCCTCAAAGCCTGTAACCTTAAATTCTATGTCAAGAAGTCCATCGTCGATGGCTGCCTTGATGCCTGTTGCACCAAGAAGAGAAGCCTTTGCAAGACCACCACCACGGAAACGGTTGTCGCCTACGAGGATATATGGAGTTGGGTCAGGAAGCTTGCGGACACGGAAAGTGAAGTTGCCCATGTGAACAGGCTTTCCTGTCTGTGTGCTTGACACAGAGATTGTTACGTCCTTTCCTACAGCACTAGGACGGGCGATATACTTACCCGGACCTACTGGGGTGAATGTGCCTCCAGTCATAGTTGCGCTCACCTTATTCTGAGGTACGCCAGGGATGGATACGCTTACTGGGTTAGAGTAACCAGCATAGAGTACGTTCATCATTGTGGCAGAAACGGTTGCAGAAGGATCTACTACTGTATATTTCTGCTCAAAGTCACGACGGATAATCTCGCCTCCGCCATTCTGTACGGTCATATAGCCGGAAAGTGTGAAGTCACCAGTCTTGCCTGCAACGAATTCGTATGTGCTATTGGTGAGATTTACCTCTTGGCCGCCTATGAATATCTGAGGTTGCTGAGTTGTATCTACTGCCGCCATAACTATCTTTGCAGAGAACTTATCACCTCTTACAACAGTTTGGGCATTAGGGATAACAAAAGCTGAAAGCTTGTTTACGCGGATATCCTTAACGTCGATATTGCTTACGAGATTGTGGAGAACCTCGCCCTCGGCATAACGGATGTCACTTTGAAGCTTAGAGAGCATGGTTATTGCAGCAGCTACAGGCATACCCTCGAACATATACTCTTCCCAGTTCTTGTTGAGAGGATTCCTGCGTCCTGTAATCTTTGTTGTGAGATTGCTTGCTATGACTTTTCGCTTGTCTTCGTCGGTTATCATGGTTAGCATCTGCTCACGATAGTTGTCTATTGCCTTGCGAAGCTTTGCACCCTGGCCTGTACCTGGGGCAAGCATAACGTGGTTTGCAGCTTCGAGGTCGTCAACTCGCTCAATATTGTTGACATCACCATCAGAGCCGTCAGCATCCTTGACGATTGCAACCTTCAGCTGTTGTGCGTAGTTATATAGGGAATCGCTCATGCGCTTGACGAGGGTTGCCTTGTCAAACCATTCTTTGACTTTCTGAGGGTTTGCCTTTAGCTGAGTCTCAAAGTCATCGTATATTGTGGTGTTCTGTTTCTCTGTGTTGGCTGTTGATTGCATCAGACTCGCATCAACGATGCTGAAGCCATCAAGAACCTCGCTGGAGATATTCATCGCCAGCATCGCCATGAGGACCACATACATCAGATTGATCATCTTCTGGCGGGGAGAAACGGGTTTCTTCTTTATTGCCACAGGTTATGCAATTATAATTAACAATTAATAATTAACAGGTCGCAAATTACTGCTTTGGGATATTTACAGTCATAGCGTCGATCATACGAGCATATACAGCGTTAAGCTCCTTGATTTCATCTGCCATCTTGCGTGTCTCAGCATTAATCTCGTCCTGAGTTGTGATCTGTTGTGAAGCAGCCTTGAGCTGCATCTCATAGACGCGTGCAATACCTGTAAGAGTACGATTGAGGTTCTCCATTTCCTGAGAGTCGATAGAGAGACGCTCGCTAATAGCTGCAATCTTGAGAAGGAGTTCGTTAAGCTCGTTAAGACGGTCAACGTATGTTGATGTAGCCTGTTCCATTGCCTGAGCAGTTTCAGGAGTAACTGCAGGTGCCGGTGTTCCAATCTTTGGAGCAGAAGCTTTAGCTTCTGGCTGTTTTTCAGAACCGTCTGGAGCAAATGATATAGCCTCAGAAGAAGGCTGAGAGTCAGATACTTGCTGAGCAACAGAAGTCTGCTTAGGTGCATATTGTGAAACTGCACCTCCTCCGATTGTACCACCTCCGATAATGATTGTTCCGCCAGATATTTGTGAGGCAGGAGATGTGCCAGCATTACCTGATGTGGCAGCAACCGCAATATTCTCGGGAACAGCATTTCCTGAGGTTGTCTCAATACCGTTTTCTAGTGCTTCCTGAGCTGCAAGTGCGGCAGCAAGTTCTGTATCTGTTGCAAGGTTGCGGCCTTCCTGAGTCTTGTCAAAAGGACGGTCGAAGGCAGAGATGAAGAATACGAACACCTCAGTTCCCATACCTATGAAAAGCATGGCATTTGCACCAGGAAGGTGGGTAAGTTTGAATAGGGTTCCGAGGATAACGACGGCTGCACCCCATGAATATGCGTAGTTCATGAAGGTTTGGCCAGAAACGCTATCCATCCATTTCTGAAGCCTATATACTATGTTATAATTGCTGTATTTTGTCATAATGAGTTTGTTTATCTTTTCTTTTTGCCTTTACCATTCTGGCTTGCAGGACTTGCTAATGAGCGAACGCAACGGAATCCAATATATGCTCTTGGCTGATTCTGATATTCCCAAGATCGCCATGCTGAGCGGATGAAGCTCTCCGGGTCTTTCCATGAGCCGCCTCTGACACTCTTTTTTTTCAGTCTGTATGGGTCTTCTGTTGCTGCATTATATTCCAACTTAGGGTTGAGGTCGTTCATAGCCTCTACACCTGCTTCTGTATATATGGTAGATGTCCATTCTGCGACATTTCCAGCCATGTCATATAAACCATGGCTATTTGGAGAGTATATACCAGTCTTGGATGTAATCAGGTTTCCATCCTTGGTGTAGTTTCCTCTGTCAGGCTTGAAGTTCGCATAGAAACAGCCATCACCATTCTTTACGTCTGGGTTTTCCCAAGGAAACTCTGTCCCGTCTTTTCCGCGTGCAGCGTATTCCCATTCTGCTTCAGAAGGAAGACGATAGCGTTGGATGTATTTTGCCTGTCCGGAAAGTCCTTTGAGAAGGAACTCTGTACGCCAAGCACAGAATGCGTTTGCCTGTTCCCATGTAACACCGACAACGGGGTAGTCGTTGTAAGTCGGATTGCTGAAATAGTTGCGTAGATACATCTCATTGTCTGAGTTTGGGAAATCGTTAACCCAGCATGTTGTATCCGGATAGATATTGACGATGTATGTGTTAAGGAAGTCCCAAGGCCCGGAGAGAGGGCGATTGATAGACTCTCTTATTATCTTACCCTCATCATTTATATATGCCGTGTCCTTTGTTATCATTACGACTTCGTCTGGATTCACGGTTATATCAGTGTTGAGGTTTCTTTCCTCTGGCTTGATACGATTGCGACGAAGTGCAGCTGTTGTATAGTCGTATATCTCATAACGGTATATGAGTTGTGATGCATCGATGAGTTTTTCTCCTGTTACAGGATTCGTGATATATAGACTCTCGTATGCACGCTGCTGATCCTCATTCGGTTTGCGAGGCAATGGCTTCTTCCAATTGATTCTTGGCGGAATAGGGTCGTGGTTCTGGTCTTCTGTAATAAGGTATGTCTCATCACCACCGTATGCTGGGTCTGCAAGACGTGTGCGTAGGATACTGTCGCGCACCCACATAACAAACTGACGGTATTTTGAATTGGTGACCTCGGTTTCGTCCATCCAGAATCCGTCAACACTTATATCTTTTACAGGAGCTACATTACCCCAAAGAGAATCGTTGCTGTCGATACCCATCCTCAATGAACCGCGATTTACCATTGTCATTCCGTAAGGAGTAGGCTCGGTGAATCCTCGTCCGTTACCAACGCCTGTTACCTCTCCTCCTGACATAGAGGAAGTCATCTTACCTCCGAAGCAAGATGAAAGAAGGAAAACCGCATTGGTTATCGCAAGAGTGAATATAATGTTTTTTATCTTCATATTCATTTATTAGAGATGTCTTACACTTTGATGCCTGTTCTTTCCTTTTGGCATGAAGTTTATATCTGTCTGATATCCGATGAAAAGTTCATGTGAACCGTTTTCGAAACTGATACCGCTTGTGTAGATGTCGTAGCTGTAGCCTAACATTATACCGTGGAAGCTTCCTGCAAGATATATAGTGGTGGAGTTCTTCGGACTGTATCCCAGACCTGCACTCATTGTTCTGCCTTCGTAGGTGTAAATCAGACGTGCAGAAAGTTCTCCTCTGTATCCTACAAGGTCTGTTGCAATAAATGCGGATGTTGCTACAGAGAAAAGCGGATTGTTCATCTTGAAGTTATATCCGCCAGTAGCATACAGCGTGGGATCTACGGCTATTTCATTTGTCTCACCAAGTTCCACCGTAGGTGATGTCAGATGCTGTGCAGATACTCCTACATACCATTGTTCGCTACTGTAATGAAGTCCGAAACCGAGGTCTATGGAGTTGCCTTTGACCTCACTCCTGCTGAATGCTGGGTCGGTGGTGTCCTCAACGTCAACCTTGGACCCGTCGAAAGACTCGCTTAGCAGTCCTGCTTGAACGCCTATTGCCAGGCGACCGTCCCAAAGCTTTCTCTGGTAGCTGTATTGAGCGTTTATCTGCTGTCTTGAAAACAGGCCTTTCTTGTCGCTCATGAAACTGACGCCAACGCCATTCCTCGTGTTTAATGCATTGAACGGCATATCTGCAGACACGTATGCTGTTTTCGGACTGTTCTCGTAGCCTACCATGCTCATTGCATAGGATGCTGTGATGTTCAGTTTGTCAAACAATCCGGATGCTGCAGGATTGTATGCGGTCTGCATGTCGAAATAGTGAGAGAAATATACGTCATACTGGGCTCTGACTTTTGTTGGGACCAGCGCCACGGCTATGAGGATAATTATCACTATTCTGTTTGCTTTCACTTTTATATAACGAGGAATCTTCTTTTTTATTACAAATGCACATAAAAAAAGCTCCACCCTATATAAGGATGGAGCTTTTCTTATTTAGTTGAGTTTTAATTACTTCTCGAAGAACAGCATAGCTACGCGGTTGTTCTCGTAAGTCTCATACTTGTCCTTAGTTGTACCGCAACCCTCAGCAGTGATACGGCTCTCGTCAATACCATACTTCTTAACGAGGAGGTCCTTAACTGCGTTAGCACGACGAACAGAGAGTTCCTGATTCTTCTTAGCCTTACCCTCTGGTGAAGCATAACCCTTGATGTTGAGCTTGAGCTCTGGGTGGTTCTTGAGAATCTGTGCTGCAACTGCAACGTTCTCAGCCTGCTGCTTTGTGATGAGAGACTTGTTAACATTGTAGAATACAGATGGGATTGTTGGAGCCTCGAAAGGTGCTTCTGGAGCTGGCTTGTTCTCGCAGTCCCTGAGAGCCTTTGTGAGACGTGCAATCTCTGCCTGAAGCTGAGCGATCTTAGCCTGATCTGCAGCATTCTTGTTGCGGAGGTCGTTGATTGTGTTGTTCAGAGCATCAATCTCGCGCTGGTCACACTCTGTGATGTTGAGGAAGTGATGAGTACCATTGCTTGTCTTGAAGTAGTAGTTGATACCAACATTCAACTCAAGATTTGCGTAGTTAGAGTTGTACTGAATCTTCTGTCCGTTCTTTGCACCACCAAGTGCGTATGTGAGAGCTGGCTCTACATAGAACTGCCATTCCTTCTCGCTACCGAAATTCCAAGCGAAGTCAAGACCTAACTTAGAACTCAACATGTTGAGCTGGATTCTTGTGTCATTGAACTGCTCTTTCTTTGTTCCGAAGTTGTGGATAAAGCCGATACCTGCAAGACCGATAACTTCAAATGAACGTGGTGAACCAGTGTAGCCACCGAATGCATTTGAGAAGTTAAGAGTTCCGAGGAGGTGGAACTTCATTGCATGGAAAAGAGAAGGGTCTGTGAGCTGATAACCTCTAGCCTTGTTTCCGAATAGGAAGGCACCCTCAGCAGAGAGACCAACACTTGGAGTGAACCATTTACCAAAGCGAATACCAAACTCAGGGTTCATGTTCTTCAAGACTGCCTGATCTGTAGCCTTGGACATAACACCGAGGTTTGCACCAAGGTACCAGTTGTCCCAGAACTTAGCGTCTGCAAATCCGCTCTTTGGCTCCTGCGCTGATGCAGTCATAGCTGATGCTGCAACAGCAAGCATTAAGAAAAGCTTTTTCATTTCGTTTATGATTTTAATGTTTATATCATGCAATTAGTTCTAGACTGTTGTTTCCATCATCTAGATATTTGTTGCAAAAGTAATATATTTTTGCTAAACAACAAAATATTCTTGCATTTTTTCGTCAAAAAAGTGCAAAAAAAGTGACTTTTATCATATTTTTCCTCAAAATTGCCCTTTTTTTATGTTAAAATTTGCATTTTATGCTCAAATCTATGTCTGTTTGATACGAATGTTCAATCATTCTTAATCCTGTCGAAATGGAATTTTTGTTAAAGTATTTCGTGAAACCAACTTTGAAATTGATTATAACAATGGAAGTTAGGGGTTGTTTGACAATCGCGGAAAATCTTATTCCCTCTCCATAAAAATTCGAAGGGGAATACAATCCGGGAATAGTTCTTTCGGAAAGATATATACTTGCGTTGCTATCATCAGTATTAAAATATGAAAGAAATGCATAAAAAATATTTTTTTTGCGTGTTTGAATACTCAAGTTTTGAGTTATGGAATAGCCTTGGGATTTAAATCCGGTGTAAGTGAGTTTTGATAGGTCTATTATTGTTGATGTTGATAAGTACTCGGATGTCCTTTGAATTGTAAATCTGAGTTTGTTGCTATATCTGTTGATGATTTTTGTTTTCTCAGCGTTGTTCCTTTGTCTGATTCTGTATTTGTATCTAGCCTGAACATTCCATTTGTCCTTGCTATATTTTAATGATATATTGTTGTCGAATGAATATGACGAAGCACTTGTGTAATATTTGATCCACGGGAAATACGAAAGGTCGGAATAGGCATTTACTGTTACATTCTTTGTTGCATTCCATATCATTCCTGCATATATTCCGCTTTCATTCTGGGTATAGCCTCCATCATTGAATGCTTTTGCATTTATTGCATTATATTTATATGAGTAGAATCGCTGAACGGCATTAACCGTAACGTCCCTGTGCAGCTTTGCTTCAAGACTATTTATTGTTGCAATAGAATTGCATGAGCCTGTGGCCGTCTCTCCTGCAAAAGTGAACTTCCCCGAGATGTATCCATAGTTTATGCTTGCATTCCAGAAGTCATAGCCCTTAGCATGGTATGTCCTGTATGAATTTGGATTGTTGTTGGGGTTTGGATTCAAAGGCCTGTCAAACCAATTATATACCATTGATGCTCCAATGTAAAGCCCATTCCTCTTGAAGTTGATATGCGTACCAGCGTTCAATGATGAGGAATTGTTCTTCTTCTCCATCTCGGTTGGTGTTCGGTGATAGCCTGCTGTTGATATAGTGGAGATGCTTCCGTCCTTGTTCTGCGTGGCATCAATTTTCCTATAAGACCAGAATGAGGTTAAGGTCCATTTATTGATGGAGCCTTTCTTGCCTAAGTCGAATGTGTTTGCAATTCCTTGGAAATGCCCTCCGTCTGATCTTGACGAATGTCCTGTTATCGTTGCATCGTAGGTGTTCATGGCAGATAGCATTATCTGCTTGCCATATCCGAAACAGTTGTTCTGTATAAGTCCCATTCCGAATTTTATTTTGTATTGCCCAAGCACAATACTCTTGAGCCTTCCGATATTGTTTACCTTTACATAGAAGGAGTAATAATCCATTCCCCATTTGTTCTTGTTGGCAAACAGAGGCTCACCGGCATCTTGTGCTCCGCAGAAGCCGTATCTGATGTTGTCCGAGAATTTCCCAGTCAGTTTGATGTTGTATTTGTATTTATAGCCGAGATACCCGTTCTTGTCGCCTTCCCTATTATATAAAGGTATATTGGCGTAAGTAAGTATTTCTCCATGTCCTTTTCTCATTATGGAATCAAGTGTCGGTCTTGAGTACCATTTATCCTTGACTATTGGTTCTGCAACGATGAAGTTACATAGGAATAGTCGGAGAGGTCTGTCTATTGATTCAATAAGTGCAAGTTCTTCGATGGTTCTAAATTCACCGTATCTGTCACGGTATTTTATTATGTCGTCAATTTGGTCTCTGTTTATTCCAGGGATTAGATATAGGTCTTCGGGATTCAGCGTGTTTATGTTCAGGGGAGAGGATTCCAGTTCGCGTAGGTGCTCGTAGTCATTTTCCATAGCAGTCTCGTCAATCTCCTCCATGGCGTATATCTCATGGAAATAGTCTTCCCATACTTTTTCTTGTGCCATGGAAAGATTTGGAAATAGTGTTGCTATTAATATAATAATGTATGCGCGCACGTGTATTAGAATAATAATGTGAATTCAATTACTTTTATGTAGTGTGAATTCGAGGTTTTTTATAATGTGGATTCGATGGTTTTGAACAGGAACAGAGATTCTTGATAATGCGTCTTATCTCCTGTCTTGTCTTGCTTTGCCTTCGTTCTTTCACCGAGCTTGGTTCTGATGAAGAACGGATTTATAGCGGACCTATAACGGACTTGTAACGGAGGTACTTCGGTTGTGGTAGGAAGGCTTTACGTTATTGTAAAGCCTTCTCTACTTGTTGCATAAGCCATTCGTTCTGCTGCGGAATGGTCATATCGCTGTTGTCGAGCAGTATGGCATCTTCTGCCTGACGTAATGGGGATACTTCTCTGTGGGAGTCGATATAGTCGCGTTCCTCTACGTTCTTGAGTATCTCGTCAAAGTCTGCCGGCATGCCTTTCTGCTGTAGTTCGTCATAGCGCCTCTGGGCACGTACCCTTGCACTTGCCGTTACGAAAATCTTGAGTTCGGCATCGGGGAAGACGGTTGTGCCGATATCTCTTCCGTCCATGACAATGCCCTTTTCTGCTCCCATACGTCTCTGTTGGTCAACCATTGCCTCGCGTACAAATGGGATAGCTGCAATCTTAGAAACGTGATTGCTTACTTCAATAGAGCGGATGATATTCTCTACACATTCGTCATTGAGGCAGGCATCAGGTCGCCCTGTCTCCTTATTGATGCAGAAGGATACCTTGATATTGCTCATCTGTTTCCGAAGCTCGTCTGTCAGGACTTCCCCTTCAGAATCGAACAGGTTGTTGCGCATCGCATATAGGGTGACGGTGCGGTACATAGCACCTGTATCGACATATATATACCCTAATTTGCGGGCGAGTTCCTTTGCCATTGTGCTCTTTCCGCAAGAAGAGTGGCCGTCAATTGCTATTGTTATCTTTTTCATTTCTTTTCTATGTCGTAATTATTCTTGATTCTGTCTGCTACTTGCTCCATAAGCCATTTCGGGGTGGATGTTGCTCCACAGATACCTATGCTGTTGACATTTGTAATCCACTTTGGATCTATCTCGTCAGGACCTTCTACAAGATATGTATGTGGGTTCTGTTCCTTGCAGGCGTTGTAGAGCACCTTACCGTTACTGCTCTTTCTGCCTGAGACGAATAGTATAAGATCATGCTTTGTGGCGAATGAGCAGATGTTAGGCATTCTGTTGGCTACCTGTCGGCAAATGGTGTCAAACCATTGGAAGTTGGCACCTTCTGCCATGTGTGCCTGGATATAGTCGATGATGGCGTGAAATTCATCAAGTGACTTGGTGGTTTGTGAATAGAGGTAGATGTCGTGCGTGAAATCAAGTCGTGTGACCTCGTCGGCATGCTCTATCACGATGGCACGCTGCCGTGTCTGACCAACGAGCCCCAGTACCTCCGCATGACCGTTCTTGCCGAAGATGACAATCTGCGCATCGGGATTGGCGGTGAACTGTTTCTTGATACGCTTCTGCAACTGTAGTACCACAGGACAGGTTGCATCAATAATCTCGATGTTGTTCTGCTCTGCAATCTTATATGTCTCAGGTGGTTCACCATGTGCCCTTAGCAGTACCTTGGCATTATGAAGCTCTGCAAACTGCGCGTGGTCGATGGTGATAAGTCCCATCTCGCGAAGTCTTTCACACTCCATTCCGTTGTGCACGATATCTCCAAGGCAGTAGAGTGTGGAGCCTTTTGCAAGTTCCTCTTCTGCCTTGTTGATTGCGGTTGTCACACCGAAGCAGAATCCTGATGAAGAGTCAATTTCTATTAACATAACAGTTAACAATTAACAATTAATAATTAACATGGAGTGCGCATGGCCTTTGACCCAGCAAGTTTCTATTTATTTGCTGCGAGGGCTGTAAGCCCGCCACCTGATAGGGCGGTGCGTAAGCGCCGTTGTGTGGTGGTGGTTGGTGATTAGAGCGCTGTAAGTGCGATACCTATGAATAACAAATACAATAGGTGTCGGTCCTTCAGACCTCAATATACTATGACCAATCTGTATAACAGCCCTTGCGGACTGCCCTATTAGATGCCGCACCTTCGGCGCTCCTTGGATTACATCTTTCCGTATCAACGGCGCTAACGGACTGCCCTGTTAGAAGCCGCACCTTCGGCGCTCGCCGCTATCTGCATTTCAGTTCAGATAAATACTTTTTTTGAACGCAAAGACGCTAAGGCGCAAAGAATTTTTACTTCTCACTTTTTATTTCCTCTGTGCCTCTGCGTTCTATTTGTTTTCAATTTACTTCAGTTGTTTGTAAAAATCATCCAGAAGGTTGTAGGCAGCGGTGAAGCTTGTCTTCTCGCCATTCTGCACGCTCATTTCCGCTTCTTTCAGTCTTTGTGCGATGACAGGATCGTTGTAGAATCTGTTTCTGAGACTTGCGTCTATGGTTTCGTACATCCAGTATTTGTTCTGACGATGACGGCGAGCCTCGAAATAACCGTTTTTCTTTACGAAATCAACGTATTCGAAGATCATATCCCAGACTTCCTTGACGCCATATCCGTAGAAACCTGAATAGCAGAGCACCTTTGGCATCCAACCGCTTTCGGACACAGGGAAGAAATGGAGCGCGTTGCGGAAATGGGTTGCTGCCATCTGGCATTTATCCACGTTGTCGCCATCGCATTTGTTCACTACGATACCGTCGGCAATCTCCATAATGCCTCGCTTTATGCCCTGAAGCTCATCGCCTGTGCCGGCAACCTGAATGAGCAGGAAGAAATCCACCATGGAGTGGCATGCAGTCTCACTCTGTCCTACGCCTACCGTCTCGATGAAAATCTTGTCATATCCGGCAGCCTCGCAGAGTATTATTGTCTCGCGGGTCTTTCTTGCCACACCTCCAAGAGAACCAGCAGATGGTGAAGGGCGAATGAACGTTTCTTTTCTGGTAGATAGCTTCTCCATTCTGGTCTTGTCGCCAAGGATACTGCCCTTGCTTCTTTCAGAAGAAGGGTCGATGGCAAGAACTGCGAGCTTGCCTCCGTAGGTGTCAAGAACATGTGTGCCGAAGACATCGATAGAGGTACTCTTTCCTGCGCCCGGAACACCGCTAATGCCGATTCTCACAGACTTTCCGCTATAGGGAAGGCACTTCTCTATCACCTCCTGCGCCTTAGCCTGATGCTCAGGATTGACAGACTCCACGAGCGTGACTGCCTGTGATAGTATCGTCACATCGCCACGCAATAGTCCTTCAACCATCTCATCCACGCTATACTCGCGATGGCGGAATCGCCCGCGTTTCAGATATGGGTTGACGATGGAAGGCTGTGCCACACCGCTGTTAACGGTTAGTCCTACATATTCGCTGCTGTTTTCTGGGTGTTCCATATATTCTCTTCTATTTCTTAATCTCAATTACCACCTTCTGCTGCCTTGGATCGTTCGTGATCATGAGGATACGAGGGCGGGTCTTAACCCTTGAAAGGTCTTTCTCATACCCCGTAATCTTCATCTTCGTGCTCTCGCCTGCATTGAGTTTCTGTCGGGCAAGAGTGATCTCGATGCCTGGGGTGAACAACTGCATGGAACGAATCTCAAGCGGGTTTTTACCCTTGTTGGTTATCAGGATCTCGGTTTTCTTCTTACCGCCTTTTGCTATGTTTGAAAGGTCAACGGTAGTTGAAGATAGCTGTATGCGTGGACTACGATACAGGCTTACCTCGTCGAGTTGCGGTTCTGGAGGAAGGAGAACGGTGGAGACCATGATTTCCTTATCCTCGGAAACCTTGTCGCCCATGCTTTTTGACAGGTATATGCTTGCCTGTGAAAGACCGAGCGATTTCATCTTGCTTGAGTTGAGCATGATATGGATAACGCCCTCTTTCTTAGGACCAAGACGTTTTGGCGTGATTTCTGCACGGAGATAGTTCGGGAGGTGCATCAATACTGGCTCGACGAACTGGTTGTTTGGGTTGAAGATGTGGATGTCTTGAACTGGGCGCTCCCCACGGTTTACATCATCGAACTCAATGATGTTCACGTCGGTAAGCAGACCTCCGATAGAGTAGGGGTAGTTGCCTACGAAGGTCTCAACCTTTGGTACGACGATGCCCTTGACTGTGACGTATGTGGGTTCTTTCTGCCCCTTGACATAGATTGCTACATCGCGCTGGAAATGCCCGAGCTGCTTGGAGTCATACGTTGCACTAACCTTGAAATCAGTACCTGCCGGTATGATGCCAACAGGAAAACCGACCTGAGTGCAGTTGCAGCCGGAATACAGACTTGATATCTCGATAGGTGCATTTGATATGTTCTTTACATCGAATGTAGCTGTGACGGGTTGCATGAACTGCACCTGTCCTAAGTCGATGACGTTATTTCTCACTTGCAATGTCTGTGCCGAGGCAAAGAGCGGAAATGCAAGTAGAAGTGATAGAGAGAGTTTCTTCATTTATTATTTTATTCTTTAATCCTTAATCTTTAATCGCCCCTCTAAATCCCCCTGCATAGGGGGACTTCCTTTGCGAATCGGCTCTCTCCCTATGCAGGGAGAGCGGGGAGAGGGTCTTTACTCCTTAACCACATAGTTAGAGCCTGGTGTTCTTCCTGTGAACACAGGAGAATAGGTACAAGTGGCTGTAGCCGTGCCTGAAGTGTAGTTACCGCTTCTTGCCACATAGTATGAGGTCTTGATGACGTGTGTGCCTTTTCTCAGCATATTGTAGCAATATTCGGTCTTGGTGTCGCGGATAATCTTGTATGTTCCGTGGCTGTAGCCAGATAGCTGCTCAACAGGTTCAAGACAAGCCGGACGGTTATCGGTTACGGTAACGAAGTCGTAGTCGCGGTCAGCCGTGATAGTGATAGTCACCTCAACCTTGTCGCCAACCTTTAGCTGCTTGTTCGGAGTCTCGACCTTTCTTGTAATGGAAAGACCAGTTGAAGACTCGTTGGTTTCTGTGGCAGCCTGTTTGTATTCTATGAATACGTTAGTCCAAGACTCGCCATCTGTATGCTTGGTTACGGTAATGGTATTGTCCTTTGAGGTGATGTCCTTTGAGGTCTTCACATAGCCGAGGGAAGAGGTGTATTCCTGAGCCGGCATTCTTTTCTTTCCTAATGCTATGTCGGCAGGAACTCCTTTCCTAAGTGAAGATTTAGTGCCTTGTGATGGGCATAGGAAGGCATAGATAGCATCAACTGCGTTGATAGGAGTATCCCATGACTGGGTTCTCTTACTCTGCAAGAGCCAGCGTTTCATGTCGGCTATCTCTTTTGCGGAGTTCTTTCCGTCTATCAGTTTCAGAGCCTCGATAACAGATACCTGAGTAGGAATCTTGTAGTCGCACCAAGAATAGAGCGCGCGGTCAGAATCGAAGTATCTGCCAAGATCATCACGATAAACAGTATGTTCTACTATGCTCTTTATGAACTCAGAAGCCTTGCTCTTGTTTCCATTAAAGGCAAGAACGATGGCAGCCTGTGCCTTTGTCTTCATATCGTCATAGCGTGTATCTTCTGGAACAAGCTTTAGCAGATAGTCAGCATTGCTGTTGTTGCTGATCTTTGTGCCGGAAGCCTTGGCGATAGCACGGCAATATAGATAGTCGAGGGCGTATGAAGGAAGATACTTGAATTTATTCTTCTTCATATCTGCAACATTCTTGGCAGTTTCCTTATCAAGGAAGTTGAAAGAACGCTTGATCAACTGCTCATTCTGTTTCTTGACCTTATCATCGTTTATCATGAGATTAAGACGGAGAAGAGTCTTAAGAACCTGAACGGTCATATACGTGCTGCCATTCATGCCTTTCCACCAACTCCAAGAGCCATCGCTGTTCTGAAGATTTGAAAGACGGCTGAGAATATCGGTGTTGCGATAGTCGATAGAGGTAGAGTCGAAGAGGTGGCTTAATTCCTCTGACTTCCACTCGTCGATGGTTTTCCTTATCTCAGGATTTGTACGTGCTATGCCTGCTGCTATGCTGTTTGCATAGTATGCAGAGGAAAGACAGATAGCGCACTCGTCATAGTATTTTGATACGTATGGAAGAGCCTTTATCATCAGCCATTCAGGAGAATCTGTATATTCTACTGTGAGGTGCTTGTCATTGACAGACGGCATGATCTTCTTGAGGTCAAACTGCTTTTCGCCAGCCTCTGTGAGGATGAACGTCTGGGTGTTCACCATCAATTCCTTCTGTGAAAGAATTGGCAAATCCTTCTGCTCACCGTCTGTGAATGTGCCATCATCGCTCTTGCCCGATACGCTGTAACGCACGATTATGGACTTGTCTTCCTGATTCCTTGAATCGTATGGGAAAGAAACAGCCTCACTCTCGCCAGCCTTGACGGTTATCTTCTTGCTTTGAGTGGCGAGAACTTTTTCTGTCTTTGCATCGAGAATAGTGAACTTCACAGTTGCCGTGATATCCTTCTCTGTTATATTTGATACAGAAGCCGGAATGTTTGTCACGTCACCTTCACGCAGGAAACGAGGCAGGCGAGGCTGAATCATAAGTTTCTTTTGTGCGATGACAAAATCCGTCATAGTGCCGAACCTTACATCCTTATCATGCGCAAATGCCATGAACTTCCATGTCGTGACACTCTCAGGAAGAGTGAAAGACAATGTCGCAATGCCTTTATCGTCAGTTCTCAACTGAGGCATGAAGAATGCGGTCTCGTTGAGATTGGTGCGGATTGGGACTTCTTCGGCATTATCTTCTGCATTATCTTCTGCATTATCTTCTGCATTATCGCCTTTATAGTGGATAACAACTACATCGTGTAGTGTCATGTCGTCGGACTCTTCAATATGAACAACACTTCCAGTAAGGGTTGATTTTTTATTCGGCGCATACCCCATAACGACAAGGTCTTTAAGATCCTCGTTATCTTCAGAGACTCTTACTCCTGCAACTTTACTATTTAATGCTTTTGTTACAGATGCAAATCCTACCTGGCCCCTTGAATTCCTGTAAGCGATATTATTTGTTCCAAAAAGGAAATGTGAAAAACTGAATTCTGGAGCGTTAAGAAAGGCATAATACCTTGAAAGGTAATAGTCCCTTCTTCCGTAATCTCCTATGCTCCAATCGAAAACTTTTTGATATAAAAGCCTTTGGTCAAAAATATTCCATTTCCTTTGGTTGTATCCTACTAAAGCGTCAAGTGATTTGTCGTAAAGTACAGCCATAACATTGGCATTCGCAGGAATGTCATTGTTGTCTGTTACGGATAGTTTCCATTCTTCTTTCTGACCAGGCTCAAGCTTATTGCGGAATGTAGTCCAGTTGAGTTTGAGCGTATGATCAGGAAGTGTGCGTTTAATGGTGTGGCTATGTGAATAGAATTCTCCATTGCGTACCCAGGCAACGCTATAGCATATACCATCACCATATTCTTCCTTGTACTCGAATTTGCGCGTAACAAGTGAAGAATCAAGTTTCAATGAACCGGACTCTATAACTTTAGAGCCGCTAAAAAGGGTATAGACTGCGTGAACATCCTTTTCGCAAGTGCCCAACTGTATAGTCGCTGGGAACTTATCTCCTGTAGCATACCACCAGTCTTTTGTTTCTATTGCAGGAACCTTATCCTCAAGACTGAATAGTACGAACTCTTTTTCAATAGTGTCAGTCCCACATATCGCCCTTATGGAATGGGAACCAGAAGGGAGGTACATAGGAATTTCATAGGACTTACCGCTTTCTGCCTTTTCCTGTTCCTTACCGTCAATTTCAACAGAAATCTCACCATCAATCTTTGTGCCGGCATTGTTCCTGCGTATGAAGGTCAGCTTGATTGGCTTATCGCTTTTGAGGTATTTGTCCTTTATGTCACATGTAAAAGCTGTTGCGCGATTGCTTAATGGCAATGAGAGTTGAGTTTCATGTGATTCGCCTGCAATATCGGTAACAACGGCAGTTGCCTCGATGTTATAGAAAACAGGACAATAGTAGCGTAGTGGATTTATGCCTTTGTCTCTATATTCTTCAGGAAGAAGCATCGGCATTTTCATCTTGAAGTTGCCGGAATTGTCTGTTTTTATTGTATCTGAATATAGGCAATTGCTCTCGTAATCTGAGCTAAACCACCATGAGTTTCTTCTGTTAATGGTATATTTGACTTCAGCATTGCTAACAGGAACTCCGCTAAATGTCTTTGCTGTTCCCGTGACTGTGATTGTATCGCCGTCTTTGTATTCAATCTCAGGTTTGCTGATAGAAACATCAAATGTTGGACGCACGTATTCTTCTACCTGAATGATTGTCCCGTTGTACTCTTCATCGTCCTCTGCTTCAATACTAAATTCTCCGTTTTCTGTTTCTTTAGGTAATATGAAATCAGTAGTAGCTACACCCATTTCGTTGGTG
The DNA here is from genome assembly GCA_900315105.1 of uncultured Prevotellaceae bacterium. The sequence goes on along the minus strand of OMXX01000013.1, from coordinate 31,928 downwards.
GTAACTTCTACTTCTTCGTCATGATGAGCGTCTTCTAATGTTATTGTTAATTTCCTATTAGGCGCCACTCTTGTGAATTCGTCTTTCTCCAAATCATAGGCAAGTACAGAAACGTGTACGGTTTGCCCAGGTCGGTAGATTTTTCTATCTGTGAAAATCTCAATTTTATGTTCGTTGTCTTCGGATTTCTCATGTTCGTAGAAATAAGTAGAAAACCATAGAGGACTTTGTACAAAGTCTTCTTTTGTCGTTGCATATATGATGTTAGGACAGTTTTTGTCTTGGAAATTGAGTATGTATTCACCATTCTCGTCAACCGTGACAACTTTTTCGTCTTTTCCTTCTTCTGATTTCAAATGTAGATTTGCACCGCCAACAGGCTTTCCTGTTGTGGTGTTTACTACAACATATCTTATTTGGTTGCTACCTTGTCGAAGTGTCATGACCTTAAGGTCGCTAACACATTGAATTATCTTGTTGTTTAACAATTCCTTTCCGTCGCATGTGATTTCTACAAGATATGCGCCGAGAGGTAGTTTTCCAAGGGAGATAGAATCTTTGAAGAATTCAAAATCCTGATGTTTGCCAAATTCTTTTTGTGCAGAAATCTTTTTACTTGTCAACAAATGATTCTTTAGATTTGCAGGAATCTTATTGTTATCAAAGCTTATATTGCCGATTTCCTCAGATGACAATCCGACTATTGGCGTTGCAGTAATGACAAAGCCTGAAATATTCCTTATTTTCTCGAGTTTGAATGTTGCTTCCTGGGTAGTGGTGATGATTTCCTCGTGACGAGAAATGCTCATTGTAGGATTGGTGAGCTCCGATCTTCTGTTCTTAAGTTCGTTTATCTCAAACCATTTAGGCCAGCGACTAATAGCTTCATCAATCCATTCTATTGCCTGTTGAACATTACTGTTGTTTGGATAAAGAATAAGATTCAATTTCCTGATGGCAAAGGCTCCACATTCTTGGAGATCAGAATATACGTTAATGAGAGAGTCAGTCTTTTGGAGATAGCGTTCACGATTATTCTTGTAGATATTGGAGTTTTTCAATTCAAGAGCCGCAGCAATACAAGCCGCCTTCCTGTTGCCTTTCTCTGAATAGAAGCGCACAAGTGGCTCATAGTCATTAAGCGTATATGCGATGAGGCTTATAAGGTCGTGGTTGAAATATTTGCTGTCAGCTCCTTTCTCAATGAAAGGAATGTATTTCAGAGTGCCATTCTCTTTTGTCAGTTCATTTACAATCTCCGGACTTGTGTGATACAAAAGACTATCAACCAATCCATTCTTGTTTCTTGTGGTCGCAACACGATATAAACAGGCTGCTATAGGAGCTGTTTTTGAGAGTTCCTGACACTTTGCCTCCATGCGCTTTTGCATAGGGGCAATAGAGTCTCTTGAGATCTCACCAAGAAGATCCCTCTCGGTAAAGAGTGCTGCGAACAGATGACCATAATGTTTTTCCTTTTCTGCCTTTGCCTCAATCTTTCTTGCGATATATAGTGCAGTCTTTGGCTGATCTTTCTTCTCTGCCTTTTCGCATTGTTTCCAAAGTGAGGCATAGTCTCCCTGTGCTGACATTCCTAATGCCAGTACGGAGAACAACAATATGGTCAATATCCTTTTCATTACTTCGTCTTTACAATTTTCGTTTTCTCCAGTTCCTTGTTCCTTCTGTTTACGACGGTAACAACACTTTGGGCAAGTGCAAGGAATGCCTGTCCTGTAACGGTATTCTCGTCAAGGGCAGAAGGAGTACCTGCATCGCCCTTTTCGCAGATACCTTGAACAAGAGGGATCTGTGCAAGGAGTGGTACGTTCATTTCCTGTGCGAGATTCTTGCATCCTTCCTTTCCGAAGATATAGTATTTGTTTTCTGGAAGTTCAGCCGGAGTAAACCATGCCATATTCTCCACAAGACCAAGGATTGGAACATTCACCTTGTCGTTGGTGTACATGTCAATTCCCTTACGGGCATCGGCAAGTGCCACTTGCTGTGGTGTACTTACGATTACCGCACCTGTGATTGCTACTGTCTGTAACAGAGAAAGATGAATGTCGCTTGTGCCAGGAGGGGTATCGAGAATGAAATAATCGAGTTCACCCCAGTCGGCATCTGCAATCAACTGCTTCAAGGCTGAGCAAGCCATACCGCCTCTCCAAAGAGTAGCCGTGTCTTTTCCTACGAAGAAACCGATAGATAGAAGCTTAACCCCGTATTTCTCAACAGGAACAATAAGCTGACGGCCGTCTTTCTCTATGGCATAAGGACGTTCACTTTCCACGTTGAACATCTTAGGCATACTAGGACCAAAGATGTCGGTATCAAGAAGTCCGACCTTATAGCCGAGACGTGCAAGTGCTATGGCGAGATTTGCTGAAACTGTGCTCTTGCCAACGCCACCTTTGCCTGAGCTTACTGCTATGATGTTCTTAACACCAGGAAGAAGGTTTTCTACCTCTGGACGTGGAGCTGACTTGTATTCCAGTTTGATATTTACTTCTACATCCTTGCCAACGTGATAGTGTATGGCGGCTTCTGCTGCCTTAACTGTTGATTTAAGGAAAGGGTCGGTTTCACGTGGGAATATAAGGACAATCGTCACGCTATTGCCGTTGATGCTTGGAGTATCGGCAAGCATTTCTGACTCTATAAGGTTCTTCTTCGTGCCGGCATAGATGACGGTTGCAAGTGCGTCTGTTATAAGTTTTGGGTATAAATTCATTGCTATATTTTGTTCAAAAATGTTTTCTTTTTAGAATGCAAAGATAATGATAAAAATGGAGATTTCCAAATCTTATTAGTGAAAAGAGATTAAAGCATGAAAAAAGGCTTGCAACAGAAGTTGCAAGCCTTGTATTTAAATTGTGATGTAATCTGAATTTAGATATCGAAGAAGACGCCGAAAGAAAGAGCCTCTGTATCTACACCAAGACCGAATTTGTCTTTGTTTCCACCCTCTTCGCTGTATGTTGTCCAACCGAAACCGCCGAACTTAGCTTCGAGGCTTATACCATCTGCTACCTTGTAGGCAAGACCTGGCTTTATGCCGATACCGAAAGAGTTACCACGATTCTTGCCGTGTGACTTGTATGCAATACCTCCATCAAGGAAGAATGTGAGATTGTCAATATTGGCAAACTTGTAGCGAGCGTATGGGTTGATTATAAATGTAGTATAAGATACCTCTTTTTGATGCAAGCCTGCTTCTGTGTAATAAGATTCGCCACCTACACCGAGCTTGATAGCTACAGCCCATGTTTCGTCAAGATCATAACCGATTTCTGGAGCTACCTCCCATGATGTTTCAGCCTTGGCACCTTCAGCCTTTGATTTTTCCCAGTCAAAACCTACTGAACCGCCAATCCAAGCCTGTGCGTTAGCTGTAAGAGATGCTACTGCGAGAATAGCGATTGCAAAAAATTTCTTCATAATTTTTTAGTTGCTTAATTTTGTTTTTCCTACTCTATCCTGAATATTGAGGTTTTCGGATTACCCTCGTATTGGTTGTTATGTTTTTATTTCGAAAGTAAGTGCTTATTTGCACGAATCGGGGAGCACAGAGAGCGTTATCCTGTCTCTGATTTGCGAGTGCAAAATTAAGTCGAGATTCTATAATAGGCAAATAATTATGGTTAATTATATTTGTATGTGATATTTCTTTGACAATTATCAAGAAAAGCGTTATAAAATGTGTGGTTTTCAGAAAATGTTATAAAAATTCAGATTTTGTCTTATTTTGTGATAATTTTTCTTGGAATCTGCATTAAAAGCAGTTGGTTCTGAATTATTTCACAACAAAGCCTTGTTCGTACCTTTGTTCTTCTTCCGCTTATCCACCCTTGTTCCTCCCTTGTTCCTCCGTACCAAAGTCGGTGCAAAGTCGGTGCAAAGTCGGTGAAAGGCCTATTTTGAATAAGAGTTTCACCGAGTTTGGTACGGAGTTATAGCGAAGGAATAGCGTTCTTGCTTCGGAACAGGGTTTGTTATGCAAACGGCTTTCTGTATGTACAGCCATTCTTCCATTCTGAGCAGCCGTATGCTGTCTTGCCTTTTATGATAGTTCCTTTTCCGCATAGAGGGCATATTGTCGGAACATCGTCGGCATTTGAGCGTTGAGAAGATACAGGTGCGTTGGAAGTCTCTGGAGATGTTTTCTTTGCATCTTTTTTAACTGAAGGCTTTCTGGTCTTCTTCTTTTTCTCTTCTTCAAGATCAACGACAGTAACCCTTCGGTTGGTGTTGTCGGCAAGTACCTGATTTACAATACTTGTAATCTGATCCTTGAGCTCGGAAATAAATATGCTGGCATCATATTGCCTATGCTCAATATCACGCAGCTTCTTTTCCCAGATACCTGTAAGCTCCGGACTCTTCAATACATCTTCGTGTATTAGGTCTATCAATTCTATGCCTGTTGGAGTTGCTACGAGGGTTTTGCGCTCCTTCCTTATATAATGGCGTTTGAATAGCGTTTCTATGATAGCTGCACGGGTAGAAGGACGCCCAATTCCGTTCTCCTTCATCGCATCTCGCAGTTCGTCATTATCCACGAACTTACCTGCTGTTTCCATAGCACGAAGCAACGTAGCCTCTGTGTAAGGCTTTGGTGGCTGGGTCCATTTCTCGGAAAGAGAAGGAATATGCGGACCTTTCTCGCCCTTTGTAAAGGTCACGTTTGAAGATGCGTTGTCCTCTTCCTCGTTGTCGTTGTCTGAATCCGCAATCGCGTTGTCTTTCTTGAAAACAACCTTCCAGCCTTCATCCGTTACAATACGAACAGAGGTTCTGAAAAGCACGCTATTCTCGTCATTAAGCTTTTCTGCGTCAGTTCCAGATACTTGTCCCTCTTGTGTAAGTGCCACTCTTCCGAGAATCGTGGTTGTTTCAAACTTTAAATCTGGATAGAAAGCGGCAATAAAAGCTCTTGCCACAAGGTCGAATACGTTACGCTCCATATCCGATAGTCCCTGTGGAGAAACTCCTGTTGGGATAATAGCATGGTGATCCGTAACTTTTGAAGAGTCGAACACTTTTTTACTCTTCTTCAAAGGTTTGCCACCAATAGCCTTGACAAGTTCCGCGTAAGGAGCTACACCTGAGAATTGCGTCTTGTACAGCCCATTCATTGTCTGAGGGCATTTTGAATAGATGTCATCAGAAAGGAACGTGGTATCTACACGTGGGTATGTGGTGAACTTTTTCTCGTAGAGTGACTGTATTAGCTGAAGTGTCTGGTCGGCTGAATATCCGAACTTCTTATTACAATCCACCTGAAGAGATGTAAGATCGTAAAGGCGTGGAGGAGCCTCTGTGCCTTTTCTCTTTGTTATGTCAACAATATGGAAATCATTATCCTTGATGGCTTCAAGAATTTTCTTTCCTTCTTCCTCGGTAGTATATTCAATTTGACGGAAGATAGGACCTTTCGATTTCTGAGTCTTGCCGTTCTTTGCAGCCTCGGCAACTTCCGCAGCATCTTCTGCCTCTGCCTCTTCATCGTGGGCAATAGCAGTAAATTTAGAATCCTTATATATAGTTGAAAGAACCCATGACTGACGAGGCTCAAAGTTCTCTATCTCCTTTTGACGGTTTACAATCATCGCGAGGGTAGGGGTTTGTACCCTTCCAATCGAAAGAACCTGATTCGTGCGCCCTTGAGGACGGTATTTCAACGTATATAAACGTGTGGCATTCATGCCAAGAAGCCAGTCGCCAATTGCACGTGAAAGTCCTGCAAGATATAGTGGTTCGTACTCCTGTTGATCCTTTAGTGTTTGGAAGCCTTCTCGTATCGCCTCTTCCGTAAGAGATGAAATCCAAAGTCTTTTCACGGGACATTTAGCCCCGGCCTTTTGCATCACCCAACGTTGAATAAGCTCTCCCTCTTGTCCAGCATCACCACAATTGATTATGGAGTCTGCCTCTTGCATCAGTTTCTCGATAGTCGCAAACTGAGCTTTGATACCTTGGTCGTCTTTTAGTTTTATTCCGAAACGCTGTGGTATCATAGGCAAAGCCCCCAACGACCATCTTTTCCACATAGGGGTATAGTCATCGGGTTCCTTTAGCTCGCATAGGTGACCAAAAGTCCATGTCACCTGATATCCATTGCCCTCAATGTACCCTTGCTTTGAAGTCGTGGCTCCAAGTACATTGGCAATATCACGAGCTACGCTCGGTTTCTCGGCTATGCAAACAATCATTATTTTGCTGTATCTAAACTACTGCGCTTATCTCTATGATATGAACGGTAATCATCCAGTTCTATTTCCTTTTCCGACTCTGTGAGCTGCTTTTCGTGTGGAAGAAGGAACTTCATATATTTGATGTTAAGCCCACGTTCAATCCACATAGACTCGTAATAGGTCTGGATAGACAGAATCTTCTTTGTCTCTTCGTCAATACCTTCGGTATGATAGAGATCTGTTGTGCGGAAAAGAACTGGCAGTTCATTATGCTCCACCATATAGGTGGTGTAAGTGAACAGAAAGTTAGAGTCTGTCTTTAGGTGTATGATACCATTATCCACAAGGAAATGACGGTAACGCTCAAGGAAGAAGGTTGAGGTAAGACGCTTGTGTACATTCTTCATCTGAGGGTCTGAGAAGGTAAGCCAAATCTCCTGCACTTCATCTTTTGAGAAGAAACGGTCAATAATCTCGATGTTAGTGCGAAGGAAAGCCACATTCTTTAATCCTGCATCAAGAGCCTTAGTTGCTCCTGTCCACATACGTGCTCCTTTTATATCAACGCCTATGAAGTTCACATTAGGATATAGTTGAGCCAGTTCTACGGTATATTCACCTTTACCGCACCCCAGTTCGAGTACGATAGGATTATCGTTGTGGAAGTATTGCTCTCTCCAGTGGCCTTTCATGTCGAAAGGAACATTATCCACAACAGAGAATGGATATTGGAACACATTCTCATAGCGTTCCATGTCTGCGAACTTTGCAAGTTTACCTTTTCCCATTGATTAATGTGTTAAAGCGTAGCGCAAGTGCTTTCTTTTAGTTTGCGTTATTTTAGATGCAACGTGCGAAGCCTCCTCGCGCGAGGACAAAAGTGCGTATCAACCCTCATAGGCTGGCGCACGGTCTCCGATTTGCCGAGTGCAAAGTTAATCAATAATTTTCAGAATTCAAAATCTTATATGGAAAATCTCTGGTTGTGATTCCATTTTGAATGCAATAATAAAGAGCAACAACTTGATGGTTGCTGCTCTTTATCTTATTGTGATGTTCGTACATATATGATATGTATGTGTAGAACTATTTATTAATTGTCGAAATCATCATCTTCAATAGGATCGTCTGTAAGCTCACCTGTTGTGATGTTTCCATTCTCCGAGATGGCTGCAAGAAGACTCTCCTCGACAGCCATTTCCCTTGGTCTGAATTCTGGTTGTATATATAGCTTTTTCATAACTGTACCTATCTTATATTAAATTAATAAACCACTTTCTTTGTTGTTATCTGACCATTCTTGTTAACGCTCTTTACAATGTTGAGGCCCTTAACAGGTGTTGTAGAAACCTTACCATCAAGAGTAACGAACTGAGAAGCTACAACCTCGTTAGAAGAATCTGCTATGCCATCAATGCCATCAATGCCTGTTGTCTCACCATTAACCTCAAGAACCTCTACAGTTCCGTCCTCATCAATGAATTCCACAATTGCATTGTCAAGCTTTGCTGCAGAATACTTGTCGAGAGTGATGTAAGCACGACCAGGCTTGAGCTGTGTGCTGTTAACTGGCATTCTGCCGAAAGTGCCACTCAAACCAACAATCCATGCATCTGCAAGTTCTGCTTTTGGCTTTGCTTCATAGTTGCCGTTGAACTTTGCAGGCTCGCTTGAAAGCTCTTCACCACCCCATGACTTAGCAATAGACTTCTTGACTTCGATGCCCTGAGTGCTTGAAAGACTCAGTACAGAGGTTGTCGTGTTAGCCTTGCAAAGCATAGGCATATTAGCCTCCCATTCAGCAAGTGTAAACTTCACCTTTGTCTTGTCTCCTTCTATGTCGCAAGAAGTGAAGGTAGAAGTACGGTTGAAATAATCTGACTTGTTCTGGAAGTTGAATGGTACGGTAATTGTATAGTAGTTACCAGCTGTGATGTTACGTGTGTAATCAATGTTCTTTGCATTGAAGGCCTTTGAAACTTTGATTTCTGTACCATCATCTGCAAGCTCATAGTTCTCACAACTTGTTCCATTGATAATGTTTACACCTTCTGCAGAAATTCCGTCGGCAAAATAAGCAAGACGGTTTGCACCTACAGTTGAGCTGTTGATAGAACCAACAATTGTTGTACCAGTAAAGTCATAGTTTAAAAATGCCTTACCTGCAACGATATTGTTGAATCTTGCCAAATCTACCAATCCTGATACGATACCAACTTTTGAGTCCTCATCTGATGCGGTTGTTGTTGGCAATGGGATGTTAGAACCAATATAGGTAGGAATGAAATTGTCGGTACAATTCAGGTATGTTGTACCCTCTTTCCAGTTGCCTGTTGTTGCATTTATTAATATAACATTAACCGCATCAGGAGCATCAATATAATACAAGCCTTCGTTTATTTGCATATGATAAAAGTCAAAATCTACGCCTTCTTCAAGCAGCTCTGCTCCAGTGTAGACGTATAGACCTCTTGTTCTGGCTTTCTCGCATGCATCCTGATATGTTGCGTATGCGGCCTTTTCTGCATTTGTGTTCTGCCTTATTTTGTAGTACATCTCTGATGGAGGCAGATTATTTCGTTGAGTTCGTGGGAAATTCAGTCTGTTGTCTTCTGCAAAAGTAGAAAGAGTTGTGTTCAGATCTTCATTTATTAGATCTTCACCAGAAACCACCGCGCGTGTGAAACTTTGCAATTGTGATGGGAGAATAGAATAGTCGTTGATGTCTGATACAGTCAACTTAATATCTCTGTTGCGGTTTGCAACCCTTGTGAAGGATACATAGTCGATTGATAATGTTGACCCCAATATTATATTCTCCCTGTTGTTCTCGCTGTCTAAACTACTTTGACCTTGCGCTGTAATTGTAACATCAGAGTTTGCGGAGTAGGTGTAAGTGATGTTGTTGTCATCACTATACACAGTGTTGTTTTGCGCAAACATGTAGTTTGCACTTGCAGAAAGTACTGCTGCAAAAAGTAATAGTCTTTTTTTCATACTGCTATATGTTTTTTTTGTTTGTATCATTTATTATGAATGTTTCCGTTTCCCTCCCTCTTTAGAGTTCGGTAACTATATAAATCGGTACAAAATTAGCAATTTCCTACGAAATGACCAAATTTTTATCAAAAAAAAAGAAGAAATTAACAAAAAAAACTGAAATCTTGAAAAGAAAGCTATGAAGTCTCTCTATATTCTGTGTTTTGAACTTTGAATATAGCAAAAAAGAGGAAAGACTCGCTTTCCTCTTTTTATGCTATTTTATAAAGATTATTTATTCCTCATCTTCTTCCCAGCTTCCGTAGAAGCCTTTTGCATCTTCAAAAGGTTTGGTAGGGTCTGCTGATCCGCCTCCATTAACATCGGAGGTCTCAAGCATTACCGGCCGTGGGCGAATCGGTACAACGATAATTTGCGGATTAATATAACATTTTTTCATAACATGTATATTATTTCATTATTTTCTTTGTAGTTCCATCGGAGTACTTCACAATGTTGAGACCTTTCTGGAAACTATTCATCTTTCTTCCATTAGCATCAAAGATGGAAACAATCCTGTCGTCTGCTTCGTTCTCGATGTTTGCGATACCAGTCGCCCCATCTTCGTCTATGGCTACGATGCTGATTTTACCAGTCTTAGCGAGGTTGGCATTCTCGCCATTGCGATCAATGATTTCCAAATACCAACGGAGACCATTAACGTAATGTATGCTTGGATTTACTGCTGACAGGAATTCTCCATTTTGCATGCTAAAATAGTGATTGTCAACCATGTCTTGTCCGCTAATCTGGCTGCAGATACCATGGAATATGAACTTTGTAGATACTGATGAGCAATCCAAGGTCTTATCCTCTGCTTTCTTCAAATTTGCATCTCTGACAGTGATGGTTTGATAATTGTTGCTGTCTGCTTTCTTTGCTCTAATCATGCAAGGAGTGTAAGCCTTGAGAGTCTTTCCTGCTTTCTGGTAGATAACTTCGATTTTGGTCTCATCAATAATGCCATCGTCGTTATTGTCATACTGATGGATGTTGTTTATGATAGCAACTTCGAAATTGTCTTTCCAATCATCGTAAGACATGTCAAATGGAACGTAGAAACATAGCCAGTTTAGACTCTTGTACTTTCTCTTGTATGTAAGAGTATTTACGTGAGTGTCTTCATTGTAGGTGTAACCAGAGCCGTTGTCTGTGATTTCGTAAGTGTCGAGGCTTACAACGATGTCACATGTGGTAGAAACGTATCCGTCTGTAGACTGAGCGGTGATAGTTGCGTTACCTGCTTTGATAGCGTGTACCCATCCGTCTGCGTCAACTGTTGCGACAGTTTCATCAGAAGACTCCCATGTTGCTGACTTGTATGTTGCATTTGCAGGGGATATAGTAGCCTTCAGCAGGAATGATGTTCCAGCGTTCATTTTCAAATTTTGCTTGTTGAGGGTGATGTTGCTTGCTGGCACAAACTTGTTGCTGACATCAACGACGCATGTTGCAAAGTATCCACTTCCGTCAGCAGCTGTACAAGTGATTGTTGCTTTTCCGTCATCGGTACCTGACTTGATCTGTCCTGTGTACTCGTTGATTACTGAAACGATATTTGGATTGCTAGTTGTGAATACTAAATCCTTAACATCTGCATCTTCTGGCAGAATGGACGCAGTCAGTTGGAAAACGGTATTTGGCTTCAATGAAAGTGTGGTCTGGTCTAGTTCGACGGCTGTGATATGCTTGATGGCAATATCTCCAACAATATATGCGCTGTATGAACTCCAATTTGTGCTGTTACTGAAGATGCTAGCCATCTGTGTAAATACGTGAATGTGCATGCCTGCTACCTTATTGAAAGGGTCAGAGACACTTATCTGTAGATGTCTTGGAGTGTTGTTTACGTAAATGTCGTTGATGGTTGTCTTGTCAAATGCAAGATCGCCAATAGAAGTAACACTTGCAGGAATGTTCAATGTGCTTATTGTTGTTCCGTTGTTGTAGAATGCATTGTTCCTGATTGCGGTCAGATTTTCTGGAAGTGAAACATAGGTAAGCTTTGCACCCTCGAATGTTCCAGACTTGATTTCTGTAATGCTTGCAGGGATTATGATAGAAGTGAGTCCAGTGTACGCAAATGCATAGGTTCCAATGCTAGTCAAAGTGCTAGGCAACTGTATGCTTTGAAGCGAAGTACAATTATTAAATGCGTTGTTCTTTATTTCATTAATACCTTCTGATAATACAACGTTGTTAAGACTTGTACAATACTGGAATGCAGACGCACCGATTGCCAAAACACCTGAAGGGATTACGATTCTTGAAGAGAGAGCATGATTGTTGTAAAATGCATTATCGCCAATTGTGGTGAGAGATGCTGGCATGTTGATAGAAGCAAGTGATGAGCAGCCCTGAAAAGCACTTGTGCCAATAGAAGTAACTCCATCTGGCAGAACGACACTTGTCAGATTAGAACAATTCAGAAAAGCATTGTTTGCAATGGCTGTTACTTTTGCTGGAACTACACATTCGCCACTCTTTCCACCTGGACAGTAGAGGAGCGTTTTCTGATTCTTGCTGAGAAGGAGGCCACCGATAGAAGCATATTGTGGGTTCAGATTATCAACTGTGATAGCTTCAAGACCTGTACATCCGCTGAAAGCCTCGCTTCCGATTGATGTGATGGATGCAGGGATAGCCACGGTTCTCAAGCCTGTAGAATTATAGAAAGCATATTCTTGTATGCCTACTACAGGATATATATTACCGTTGAATGTTACAGTTTCAGGAATGTCAATGTTTCCACTGTATGAGTTGGCACCTTTGGTACTTCCCTCATCTTTCATTTCTCTGTTTGTCAAAATGGCGGTTTCTGCTTCCGAGTCAATGAAAAAGTACAGACCGTCGGCGTTCTGATGTGACCAACCGTCCTTTGTCTCCCAAAAGCCACCATCGGCTTTTGCGCCTGTCCATGAGGCACTTGCGATAACGAGCATAAGAATGATGCCCAGAATTCTGCTTGTTTTGATCATAATCTTCTTTTGTCTGATTTAGCTATCCCTGAATAATCAGCACAATGTTTTTAGTTGTTTTTATAGCCGTTGGGTACTCTACACACTTTTTCGTTGCAAGCCGTCCTTTTAGTTGACTCGTCTTCTGTCTCCCGCAATTCACAAGGTGTAAACGCTATTTTTCTTATTTGTATGTTATCGTAAACACGAATTTGGGGACAAAGTTAAAAATTTTTTTCTAAAAAGAGAAATAATATGTGTGTTTTTTGCTAAAAAGTAACATTTTTTTGTAATTTAACGTGAAAATTTATGAATTTTTCGGTGATTGTGTGCGGTGTTTTACATGGGAAGTAAATAGGGGAGATTTTCCCTCTAGGACGATTTTGAAAGTTTGCTAGGGTGAGTAAAAAAATTAAACGCAAAGACGCAAAGGCGCAGAGTTTTTTCTTTGCGTCTTTGCGACTTTGTGTCTATAAATAAAAGTGTATTAGTCGATAACGACGCGAGTCCAGTTGTGGATATCTGGCTCTATGCCGTACTGGATGTTGCGGAGTTTGGTGAAGAGCTTTTCAGAAACAGGTCCCGGCTTATCGCCGAAGACATAGCTCTTGCCAGTCTCGATGTCATCGATACGTGAGATTGGAGAGATAACGGCTGCTGTGCCACAAGCACCTGCCTCCTCGAATGTCTCAAGCTCCTCCTCTGGAATCTGACGACGCTCAACTTTCATACCGAGATCCTCAGCCAACTGCATGAGTGACTTGTTGGTGATAGAAGGAAGGATAGAGGTTGACTTCGGTGTGATATAGGTGTTGTTCTTGATACCGAAGAAGTTAGCAGCACCTGCCTCGTCGATATACTTCTTCTCCTTTGCATCGAGATAGAACTCGCAAGCATAGCCGAGCTTGTGAGCCTTGTCGTTTGCCTGAAGGGAAGCTGCATAGTTGCCGCCTACCTTATATATACCAGTACCGAGAGGAGCACTACGGTCGAACTCACGAACGATAACGTATGGGTTTGCGAAGAAACCGCCCTTGAAGTATGGGCCTACAGGAGTAACGAAGATCATGAAGAGATACTCCTTGGCAGGATGAACACCAACCTGGGCACCTGTACCAACGAGAAGAGGACGAACATAGAGAGTTGCACCAGACTCGTATGGAGGTATATAATCCTGATTCAGACGGACCACCTTGTCCACCATCTCATTGAAAAGCTCTGTAGGAACCTCTGGCATGAGAATTCCGCGACTTGTTGACTGCATACGAGCAGCATTCTCGTCGGTACGGAACACACGCACCTTGCCGTCTGGACAACGGTAAGCCTTCAAGCCCTCGAAAGCCTCCTGACCGTAATGCAGACATGTAGCAGCCATGTGCATGTTGATGTATTCACTGGAGCAAACCTCGATTTCGCCCCACTTGCCGTCACGATAGTAACAGCGAACGTTGTAGTCTGTAGGTCTGTAGCCAAACCCCAGATTTGACCAATCTAAATCTTTCATATTGTTATTTTTTAGTTCGGAAAAATCAAATTTTGAAATGCAAAAGTATAAATATTCTTTTAAATTTGCAAGAAAGTAGGCTTTTTTTTTCATTTCAAGCCTTAAATAAACGAAACTAATATCTGAAATGCTCGCTTGTGCGACTTGTTTGGAAAGTAAATTGTCAGTAAATTATTTCCTGTAAATAAATCTTCAGATACGCCAGATAATACCGTTTCCCTTCCTTTCTCCTCCGTAGTAACTCCATCAGTAGTCCATCGTTTGTCCATCGATCCTCCATCGAAACGATGGACCATCGATGGAGTATCGATGGAGAATCGATGGAGTATCTTGGGAGGAAAGACGGACAAATGACGGTGTTATTTGCCACTTTCGAGTATCTTTTTGATCTCCTCGTCGGTCTTTGTGAGCTTGTCTTTGCAGAGCTTGATGAGCTGCTGGGCGTTTTTCAGTTCGGTGCTCATCATGTCAATGTCGAGTTCTCCACTCTCCATTTTCTTTACAATCTCCTCGAGTTGTGAGACTGCCTCTTCGTAATTAGGTGATTTCTTCATATTTTGTTTCCTTTATTTTACGATTGTTTCAATAGCTCCAGAAGCCATTACGACAGTTACTTCGTCGCCTTTCTTGAGCGATTTAGGGTCTTTTATCGCCATTCCATCGTGGAGGGCTATGCTGTATCCTCTTCTCAGAACATGAATCGGGTCAACTGCATTTGTGCGTTGGGAGAGCATTTCCAAAAGGTATGATGCTCTTTCAATTCTGTTCTTTATAATGAGAGGAAGCCTCTGCTCTATGTTCGCAATTCTGTTTTGCTCGATGTTTATTTGCTGATTGACGGAAGTGTGGAGTCTTGTCGCAAGATTTGCAAGTCTTGCCTCTTCTCTTGTCTTCTTGAGAGAGAAGGCAACGGGGAGGAAACTTTGTATTCTGCCAAGACGGAGACGTTCACGCTCCATTCTCGAACGGACATAATCCGTGATACTTCGTGAAGCATCCTCGATTCTGTCGAGAGTTTCCAATAGGTTGTCTATGAGCCATGTAGCGGCAGCCGTTGGCGTTTTCACTCTTACGCATGAAATCATGTCGAGAATACATTCATCGCGGTCATGCCCGATACCTGTTATTATAGGTAATGGGAAGTTTGCCACGTTCTCAGCAAGTTCGAGGGTATCGAAACCTGAGAAATCGCTCGTCGCACCACCACCTCGGATAATCACCACAACGTCGAAATCCTCGATGGAATCGTTGATTTTGTTGAGCGCTTCTATTATTGTCTGTTCAACTTGCTCTCCTTGCATAACGGCAGGAAAGAGTCGGGTGGTGAACTGAAATCCGTACTCGTTGTTTATCAGTTGGTTGCAGAAATCCCCATATCCTGCGGCTGTCTGGGAGGAGATGACAGCAATTCTCTGGGCGAACATCGGAACAGAGAGGGATTTGTTGAGGTCGAAGATGCCCTCGCGCTTCAATGTTTGGATTATCTCCTGCCTTTGTCGGGCCATATCGCCAAGGGTGTAGTTCGGGTCAATGTCCTGAACAATCCATGAAAAGCCGTATGCCTCATGAAACTGAGCCTTGACCAAGAGCAGGACCTTCATTCCGGGACGTGGACGCTCGCCTGTTACCTTCATGAACTTCGGTAGGACATAGCTCCAAGTGCTTCTCCAGCATCGTGCCTGAGCACGAGCAACTAATGTGTCCTCGTCTTTCTGTACCAAATCCATATAGCAATGCCCGCCCGACTCGCGGCATTCCGCAAGTTCGGCTTCCACCCAGTAGGTATCGCTAAGCGAATAGCCGATAACCTCCCTGACGAGATTGTTGAGTTGGTAGAGTGTGAGGTTCATAACATAGAAGGCAGGTTCTGTTAATTCCCACCTGAATTTTCCGCAAAGATATGAGAAAAAACTGATTTGGCAAAACAAATTGGCGAATTTATTTTGAAATGATATAAAAAAACATTAACTTTGCCCTCGAAAATTGTAAACGTGCGCCAACCTTTTAAGAGGCTGACATGCACTATTTTCTTCGTGCGAAGTATAATACTTTGTCCTCCTAAATTAATAATGTTCGTAAATGGATAATAAACAAACTGCTTTGGAAGATAATAAACGAGCCACTTTAGAGCTGGGCACAAAGCCGGTTGGTCGATTGCTGAGGAAGTATGCGTTACCGGCAATCGTCGCTATGGTTGCAGCCTCGCTCTACAATATGGTGGATAGCATTTTTATCGGTCAAGGCGTTGGTGCTTTAGCAATTGCAGGATTGGCAATCACCTTCCCGTTCATGAATCTCTCTGCAGCATTCGGCGCAGCAATAGGTGTGGGCTCCTGTACATTCATTAGCATGAAACTTGGACAGCGTGACTATGGCATAGCCAACAAGATACTGGGTAATTGCATGATGCTGAATATTGTTGTGGGACTCTGCTTCGGTGGAATATGTCTGTTGTTCCTTGATCCTATTCTAAGTTTCTTCGGAGCATCTGACAATACCCTCCCATACGCTCGGGATTATATGCAGATAATACTTTGCGGTAATGTCTTCACGCATCTGTATTTCGGTTTGAATGCCGTGCTTCGTTCTGCCAGTAAGCCTCGTCATGCTATGTATGCCACAATTTTCACGGTTGTGGTCAATACGATTCTCGACCCAATCTTCATCTATGGCCTGGATCTGGGAATCCGGGGAGCTGCTTTTGCAACGGTACTCTCTCAGTTCCTTGCGCTTTCTTGGCAATGGAGGCTGTTCTCCAACAAGAATGAGCTTCTGCATTTCGACTATAGTCTTTTCAGACTTGACAAACCGATAGTGAAGAACATCATAGGTATTGGTATTTCGCCATTCGCGATGAATGCGTGTAGTTGTCTCGTCGTGATTTTTGTCAACACCTGTCTGATGAAGCATGGAGGCGACCTTGCTGTTGGTGCGTATGGCATAGCAAACAGAATAGGTTTCGTCTTTGTTATCGTGGCAATGGGCGTGAACCAGGGAATGCAGCCGATAGCCGGTTATAACTATGGAGCGCAGAATTATGACCGTCTTCGCAAGGTCGTGAAGCTCGCAATATCTTGTGCTACTGTGGTTTGTACGGTCGGATTCCTCGTGGCTATGTTTGCTGCCCATCCATGCGCAAGGCTGTTTACCAAGGATGAATCGCTGATAGATCTTGCAAGTACAGCCATAAGGATGATGATGATGATGTTCCCTATTGTGGGATTCCAGATAGTTGTAACCAGTTTCTTCCAGAGTATCGGCAAGGCAAAGGTGAGTATGTTCCTCTCCCTTTCGCGACAGTTGCTGTTCCTTGTTCCTGCTCTCGCTATCTTCTCGGAGATATGGGGGCTATGGGGTATATGGAGCGCGATGCCGTTTTCTGACGCTCTTGCTACATTAGTAGCAGCGGTAATGATGAAAAAATCGAGCGTATGGAAAAAATAATTATCAATGTAGGTCGTGAGGTTGGCAGTAGCGGTAGTGAAGTTGCCAAGTTGCTTGCAAAGGAGTTTAATGCTCGTTTGCTCGATAAGGAACTTCTTGACCTTGCCGCCCAGGAGAGCGGTTTTTCCGCTAAGTTGTTCAAACAGAACGATGAGCACAGAGGATTCCTGAATCATCTGTTCCATCTCAGCGGAACGGCTACTTCCGGAGACTTCTATGAGGACAGGCTCTCGCCGGAGGCCTTGTTCAAGTTCCAGAGTAATGCCATCAGGAAGGCTGCAAGTGAGGGCTCTTGTGTTTTCTTGGGCAGGTCTGCTGACTATGTGCTCCGAGACATGGAGAATGTCGTCAATGTCTTTGTTAATGCTGACTTGGAAGACCGCATAGCGTGTGTTTCGAGGGTGAAGATGTGCGATGCGGAGACTGCAAGGAAACTCATAGAGAGGAAAGAAGAGGAAAGGGCTGCCTACTATAACTATTACACAGGAAAGAGGTGGGGCGACTCAAGAAGCTATGACCTGTGCGTAAATTCCTCTCTGTTGGGAATTGAAGGAACGGCAAGGCTGATCTCTGGATTTGTGCGTGAGGTTATTTCTTCAAGAAAAGAACAAATGGCTAATAACAACAATTAATACTTAGACTTATGAAAAAGATTTTACTGTTAGGTTCTGGTGAACTTGGTAAGGAGTTCGTTATTGCTGCAAAACGTAAGGGCGTTTATGTTGTGGCATGTGACAAATATGATAATGCTCCAGCGATGCAGGTGGCAGACGAGCGTGAGGTGTTCTCAATGCTCGACGGCGATGCTCTTGCAGCCGTAGTGAACAAGCATAAGCCTGATATCATCGTGCCTGAGATTGAGGCTATCCGTACAGAGCGTCTCTTCGAGTTCGAGAAGCAGGGTATTCAAGTTGTGCCTTCTGCTCGTGCGGTGAACTACACAATGAACCGTCAGGCTATTCGTGACCTTGCAGCCAAGGAACTTGGACTCAGAACAGCGAAATATTTCTATGCAAAGACATACGAGCAGCTCGTTGAGGCAAGTAAGCAGATTGGTTTCCCTTGCGTGATTAAGCCTCTCATGTCTTCTTCCGGTCATGGTCAGAGTACTGTTGAGAAGTTTGAGGATTTGAAGACCGCATTCGATGCTGCTATGGCAGGTGCCCGTGGTGACGTGAAGGAGGTTATCATAGAGGAGTTCATCCACTTCACTTCTGAGTTTACACTTCTCACCGTTACCCAGAAGAATGCTCCAACGATTTTCTGTCCTCCTATCGGACATGTTCAGAAAGGTGGTGACTATCGTGAGTCTTGGCAGCCATATCAGATTCCGGAGAAGGACTTGAAGGATGCACAGCAGATGGCAGACAAGGTGACAAAGGCTTTGACTGGCTATGGCATCTGGGGCGTTGAGTTCTTCTTGACAGATACAGGTGTTGTGTTCTCTGAGCTTTCTCCACGTCCACACGATACTGGTATGGTGACTCTTGGCCACACAACAAACCTTTCTGAGTTCGAGCTTCATCTTCGTGCTGTTCTCGGTCTTCCTATTCACGACATCCGTCTTGAGCATGCAGGTGCTTCTGCTGTTGTTCTTGCAGACAAGGATTATACCGAGGCTCCAGAATTTAATCTTGTTGACGCATTGAAGGAAGAGTGTACCCGTGTTCGTATCTTCGGTAAGCCGGGTGGACATTTCGGTCGTCGTATGGGTGTAACTCTCTGTTATGGAGATTTGGATGCAGATGTAAATGCGCTCCGCGACAAGGCAAAGCGTCTTGCAAAGACAGTTCTCGGAACTGACCCTTATATGGAGAAGTAAAAAAGTATAAATGGTCTTTGGGAAAAGAATCATAGAATATATCAAGAACATGGGAAAGTCGCTATTCTCAAAGGATAGTCTCGGCTTTCTTGTGTTCATGTATGCTCTTGGTATAGTTGAGAGCTATGCCGTTCTTCCTCATTGGAAAGGAGCGAAGGTATATGACAATCTCTACTATGAGCTTTTCTTTGACCTGCTGATACTTACATTCCTTGTTGCGCTCGTTCCGCAGAAGATATGGAAATTCCCTTTGCGCAAGGCTGTAAGGGGCATTATCTATGTCATTGCCTATTCGCTCGGCATTATAGACACGTTCTGTATGGTGCAGTTCGGCAATACCATAAGTCCGTCAATGCTGTTACTCGTTGGTGAGACGACAGGAAACGAGACGGCTGAGTTCTTTAGCACATACGTCAATCTTGAGGTGCTGTTTACAACCGAACTCGGATGGGTGTTGCTTGTTCTGCTTGTTCATGTTGTCTATGAGGTGATAAAATGGAAAGCGAAGAGGGTAAAGTGGAAGGTTGAATGGGTAAATAGGATTGTTCCTTTTGCCTTTAGCCTTTTGGCTTTAGTCCTCATTATTCTTGGATGGAACGATACCATCACCAATAAGAAGTGTATGGTTCGTCATTTCAGTTGCAAGACGGTTGGGGACGTGGAAAAAGACATGAACCTTCGTCCTATGGCGATGATGTATCAGCCGGTATATCGTCTTGCAGATGCATTCTTTACCAATCACCTTGTATCCCTACAGCTTGACAGACTGAAGGAAGAGGCAGAGAAGGTGGAAAGGATGACTCCTGAGCAACTTGGAATACCTTCGGATTTAAAGGACTCTAAGCCGTCGAATATCGTTGTGATTATTGGTGAGAGCTTCAACAAATACCATTCACAGCTCTATGGGTATGAAAAGAAGAATACTCCACGACAGGTGAAGATGGAAAAGAGCGGACGATTGGTGAAGTATTCCGATGTTATGGCACCTTGGAATCTCACGAGCTTTGTCTTCAAGCATCTTATGACGACCTATACCGTTGGGGATGAAGGTGACTGGTGCGACTATCCGCTTTTCTGCCAACTATTCCGCAAGGCAGGTTTTCAGGTCAACTTCCTTACAAATCAGTTCTTGCCTCATGCCAAGGATGCTATATACGATTTTAGCGGTGGGTTCTTCATCAACGATGAGATGCTGAGCAAGGTGCAGTTTGATGTCCGGAATGAGCAGACACACCTTTGGGATGAGGAATTGCTAAAAGACTATGCCCGACTCGTGGCACCTCCGGAAGGCGTTGTTGATACGGCTTCTGTTCCTTCGCTTACCATATTCCATCTCATGGGACAGCATGTAAACTATCGCATCAGGTGTCCGAAGCAGAAAATGAAATTCTTCGCCTCAGGTTATGACCGTCCGCAGAACACGTTGAAGGAAAAGAAGAACATAGCATATTATGATTGTGCTGTGTGGTATAATGATTCAGTCGTTGGGGCTATCGTTGATCGTTTCAAGAATGATGATGCGGTGATAATCTACTTCCCTGATCATGGTGATGAGGTCTATGGACCGGGTTCGTTGCATCATTGCGGAAGAAACCACACTACGAATATCACCAAGGACATTGCCCAGCAGGAATATGAGATTCCTATGTGGTTCTATTGTACAGCGAAGTATTCGAAGAGGCATCCTGACGTGGTGGCTGCGATAAGGAAGGCAAGGAACAAGCCATTTATGACCGATGCAATGTCGCATCTGCTTCTCGGGCTGGCAGGAATAAAATGCAAGGCATATCGTCCAGAGCTCGATTTGCTCAGTCCTCAGTATAATGAGAAACGCCAGCGACTGATGCAGCATCTGGTGGATTATGATGAAGTAGTAAAGAGTAAATGATAAAAATAAGCAAAGCGGAATCTCAGGCGATGCGTGGAATTGCCATCCTCGCAATCGTGCTACATAACTACTGCCACTGGCTTGGAAAGATGGTGCAGGAGAATGAGTATCAGTTTTCTGAGCGTAATGTCAGACGGCTGATGGTTGAGCTTGCGCATCCCTCTTGGGAACTCATTGCCCATCTCATCTCTTTCTTCGGCCATTATGGTGTGCCTGTTTTCGTTTTCCTTAGTGCCTACGGTTTGGTGATGAAATATGAGAGATCACCTTTGGCAGAAGACAATCAGGATAGTGCGCTCTCATTCATCTGGAAGCATTATAAAAAGCTGTTCCTGATGATGATTGTGGGATATGCTGCATACGTCATGGTTGACTATATGACACCAGCTCCACGTCGATATGAATTCTGGAACGTAGTTGGGCAGTTGGGTATGTTCAGCAATTTCTACCGAGACCCAGATCACGATATATGGCCTGGACCATACTGGTATTTTGGCTTGATGGTGCAGATATATGTGATGTATCGCTTGGTGTTCTATCCTAGAAACCTACGGACGAACAAGTGGCTTGTCGGTGGATTGTTTGCTGTCACGCTTCTTGCTCAGTTGCTATTCTTCCCCGAAGGATTGGCACTTCAATGGTATCGCTATAATATCTTTGGTTCTTTGCCGGTCTTCATTGCAGGTGTGTTGTTCGCTCGATATAACCGATTTAACGAACCTACAGCTAGCACCTATGCATTCCTGGCTATTGCAAGTACGGCATTGATATTCCTGTTCAGCCTCTGGTTCGCTACGTGGATTATCGTGCCTTTCCTTATCTGCATAGGTACGGTGGCAGTCGTCAAGTTGCTTTCGCAATCCTTAATGAATATCCTTTCATGGATTGGAGGAATCTCCGCAGCAATGTTCGTGTGCCATCCAATAACCCGAAAGGTGATTATACCGATATCACGCCACGGCGACCTCTTTGCAGGATTACTACTCTATATCGTTGCCACTATCGTGTTGGCGATGATATTCAAGAAAATAATGGCTCAAATCAAGTAATTCGTTATTTTTCTGTGAAGATAAAGGACATAGATCTCGTAAACGTCTCCCGATTCAGGGCGGAGCACATGGGAATGGCGATGCTTTTCGTTATCCTCTTCCACGTTGGATTGCCAAGGTGGAGCGATTTTTATGGTCTTCGACGAATGGGTAACCTTGGTGTGGATATGTTCCTGTTCCTCTCAGGCGTTGGCTTGTGGTTCTCGTGGGCAAAGAGAAGTGTTGATGGATCCTTCTTCAAAGACTGGGTATCTTTCTATATGAGGCGTTTAAAGCGTATTTATCCAGTATGGCTCATAATAGCCTGCCTGTATTATATCCCACGATTCGACGGTGTGCATTGGATAGACCTCTTCGGTGATATACTTATCAACTGGGACTTTTGGTTGCATGATGAGCTTACCTTTTGGTATATTCCTGCTACAATGATGCTATATATCTTTGCGCCTCCCTATATGGAATTGATACGACGACATCCTATATATCATTGGCTCGTACTTGTAATGGTGATGTGGTGTATCCTCGTTCAATGGGTAACGCCAATCCATCAAGCGGTAGGCCATATAGAGATATTCTGGAGCCGAGTACCGATATTCTTCCTCGGCATCAACATGGGTGAGATGGTTCGACAGAAGAAGAGCCTTGACGGACAGTGTATATGGATGGTGTGGATAATGTTCCTTATGTCACTCTGCACAAGTATCTGGCTTGAACAGGAGATTCACGGAAAGTTCCCTCTCTTTATAGAGAGGATGCTTTACATACCTCTCACCGTCACTACAATCATCCTTCTCAATCGTATATTTCGCCGTACTCCACAATGGTTTAATAAAAGCGTAGCATGGTTTGGAGCTTTAAGTCTTGAGGCATATCTTATCCATATAGAGTTTGTGCTCAAGCCCCTTGAGAAGAACACCGATCTTGGTTACTGGATGACATTCCTGATTACAGTTGCCGTCACGATGCCATTGGCTTGGCTGCTGCATTACTTGGTAAACAATGTCATTCTGAAATATTCATTCAGCAAACAGAAATAGCACGATGAAAAATATCATACGCCTGACACGACCATATCAGTGGGCAAAGAACATCTTCATACTATTGCCGATGTTCTTCGGTGGTGCTCTTACTGATAGTCAGTCTGCCATATATGCTTTTATGGCATTCTTCGCATATAGCTTTGCTGCTTCGGCGATATACTGCTATAACGACATCATCGATGTGGAGGACGACCGCAAGCACTCAGAGAAGTGTAAACGGCCAATTGCATCTGGAGCGATAAGCATTAAGCAGGGCTATGTGATAATGGCATTAATGATGATGCTATCCACTGTGGTCATTGTGCTGATGAAAGACAGGGCTTTGCTTGTCGGTGGTGTGGTGGTGACATACTTCATCCTTGACATATTGTATTGCAGATGGCTGAAACGTCATGCCATAGTGGATGTGTGTGTGCTGTCGTTCGGTTTTGTGCTAAGGATTCTTGCCGGAGGTTTTGCAACAGACATTGTACCTTCCAACTGGCTCGTGATGATGACCTTTCTGCTAACGCTCTTCCTCTCGTTTGCCAAGCGTAGGGATGACGTGGTGAGGATGATGAAGACGGGAGAGGCTCCACGACATAACACTGAGAGATATAACCTAACATTCATCAATCAGGCTGTTACCATTACGGCTGCGGTTACGGTTGTGAGCTATATTATGTACACCGTATCGCCATCCGTTACTCAGCGCATAGGCTCTGACTATGTGTATCTCACTTCTGTCTTCGTTATTCTCGGTTTACTGCGCTATATGCAACTCACTCTTGTTGATGAGAAAAGTGGCGACCCGACCAAGATGCTGTACTCCGACCATTTCCTTCAGTTGGTTATCGTAATGTGGTTTGCAGCGTATCTCGTCATAATATACGTATAGACAATCAGAAGTGAAAAAGAAGAAAATTAGAATTAAAAAGTATGATTACACTATGTGGGAACAGTTCCTTGCTGAAAAAACGAACCATACTTTTTCCTTTTTAATTTTTACTTTATGAAAAAAGTTATCTTCTCCGACTTCGACGGCACATTGACCACTAAGGATTCAATGATGTCGATAATAATATACCAGCGGGGTAGGTTGGGATTGGTTCTTGCCTTGCTTCGCATATTGCCTTGGCTCGTACTGATGTTCATGGGCAGATATTCTAATCAGCGCACTAAGGAGCGGCTTCTGCACCATTGTTTCGGACGGATGACGGTGGAAGAGTTTAATGACTTCTGCCAGCGGTTTGCCGATAGTCATAGGCATATACTGCGTAG
Source organism: uncultured Prevotellaceae bacterium (assembly GCA_900315105.1). The sequence goes on along the minus strand of OMXX01000013.1, from coordinate 7,725 downwards.
TAACCTCTACGACAGACTGGTTGATGCAAAAGCGAATGGTGACGAAGTGGTGGTGGTAACTGCGAGTCCAGAGAACTGGGTGAGCCGTCTTGTGCCGGAATTCAAGGTGTTAGGGACGAAGATGGAGTTCAATCCTTGTTTCACAGGAAGATTCCTCACCCCCAACTGCTATGCACAGGAGAAAGTAAACCGAATACTTGCTGAATATCCTGAACTGGAAACCGACAGGAGCAGTTTCCATGTCACCGCATTTGGTGATTCACGAGGTGATAAGGAAATGCTGGAGTTTGCGGATGAGAGAATCACGGTTTCGTAAAAAAAGATAGATGAAGAGTATATTTGACATATTCAAAATACGTAAGGACGAGCGTTGGTTGGCAATTGTGTCAGCTCTGATATTCTCGTTTCTTAACTTCATGACTGTATATATGTACTTGGGACGGTTCAGTGCGTTGTCAGATAACTATCATCGTCTATTCGTGCGCTGGTTTAAGATTTCAGGTTTCGACCCATTGACTTATGAGGTGATATCTTATTGGGATACGGCGTACAACGTATATAGACATCCATTTCTGGCATTCTTCATGTGGCCGTTCTGCCAGTTGAATCAGTTGATGATGACGCTCACGGGCAAGAATTTCGCCACAGTCATCACCGCGCTCATTTTAATTTTCTGTGCCTTTTATTCCGTTATCTTCCTGTTCAGGATTTTTAAGGAGATTATAATGGTGAAGATACGTGAAGCCTATTTGCTTACGGCTCTCACGTTCAGCATGGCATTTATAATGCTATCTGCAATGGTGCCCGACCATTTCATAATGTCGATGTTCGCCCTTACGCTGACATTGTATCTTTCTGGTAAGAAACTAAGGAATGGTTCGGCATTGAATATGTGGCAGACAATAGCGTTGTTCATACTTACGGCTGGCATTTCGCTAAACAACGGGCTAAAAGTTTTTCTTGCAGCTCTTGTAACTCGTAGAAAGCGATTCTTTGAGTGGCGTTTTCTGCTATTTGCCGTCATTCTGCCATCTGCTATGATATGGGGCTTTGCCCGTTGGGAATACCGTACATACGTATGGCCGAAGGAGATGGCTCGTAATGAGGTAAAGGCGAAGAAGAACCGAGAATATACGGAGAAGATACGTCAGCAAGTACGTGACTCCATTGGCTCCAATGACTCAGCTGCCGTTGAGGCCATGACAAGGAAAATACAAAAACAGAAGGCTATGGAGAAATATCGCCGTGACCATAAGAAGATATGGAACAGGAACACTGGTAGGCCGATAGCCAAGGGCGAGTTCATGCGCTGGACTGACAAAACCACCTCACGATGGGATGTTGCCGTGGAATGTCTTTTCGGTGAGGGGATACAATTGCATAGGGACTATTTGCTCGGTGATGTTCTGCGTAATCGTCCGCTGATAGTACGATATGACACGAGTAACGCGTTGGGATATATTAATTATCTCGCAGAGGCTGTTATTGTTCTGCTTTTCTTGAGTGGGGTATGGATGGGAAGAAAGACGATATTCCTTTGGACTTCCATGTCTTTCCTCATTATGGATATGGCTCTCCATATGGGGCTTGGGTTCGGCATCAATGAGATATACATCATGTCGGCTCACTATCTCTTCGTGCTTCCGATAGGAATGGCATATATGTTTAAAGCAATAGAGAATAGGAAACGATGGTCTGTGGCAATATATACAGTTTGTGCCCTTACTGCCGTGTGGTGCTTTGCATGGAACATAGTTAACATCATTGGGTATTGCCTATGAAGAAGTTCTTGACAAAACATAGAGAGATTCTGCTTGTTGCGCTGATTGGACTTGTCATCATCGTGGCCCTCAATATAATGATGCTACAGTATCATTATAATTCGTGGACAAATCCGAAGGTAGGCTTCTGGAGTGCTTTCTGGAACAGATTTGAGATTTCTGGCTTCGACCCATATACATATATAGTAGTGTCAAAGTGGCGTCCTCTCTATGTAATCTCTCGTCATCCGTTGCTTGCCGGAATGATGTGGCCGCTGTCAGAACTCAATGCATGGCTGAAGGAAGAGACTGGCATCAACTGCGCTATCTTCATTGTGGGCGTATTGCTCGTGATATGCAGTCTTTGTTCATGGTTACTGATGTATAGGATAATGCGTAGATTGTTGAAAATGTCGGCTAAGATTAGTCTTCTGCTCACCTTCTACTTCTATTCCTTCTCCCACGTAATGCTCACCATCTTCGTGGAGGACCACATGGCATTCACCCTTCCGTTTCTCCTTCTATCCATATATCTTGCAGGAAGAGCCATTCAGAAAGGCAAGACAATGCCTTTGTGGCAGTCGTTGTCCTTGCTCTTCGTCTCAACAGGCATAACCACGACAAATTGCGTAAAGATAGGGTTGGCAGACCTTTTCACGCAATGGGGCAGGAAATCGTTCGGAAAGATAGTGCTTCATTTCCTCGTATATCTCATTCCTCTTGGAGTGATAGGATACCTGTATTTCTATCAGCAAGAGAATACCCAGAAAGAGGAGAAACGCAATATAGAACGGACCGTGAACAGACGTATGGCGCGTGACTCTGTCTTTGCTGTGAAGTGGAAGAAAGAACAAGCTGACAATAAGATACGTAAGGAAAAGCAACTCGTTCATCTTGACTTCGTCACCAACACCGACTATAAGATTGACCGCTTGCCGTCGCTTGTGGAGAATGTCTTTGGCGAGGGCTTCATCCTTCACAACCGTTATCCGCTCCGTGATGCGAACAAGGAAAACCATCGTCCTGTGCTTGTAAGATATAAGTATTGGTGGAACTATGCTTTTGAGGCATTGATTGTTATACTCTTTGTGGCAGGAGTATGGTGCGGAAGAAAGGAGCGGCTAATGTGGATGGTGATGTCAATGTTCCTCTTTGATATGCTTTTACACGTAGGACTCAACTTTGCCTCTGCCGATGTGTATATAATGACAGCTCACTGGGCATTCGTTATTCCGATAGCCGTGGCGTATCTCATAAAGCGGACAGCCACAAAGCCAAGGCTAAATACGGTTGTAGTATGTGCCGTTCTATTCCTTACATTATATATGTGGGGGCATAATCTTCAAATCATTGTTCCGCATATCATACGATGAAAGTAGTCATATTAAGCACATTCCAATCGTCGGGTGGTGCTGCAATAGCGGCAACCCGATTAATGCACGCTCTTCAGAAGAATGGTGTGGAGGTTTCCATGCTTTGCAGAAAGAACATTGCATTCGGTCCTGTTGGTTTTCGTAAGCAATCGTGGACAAGCATCTTTGAGCGTGCTATTATCTGGATGTGCAACGGATTCTCCATTCGTAATCTATGGGCAACAGATATTGCCCTTTTCGGCCAAGATGTCACCAGTACCCGTGAGTATAAAGAGGCTGATGTGATACACCTTCATTGGGTAAATCAGGGTTTCATAAGTCTTGCTGCCGTAAAGAAGATGCTTGATGACGGCAAGACGGTTGTATGGACTATGCACGATGCCTGGAACTCCATGGGGGCATACCATCTAAGGATACAGCAGAAGGACGACTATCTTGAACGTTCTACACGGGAGCGTAAGCAAAAACTCTATGCTGGGAGCAGAATACAGTTTGTCACTTGTAGTCAATGGCTGATGAACGAAGCCTTGAAGAGCCCGTTGATGGCAGAGCAGAGAGTTGTTGCAATACCTAATCCTATAGATACTGCAATCTTCAAGCCTGAGCCACATCAGAATCATCGTCGTGTGCTCTTTGTGGCACAGTTTGTCAATAACCCTATGAAGGGAATGCAATATCTTGATGAGGCTGCGAAGATAATAAACAAAGAAAGTAGCGAAAAGGTGGAGATTGTCGCCCTTGGTAGAGACATTCCGTATATCTCCGACACCCGTGAAATGGCAAAACTCTATGCCTCCGTGGATGCTTTTGTGCTTCCTTCTCTCTCTGAGAATCTTCCAAACACTATCATGGAGGCAATGGCTTGCGGTGCTCCATGTGTTGGTTTCCGCGTAGGAGGCATACCAGAGATGATAGACCATCTTGAGAACGGCTATCTTGCCAACTATAAGGATTCTGAGGACTTGGCAAAAGGCATACTCTATGTGCTTGATGAGGCTAATCACCAGCGACTATCTGATAATGCCCGACAAAAGATCATAAACTGCTACGGAGAAGAAGCTGTTGCCAAACGATATATCGAAATCTATGGAAATGAGCAATAAGAAATTCTCAATCATTGTTGTCACATTGAATAATGCTGACGGACTCAAAAGAACACTCCAGAGCGTGAGTGCTCTGCATTATCCATGCTTTGAGGTCATTGTCATAGATGGTGCAAGTACAGATTCTACAAAGACAGTTGTGGAGAATTTTGGTGAGCTTATTACGGTCTTTGTATCAGAAAAGGATAATGGCATATACAATGCGATGAACAAGGGCATAGCTTATGCCACAGGCGATTATACCGTCTTTATGAATGCTGGTGATTGCTTTGCAACTCCCGATGTTCTCACCACGGTTAGTGGATATAATGCCGATATAATTCTCGGTGGGGCACGATATGGGGACTCTGACCGTCCTGTTCCAGAGGATATGACGCTCTATGATGTTCTTTCGCTCGGCATTAACCATCAATCGACATACTATCGCACGGAGTTGCTTCGTAAGTATGGCTTTGATGAAAGTTACCGATTGATAGCTGACTTGAAGTCGGTTGCGGAGCCTATGGCACGCGATAAAGCTACTATAACTACTATTCCGTCCATACTTTCCATTTGCGAGGGTGGGGGAGTGAGCAAGCAGAATTGGCGAGATACACTCGTAGAGAACCGTCGTGTCGTTGCAGAGGTCGTTGAACCATATTATCGTGAGGACTATCTTAAATTCTCACGCATTAATAACTCCATGCTCAATGATTTTATCGTACTCTCACATTTCAAAAGCATCTTCCCTTTGCTTCGTTTTATGGCGAAGGTAATGCGTTTCCTAAACTCGAAGTTCAAGCATATTCCTCTCTGATATGACCGTAACAATAATTGTTCCCGTCTATGGCGTGGAGAAATACATAGCCGAGTGTGCAGAATCACTTTTTTCGCAGACATATTCTGATATTGAGTATGTCTTCTGCGATGATTGTACTCCCGACAGGAGTATAGAGTTGCTGCGTGAGGTCATGGAACGTTATCCAGAACGAAAAGAACGTGTACGAATTGTTCATAATGATACAAATATGGGAATCGGTACTACCCGTAAACGTCTTGTTTCCGAAGTTCATACTGATACTTTCCTGTTTGTGGATAGCGACGATGTCTTGCCTCTTAATGCTGTGGAAACTCTTGTCAAAAGGATGAAGGAAACAGATACTGACATAGTGGATGGAGCTTATGCCATCTATGTTGATGAGAAGACTGGTAAGGTTATTACGCCGCCACACGATGAACCATCAAAGTATCTTGATAAGATTCTGTGTCAGAATATTATACTGCCTCGTGTATGGGGAAGACTATACAAAACCTCTGTTCTCAATAAGGTCAAAGATCTCTTTATAGAAGGGATAGACTTTGCAGAGGATATATGTGCCACTAGCCGACTTGCTTGTGTAACTTCTCGTTCATGGACAGATGATATAGTTTATTATTATCGCGTGGACAATATCAATTCCTATACGCGAAACATAACGAAGAGAAATATCCTGTCATATTTCCGTGCAATGTCGGTGGTGCTATCTTTCTATCATCAGCGCAAAGGACATCTGCCAATGTCGTTGGAGATAGGTGTGCTCAATGCATATCGTCAATGTGGAAGATCGCAAATGCCTGTCAGTATGGCTGATGAAACTATAGGCTATGTACCAGAACATTTCAGTGCCCAGTTACTCTATTGGCTATTCCATTGCAAATCGAAGTTTGTGCTGAAACTTGCGGATTATCTTTATCGACTAATAAGAATTTGTAATTAAGAACAAGTGCCTGAATCTCTAAAACAAAAAACGGCGAAAGGCCTATTCTGGGGAGCGCTCAATAGCGGGACTACCCAGATACTGAATCTCATAATAGGTATCATCCTTGCTCGTCATCTGACCAAGGATGACTATGGCATCATTGGCATTCTCACAATCTTTACTGCCATTGCTGCTGACCTTCAGAGTGCAGGTTTTACACAGGGACTAATCAATATAAAACGTCCAACGGCACGCGATTACAACTCCGTATTCTCGTTTAATGTCTGTATGTCGGTCTTGATGTATTCCGTACTCTTCCTGAGCGCGCCTTTCATAGCCGAATATTTTCATCAGCCACGTCTCGTCTCTGTTTCGCGCGTGGTGTTCCTTACCTTCTTCATTTCTTCACTCGGCATAGCTCATGGAGGATACATGGCAAAGAATATGATGAATCGTGAGATTGCCATTATCGGAGCACTTGCTCTTATTATCTCTGGAGCGGTGGGTATAACGCTTGCCCTTTTGGGCTTCGCGTATTGGTCGCTTGCTTGGCAACAGGTGACGTATATGATAGTTGTAAACCTAGGACGCTACTACTATGTGCGTGATTGGCGACCACGTCTATCATTAGATTTTGGACCAGTTCGCCTCATGGCACCTTTTGCTTTGAAGATTCTTGTTACGAAGATACTCAACACGTTATCTGCCAATATCCTAACGCCTATCTTCGCACGTTGGTTTCCACTTCATCAAGTTGGAAGCTATACTCAGGCATTCAAGTGGAATACTATGGCATATTCACTTGTTGCCAACACCGTCGGACAGATAGCTCAGCCGGTTTTGGTAGAAGATGAGAGACGGGATGCTTTTCGTAAGATGTTGCGATTCACCTGTTTCCTCTCTATGCCATTGATGTTCGGATTCGCTCTTGTGGGTAGGGAATTTATTCTTGTCACAATAAAAGAGGAATGGCTTGAATGTGTTCCTTTATTGCAGGTGCTATGTATCTCTGGCGCTTTCATGCCTATTCACACTATGTATCAGAATCTTGCAATAAGTCATGGGCGAAGCGATATCTATATGTGGCTTAATATCGGTCAGATATTACTCCAGATAGCCGTCGTTTATGCTTTCTCCGATTATGGTATGTTTGTAATGGTTTCTGCTTATTCAGCCATGATGATTCTGTGGCTTTTACCTTGGCATCTCTTTACTGGCAGACTCATAGGCTATAGTTGGTGGAATGTATTTAAGGATATTGTACCATTCACGCTTGCGGCAGTCGTTACGATGGCAATTACTTATTACGCAACAATAACGATAACCAATATTTATCTTCTTCTAATCGTAAGATGTGTTATTGCTGTTCTGATTTACTATGCTGTGATGAAACTATGCAAGGTTCAGATACTTGCTGAGTGCGAGCAATTTTTCTTGAAGAAGATAAAGAAATAGTTTTTTATATTGCTGTCCGGTAATAAATTTTTGATCAGATAAATTCTGGGTTGGTACTTACATGAAGTATCAGCCCTTTTATAGTCTTTGCTTTTGCCTCGTTAGCATCATCCCCACCCAACAGAGCATATCCAGAAGTGGGGGGGCTGTGTCTGTAATGAGGTGCGCTTACACAAAAATCCTTATTGTTACCTGTTACTTGTTACTGCAAGGTCAGTGTCTTTTCCTGATTTTGGTTTACAGTTTTTAGCTGTTATTATACTGCATTCGTTGATATCATACTTGAAAGGTTGTCGGTTTCCCGGAAAGGTTTACA
>OMXX01000250.1 GCA_900315105.1 uncultured Prevotellaceae bacterium | reverse complement strand
GTACAAAATTGAAAAGTACACGTAAAGTATATGCTTGTAAATGTCTGACCTAAGGGCAGTTTAAGCGAATGTTAAAGGATTTAAGTGGACACTAGTGCACTACATTTTACGAGTGGGGAGTACGGAAGGGAATGTAGTATGGTATTGATAAAGTAAATAGAAATTTTTGCCTCGGTTGAAATCGACGATTTCTACCGAGGCAAAATTAATAATTTAGGGTCTATAGCTTTCTTTAGCCCCTCTCTGTATCTGTGAATTTCCTGCTCAATTGTCAACCCAGCCGAATTACACCAGGCACGGTCATCAATGCTTCCATCCTCGTTGGCAATTTCAACGGCTTTTCTAATGTATCTGGGATGGAAATAATCTTCTGAGGAATAATCCATCATAGCAACATAACATCTGCCAAAGATTTTTGCAGTCTCTTTGGCATAGTTAATAACATCTTCCAACTTGTTGACTTCCATGCCTTCCTCCCAATGACCGTAAAATAATTTGAAAATTGTCATAGTAAAATATAAATATGCCCCGATGGTTGGTCGGGGCGTTACCTTCAATTAAGTTTTCCGAGAGAGATATATGTTAATCCCATGTTTGTAGTTCTCAGCAGAGCTTCACCATAATTAGTTGTAGTTACTGGCATGGCCTTGCTACGAGTCTTGCGCAATGCGCCGGCCTTTATGAGATATGGGTGAGCATATCCCGTCTGAATAGAGATGATGATAGCTCTCACTACCTTTTCTCTTAACTCTGCTGTTGTATGAGCCTTGATGGTTTCAACCATTTTCTTGTACTTTTCTTCAACGATGTATTCCATATCAAAGTATATTAAAGGATTTATTATGATGCCCTATTTGAAATGCTTTAATGCTTTCTTTTGTTTATGGGAGGTGGTTGGCCTTCCAGTTTCCTTTGTCTCTTATTTTGATCCTTTTTGAGGTATTGGATAGTATTCGAATCCGAATACCTCGTTGACAAGCTTTGCGTCTTCGATGGCAACTTCGTCGATCCATTCGTCTTCATCGGGTTCGAGGTACTCCCAAAGGTTGTCTATTTCCTCATATTCGTGTTTTTCCCATACCTTGAGAACTCCATCAGCTGACTTGAAATGATCGTTAAAGTTCTCATCTAAGAAATCAAGCCATGAGACTGCACGACGCATTTTTTCGGCAATCGTCATTTCATCATTATAGTTTTCCATTTTTTCTGATATTGTGCCCCGATGGTTGGTCGGGGCATTACCTTCTTAAATTCTTCCTTGTTCTCTATATGAATAATATTTTCCATCCGTAACGATCACATGGTCAAGGAAGAAGATGCGCATCATGTCGCAAGCCTTTCTGAATCTCTCGGTCAATTGGTCGTCTTGCCTGCTCGGACGGATAGAACCGCTCGGATGATTGTGTGAAAGTGCCATCACCGTAGCATTATTCATACATGCGGCTTTGATAGCTACCCGAATATCAACGGATGTCTCGGTCAGACCTCCATGGGAAAGCTTTACGGCCTTCAGTAGTTTATAGTTGTTGTTCAGCAGCAATACCCAAGCTTCTTCCTCCTCCAAGTCGAACATTTTCGGATGCATGAAATTATATATGGCGGTTGCACTGTCGATTTCCTTGCGCTCCTTAGCAGATTCGCCAAAAAGTCGTCTGCCCAACTCTGTTGCTGCAAGAATGGCCATGGCTTTTGCTCGGTCAATGCCTTGAACCACTTCCAACTCTTCTGTTTGCTTGGTAGCCAACACTTTCAAGTTGCCCTCACATATATTTAGCAACTGGCGAGCCTGACGCATTGAGTTGGTATCGCTCTTACCAATGATAAGACTTATTAAGTCAACGTTGGTCATGCTTTCTACGCCGTTGTTCAAGAGCTTGAAATCCGGTCTTTCTTCCATTAATAAATCACAGAAATTGTCCTTCATATTGAATAATTTAGAGTAATACATGTTGTGACACTTTTCCCTAAAGTTCTCTGCTGCCTTAAAGCAGCAGCTTTATGGAACTTGTTTTTACGTGCCTTACTCAAAGAGTCCAGTCACCGTCAGACAAGTAATTTTGCGTGATTTTTTAGTGGAAACCCATTTTTGAAAAAAATGTGGAGGCTCCGCTAAAAAATCTCACAAAATAGCGAAGCGGTACTTGACAAGACCGTGACGGACACATTACTTTTGCACGGAAAAAACAGTTCCCGCTGCTGCTAAGGCTGTTGACAACTGTCAACGCCAATGTGGTAGAAAAATGCCTTAGGCAAAAAAGGAAATATTATATAGATAGATATCTTGACTTGCTGACTTGCAATTAGGTACATTTTTGTTTGTCTCAAAACGAGTTGATTAGATTTATTTTCAGTAATCCTTAATCCTGCGGAAGTTGAAGTTTGGGAGGTAACTGAAAAGAATGAGTTTTCTGATTTTCTTTCAGCGATTTTTAATATAGTACAAATCCATCATCCTTTGCAGAACGTTAAATTACTGAAAATCAGCTAAGTAAGAAAATTTAATTTTTAATTACAAATATACTTTGATTTATTGCTGTCCGGTAAAACCCAGATTCCGTGATTTTAGCTCTCGGAACCCCAGTAAATACGGGACATGATTCTTATTTCTGAAAAGTAACCCCTATAG
>OMXX01000017.1 GCA_900315105.1 uncultured Prevotellaceae bacterium | reverse complement strand
GTCGCACTTACAGCGCTCCTTTAATCACGCATCTATAGAATAACAGCCCTTACGGACTGCCCTATTAGGTGTCGGGCTTTCAGCCCTCGCAGTCTTGAACTCCTCGAACTCCTTACAAGTGGAGCTTGCGACAGGCTTGGTTAGGCCAAAAACTTCTCGAACTCCTCCTTCGGCAAAGGATGCGAGTAGTAATATCCCTGTACCGTATCTATACCCATTCTCTTTACCCTGTATAGTTGCTCCGATGTCTCCACGCCCTCGGCGGTGACTTCCATACCAAGACTGCGGACGAGCCGAACACAGGCAGCCATTACCTGCGCCTGACGCGGATTATCCAATCCTCTGACAAATGCCATATCGAACTTCACAATATCCAACGGCAAGAGCTGGAACATGCTGAGTGAGGAATAGCCTGTGCCGAAATCATCAAGCTCAATCTTCACTCCCTTCTCCTGACATTCACGCAAGACCTTTGCCAATCTGTCAATCTGCTCGCTGAACAGACTTTCCGTCACTTCAAGGTGCATACTCTCAGGCGAGAGATTATTGTCTTTGAGAGGCTTGAACCATTTACGCATGAAATTATCCTGCAAGAGCTCTGAGCGTGAACAATTCACAGATATCGGCACTATATGAAGACCTTTCTCCTGCCATTTCCGTTGATTCTGGCAAGTACATTTCCATGCGTAGAAATCAACCTCAGAAATAAAACCTGTCTGCTCAAAGACAGGAATGAACTCAGCAGGAGACAGGAAACCGAACTCAGGATGCGTCCAACGAACAAGAGCCTCGGCACCTACAAGGCGACCTGTACGGGAATCATTCTTTGGCTGATAGTAAATATGGAATTCGCCACGCTTCAACGCATTCACCATCGACCTTTCTATGGCTACACGACGGTCATAGTACTTCTGCATATTGTCATCAAACCATGCATAATTCTGGCCATACACATGCTTTATCGTATCAAGAGCCATAAGGGCATGACGACAATGCTCCCTAACAGGGATGTCGTGCCTGATATCGCGCTTCACACCAAACTTAAGAACAGCCACACCCTCTTCCGGTAACGGTAGCGTTAATGCCCCTTTGTTTTTCCTCCTCGTCTCCATATAGCGCTCGGAACTTGGAGCTATCACCACGAACTGGTTATCGTCATAACGTCCGAAGATATAGTTTTCCACCTGTGCCCTACGCAGCAAGGCCACATTCTGTAAGAGGAGTTCATTGGCAACCTTTGTTCCATAGCGCTCTTTCACGAGCGTGAAGTCCTGAATATCAGAGATGGCAAGAGTGAATTCGATATTTGGATTCTCACGCAGAACCCTCTCTGCATGATGGTAGAAAGCCTGTCGGGTGAAGATTCCCGTAAGGTCGTCATACTCCACCTCCCTCAAGGTAGAAGCAGATTCCCTTAAACGGATAATGTTACTGATGCGTTTCAGTACGATATTTCTCTTGTAGGGCTTGATGACAAAATCCGTAGCCCCCAATTCGAGGCATCTCTCCTCCTCTTCCACATCATTACTGCCCGTAGCAACAATCACAGGAATTTCTTTTAGGAGATCATCTTCCTTCACAACCTTCAGGAACTCATATCCGTTCATAACAGGCATCTGCACGTCAAGAACGATGAGTGAAATATTGCGATAATGCTCTTGGAGGACTTCAAGGCCCTCCTTACCATTCTCTGCCTGGAACACATGATATCGGTCTTCCAGCATAGCACAGAGCATATCGCGATTCAATTCGTTATCCTCAACAATGAGGATTGATCGGCGTCCTGATTCATTTGACATAAACGGTCCTCCAAGTTATTCTTCACATTTCGCCATTTTCCTTCTGAATGCTATCTATTACCAGTTTATATGCATCCTCCAGATCTTCCAGAAGCTTTTCATCCACAGTTCCGTCGCATCGGCGCAACTGCTCAGTAAGGGCTGATGCAGCTTTCCAAAGTTCTGTAAAAGAAAGATTTGCAGCAACGCCCTTCAATGTATGTACGGCACGGAAAGCCACCTCGTAGTCTTCCGAAGCGATAGCATCACGCAGTTGCTGCATTGACGAATCAGACGGAAATTTCAGCACAAACTTCTCCACGAGTCTGTCAGTCATAAGTCTTGCCTTGACTTCCGCATAGTCTCCATGTAAACTTTTATATAACTCTTCTAAATTCATAGACTCAACTTCTTTGTCTCTGTATAGAGCATTATCCATGAAATGGTAACGCTTGCCACATCTGCAAGTGCCATACTCCACCAAACTCCTGTCACGCCAATCAAATGCGGAAGGATTACAAGCATTGGTATGAGGAATAGCAACTGTCGCGTCAAGGATATAATCATTGAGGCACGTGGGCGTCTTATCGTCTGAAAGAAAGACACAGCAACCATCTGACTACCCACGAACGGGAAGGTACAGAGTCCGATAATCAATGCCGTAGCACCTATTTCTATCATCTGCTTGTCTGTAGTAAAAATAGACATCAACCCATCTGCAAAGATGGAAATAAATCCATAGCCAATACACATGATAATAAAAGCATTAAAGATGGATTGCATCAGAACACCTCGTACTCGAATGTAATTCTGTTTTGCTATATTTATGCTTGTTACTATCTGCATTGCAAGTCCAAGACCTGAAATAAGCGATATAAGCACCTGGGTTATTCGCTGTACGATGGCATAGGAACCAAGATACATATCTCTTTGTTCACCTGCAACTTCTATAAGCGAGAGGTTAATCATAAGAGCCACCACACATCCACACGCATTAATGGCAAAAGGTGACACTCCAATCGACAATATCTCTTTGATAAGGCTGAAATCAACGCAGAACCCTCGTTTTGTGAAATGCAAGAAAGCTTTCTTATTAGAAAATACCTTTATGTATAATATCCAAGAGACGCTCTCGCACATGATTGATGCCAAGGCAACTCCCTTCATTCCCCATTTGAAAACGAACACAAAGATTACAGACAGAATGACGTTACCAGTAATACCTCCTATCTGCAGCATCATCTGCACCTTCGGACGTCCCTGTATATGAAGAAGTCGTCCCATGCTCTGCATTGAGAACAACACGACAGTAGAAACAAGCATAATCCGCATATACACAAGGGCATACGGAAGTGTCACGTCCGATGCGCCACAAAGTCGAAGTATATCTTCAAGGAATATTTCAAGCACAGCCGTTAACAGAGCCCCAAAACTCACAAGCAATATGAAGGAATTGCCGAAAGTCTTCAATGCCTGTTCCTGATTGTTCTCGGCATAAAGCATAGCAATTTTCGAAGCTGTGCCGGTATTGACAAGAGAAGCAAAGGCTGAAATGAGAATTATGATAGGGAAAGTACACGCCAAGGCGGCAAAAGCATCAATTCCCACCCCTATACCGAGAATAATTATTTCGAATATATTTAAAACAGCATTAGCCGACATCGCAATCATAGCCGGTGGAGTAAACTTTCTCAAAAGCTTACCTATCGGCATTGTTAGCATGCTATTTACTCGTGTATTGTCCATTTAATTCCTTTACTTTTTTTACACTTGCGCAGCTTGGTGAGTTTTGCTGATAATATACGATTTATTCACAATTATAGACATATCAGCATATTGTCACGCTATTTCCTTCCTTCCTCTTACTCTCATAGCAGAGTTTGTCAGCCTTGGAATAGGCAATAGCTTTCACTTCTTCTATATTGCCCTTAAAATGGTGCGCTCCCATACTGAAGGTTATCTTGATATCACCAAGTTCTGGAATCTCAATAGCATTCACCCTGTCTTCCAGAGCCTTTATCTCCTTCCTGATATCTTCCTCTTCCTTGATTCCATCTACGAAAACGAAGAACTCATCACCTCCCAAACGGGCAACAGAAGAATTTCTGATACCACACAGGCTCTGCCCGAACGCCTTTAGCACCAAGTCGCCAGTCATGTGACCGCAAGCATCATTAATAGCCTTGAAGTCATCAATATCCACGACACAGAGGTAGCCCTCTCCATCGGGATTGAACAATTCGTGTATTCTCTTTTTCAACCCATAACGATTCAGCATCCCCGTAAGCACATCGTGCTCTGAGACGTAAATCAAATGGTTAAGATATTCTTCTTCTACTTGTATCATCATAAGCCTAACCAAGCCTTCCCAAAGGGAAGGATGTTTTATAGTATTACCAACTAATGGCTTTACTATTTATTTTTTACTTTTTTTTGATTTAAAGAACGTATCTACTCCCCCTGGAGGGGGTGAGGGGGGTGGAACCCTCCCTTTGGGAGGGACTGGGTGGGCTACAGTATGGCTTTCTTAAACACCAGCTCAAACCTTGAGCCTTTTCCCAACTCACTCTTTACTACGATCTTGCCATGCATATTCTCAACGAGACGACGGCAGAGAGAAAGACCTATGCCGGCTCCAGCCGTACTACTGCTTTCCTTGTAGTATCTGTCGAAGATGAATTCATGCTTCTCTTTCGGAATACCGATACCCGTATCCTCAAGGAATATCACTACGTTATCTTCTATACATTGCCAACCCATCGTTATACTGCCTTCTTTCGTGAACTTAACAGCATTATTGACAAGGTTCGACATAACCTGCATCATACTGCTACGGTTCAAATCCACATATACATCCTCGGGACCTCGCACTATATTGTATTCCAAGTGTTCTGGAATCACCACGTTGTATGTCGCATACAGTTCCTCAACAATTTCCTTAACCTTTCTTGTCTTCAAGGACATCTGCATCTCCTCTCCCTCATTATTGCTTTTCAGCACATCGTTGAGCAAACGGAGCAACTGTTCTGTATTATCAGCTATGATTTGTGAATAGCTCTTCAACTCCTCCTCAGAAGTCTCACTTCCTGTCTGTGCAAGAATCTGGGAGAAACCGGTAATGATATTCACAGGAGTACGGATCTCATGTCCCATGGCAGCGAGGAAGCTCGCCTTAAGCTTACTTTCCTCCTCAAGGTCGAATGCCATTTTCCTTTCCTTTTCCTTCTGGCGGGCACCATCCATGATGGTAAGGATACCCATAACATTGTCATTGTCAGAAGACTTTCCTTTCTTTTCCCACGGTTCCTTTTCCCTACAGATAAGAACACTTAGCGAGTGTACCTCATGAGACACCGGCATCGTGATGTTGAAGTCAACATAGATACCCGTTTCATCAGCATTCTCAATAGCCGAAGTCAGTTCTTTCCTGCTATTTCTTGAAATGCACCTGAGCACCGCATCAACAGGAATCCTACGTTCACGCAGGTTATTCTTCTTGAAGAAACGATGACCGAACACCAATTTACCTTTATATATATACCACAGATACGACTGTGTGGAAAACAGAATCTCATGAACATTCTCCATATACCTATCAGCCTCACGACCGTTTTCGAGATACTGCATCTTCTGGAAGTTGTCATCAATAAACCTCCATAACGTCAGCACCACCGTCAACAGTATCAGGTAGATAATTCCTATGTAGTAATATTCATTCATCGAAATTCTGTCTCTAGCCCCTCTAAATCTCCCTGCATAGGGAGACTTTTGGCGAACGGTATGTTAATTGTTAATTGTTAATTGCTAATTGTTAATTGTTCAACTTATCTGCTCTCTTGAAAATCAGGTTGAAGGTACTTCCCTTACCCAGTTCGCTCTCAACCGTAATCTTCGCGCCCATACATTCGGCAAGCTCCTTGCATAGGGCAAGTCCGAGCCCCGCACCTTGCGAGAAGTGATCAATCTTATAGAATCGGGTAAATATCATATTATGATACTGAGGATCAATACCTATACCCTGATCCTTTACCGAGAGTATAACCTCATCGTCGGTCACAGTACGGATAACAGTAACCGTAGAACCCATTGGCGAGAACTTAGCTGCATTGTCAAAGAGGTTTATCATTATCCTACGCAGCAGATTCCTGTCTGCCCGTATAGGCACATCCTCTCCGGTTTCTATAACCTCAATCTTCAATCCAAAGAGATTCAGGCTTTCTTCTTCCCTCATTGTCGCTACTTCAGGAGTACAATCCGAATATCGCAGATCCTCAAACTGAACGGTGATACCGCTATTGTCAATCAGGGTTACGGTAAGCATATCCTCAATCATCTTCATCAGCAGGACATTATTCTTGCTGATTTCACGCTCGAAATATGCAATCTCCTCCTGCGTAAGAGTCTGCCTCATATTTGCAAGCAACTCCGAAATACCGACAATGGCATTGAGTGGAGTCCTTATCTCATGGCTCATACATGAAATGAAATCATCCTTCTCCTTGGCATTTGCAAGCATACGGTTTGTGTCAAGCTCCATTGCCTCACGCTTCTTCAGCTGGTCAATCATCACAGTAGTACCTCTACGTACGAGCCCCTGTGGTGTCTGCTCAATCATCATACTCAGCTCATACCAATGAGGGTCTCGCCCTTCAAACGAGCCGTACATTTGTATGACATGGTTTCCCGGCTCCTCAGTTTGGAAGAACTCCTCCACCCTGTGCTTGTAGAAGGCACTGGCAGTAACCAGGTTCCTCATTTCCTCAATCGGAATGACTGCATCAAGCGCCTTAGAATCAAATTGCAGAACAGAGAACATCCCATCCTTCAGTTCCCACACATGCGTCTGAGTCTTATCGAGCAGCAGTTGCGTAAGAGCCTTCATGCGGATGCTATGTGTAGCCGTTTCCCGCAGTTTCTCTGCCATCTTGTTATGCTCCAATATACGTTTGTATGTCTTATACAATGTATATACGGCAATACAAATCAAGACAGCAAAGAGTATCACACCAAAGGCAACCCTCCAGTGCAATAAATCTGCAATATGAAGTACAACATTTATCATTTACGAGAATTCAGACTTCTCTTGAGTGTCTTTATAAGTTTATCCACCTCTATAGGCTTTGAAAGATGCGCATTCATTCCTGCTTCAAGGGCCTCACGTTTGTCTTCCTCGAAGGCATTGGCCGTCATTGCCAATATCGTGATGTTTGCCTTTTCCCTATCTTCCATCTTACGGATTATGCGGGTAGCCTCATAGCCATTCATCCTTGGCATCTGAATATCCATAAGCACGAGGTCATAATATCCCGCAGGTGCCTTGTCTATCATTTCTACACATTTAAGGCCATCCTCTGCACGCTCCACCACGAAATCCACATCACGAAGAATCTCCATCGCAATCTCCGCATTCAGTTCACTATCCTCAACAAGGAGGATTCGCTTTCCCCTGAAATCCACGCCTGAAATATTCGCCATATCAACATTGACGACATCCGATTTCTTCGCTATGCGATGTTTGGTACGGACATTGAATGCTGTTCCCTTGCCAAGTTCGCTCTCAACCTCTATGGTTCCGCCCATAAGGTCAAGGAGGTTCTTGACAATAGGCATACCAAGTCCTGTTCCCTCCACCTTTATATCCGTGGTGGTATGCTCACGCGAGAACTCCTCAAACAGATGTGGAAGATAGTCAGCAGACATTCCCTGACCATTGTCTTTCACGACAGTCTCAATTATGACATTGCCCTCCTCTTCACATGGCAACTCACGGATGTATAGCTCCACCCTACCACCCGAAGGTGTGTATTTATAGGCATTGCTGAGAAGATTCAACACCACATCACGTATCTTTATAGGGTCACAGTAAAGATATTCATGCTCTACATCCATGGAATGGCAGAAGGTTATTCCCTTATGCGCCATCATATCAACGAAAACTGAGCAGAACATATCATACATCTGTTCTACGCCCCATGCCTGAATATCTACATCCAAATGTCCTTTCTCAATACGTGACATTTCCAGGACATTATTGATAAGACCTAACAGCAAGGCACTTGATTCCTTCAGTTTCTTCAGATAGTCATGACGACGTTCTGGCTCGTCCTGATGCTTCTCAAGCAGGCCTGTGAAACCGATTATCGCATTCATCGGAGTACGGATGTCATGACTCATATTCAAGAGGAAGGAACTCTTTGCGCGGTTTGCCTCCACCGCAGCTGACTTTGCCTCTTCCAGAGCATTAAGCTGCCTCAATTCCTTTTCTTTCTGTTCGTTGACATCTACAGTCGTCCAAACCACTTCCGTACAATAGCCGTCATCACCACGTTTGCCGGCAACAAAAGAACCTATAACCCAACCACAGGCGCTACACTCAAACTCTTGTTTGATTATCGGCTGAGTCTTCAGCTGCTCACGCACCCAATCGAGGTTAGTAAACGCAAGCATGTCTTCCTTCCACTCAGGCTTGACCAGTTTCTCGCAAAACTCCATGAATCCCTCACGCGCATCGCCCTCATTTCCGAGCACGTTATGAACTTTCTCATTCACGGTACTGACATGCATGAGCCTGCCATTCTGCATGTTTATGCGATATATGGAAGTACACGACTTTGACACGAACTTCACGACCTCATAAGCCCTCTGAAGCTCTGCACCCATACGAGCCATAGCCCCTTGCTGCTCCTTTTCCTTGAGCACAAAATGAGTAATATCCGAACAATAGCCGCTAAGAACCTGTCCTTTACCCTCAACTCTGCCAGATCCGGTACAACGAAGATAACGATCGCCCAGAACCGGATGCTCCCAAAGATAGGTCGTCTCCTCAACATTGCCTGACATCATCCTTTCAACAGATGCAAACAAAGATTCCCTGCCCTCCGGCTTAACCCTGTTAAACCAGAAGTCATACATCTCCTCAGGAGACATGGCAGAAACATCGCTAACGCCCAAAAGCTCGGCCATTTTGGCATTAAGATGCATTCGATGGGGCTGTCCTTCTATATTCTCAACAGACCACATGCCCAATCCTGCACCTGCCATGATGCGTTTCATTTCTTCAAATTGCAGTTCATAGGACATAAGTGTATCAGAGCTGTTATTGAATTGGTCAATAGGCATTTGGTTGCAAATTAAATATAATTAGTTATAGGTACTTATTTTCTGAAGTGTAAGGTCTGAGGACTTTGGGTTTTGCCCTCGCGACTGTCGGCATTTGCCTAGGCGATTGCAAAAGTAATCAAAAAAAAAGAAATTTCCAAATTTACGGCAAAATAATTCAAGCTATTGATAAAAAAATATTATAAAAGCGAGAATACCACTATCAAATAATCGGCATTCATCAGATGACGGATGCCGATTCTATTATTTAGCGAACGCGAGTTTCACGATTTTTTCCGAATGTTGAGCTTTTGCAAAAAGCCACAATTACTATAGTATTCCCAAGTACCTCCTATGTACCTCCGTTATAACTCCCTTATGAAAAAGCAGAAGAACCGCTCTAAGATCTATAGGATGAACGAAGGAAGAGCGAAGGAAGAACGAAGGAAGAACGGTCTATCTTACGATATATTTCTTACCGCCTTTGACTACAATTCCCTTTGCGTTAGAATTCACTTTCTGTCCCAAAAGATTAAACGTAGCCTCTGATGCGGAATGATTTTCTGCGACAAATTTCACACCAGTAATCTCTTCTCCAGGAATCACAGAATACTTCGTCGAGCCCCATATTGTAGAACCCGCAAAAGTCTTCACATCATCCTTGACTATCTCTGTCGGTATTTTTGTATAGCTGTATGGAATATAGCACTCTCCAAAGCTAACCGGTTTTGAGAATGCTTCAACCGTAACATTATCATCTGTCCAGATAACAGAAGTTGCATCTTGCTGAGTAAAAATCTTCTTTACTCCCTTTTCGAAATAGTTTCCTTCTATAAGGAATTCTGAATTCTTTCGCGGATTGATGCAAGCTGTTGAGTTTCCCGCACAATGGAAATAGTTGTTCAGCATGTGGAAACGTCCATAACGTGCCATTGGCATACGAGCACGGCACTTAGCGCCCCACGAATTGAACGCGAAGGTGATTGACAGCTTATCATCATCTTCAACCTTACTATCCGAACTTCCTACCAAGTTGGTATTCTGATGCATAAGAGAACGGTCGGTGTATGAGAAATCATTCCAACTTGCAGTAATCATGTCCGACTCATTTGAGATATCGAAATTTCCGTCAATACCATCAATGAACTCGCAATGATCCACCCAAACGTTACTTGAATACTGCACAGACAAAAGGTCATATCCTCCACAATCAATGGAACCTGGTCCTACGAAGGACAGGTTACGGAAGATAATGTTCTTACAACGCTTCACACAGAAGATTCCGGCCTCACGATAGTTCTCATTACCATATTTCTCATAAAGAGCCTTTCGTGTAAGATATTCGGCCTCTTCATCAACATTCACCCCATTTGGAAGTGTGCCTCCTGTACCCTTGTTCGTTGAAGCGCTCTCCACATCAGCCTCCTTGAGAATGGCAAGGACATCGGGAGTAACATACCACTCTGTTACGAGACGGGCATTATTGATACCGAGAATCGTCTTGTTGTTACATCCAGTTCCTGAGCCCTGATTCTGAATCGTAATGTATTTCTTGATTACAAAGTCACCCTTAGAACCATCAAGAATAACGATATCGTTGTCCTTGATAGCATTCTTGATAACATCATCCTTATATACTTTATCCGCAGTAAGAACCTTAACTTTCTTGCCACTTGCGGGATCATTAAGAAGAGCCATAGCATCTTCATAGGTATAGGCTCCACCGCCCATAACCTTTTCTATGGACGGGTTGGAATCTGTACGAGAATCGCATGTCGCAAAGCCGAATGCCTGTAATTGATCATACTCTGAATGAGCAAAATCTGATTGTGCTTTTAGTGAGATTGGAACAATAGTTGCAATAGCCAGCAGAGAAACTGGCAGAATTTTGTATGAGATAACCTTCATATTAAGTATTCATGTTTTATGACTTATTCCTTGCTTTCGTATGTAAAAACGCCACGGAACACAGACTTCCATCTGTGCACGCACACGTTTCAACTGCAAAGATAGCAGTTTTTTCCCACATGTGCAAGAAAACATGAATAAAATTCAACAAAAAAGCCAATCATCAGTCAAATATCAATCCACCTTTAGAGAAATCATCCGAGCCGGTTATAGGATCATCAACAATTATCGGACCTGGCGGAACCACATCATCGCCTTCCAAATCTCCGGCTCCAGGTGTTACTATTGCGGAATTATGGTTTGAGAGAGTCTGAAGCAGTTCCTCTTCAACGAGGAACTGCTCACAGATTGGTTTAAAATATTTTCTTTTCATTTCCTGTTTTTAACAACCTCCTTCTTCTTTTTTATTTTACTACGTACTTCTTTCCATTAACTACATATATACCCTTTGAGAGTCCCTCAAGGCTATGTGTATTGCTACGTACCTTTACTCCGTTAACTCCATATACATCAGAACTTTCAAGGATAATGCCGTTATCTTGCAACAGTTCCTCTATAGATGTTGTCTCGCCTTCAGATTCGCTGAAGCTCATAGTTGTAAGAGGCTTTGCATTAGCAACATCGATACACCTAATATAAGCGCGGAACGGCTTAGCCGGAACAGGGTTCTTCACCCTTGCAAGAGTACCGCTATTGCTCATCACGTAAGAACCAGCAGGAATTTCCTCATCGACAAAGTTACCTTCAAAGACATATGGGTACTTATCGTGATATGAGTAATTTGCTTTATGGGCGAAAGACTTACCATTTGAACCAACTGCCAAATAAGGTTTTTCCAAATACCTGTCTTGATCCTTACGGAAAGGTGCATTAAACTTTATCTTTGTCACATTCTTTGTAGGAAGTATGAAGTAAGGATACCCGGCAATAATATCTTGGTTGACATGCCATATCAGTTCTACCCTACCTTTTTTATATCCCTGATTAATAACCTGCTTTAGGAGTACAACAGAAGTGCCTTCACCGAAGTTCTCTTCCAACTGTTTCCTGTTCATACTGAATGGCAGACAGATAGAACTCCATGTATTAGCCTTGAAGGAACGTTGAATCTCCACAGGAACGCTGAACATATTGTTTATACCTTCTGGTAATTTAGGATTATAATTGAGTTCATCCTTATATACGACAGGTGTTGCGGTTACAGAAGCCGAGTACATTGGGTTTGTATCATAACCATCACTTGCATTATCATACAATATCTTACCTTCCTCAAAATTATATCCAGCATAACCAATCTTGGTGTCATTTGAGAATACGTAATATGTCTGCCCAGGAACGACATTGAACGAATAGCGCACAATACCCTTTGACATTATCATATATCCACCATCACCAGTCTTTATGACTTTCTGCCTCCATCCCTGATTCTCCCAATGGTCAAGGAGTAGTTTGAAACGATTATAGTCATTTGATTTCCATTCAAGGAGGGAAGCCTTCAGACGCTGATTATATGTACCTTCAATTTCCTCAATGAACTGAGCGCGTCGACGGCCCTCCTTGAAGAAGTTATCGTTTTCAGAAATCTTACTATTTGTATCATACTGCACCCTTGGCACACACACACCTCTTTCGTTAGTGATATATACAGGACGCCAATGAATCTGATCAGAATAGTCATTGTTTATATCAGACTTCTCAAGATTACCATTCTGAAGCACATAGACAGTAAGCACACCTGGTTTCTCTGCATCGAACTTCAAATATGAACCACGGCATGGAAGAGTCCAAGGAGTAACATTTCTAACAACTTGTGTTGTAGGAATATATCTGCCATCATCATTACCATAGCTTTCACTCTTGGCATTCTGACTTCCCTGAGAATAGGTATTGAAACCATCAACCGGGGTAACATCATTTCTTTCGTCGAACACAAAGCCCTTGCTCCATGAATCAACAGCAGAGCCGTTATTATCCACGTCATCACCCTCAGTACCAGCATAAGTGTTATCATTATAAGCCCAACCACCAAGTGACATTGTGATAGCATCAGAACCATCCTTTGCCTTTACGGTCTTCTTTTCTGCAACATCATACTTTACATTCTCCTCCACATGATGTGTCTTAGGAGTGTTCTCCACACGAATCTGGTATGCAGTAGAGATACATCCATCATACAGATTGTCGAATACAAGCTCTGCCTTGATCGTTGCATAGCCGGTAATACCTGTTACAGTAACCTTACCACTCTGATTAACATTTGCTATATGAGGAGCAGAACTGCTGAAGCGGATATAACATGACTTCGTACCATTATCGAAATTGTCCTTACTATAATCGCTTACCTTCTCATTCCTAGTATTTGTCCCATTAGTGATGATAAGCTGTGGCAAAGTAGGCTGCTTAAATACATATTTATCATCATTTCTTTCTACATCTACATGGATTACCCTTCTGGTTTGCGGCTTACTATTTACATTATTCACCTTACTGCTATTGTCCGTATATGTCAAGCTATAAGGAGAAATGAACACATCTGAAATCCACAACACATTTTCATTGTTGTTGTTGTTATGTGGGTAGCCTGTGTAGGCGGTATTGTAAGCCGCAATGGTACCATGACTATAAACCCTGAAGCCGTAGCTCTGAGAGGAGATATTGTTGTTCTTGTATCCGGTAAATACAGAGAAGTCCTCCTTACCCTGAATGCCGTAGAGGCTCACACCTCTTGTACGCAGTTCGCAAGGGTCATTAATAGGCCAAAGGTCATAAGGATCCAAAGGATATTTCTCTGGGTCGTCAGACTTCACTACGAAATATACATTCTCACCTCTGTTAAGGTCTGGAACATATATCTCGGCACCACGCTTCAAACCTATAAGACCATTCTTCTGGTCAATAATAATCTGTCCTTTGGTTCCTGTGAACTTCAATCCTTCGGTAGAGAAGATAGTCTCATGCCCTATCTGCAACTCTGACTTTGTTATGTTTCTGTTCAGGGTATATACGCCATCCTTGCCACTCCATGTAGAAGCATCAAGCCTACTAAGATTCTTTCCAGCCATTCCATCAGCCCTGAGAGTAGTGGTGAAATGCCACTCGTCGCGCTTCAGTTGCTTGGCCTCCATGATATCATAAATCTCATCGGCATTAAGAGCCCTTGAATAGATTGCAATATCATCGAAGGCAAGAGCGGCATCCTCATAATACTCCTTCTGGAAGAAAAGTCCATGAGGAGTAAAACCACCCAGCACGATGTTACGGAGATAGAAAGTACGGCCTGAGAAATCGCCTTTCACATTGAAATCCGTCAACCATTTGCCAAGCGTAGTCATATCCTTTGTACCACACTCTTCACCGTCAACGAACAAGGTGACGGTCTTCAAGCCATTAGTTGCCACGTATGCAACATAATGCCACTCATCGTCGTCATAGAACTTACTCGTTGTCTGATCTTGGGCATTCTTATAGAATTTCTCACCAAACAAGCTTGGTGTAGGTGTATTGGTCAAAGGCACAGTATCTCCATAGAAGAAGAAATTATCATAGTCTGTTAATGGTCCACCATTTTCTCCTGCAATGGATTTCGGCATATTTGAATATGTCGTGCCGTTACAAGCAAGGTCGAACATGAAACGAGGTTCCTGTCCGGTTTCTATACTTCCTGCATCAGCCTTTCTGAAACGCTCATTACTGAACACACAGAACATAGAACCACGCTCAAGAGGCAACTCATACTTGTTGGCTATCTTGGCATTAACCCAGAAGCCAATTGTAGCGGACCTCTCTTCATCAGGCTTTGGAGTTTCATATTTACCATTATAACGACAAATATGACCACCAATATTTTCCCTTTGTTCATCAGTCAAGATTATACGCAGGAAGTTCTCTGCAACACTCTTGGTGTATTCATTTGTGCTATCAGCAAGATTCTGATAATACTTTCCGAATACAGGGTCTTTAAGCACACGTCCTTTACCACCATAGTTCAGATACTTGCCCTGATAATAATATTTATCATGCTCAGGTGTTGCCTCATAGGCTGCCATATCACTTTCTTCAGTTACGATCTCTATACCACTATTCGTTGATACATCAGTCCTAATAAGATTACCATCGTCATCTCTTATCTCTCTTTTTGCTACACGTGGTTCATCAAGATGCTCGAAATCCTCAAAGAACACACGATCAGTAGCAGGATCAAAGAAAGCGATGTTTGCCGGTCTCTGGAAGTCTGCATAAGGATAAATATCTACACCTGCAAGTACTATATTACGCGGATTAGCATACTCACCAGAATTACCCCATTTCACGAACTCCCACTTTCTGCCAGGAATTGCGTGATATGTCACGGTATCACCCTGACCAACTGCTGTTCCCGCAGGAAGGTCATAACCATCAAGGGTAGTGATAGCCACACTACAAGTCTTGTATCTCTCTTCTGTATTTGTAGGATAACTAATTCCACCTACAGATACCTTTCTTGTAGATACATCATTCTTAGCCCTGAAATTAGTCAGCAAAGCATGATCAACTGTGAAGAACACGTTGATTGCACCTTTAGAAGAGTCATATTTGTCGTACTTGGTAGCATACACATACACCCTACCATCCTTCTTCATTACAGAATAAACAGTAATGATTCCATCGTAGTTTGCCACCTTTACGCTTACATAACAGCCGTTAGCCATATCATTACGGAACTGCTGCATTTGTGCATCTGTCAAAGGCTCAAGGTCATTACCATTCTTTATATATAGAGAGCTTTCCTCTGGTTCTGCCAATGCTCCTGATTCTTCATCATACATCTGTATAGAAGGAGCCAGATTCATAAAGAAATAGTCCTTTCTCTTGTCATTTGTACGCTCACGATTCGTTGCCCATAATGCCCAGCCGTAATTGTCAACACTACTATTGGCACTATGATTCACAAAAGTAAATTCCTGCTGTCTGCCATTAGGAATCTCGTAGCTTAATGAATATTGTGTATTAATAGCATCATTCTTCTCTGGGAAACCAACCTCCAATGATTTCCAAAGCTCGATCTTAGAAATAGTTATAGTTCCAGTACTACTATTATTCCACGAAGATTTTATAACATTAAGATGCCAGAACTTTAGATTTTTCAAATCTGGGTGATTTTTCAAATCAATCAGTAACTTGCCATTGGAATCAAAACGAGTCTCAATAGCGACAAGATCATTATCGTTATCACTCCATCTGTTAAAAACCAATCGAACATAAGCATTCTTAGTACCTTCAAGGTATATAGCAGAATATCCCATCAAATCGACATAAACGTCTTTTTTAACCTCTCCAGTACCAGCAATCACACCTCCTTGCCTTGGTGTCATATCCCAACTTGCGCCAGAAGCCTCATAAGCAGTACCTGCCGCATTTGTTGTTATACATGAAGCATCCGCACCGACACCATCCCATTTATGGAACATAGTTCGTGCCATATTCACTTTTTCCTGTGCCCACGTATTAATAGTGCCTAATAACATTACCATCAAGAGGGCAACAATTCTGATTTTGCTGCAATTGTTTCTCATATTCTATTCCTAAATTGTTCAGTCCGATTCTATGGAGAAATAAGTACTGAGGGGTTAATATTTAAGTGTAATTTTTATTGTGTATTTCCTACTCCCTTATAGGGAGATGGTATTACTTGTTGGCAAAGTTACCAATTTTTCTCGACAAACTATACAATTATTTGGATTTTAACATTTAATTTTTTTCACAAAAAATGAAGGGAAGGTATTTTCGCTTAGAAAAACAGAAGAAAAGAACAATCACAATAACGGAAATACGCATTTTTCACGATAAATAATCCTTTGCGCTTCCCTTGCTTTTCCCTTGTCCCTCCGCTATTCCTCCTTTGTTCCTCCGTACCAAACTCGGTGAAGCTCTTATCCCGAATGGTATCTTCACCGACTTTGCACCGACTTTGGTACGGAGGAAGAGCGGAGTTACGACGGAACTATAGCGAAGGCAAATAGGAATCACGACAATCTCACTTTGAGAACAGACGGACTATTTCTCCTGCTATCAAAACAACTGATGTTCCGACGATTATAATCAGCCAATCCATTATGCCGATAGGCTCTACGTTGAAGAAATCCGGCAAAAGGTTCATGATGGCTATCTGACCAAAGAATATAATTGCAACAATACCAAGGAATCCTTTGCATCCCTTTAATTGGAAAGCAGAACGTCCTGTAGAAAAAGCACGTGCATTAAAGAGATTCCAGAATTGGAAGAGGACAAAGGTGGTGAAGATCAGGCCTCTTCCCCCGCCCTCTTCTGTAGAGAGGGAGCCGGAAGAAAACAGCAGACCTGCCAAAGAAGGAGTTCCCATTCTGAGATAGCAGAAGAGGATGGCAAACATAAAACCGCCTGTGAGTAAGATAGATGCCATCATCTTCTTGGTTATGATAAACGAGCGGCGATTACGTGGTCTTTCTTGCATCACGCTCCTTGACGGAGGAAGAGAGGCGAGTGCCATAGCCGCAAAAGTATCCATGATGAGGTTAACCCACAACATCTGGGTAACAGTAAGAGGAGACTCTGTGCCCATAAAGGCACCTGCAAGTACGATAAGACACGCTACCACATTGACTGTGAGCTGGAAAAGGATGAATCGCTGAATATTCTGATACAACGAACGTCCCCACATCACAGCCCTTCCAATAGATGAGAAAGAGTTATCAATAATGGTAATATCGGAAGCCTCTTTTGCCACAGAAGTACCATCGCCCATAGATAGTCCCACATGGGCAGCCTTTAAGGCAGGAGCATCATTTGTTCCATCGCCAGTAACAGCCACAACATCACCAAGACTCTGGAGAGTTTCTACAAGACGTTTCTTGTCCATAGGACGGGCGCGAGAGATGATGAGGCCCCCCTCTCCGCTCCCCCGAGGGGGAGTACCGGAACGCGCACAAAAAAACCTCACTTCTTCATCAGAAAGGGCAGCGAATTCTGGACCTGTAATAACAGTAGGATTCTCCAAGCCTATCTGACGGGCAATTTCCTTAGCAGTTGCAGGAGTATCGCCTGTAACGATATTGATACGGATTCCTGCACGAACACATTCTTCAATAGCAGCAGGAACATCAGAACGAACAGGATCTGAAATCGCAACTACACCTAAGAATTTCTTTCCAACGGCGAAACCGAGAGTTCGCATACCTTTCGATTGATACTCAAGGAGTTTCGTTTCTATCTCGGCACGAGGCACAGAGAACGAATCGCACATATCCATGACAATCTCAGGAGCCCCCTTGACGAGCATTAGATTTCCATTCTGCTCAATAGTTGTAGCCATATATTTCCTCTCTGTAGAGAATGGCACTTCATCTATCACTTTTGCATCAGAACGAAGTTGGGCATAATCCACTTCCCTATCACGAAGATACAAGAGCAGAGCCCCTTCGGTAGGATTTCCCAGAATGGTTTCATTACCCTCAGAATCAACACCTATGATGGCGGTTGAGTTGATTGCCATATTAAGTTTCATTTCTTCCCCGAACTCAGGGAAGACATCCGCAACCTGCATCTTGTTCTGGGTAAGAGTGCCTGTCTTGTCGGTACATATCACGGTAGCAGCCCCCATAGTAACACAAGCATGCATCTTACGGACAAGATTATTCGTCTTGAGCATCCTACGCATAGAAAGTGCAAGAGAAAGACTAACCGCCATTGGCAATCCTTCAGGCACAGCACATACCACAAGCGTAACGGCAATCATCAAAGATTGCAAGGCGTATGGAAGGAACTGAGGATCAGAGAATGTTGTATCATGAATATGGAAGAATGCCACTATACGACCTATAAACACAAGAAAACCAACCACATAGCTTGCCACGGAAATCACGATTCCGAGACGGTCAAACTGCTCGTCAAGAGGAGTCTTGACATTATCTGTTATTTGTGCGGCTGTGAATACCTTTCCGTTCTCAGTTCT
This sequence comes from uncultured Prevotellaceae bacterium, assembly GCA_900315105.1. The sequence continues at coordinate 72,216 of OMXX01000017.1, read as the reverse complement.
ATCTCCAACAGCAAAGACACGACATACACAATGGCCTTCCATAACCTTAGTACCACGCATCACATGATTGGAAGGGAAAGTTGCATTAGTATCAAACTCGGCCTCATTCACGGTCTTATGGCATATAGGTTCGCCTGTTAGTGTTGATTCGTCAATACTTAGCGAAGTAGCCTCAAAGAGCTCACAATCAGCAGGAACTTCCTCACCAGTTGAGAGCATAAGCACATCGCCTACAACCACATCACGACGGGGAATAGCCACCACCTTCTCCTTCCCTCCAATCAAGCGGATTGCCTTGACCGGCTCATCATCGTTCACCTGATTCAGGATATCAAACTCACGGTTTGCCTTGACCTCGAAATAAAAGGAAATGCCGGTAGCGAGAATAATCGCCATAATGATACCGGCAGGCTCAAAGAACACCTTTGCATCATACGAAGCCTCAAGTCCGAGCCAACCATAGTATTCAGAAAACGAGATGAAAGTAGAAAGAAGGGCGGCTATCTCAAGGATGAAGACAAGGCTATCGCCATTCTCCCACCCTGGGATGAGATGACCAAAAGGACCTGTAAGAGTCTGGACAAATTGTTTCCAGAGCGATTCCTTCTCTGGAGGTGTAAGTATATTGACGCCATGCTCCTTGCGAGACTCAGCGACCTGTGATTCATTAAGAACAGAACATTTCATTTCACCTGCAAAATTACAATTTATTATAATAAGGAGAAAAATAAAAACCTTAAAAAAGATGAAACCAAGGAAAATAATGGGTAAAAAGGAAGTTTTTGCGCGTTTTTCTTTGTCAATTCGGGAATTATTAGTACCTTTGCAGCCAAATGTTCAATTTAGAAACCCTTAAGATTGACTTAAAGTCACTCAACGACAGCTCGTTAGAGCTAAATTGGGAACTTTGCGACGACTATTTCGAAGCACTTGAAGATGCAGAGATAAGGAGTGGCAAGGTTGCTGTTTGTGTGTCCTTACAGAAGACAGCCGACAGTTATGCACTTAGCATCAAGACCGAGGGTTTCGTCATTGTGACCTGCGACAGATGTCTTGAAGATATGGAGCAACCCATTTCTCAGGAGTTGAAGTTCATAGTGAAACTTGGCATTGAAGATAGCGAAGACGATGTAGTCATTGTGGTGGACGAGAACGAAGGAATCCTTGACCTCGCATGGCTTATCTATGAATCAATAGCACTGGCGGTACCCATTAAGCACGTACATGCACCTGGTAAATGCAATGCTGCGATGACAGAAAAGCTCAATGAGCTGTCAGCCACCCGAAGTGGTGATGAGACCGAAAGTAAAGCTGCTGATCCACGCTGGGCAAAGCTTGCCGAATTGAAACTCGGCAAAGACAATTGAAAATTGACAATTGACAATTGACAATTAAAGGCTTGCCAACCATCAAAACAAAAAACATCAAATTTATTAAAACTTTTTAAAACAAAATGGCACATCCAAAAAGAAGACAGTCAAAGACTCGTACACTCAAGCGTAGAACTCATGACGGAGCAGTAGCACCTACATTGGCAGTTTGCCCAAATTGTGGCGCATACTATGTTTACCACACTGTTTGCCCAAATTGCGGTATGTATCGTGGTAAGGTAGCTATTGTTAAGGAAGAAGAAGTTGCTGAGTAACTTTCATAATATATAATGGAAAAAATCAATGCTGTAATCACTGGTATTGGCGGTTATGTACCTGACTATATCCTCAACAACGAGGAATTGTCTCGTATGGTTGACACCAATGATGAGTGGATTACAACCCGCGTAGGCATCAAGGAGCGTCGTATCCTCACAGAGGAAGGTCTCGGCTCAAGCTACTTGGCTCGCAAAGCAGCAAAGCAGTTGATACAGAAGACTGGCGTGGACGTTGACACTATTGACTGCGTCATCGTTGCTACAACGACTCCTGACTACCGTTTCCCTTCAAACGCTTCTATAGTAATCGGTAAGCTCGGCATCAAGAATGCCCACGGCTTAGACGTTAGCTGTGCTTGTTGCGGTTTCCTTTACACCGTGGATATGGCATGCGCTTTCATACAGTCAGGCCGCTACAAGAGAGTAATGGTTATTGCCAGCGAAAAGATGTCATCAATGGTTGACTATCAGGATCGTCAGACCTGCGTACTCTTCGGTGATGGTGCTGCCGCTGTAATGATTGAGGCAACAACAGAGGAAGGTGTAGGTTATCAGGATTCATTCCTCCGTACAGACGGTCAAGGTCTTCCATTCCTCCACATGAAGGCTGGCGGCTCAGTATGCCCAGCATCCCACTACACAGTGGATCATCGTATGCACTACATCTATCAGGAAGGTAGAACTGTGTATAAGTACGCTGTGACAAGCATGTCAAACGACGTGAAGGAGATAATGCAGCGCAACAACCTTACCGAGGCTGATGTAAACTGGGTTATTCCTCACGAGGCAAACCTGCGCATCATTGAGGCTGTGACAAAGCGTCTCGACATTCCTATGGAAAAGGTGATGGTAAACATCGAGCGCTATGGTAACACAAGTGCTGCAAGTATCGCGCTGGCTCTCTGGGACTTCGAGAAGAAGCTGAAGAAGGGTGACAATATCATTCTTACAGCATTCGGCGCAGGTTTCGTTCACGGAGCTTCACTCCTGAAGTGGGGATACGATCCACAATAAACGAAAAGTGAATAGTGAAAAGTGAAGAATTCAAGTTAGTATTCCTAGTGAACTCATACAAAATCAGATTCCTCACTTTTAACTCTTAACTCTTCACTAAAAAAAATACAAGACGCATCCATTATTCTTACAACAAGGCTGATGGATGCGTTTTTCAGCTTTTTAATAATGCACAAAGCAGGATTTGTAAACATAGTAGGCAACCCAAACGTAGGTAAATCCACTCTGATGAATCAGCTAGTGGGTGAAAGACTTAGTATCGCTACTTTCAAGGCGCAGACAACGCGCCACCGCATAATGGGTATCGTGAACACAGAGGATATGCAGATTGTATTCTCTGATACCCCAGGCGTACTCAAGCCTAACTACAAACTACAGGAGTCTATGCTCGCTTTCTCAGAATCGGCTCTCACTGATGCAGACGTGCTGCTCTATGTTACCGATGTAATAGAAGACCCGGAGAAAAACAAGGACTTCCTCGACAAGGTAGCTAAGATGTCGATTCCTGTCATCCTGCTTATAAACAAGATGGATGCTTTGGCAGAACTTGCAAAAGACGGCAAGAATCCGACTGAGAAATTAGGCGAGATAGTTGAGCGTTGGCATGGTCTGCTTCCAAAGGCAGAAATTCTTCCAATATCGGCAAAGAATAAGTTCGGCGTTGATATACTTCTCAAGCGCATCCACGAACTTCTGCCTGAATCGCCTGCATTCTTCGACAAGGATCAGCTTACCGACAAACCTGCGCGTTTCTTCGTATCAGAAATCATCCGCGAGAAGATTCTTCTCTACTACGACAAGGAGATTCCTTATTCCGTGGAGGTGAGGTGCGAGGCATTCAAGGAAACCGACAAGCAGATTCGCATCAGCGCCGTGATCTATGTGGAAAGGGATTCGCAGAAAGGAATCATCATCGGGCATCAGGGCGTGGCAATCAAGAAAGTGAACACCGAGGCTCGCAAGGCTCTTGAGAAATTCTTCGACAAACATGTCTTCCTCGAGACCTTCGTAAAGGTTGACAAGGATTGGAGAAGCAACCAGAAGGAACTGGATAGCTTCGGATATAATCCGGAATAAACAGCCAAACGGCCCCTCACAAACGGCCCCTCACCCGTCACTACGTGACACCCTCTCCCCAAGGGGCGAGGGAAAAGTTACTACTTTCTAATCACATCCGCTTATGGATTTCAAAACTGCATATCCAGATTCATATTCGACTACAAAGCAGTATGCGAAAGAGAATCGTTCGCAGATGACCGATGCAGAAAATCTTTTGTGGTATTATCTAAGGCAAGGAAAGCTTGGGATGAGATTTAGGAGACAACATATAATAGGCGACTATATCGTCGATTTTATTTGTCTCAAGCAGAAGCTGATTATAGAAATCGATGGTGGTTATCATCAAGAAGCCACCCAACGGACAGAAGATAAAACAAGACAGAACTGGCTGGAAAGTATGGGCTACAAGGTCTTGCGCTTCACAAATGAAGACATTTTCCATGACATCGAGTCAGTTATTTCAATTATAAATAACAATATAGACCTACCGTTTAAAGTTTAGTATTTAAGGTTCAGGGCTTGGAGTTAATACGAAAGGCATACAGACCGCAATACTAACTTTCCCCCCTCGCCCTTAGGGGAGAGGGTGTCACGAAGTGACAGGTGAGGGGCTGGTAATAAGCATATAAAATGGGAAATCTCGTAGCAATAGTTGGACGCCCTAATGTGGGCAAGTCAACTCTTTTCAACAGACTGACACAGAGTCGTCAGGCTATAGTAAGTGATGTGGCAGGCACTACACGTGACCGCCAGTATGGCAAGTGTGAATGGTGCGGCAAGGAGTTCTCAATCGTCGATACTGGCGGTTGGGTGGTAAACTCTGACGATGTATTCGAAGACGCAATCCGTCAGCAGGTACTCATCGCAACCGAAGAAGCCGACCTCGTACTCTTCCTCGTTGATGTACAGACAGGCGTTACCGACCTCGACACCGACGTGGCAGAGATCCTTCGCAAGACAAAACTCCCAGTCATCCTCGTAAGCAACAAGACCGACAACACCGACCAGCAGTACTATGCCGCCGAGTTCTATGCCCTCGGTCTCGGCGATCCTTTCTGCATTAGCGCAGCAACAGGTAGCGGAACAGGCGACCTTCTCGATGAGGTCCTGAAGAAACTTCCAGATGCCACTCCCGACGATATCGAAACCAACATCCCTCGTTTCGCAGTAGTAGGCCGTCCAAATGCAGGAAAGTCAAGTCTCATCAACGCATTCATTGGTGAGGAACGTAACATCGTTACAGATATCGCAGGCACCACACGCGACTCTATCTACACCCGCTACGACAAGTTCGGCTTCGATTTCTACCTCGTTGATACGGCAGGTATCCGCCGTAAAAACAAGGTGACCGAGGACCTTGAGTTCTACAGCGTCATGCGCTCTATCCGCGCCATCGAGAACTCCGATGTATGTATCCTTATGATAGACGCCACACGCGGTATCGAGGCACAGGACATGAACATCTTCCAGTTGATTCAGAAGAACAACAAATCGCTCGTTGTCGTAGTAAACAAGTGGGATTTGGTGCAGGAGAAGTCGCAGAAGGTTATCGACACCTTCGAGAATGCCATCCGCAACCGCATGGCTCCATTCACCGACTTCCCTATCATCTTCGCATCAGCATTAACAAAGCAGCGTATCTTCAAGGTTCTCGAGACTGCCAAGCAGGTATATCTCAACCGAAAGGCTAAGATCGGTACTTCAAAGCTCAACGAGGTCATGCTTCCTATCATCGAGGCATTCCCTCCACAGTCAGTCAAGGGCAAGTACATCAAGATCAAGTACTGCAACCAGATTCCTGACACCCAGATTCCAAGTTTCGTGTTCTATGCCAACCTTCCTCAGTATATCCGCGAGAACTATCGCCGATTCCTCGAGAACAAGATTCGCGAGAACTGGACTCTGACAGGTACACCTATTAATATATTTATTAGGCAGAAGTAAGAAAACCCACGCACCATAGCAGCCCCTCAACCGCCCTACGGGCACCCTCTGACACATACTCGGAGACACTCAATCTCCGACTTCCCCAAGGGGCGAGGGGGAAGTTAGTATTTGCAATCATAAAAATGATAAAAAATGCACAAGATATTTCGTAATATAGCAATCTCTCTGCGAGACAGACTATCTACTTCCCTCCCTTTATGGGAGGGGCTGGGGGTGGGTCTTCTTTTCCTCGCCCTCTCCCTCTCCTCCTGCAAGGATGATGCCACAGCAAACCATGCTGACCTTGCAGCCGAGACTGCCAAGACATATTACGAGCAGTTGCTTAACGGCGACATCGCCGCCTTCGTTGATGGCACCGCGATGCACGTCAATGTGGTGCCAACCTATCGTGAACAACTTGAAACCAACATGAAGATGTTCCTCGGACAGCAGGAGAAAGAACACAAGGGAATCAAATCCGTGAAGAAGGTGAGAGGCGTACTAACCTGTCCTACCAATACCGAGGGACTGCCAAAAGATACTGCGCACATCACCGCAAACGCATTCCTTCTATTCAATTATGGTGATAACACAAGCGAGGAGGTGGTTGTGCCAATGGTAAGGGTTAACGGTATATGGCTCATGCGCTAACAACGCTCCTCCCCCCTACCCCCTAACCTCTAAACTCTAAACCCCAAACTCTAAACCCCAAACTCTAAACCCTAAACTCTAAACACCAAACCTAAATGAAGAAACTAACTGTAATTCTGGCTATGCTCGGGCTGGCAACAACCCTTTGCGCAGCAGAAAAGACCATAAAGTTGAAAGCCACCAATCCCATGCACAAGGCTCGGTCTGCCGTACCTGTCGTCATCAGGCTTGATAGCGAGACCACCACAGCCATTGTCAAGCGAGGCAGTTACGAGATACCATGTCAGCTCGACGACCTCAACGATGACGGCATCAACGACGAACTCTCATTCCTCACCGATATGGCAGCCAACGAGACACAGGAGTTCACCATCACCCTTTCCTCTGAAGGCAATCCTAAAACCTATCATAACCGAACATACGGATACATAGGAATCCGTGACAGAAGTGAGAAGGAGCCAAAACATCAGAGAATCAACTCCGTGACCTTCCCGAAGGACACCAATCCATACAACTATATCTACCCTCACGGCGCTGTGATGGAGAACGATATGATAGGCTTCCGCATATATTGCGACCACCGCCAGTCCATCGACCTCTACGGACACCGCCACCGCAAGATGGATATTGCCGAGACCGGGTTCTACACCACCCCACTCCAACGCCTTCAAGGCTACGGCGAGGATGTTCTCTATACAGGAAGCACCTACGGATGCGGAGCCCTGCATGGATGGGACGGCACAAAAGCCATCATGTTCGAGAACGTACGCAACACCACCGAGACGATAGTATGCCAAGGTCCGGTGCGCACCATCGTGGATATCACAAACAAAGAATGGCGACCAACTCCCGACTGTAAGCCTGTGGATATCGTAACACGCTACATCCTTTACTACGGCCATCGCGACGTCGAGGTACAGGTAAGGTTCTCGCGCCCTGTTCCCGACCTTCAGCTATCCACTGGCATCGTCGATATAGTGGAAGGCAGTGAGGAACTCAGCGACAAGGCAGGACTGCGAGGCGACTGGGGAAGAGCATGTGCAGGAAACAATCCAAAGGTTTATGACACCATCACCGTCGGTCTCGGCATCTACGTCCCCCCTCTCTATTACAAGGGCGACTCCCACTACACCGACGGCAAGCCACGCCTCCCTAATCAGGCATACGTTCAGGTCATAGGCACCAATACCGCCTCCCTCCACTATTGGTTCACCGCCACTTCCCATATCGAGGCCTTCGGTTTCAGCAACAAGGGCGCATGGTTTGAGTGGCTGAAAGAATGGAAGGAAGAATTGGAAAAGCCAATACTTATCAAATAAACCACATTTACTATTTAGCTATGTACTATTTACTATTTATTTACGATTTGGTAAATGTACTATTTTTCAAAAAAACGGAAACTAAATAGTAAATGCCCACAACACGCATGATATAGTACATAAATAGTAATTAGTAAATAGTAAAATAGTAAATAGAATAAATGGAATCAGTATTCTCTTACATCATCGGTCTTGGAGCCGCAGTCATGATGCCTGTCATCTTCACTATCCTCGGAGTATGCATCGGCATCAAGTTCTCAAAAGCCCTAAAGAGCGGACTCTACGTAGGTGTCGGCTTCGTAGGACTCGGAGTCATCACAGGTCTGCTCACATCAAGTCTCGGACCTGCACTCGGACAGGTAGTCGACATCTACAACCTCAAACTCAACGTCTTCGACATGGGATGGCCGGCAGCCGCATCCGTGGCATACAACACCACTGTGGGCGCATTCATCATCCCCGTGTGCCTCGGCGTCAATCTCCTGCTCCTGTTCACTGGCTTCACACGCACGGTGAACATCGACCTGTGGAACTATTGGCACTTCGCATTCATCGGTGCCGTCATCTTTTTCCTCACCGACAGCATCATATGGGGCTTCTTCGCCGCCATCATCTGCTATATCATCACCCTCGTCCTTGCAGACATGACCGCCAAGAAATTCCAGAAATTCTATCCGGGCATGGAAGGCATATCCATCCCGCAGCCTTTCTGTCAGGGCTTCACACCTATCGCCATCGGCATAGGCAAGGTGCTCGACCGTATTCCGGGCTTCGACAAGCTCAACATCGATGCTGAGGGTATGAAGAAGAGATTCGGACTCTTCGGAGAACCGCTCTTCCTCGGTGTCATCATCGGCATCATCATCGGATGCCTCGCATGCAAGGACACACAGGAACTCATCGACAACATCCCTGCCACCCTCGGACTCGGTATCAAGATGGGAGCCGTCATGGAACTCATCCCACGCATCACCGGACTCTTCATCGAAGGCCTCAAGCCTATCTCCGAATCCACACGCGAACTCATAGCCAAGAAATTCGGAGCCGACAAGGAGTTCTATATCGGTATGTCCCCTGCACTCGTCATCGGGCATCCTACCACCCTCATCGTGTCCCTGCTGCTCATCCCTGTGACTCTCGTCCTCGCCGTGGCACTCCCAGGCAACCAGTTCCTGCCATTGGCATCACTCGCCGGAATGTTCTATGTCTTCGTCATGGTACTCCCCTATACCAACGGCAACGTGGTGAAGTCATTCATCGTGGGACTCGTAGTCATCGCCGCCGGCCTCTATTTCGTCACCCTCATGTCCGATAACTTCACATCCGCAGCACAGGCGGTATCAGCTGCACATCCTGACGACAAGGCCGTTCAGGTGCCTGAAGGCTTCAGCGCCGGCTCCCTCGACTTCGCCTCATCACCTATAGCATTCCTCATCTATGCCTGCATGAAGTACGTTTTCACATGGATAGGTGCCGCCATCCTCACCGCCATCACCGCCATAATGCTGGTGTGGAACAGACTCCTTATTAACAAGAAATAAAAAGATATATACATTATGAAAAAAGCACTATTTTCTATTGCCCTCGTCTGCATGAGCATGGGCTGTAACGCACAGGAAGCTGACCGCTACGTAGGCGCTCAGCATGTCAAGTTCCAAACTGCTTGCCATCCGAAGGACGTCAAGACCTACGACACCAAGACGCTCCGCGAGCGCTTCGTCATGGAAAAGGTCATGGAGGCTGACTCCATTCTCCTCACCTACTCCCACTACGACCGCTTCATCTTCGGTGGCGCAATGCCAGTTGAGAAGACTCTTAAACTTGAAAACTTCTGGGAACTCGGTCTCGATGTCGACAAGACCATCCCTGAGAAATATTTCATGTATAACCGTGAGCTCGGCGTGGTGAACTGCGGACTGGGCGAAGGCGTTGTCATCGTTGATGGCAAGGAATACCCTCTACAGCCAAAGGAGGCTCTGTACATCGGACGCGGACACATAGGCAAGGACAAGAAAGGCAACTCCATCGACGAGAACAAATCCGTTGAGTTCCGTTCCAAGGACCCAAAGAACCCAGCCAAGTTCTACCTCAACTCTGCCACCGCACATCAGCACTACAAGACACAATGGATCACTCTCGACGGTCGCAAAGGCTCACTCAAGGCAGCCGTATGGGGACCTGTAGGCTCTGTAGAGGAAGCAAACTCACGCACAGTATATAAACTCATCGTGAACGACGTACTCGAGGAAGGTCCATGTCAGCTCCAACTCGGACTCACACAGCTCAACCCGGGTGCTGTATGGAACACCATGCCTCCTCACACACATGGTCGACGCATCGAGGCATACTATTACTTCAACCTCCCAAAGGAGCAGACCATCTCACACGTCATGGGTGAGCCACAGGAGAGCCGTGCAGTATGGCTTCACAACGAACAGGCTATCATGAGCCCAGAATGGTCAATGCACGCAGCAGCAGGCACCTACTACTACACCTTCATCTGGGGTATGGCAGGCGAGAACCTCTATTATAACGATAAGGACAATATTCCTGTGATTGACATTCGATAAACAACCCCTACCCTGCCCTATGGGCATCCCTTGACCTTTCCCATCGGTCTTCCACCTCTTCGAGGTTCCCCGTAAAAGGACAGGGAATAAGTTACTAATGCCGCTTATGGATCCCCCATAAGCGGCATTTATATTAACGTGAGTTACATTATTTATTCTGAACACGGAAATGACAGAATAGACAAAACTTTTTTCGCAAGCTCAACAAGCTATGCAAGTCGTATCTTTAGTGCATTCCGTGTTCGAAAAAGGAATCGGAATCCATGTGGCTTTGCGTTCAGAAGAAACTTTTTCGCGCTAATCCTACACACCTACATTGACACCCCATGTAAATTATTGGTGTACAACAGCTTGCAGCGTTTTCAAATGCCGCACAAACCTACACTAATCCTACACTAAACCTACACAAAAACTGATTTTTTCAGAAATTCAGGTTAATTGATAATTTAGATTGGTTTGAACGCTTATGATACTATTCAAATTATTCATTACTCATTATTAATTATTAATTTCATGCCTTGACAGGCATGATTAGTGTAGGTTTAGTGTAGGATTAGTGTAGGTTTGTGCGGTATTTAAAATCCGTGTAAAACACTAAGACTGTGCATGTTATACAAGGTGTCAATGTAGGTATGTAGGATTAGCGCGAAAAAGTTTTTTCTGAGGAGAAATTTCCAATTGTCAAAGGGCGGTAGTGCCTTCGTTCTCCCTCCGTTGTGCCTTCGCTCTGCCTTCGCTTTAGGTTCGCTCCCATCGATGGAGCATCTACGGACTTACAACGGTTTTATAACGGAGGTAAAGCGGACTTAGGGTTATATCTGAATGTTTCGAATTTTATATTTCAGAAAAATACATGAAAAGCTCCCCAAAACTTCTTCCTGTTTTTCTTCGTATTATTGATTTTTTTGTTTACCTTTGTCCCCGAAATGAGCAATATCCGAACATACGAAATAACACATAGTGAACCGAAAACATTTCCGATTCAGCAGAAAGACTCCACCGATTATCTTCTCGGTGGCTGCCTTGTCTTGAAGAACGGAAGGATTGACAAGGTTCTGTTTGATGGTGGATATGCACAGGCTACATCCACAAGCAAGTCGGCGGACAGTTTTGCGTTCAACTACTACAATCAGGATCACCTCGGCAACAATCGTGAGGTAGTGGATGCCAAGGGTGTTGTACAGCAGGTGACGAACTACTATCCTTTCGGCGCACCTTATGCTGATGCAGCAGGTGGAAAGTATCCTGACCTCCAGCCGTATAAGTACAACGGAAAGGAACTTGACCTGATGCATGGTCTTAACACCTACGACTACGGTGCTCGTCAGCATGACCCTATCCTCGCAAGGTGGGATAGGATTGATCCGCTGTGCGAGAAGTACTACGAAACAAGCCCGTATGTTTACTGTCTGAACAATCCTGTTAAACATATTGACCCAGATGGTAGAATCGTAGAAACTGCTTGAGATGCGGCTAATGTCGTAATGGATGTTGCAAGTTGTGCAAAAAACATCGCTACAGGCAATTATCTTGGTGCAGGAATTGACGCTTTAGGTCTATTGTATGATGCTGGAGCTACTATAATTCCTGGACTTCCTGGTGGTGCGGGTGCTGCATTAAAAAGCTATCGTGCAACAAAATCTGTTAAAGCCGCAGCAAGTACTTTCAAAGCAGAAGTAAAAGCAGGAAAAAAATTGAAGAATCAGTTGTTAAAGCTGCAAAAGCGGATGGAGGAGCAGTTGCCACTCAAAAACGTTTAGTTCCAATAAACGGAAAAGGAAATGTGAAAGGCAATAGAACGAATGTTGATGGTCTGAAAAGAAATAAGGATGGAACCTTTACCATTATAGAAACAAAGAATTCCAAAAGCCCTAAACTCTCGAAAGGGCAGAAATCAGCACGAGAGCATGTAATGAAAGGAAATCAGAAATTTGAAGTAAAGTCAGATGTTCCAGAATTAGGAATTACAGCAGGTACACCTATCCAAGTTTCTAATTATATAACGGTCTTTAAACGATAAATTGAACATATATTAACGAAAAATAAATGAAAAAAGACTTATTCAATACTATAGTCTCAGATATTTTATCTGACGATTTCTTTTCTGACTACAAATTTACAAGACTAAAAAACATGTTGCTACTTAATAATGATAATGAATTTGTTTGCGCAGAATTAGAACACTGGAGAGATTATGAAGATGAATCTTGTGTTATACGTCCTATCTACGGACGACATTTTGACATTCTTGCTAAATGGTTTGAAAAATATGATGTCATAATACCATTAAAACTGCAAAGATCCTCTCTGCAAATAATGCGGTACAACCAAGGGCCTGAGGAAGAGCGAGAAATAACTTTCAAATATGACTTTTCTGATTACGAAGAAAAGTTTCCACAACTATGTTCTAAATTAAAAGAGAACATAACTGAATTGTATGAGGAATACGCAACTCTGAATGATTTCTACAATAAAATTGTGGTTCCAGAAATAACAGGAGAAAGAGAATTACCTAATACAGGAGCTAATTGGATGTTTGTTTATCTCACTTTGGGATTTCTAATTGACAGAGATAATTATCCTACTCTAAAGGTTAAAATTTTAGAACGTGCTGAATGGCTACTTAATCATCATGAACTAAGTGTTGCTGAATATTATGACAGAATGGACGAAATAATTTCATATATGGAGAATAATGTGAAATTATAATAGCATCTTCCCACACCTTCATAATTTCCTCGTGAATTATTTGGCGGTGGGGAATTTTGTACCCTCTAACCTCCCCTTCTCTTAGCTTTTAGACACTTTATCTTTAGTGCTGAGAGAAGGAGATTTTTCTATGCTTTAGGTTTGTTCTTCCTCCGAAGATACTCCATACATACTCCATAGTTTCGATGGAGTATCTATGGAGAATTGACGGACTAATGATGGAGAAACATAAGAGTTTCGGCTATGCCAGATATTTTGTTTTTGGGTAACGCTACATTTCTCTTTTTTATTGCATCGCAATCTAAATATTTTAACTTCACAGAAAATAAAACTTATACTGCACAATATCTTTTAAAGTCAGCGTTTAATAACCGAACAAAAACTCAGATTTAACATGAAGAAAACAATCATCACTATCATGCTCGCCATCGTAAGTATGGCGACATTCGCACAGAATGAACCTGGTACACTAACCATCTACCCACGTGTAGGTGTCAATTTCTCTAAATTCGCAGATAGCGGAATCGGTTACTTTGACGGGCAGTCCATAGCATACACAGAAAGCGAGTTCAAGGCCGGACTTGTCTTAGGCGTAGAAGGTGAATATCAGCTCAGCGACCTATTCGCCATTAACGGAGGTGCGTTATACAGTCAGCAAGGCGAGCGATACGACCTGCCGAGCGATTCAAAAGAATATGACAAGGTGAAATATGACAACATCAACATACCGTTGCTCGCTGTCTTCAAAACGCGCATCGGACTTTCCGTCAAATGCGGCATCCAACCAGAGTTCGTCATCGGCAAGCCTGACTTCAAGGCAAGAAAGGTAAACCTCTCCCTACCCCTCGGTCTTGCATACGAATACAAAAACATCTGTTTCGATCTCCGCTATAACCTCGGTACGACAAATGTCATGGATCTGGATGGTATCACATCAAAGAACCGCACAATCATGCTCACCCTCGGATATGGGGTAAAGCTATGAATTAAAGATGAAAGTGGGAACTAACGTTAGTTCTATGAAATGCCTAAATAGCAAATAGCAAGGTACTTTTTACTGACAATAGATTGGTAAGATAGGGAACTTGCGTAGCGTGTTGAGCTTTGCGAAAAATTTTGTCAGTTTAGCACTAGAGATGCGGCCATATTGAATTTTTCGCAAGGCTCAACGAGCTAAAGCAAGTGAAAATTTAAAAGATGACAGCCCCCTATTTCGGAGAAAAAAATTTTTTCTGAAAAAAGTTACGAAAAAATTTGCTTTTGCGCTCAAAATTTCTTATCTTTGCTCCCGATATCACTTGAGAATGGGTTGATGTCTTGCAGAGGCGGTTTCATGAAGCCTTCTACTGCCATAAATACATTTATTTCTATTATTCATTAGGTTCTTATTATCTGATAGCTATGAATTCAAAGAGTTTCCTTTTCAAAGTGTATGACGCATTCAGAATCTCTCCGTTTCTGCGTCTCGTAGCCTCTTTTATTATGGCACTTATTTGTGCATTGTTCATTACCTATTTCTTTACTTCCTGCGAGAAGGCAATATTGCCAGAGAGTGACAGTGATGAAACTGAGGTCTCTGCAAAGGAAACGGGTGAATTGTATGTGTCCTGTTCTTTCTCACAGACGCAGAGCGAGATAACGCGTGCCTCATCGACACCTCTGGGTGACTGCGCAAGCAGGGTGCAGTATGTCATAATGAAGGGTGAGACGATTGTGTATAACTCAGAACAGATTAACGGGGGCGGCAATTCTTTCGGTACGCTCTCAGTGAACCTTGAACCGGGTACTTATCGTCTGATGATATTCGCTCATAACGAGAAAAAAAGCAACCCTATTTCCGTGGGTACAGACGGCAGCATTCAAGGTTATAACAATCATGTAACGGATAGCTTCAGTTATAGCGATGAGGTGGTGATTACGAAGAATAAACGTAAGGCGGTGAGCTGTAAGCTGACGCGTTGCGTGGCTATGGTGAACTTTACTTCCTCTGATGTGGTTCCTGCGGAGGTATCCAAATTCAAACTTACTCTGACAGGTGTCAGTTCTAAATATGACCTAAGAAATCAGATTGGTATGGATGCTACTACGTATTCCACTTCTATGGTGAACATCGACAACTGGAAATCGTCTGCGGGTATGATGTCAAACGTGTATAGTCATGTGTTCCTTCCAGCCTTGGAGAATACCATCAATGCGAAGTTCGAGTTCTATAATAGTGCCGACGAGCTTTTGCTTACCCGCAACATCGAGGGTATTCAAATGAGGATTAATTCCAAAACCTCTGTCACAGGCAGTTTCTTTCAGTCGGATGGTGCAGATGCCTCTGTAACGGTGGATAGCGAATGGGGAGATCCGATTAGCATTAATGCGGATGCTGATTAAGAATTGGAAATTAATTGCAAACAGCTATAATCAATTCACATAAAAAATAAACGCCGCTTATGGTTTCATTACGGATTCCATAAGCGGCATTGTTTTTAAAACTCCAATAAGCTGAAGCATGTATTAATATTGTCAGGGGTTGACGCCTGCGAGCTTCATGATGTTCTTGGCATCCTCGTCGCCTTCTGCGGCTTTCTTGCGGATCTTGGCAATGATGTCCTTACCGTCTTTCTCGTTGCTCACGGCTTTCTTGAGCCATGAGGCGGCTTTCTTTGCATCGGCTGCCACACCCTTGCCCTTCAGATAGCACTTGCCTAACTGATACTGGGCATCGGCATTGTCGTTCTGCGCTGCCTTGGTGAAGTATTCCACGGCTTTCTTGTGGTCCTTTGCCGTTCCGATGCCTTCCTTGTAGCAGTTGCCCAGAGCGTACTGTCCCTTGGCATAGTCCTGTGCAGCAGATTTGGTGTACCACTGGAAGGCAGCGGTCTCGTCCTTGCTTACTCCGCGCCCTTTCTCATAGCACCGTCCCAGACGATACTGGGCTTTCTTGTGTCCTTTCTCTGCTGCTGCCTTGAGCTTGGGTACTGCCTGGGTGTAGTCCTTTGCATCGTAGAGTGCCTTCGCCTCCTTGTAGATCTTATCTGCGTTCTGGGCAGAGAGGGAGACACTAAATGACAGCAAAAACAGCAGGAAAGAAAGCCTGAACATGCCTTCCCTAATGGATGGATGTTTGATAGTATTTATTGCAAATTTATCGCTCATATATTTTTATTTACTATTTAACTATTTACTAATTACTATTTATTTACTATTCCATAATATTTACTATTTACTCGCATGCCAATAATGCGACGCAAGTTCCTTTTCATATTTACTATTTCAATTTCTCCATTCTTCTATTTAAAACTATTGATTAACGAAAACAGCACATCAATCAAATAGTATATAAATAGTAATTAGTAAATTGACGAATAATAAATCAGTAGTTGATTACAACGCTTTTCTTGGCTATGCTGCTCTCCTTCGGGCTGCCCTCGACGGTGACGCAATGGTCGAGGCGGTCGGAATCGGAGGTGGTGTCATCGCCGTAGCCACTGTCGCATGCCCAGCTCTTGCTGACCTTCGCAGAAAAGCTGCCTCCACTAACTAAGATACCTGTCATTGCCTTTACTGCCTTCGGCTTGCCGTCTTCGTTGTCGCCCGTAGTTACGGCTGTGAGGGTGCCTCCGCTGAACATCACCTTAGTCTCGCAGTTGATGCCTTTGCCGCCATCGCCGCTGCTTGTCATGGTGAGGGTGCCGCTGCTCATAGTGAAATCGTGGTCGCATTTGATACATGCTGCGCTGCTGAAGTCGTCCTCTTCCTTGTCGTAAACGCAGTCACCGCTTGTGGTGATGGTGGTGTTACCGCCGTTGATGACAACTACGGAGTCGGACTTGATGCCACGTGCTGCATCGGCTGTTACCTTGATGTCTATATTTCCGTTATTGATCCACAATCCGTCATTGACCTTTATTCCGCTACCTGTGGAGGACTTGACATTGAGTGTGAGATTGTCGTCAATAGTGATATAGTCATCGCAGGCTATGGCATGGCGACAATTTCCCGTTACGTTGAGTGTGCCAGCGCCCATGAGGTGCATCTGTCCCTCACTGAAGAGGGCGCCTTTCTGGGATATGGTCTGCCCACCAGCATTGGTGATGTCAGTATATGACGTGCCATCGGTAAGCGTATTTGCAGTTCCATTATTTACATAGAGGTATAACGCCTTCTTACACTGGTTGTTGACGGCTGGTCCTGTGGCATTGTTCAGCGTCACGCCATTGAGCTGTATGCCGAATTTCTTTTGCCTATAGACGAGCAGCGATCCGTTGTCGCTGTTTCCGCTGAGCACGAGAAGGAGGGAGTCTGCATGGTCGGTGGCATTCACCGTGACGTGTGCCCCATTAGCGATTACGAGCCCCTTGTCATCGCCTGTAACGGTGACGCTGTTTCCATTATACGCTATGTAGATGGTGCAGTCAGTAGATTGAGCGGGCTTTTCCTCTGTATAGGCGCTGAAATCGGTGTCGTCGGATTGACAAGCAGAAAACACCAAGGCAAGAACCAAAATAACACACCAATAACGGCCTCTCCCCCCGCCCTCTCCCGTAGAGAGGGAGCCGGAGTGCGAAAAGACGTCTATTTTCCCATATAGTATTTTTGATAGAATATTCATTTCAATTATTCATTATTATTTTTCTATTTTGAATCTACCCTATCGGCTCTCTGGTTACCACATACTCCGATGTTCTCGAATCGGCTCCCTCTCTACGGGAGAGGGCGGGGGGAGAGGCCGATTCTTCTTAGAAACTAAACTTATACCCTGCTCCGATATAGTGCATATCGGGATCGTAGTCGTCAGGAGAGGTGTTGTGCATATCCTGGAAGCGGTAGAACACGGAGAAGGTGTGGCGCTTAGAGATGTTGAGGTCGGTGCCTACGGTGTAGCGTACCTTCTCTATTGCCAACGAGTTATACAGCTCCACGTTTGCGAATGGCGTCATGAGGGCATGTTTCTTGTCGTATTCCACTTGCAGGCGTGAGCGCAGTTGGCTCTTACCCTTGGATGAGCGTACCTTTTCCTCCCACCATGAGTTGTCAAAGTCCCATCGATGCACGGTTTTCTCCGGACGATAGGTGTATTGCCAGCGCTCACGCAGGGAGATACGCAGGTTATTTCGGAACTTATACGTTCCCGATGCTGATACATTGAAACGATGGCGCACACCCCAGTATGACGGACGCCAATTGTTGTAGTTGCCATCGGCCTTATAGCTGATGCCCTCGCGGAAGTTGGTGTTGAGCAGAGTGTAGCCAGCCCCGAGTTTGAGTTGCTTGACGGGCTTATATTCGCCCCCGATGCCGATGCTCCAGCGATCCATGGTCTTGAAGTCGTTGCGCGTGCGCATATCAGCCTCAAGGGCGACGCTGAACTTCTTCGAGAGTTTCTTCTCAGCCTCTGCTTCAAGGAGAAGTCCCGATTCGCTCTGCGCCATAGATGTCAGGCATGATGCTGTCATAGCCAATATAAGTAGCGCTTTATACATTCGCATAGTCAGAGTCCTTGATTCTAATCTTGTTGTTGAGTTCCTTGTCGTCGGTACCTTCGTAATACACACGCAGCACCGCCATGTCGCGGAGGAAGTCAACAGCCCCTACCTTCACGTCGATAACCTTCAAACCAAGACGCTCCTCAAGGTCGGCAATGAGTTTGTCGCGGTTCTCGGGCTTGACAAGCTCGATGCGGTCGTACTGCACAATCTTGGATGTCTCGTTTTTAAGCACCATCTCGAAGATGACGATACCGACGAAGACGATGACGTCGATGGCGATGAGTTCTGGAAGCGGAGTGCCGAGCATCTGTCCCTCGCTGTCAACGCCGAGGGAGACGGCCATGGCATGCACTACAGAGAGACATACGACCACGAAGAGGTATGTCATCTCGCGTACCGGCATTGTGTCGGTGCGGTATCGCATGATGGAGAAGATGCCGAAGAGACCGAGTCCCACGCCCATTGTTGCCTTTCCACGATCCATGCCCATCATGAGATAGACGAGGAAGAAGATGGCGATGGAGATGATGACGAAGGTGAAATAGAAGTCGCGTCGGTGGCTTTTCCTGAAATACAGGAAGTGTACGATGCTCCAGTTAACTAAGATACAGACAGCAAACCTTATCAGGGTGTCGTAGAAACCTATTGAAAAAAATTCTTGCATTATGATTATTTTTTATTATTTATTATCTTCCTTATCTCTATCAATTTCGGCTTGAAACGATGTACTTGCAGTTTGGGATTGGTGAGTGCCGAGCCCATGCAGTATTTTGAGAAACCATGCGGATGGATGTGTAGGCGTCGCAGCATCTCCAGAATAGGTGAGGGTTGCAATCCGTCACGTTTCAGTTCGATAATCACCAGATTGCCCATATCTCTGTCGATGCCGCTCACAAGGTTGTGGAAGCACAGGCTGCTGTCAATCGTAAGGCGCTCGGTCTTTGCTTTGTTCACCAGCGTGATACGCCTGAAATGATTATTCAGCGTGGGTTGCAGGGAATCAACACTATATCGCAGGTTCTTGCCAAGGAACTCGCGTTTCTGCTGTTCCGCCACATTCATGTCCTTCACCTCAATGCGCTTCTTCTTCGTGCGTCCGTGGTTGTTCTTTGTCTTGACCTCCATGAACTGAAGTCCACTGATGCAGTAGGTACGGAAACGGATTTTCTGACGGTTTACGTGATTCCACTGATGATTGTTATACATATCAAACTGCTTGGTGTCGAAATACGTGGTGTCGTATTCCAAATTACGCTCACCGTCAATCTCCTGCACATAGTAGTCATTCCGCGCCATCTGCAAAAGCTGTTGCAGACGCTCGGTAGTAGTGACGAACTTCGTATCTGTACGGTTCATCAGCTTCACCCCCGACATCTGTTCCAAGGAGATCGGTTCAAACAGTTTTATCACTTCTGTCATTACGTTAGTCGAATAATTTAAATCCAATATTTTAGGTTAGAGATTTTTAGGTTAGAGGTTAGGGGTTAGAGGTTAGTGCCACCAATACCCATCACCCAACACCCGTCACCCGGTTTTGGCGAATGACGAATGACAACGTGCGTAGCACCTCGCATGAAGTCAAAAGTGCATGTCAGCCCCAAGGCTGGCGCATGTCCCCCCGGGTTTGGCGAATGCAAAGATAGTAATTATTTCTCATATCGCCATATTTTTTCTATATTTTTATATGTGTGCATGGCATTTTTTCAATAAAACCGTGAAAATCGTATGCCAATGGACAAACGAGATTGCGCCTTCTCGCCTTTGCGTTGAATAAACAACGTAAGTTCTACGACTTGCTTCAGCTTGATGAGCTATGCGAATAACAAAGCCAAAGCCCGACACCCAACAGAGAACATCCAGATGGGGGGTGCTATGTCTGAAATGAGATACGCTAACACTAATTTCCTTATTGTTACCTGTTACTTGTTACCGCAGGGTAGAAACGATGTCGTGCCTTCGCTATGCCTTCGTTCTGCCTTCGCTATACCTTCGCTTTAGGTTCGCTCCCATCGATGGAGCATCAACGGACTTATAACGGATTTATAACGGAGGTACAACGGAACTGCATTGGAGGGGTTCCAGAGCAATTTTCGCGTCTTTACATCGTTTTCCATGTGGAGTAAACGAATTCAGTATGATGTCAACGAATGCAGTATAATAATAACTAAAAAGCTGTAAACAAAATCAGGGGAAAAACAAGGTGAATCTGCCCAGAATTAATGCTTGCTGTTATGTTATTGAGACTATCGGGCGCCTATATCCAACTTTCCACTTTACGCTAACAGCCTCATTCTCTTTACCTTAGACTACCACAGCAAGCTAGCCAAGCCACGACCAGTAACAAGTAACAGGTAACAATAAGGAATTGAGTGTATGGCCAAAAATTTTACGGAATTATTCTAAGGAGTTTATATACCTTATTATATATAGAAATTAAAAATATAGGGCTTCAGCTACACTCATTTCCTTATTGTTACCCGTTACCTGTTACCGACACGTTTTCCGGGATGTGTTTTTTTTCTGATTTTTGTTTACTGCTTTATAGTTATTATCATACTGCATTCGTTGACATCATACCTGACACAGAGGTGTTGCAATTACAATTTGTATATATCACAGATTCACACATATAATATATTGATATGCAACGCTATACAACCACAAACATTCAAAAGATATATTGCAACAAGTTCGAAAATAGTCGGAAATCTTTTTGTTATCCCAAATATTATATATATTTTTGTATTCAGAAAATCTAAAAAAAATCTATATGGCAAAAGGAAAGAATACATACAGAATTCTCAAGGACATTAGCAAGCAGATGGAACAAACTACGAGAAGTTCAATTATTATGTAATGGGAAAGTGATGAAAAGGATCAACATATTTTTTGCGTGTCTGTTCATCTATTTTACAGAACCGCTACTCTTCCATGCTTTCGAATGTTATTACATGGAAAAGCTCGCACCTCGCTTAGATCTGTTTCCTAATGGAAACTACGTTAAGTACACTTCCAAGATAGACAGTATGATGACCTCGGATAATGTTGCCCAAATACGAAATACGACATATTGCGTAGAATACAAGGGAGAAACGAAAAGAAAGCTTGACTATCCTCACGAATATCAACTTACGAATAGTCCATGGACATACAATTTTATCTGTGGATATAAAGGACACTATTTCAGTTATGTGCAGAGACCTGTGACAATATGCTCGAAAGAGGCTATGTCATCAGACGAGGAGATAAAGGTATGTCTGGCAAAGTCGTATCAACTCTTTAGAGATTCTGTATCAGAACCTACTGACGGCTCTTATGATGAGGTCTATGATAGGTTTAATAATGCCTTGAAACATGCCCCTAATGATTGGTTAAGTAGTTATGGGGATAGGGCTTTTTTGCATGAGACTCATCGAAACATTGAATTTGACAAGTATTGTGTTATTGTTTCGGAAGGTAGCTATCGGGAGATAAGTCCTTACATGGAATTGAAATTTTATTCTTTTAAAAAGGACTGCATCAGCATTACGAATTATCTCATCATGGCTATCATCTTCTTCCTTTTCGTTGAAAGGAAATATAAGAAGCGGAATGTCTAACCCTGCGGTAACAAGTAACAGGTAACAATAAGGAAATTAGTGCATGTATAAATTACGAACAAGCAACTACCCCCTAACTGAATATGCTCAATTGGGGGGTAGGTATGTGATAAACCCTTTATAGGTGTTGGGTGATGGGGGTTAGGTGTTGGTAAAAACAAACGCAAAGACGCGAAGGCACAAAGAAAAAACTCTGCGACTCCGCGTCTCTGCGTTTAATATTTTAATCTATTAATTTGTTCGCTATTAAAAAGACTTTAGCACCTATTGTAAGGCTAAAGTTTTACGTTGGATATGTCGATGAGGTTATTGACGATTGCATAGATGGTGAGACCTGCAGGTGAATGGATCTGCAGCTTTCGCGCTATGTTGCGTCTGTGGGTTATAACGGTGTTGATAGAGATGAAGAGGTGGTCGGCTATCTCCTTATTGCTCATGCCCTGCACCATTGCCACTATTACATCCTTCTCCCTGTCAGACAATGCATCGGACGCATCTGGGTTATGACCTATCATCCTTGATATCTTCATTGTGACATCATCGTTCTTGGCTCGCATCTCAAGGTGCCGGATGGCAGGCACGAAGATCTCGTCCTCTACCAATGAATGAAGCTGTAGCCATTCCTCATTATTATATATGTCATAGAGACACGCAGTGAGCTGGTTGTTGTGCAGCGCATCAGCAGGCAGATACTTGATGATGATGTTCTTCAGTTCCTTGAGTTTCTCGGAGATATCGCCATGATGCTTTGAGAACGTGTCGGCATTGTAGCCCTCGACAGTCTCGCCACGAAGCAGAGCCTCAACATAGGGGAAGAGAGCCTTTTCCTCATACTTCATGTGCTGGTGTATGGACTTGGCATAGTCGTCGTAGAGGCGCAAGATGAGAGGGGCAAGGTTATCGCTCTCGTCGAGTGCAGCAACGAGTTCAGTACGGATATAAGGCAACTGGAACCCGAGGTAGTACTCGTGGGATGCGCGGAGGTATTTCATCAGGGTAGGCACGGATAGTTTCGACTCGTCATCCTGCGCGTGGTAGCCGTTGAGTGCAAGGTTTACCACTGCGAGGAATGTATAGGTATCTACATTCTGCATCTCACATACCTCACGCACGGATTTGTCGCCAAAGCCAAGACTAATGCCAAATGCACCGAGGCTCTGGAGTACGCTGTAGTTGTCTCGAATCAGGGTTATCATGCTATCCTCTGGTTCGTAAAGTTTCATCTTTTTCATTTTCAGAATGACTAATGACTAATTACGAATTACCTAGTTGGCTTTATTCGCTAATAGGGCGTATGTGATCGCATATAGCAAACAAGTAATTAGTAATTCGTAACTCGTAATTCTTTTCCGAGTGCAAAATTAAGATTTTTTTGCGAAATACACAATAATAAAAAGTAGGTATTAATTCTCAGATTTTGCATTTTTAACAACTTTGAATACCTAAAAATGATTAGCGAATACCTAATTTTGGGTATTGGTGATGTGAAAGTGGCAATGAAAAAGCATAATTTTTGGGTATTGTGAAGGTGGGGGAAAGATAGTAATTTTGCAGCCGATATGAAAAGAATTATTACAGCAATGGCTGTGATGGGATGCATAGCCACTGCAAATGCTCAGGAGAGCAAGGATAGCGAAGTTGTTCAGGATGTGTATCCTTATAATACATTTGAGAAGTGGAGAATAGGCGGCTATGGTGAACTCGTGGCTGCTTTTAAAGATTATGGCACCAACCGTTTCTTCGGCCATTCAGGCGGTAATGTGAAGGAGAACCGTAATACGATATCCATTCCGCGTGCCGTTATTGCCGGCGACTATAAGTTCAACTCAAAATGGATTCTCGGTGTTGAGGTGGAGTTTGAGGCTGGCGGTGTAGGTACTGCATACGAACTTGAGAATACGGAGAACGGTGAGTATGAGACAGAGATAGAGAAAGGCGGTGAGGTAGCTCTGGAGCAGATGCATCTCACACGTCTGATAAACCGAGCATTCAACGTAAGGGTTGGCCACATGGTAGTGCCTGTAGGTCTTACCAACTCACATCATGAGCCTACGCAGTTCTTCGGTACTGTGCGTCCGGAAGGCGAGACTTCTATTCTTCCTTGTACATGGCATGAGACAGGTCTTGAATTCTTCGGCACAATAGGCAAGGGCTATGGCAGATTTGACTATGAGGCTCAGATTGTGTCTGGTCTCAATGCAAATGGTTTCGACCGCAATTCATGGGCGCGTGGTGCCAAGCAGGGTAAGTTTGAGCAGGATAACTTCACGAATCCGGGTTATGTGCTTCGCGTAGATTATAAGGGTGTACCAGGACTTCGCATAGGTGGTAGCATATACTACTGCGCAAACGTGGGTGGCAATGCCGATAAGACACAGACATACGACGGTCTTGGGAAGATGCCTGTACGCATATATAACCTCGACGGCCAGTATAAGAACAGATATGTGGAGGCAAGGGCTAACATGATATATGGAAGTCTGACAAACTCTGAGGTTCTATCTTCAAAGAACGGTAAGTTGTCAAACAAGTCTGGCTATACACGCCTTACACCTGTGGCACACAATGCCGTAAGTTATGGCGGTGAGATAGGTCTGAAGATTGCAGGTCTGGCGCAGAGTGAGAATTGTCCTGATATCATTCCATTCATGAGGTATGAGTACTACAACCCTCAGCAGGATGTGAGAGGCTACTATACTGCAGAGGAACGTCTGAAAACGAGTATGTGGGTGATGGGCGTAAACTGGCGTGCCACATCAGACATCGTTGTAAAGGCAGACTATACAACACGTAAGATAGGTGGTGGAAAGTACAACTCTGAGAATGAATTCGCAATAGGAATTGCGTGGACGGGATGGTTCTTTTCAAATTGATAATGGATAATTGATAATTAAAAATTAAATAAAAATGAACAAGATTTTCAAAGCTTCAATTTTTGCAGTTGCAGCACTTGCAACAGTGAGTCTTACATCATGTAGCGATGATGATGATGACAAGAAGGACAACACAGTAGATCCATACGCTAATGCCGAGGATCTTGATTACAACTCAGAAAATGCTGCGGCATGGGGTAACTATGCAGTAAACGTGGCAAAGCTTCTCAATGATGACTCTCAGGCTCTCTATAATGAGTGGAACAACAGTTTCGCAAAGAGCTTCAAGAACCACGATGCCGCTTCTGGCTATAATTCAGCAGTAGCTTGCGTAGAACAGATCATCGATGGTTGCATCGACATCGCAAATGAGGTTGGCACAGCAAAGATTGGTGAGCCAGTAGATTACTGGAACTCAAACAAGAAGACACAGGCACTCTATGCTGTGGAGTCATGGTATTCATGGCACTCTCGTGATGACTACAAGAACAACATCCTCTCTATTGCAAACTCTCTGCTCGGACAGCCAATTACAGGTTCTCCTGCAAAGTACGACTATAAGACAGCAATGCAACAGGGTGTTCTGACACAGAACTCTGTTATCGTGAAGTGTATGTCAAGTGACAAGCTTCGTGCAGCTTCAATCGTAGTATGGCAGAACGTAGGCAAGGCATGGTCAGCTATCGACGCTATTCCACAGCCATTCCGTAACAACATAGGTTCAAGCGAGGCTGCTGCAGCTATGGATGCTTGTGCAGAGCTTGTAACCAGCCTTGAGGAACTCAAAGGTCTTATAAAAGACAACCTCTCAGAGACAGATTGTCAGGCTATCACAGATCAGTTTGTTGACAAGGTAGCACTTCCTACATACAAGGATCTTGCAGCAAAGAACAAGGCTCTTCTTGAGGCTGTTCAGGCATTGCAGAAGAATCCTTCAAATGCAACATTCGAGGCTGCTTGTGAGGCTTGGCTTGCATCACGTCAGCCATGGGAGACATCAGAGGCATTCCTCTTCGGTCCAGTTTCTGAGCTTGGTCTTGACCCTAACATGGATTCATGGCCTTTGGATCAGGCTGGTATCGTACAGGTAATGAAGGAGCAGAAGTGGTCTTCATTCCAGTGGACTGGCGAATACGACGAGGACAGCGAGGCTATCGAGGCTGCACAGTCACTCCGCGGATTCCACACTCTTGAGTACCTCCTGTTCAAGGACGGTAAGGCAAGAACCGTAAAGTAAGTTTAAGCATACATAAGAAAAAAACAGGGACTATCCCTCGCGTGATGCGAGGGATAGTTAGCTGTATAAAGACATTATGAAAACATTTCTGAACTATACACTCGCTATTCTCATGCCACTTTGCCTGTGGTCCTGTTCAGAGGACACAGAAGGGGTGGACGAATTCCTTGAGGTACATGCCAATGATCTTACGAAATGGGGATTGTCGGCAGGTACTTCTACTATTTTCTGGGATTCGTCAAAGGCATACGACATTGATGCCGAATGGCTTTCGGGGAAATACGCTACCCGATTCCAGCATGGCAACAGACTTTACGATAACGTAACGGATAACTATGGTCCTGTATATGCCGGATATTCATGTGCTTCCTGCCATGCTAATGCCGGAAGAACTAACCCAGGAGTATGGAATCAGATAGGCACAGATGCCGATGGTACACCTGTATATGGCTCCGGCACTAACGGAATGTCGGCAATGCTGATATATGTAGCAAGAAAGAATGGCGTTTTCTTCCAGGACTATGGTCGTGTGCTCCATGACCAGACTATCTATGGCGTGACACCGGAGGGTAAGGTGGAGATACGCTATAACTACGAGAAAGGCACATTCCCCGATGGCGAGCCTTACGAGCTTGCGCACCCTAACTTCAAGGTCGTAAAGTGGTATAAGAAGATGTGGGACGATGTGAAGAAAGACTCAGTTACGATAAATCCCGAGGATTTGTTCTGCACCGTTCGTATTCCTCTCAGACACGTGGGTATGGGACAGATGATGGCAATAGACCGTTCTGAAATAGAAAGACTTGCTGCTCAAAGCAACTACCCTGAATATGGCATTTCAGGAAGATGCAACTATATAACGGAGAAAGGCGTGAAGGGCATCGGACTCTCAGGCAATAAGGCACAGCACCTTGACCTCACCGTTGAACTTGGTTTCTCAAGTGATATGGGTGCTACGAACTCACGCTATCCAGAAGAGATTTGCGAGGGGCAGCATCAGATGGTGGAAGGCTCGATGATGGGACTCACATACGATAAACTCGATGTTTCGGCAGAGGATATGGAGGATGTGGATCTGTATCTGCATAGTCTTGGTGTTCCTGCAAGAAGACTTGGCAGTACCATGACAAAGGTGACATTGACACGCTCTAACGGCACTACGGTAACAATGACTGAACGCGAGGCTGTTCAGAGAGGTGAAAAAATGTTCTTCGAGGCTAAGTGTCATCTATGCCACGTCACCACGCTGCATACACGTCCACGAGGTGCAACATTGCTTTGCGGTACGGAGTTGCCTTGGCTTGGAAGTCAGACAATACACCCATATACCGATTATCTATTGCACGACATGGGTTCAGAAATCATGGGCGTAGGACTGAACGATAACTACACAAGCGGTCTTGCACGCGGAAATGAATGGCGCACTACCCCACTCTGGGGTATCGGATTGCAGAAGAAAGTGAACGGACATACATACTTCCTGCACGACGGAAGAGCACGCAACTTCAAAGAGGCTATCCTCTGGCATGGCGGTGAAGGTCTTGCTTCACGAAACCTGTTCATGAAGATGGATAAGGCAGACAGGGATGCGATGATAAAGTTCCTTGAAAGCCTATAATCATTTAGTATTTAACTATTAAAATTACTATTTATTTGAAGAAAACATTATGAAAAAGATATACCTTACTGCATGTGCAGCGATGATGGCATTTACAGTAAATGCTGAGAATGTTGAGAATGAAATAAACAGCACAAGCGAGGCTCAGGCTTCTGAGAACTATGACGCCGAAAATGGCGTAGTGACTATCGGAAGTGACAGAATGTTCCAGATAGAATCCAAGGATGGCAAGTTCTCTTTCAAGCCGTATTTGATGATACAGTCAACTGCCAATTTCCACTATTATGATGATGAAGGTCTGGACAAGGCTTATAATCAGGATAACGTGGCAAATTCAGGTTTCGCTATGCCATACGCAGTACTTGGCTTCACAGGTAAGGCTTTCAGCAACATAACATACAACCTTTCAATAAACGCAGCAGCTTCCGGAGCAAACATACTTCAGCAGGCTTGGTTTGATGTGAAGGTAAGCGATGGCTTTGCCGTTAAAGTGGGTAAATTCAAGACTCCTTTCTCAAGCGCATACCTCACCACTCTTGGCGAGACTCTTATGCCATGCGTCCCAACATCACTCACAGCTACAACCATTATGCCATACTCACTTAACGCTGTATGCCCTAAGATAGGCACAGGCTTCGATATGGGCGTTATGATACATGGTAAGATGAGCAAGCAATGGGGCTATGAACTTGGTATGTTCAATGGTACGGGCGCAGGTTCAAACTCTGCAACAAAGACTTTCTCTGACGACTGGCACATTCCTTCTTTGCTCTATGCAGGAAGAATTGCATGGACTCCTTTCGGCACAATGCCAAGAACACAGGGGAATGCAAAGATGCTTAACGAGAACAAACTTGAAGTTGCTCTTTCAGGAAGTGTGAATGTGGAGTCAGAAAGCGAGAGCACTAATGATACCCGAATGGGTTTCGAGGTTTCATATCTTCACAACCGCTGGTATTTCTCAGGCGAGGCATACTGGATGAACGTAGGGTTCACAGAACGTCAGAAAATTGATGAGACATACGACTTCATAGGCGGATATGTTCAGGCAGGATATTTCGTGACACCACAATGGCAGTTGGCTGCCCGCTATGATTTTATGGATAGAAACGGAAGCAGCAAGGACGGTGTTCTGAATATGCCTGCTGTGGGTTGTAACTATTTCATCAAGAACAGCGGTCTTAAGGTTTCTGCCATGTATCAGTATATCGGCAGAACAGGTCACGAGACACAGCTCGACAGAGACAACGATGACCTCGGCGTAGCAAAACATAGTGCCGTGGTAATGCTTCAATACACTTTCTAAACGGCCTCTCCCCCCGCTTTGCACATACTCGAAGATACTCAATCTTCGACTTCCCGCCATAGGGAGGGAAGTCCGATGTTGATAACATCGGAGTATGTGTCAGCCGGAGAGCGAAAAAAAACAGTTATGAAGAGATTTATTGCAATATTACCACTTACAGCTATGATGCTTGCCTCATGCGATGACGGGTTCGTGACGGATCCTGTATATGAGAGCGAGCAAACTGGATATAACGTGAAGATAACAGGCACTTTCGATGGTGTGGATCAATGGGCAGACAACTATAACGTGGTTGTGGCTGCATTTAGCGAGGATGATGAGTACTCAAGCATCCAGAAAACCATTCAGATCGACGGAAAAGAGACGGCAATTACACTTAGTAATGTGCCTTCTGGTGCAAAAATAATAGAGATTGCCCTCACCAACACACTAAGAAAGCGTGTTTCTACGTTTTATAGGTATAAGGTAGAGAATGTATCTGCTGACGATACCATAAGAATTGATGTCGGAAAGCAGAACGTGAGTATGTTCTCTGCAATAAACAATACGATATTCCAAGGTACGGCAACAACATGCTCACGATGCCATAGCGGTGAAAAAGCGGCACGCGGACTTGATCTCTCGGCAGAGAATGCCTACAAGAACCTTGTGGGTGTGAAGAGCAACAAGGATGCAACGCTGAACCGTGTGACGGCTGGAGATTCCGAAAACAGTATGCTCTACAAGATAATCACAGATGAAAGTGGTTTCCACAATGGTTTCTTCTCTGACTACGGAGCCTTCGTGGATATCATCAAGTCATGGATAGATAATGGCGCAAAAGAATAAAACATTACGAATATTACCATTTATGATAGTTGCTGCGGTGGTCATGGTCATGGCCATCGCAACAATCGTTGAAAAGATACACGGCACGACATTCGTCAACACAAAGATATACTCCACATGGTGGTTTACTGCCATCTGGGCTGTACTTGCCATTGCATCAATAGCAAGAATTATCACCAGCGGAATGCAAAAGACATTGACCGTGCTTATGCTCCATATCTCTTTTGTCGTGATTCTTGCAGGAGCTTTAACAACCCATATCACATCAAAAAAAGGTTATCTGCATCTTCGTTGTGGCGAAAAGGCAAGGCTATACTCGGAGCAAATCAGCAACGGCGATATGCGAACCGCCACCTTACCTTTCTCAGTAACGCTCAACGATTTCAACATAAAGAACTACGAGGGTACTACAACCCATTCCGACTATGCCTCTCACCTCACCTTTTCCACGGACGAAGAAAGCATCAACGAAACTGTTTCGATGAATAACATTGCCGTGGTGGAAGGATATCGTTTCTATCAGACATCCTTCGACAGGGACATGAAAGGCAGCATACTGACGGTAACGTATGACCCTTACGGCACGGGAATAACATATATCGGCTATGGATTGCTTATTGTTAGCGCAATTCTGCTCCTTGTTCTTAGAACGCCAAGAATAAAGCAACTATACAGGCAACTTAACGGAAGCAGGGTGTTGGCTATTGGATGTTTGGTGTTAGTAGCAGCAACCTCTTTTGCCAAGACTCCCGTAGTGGCAAGGGAAGATGCGGAGAAGGCAGAGAGAAAGCTGATTGTATATAACGGAAGAGTATGTCCGCTAAACACGCTTGCACATGATTTCTGTCTGAAAATCACAGGAAAGACCTCATACAAAGGACTTTCTGCCGAACAACTTCTTCTTTCTTTGCCTATGGCTCCAGAGGAATGGAGCGAGAAACAACTTCTGAAGATAAAGAACAAGGCTCTGAAGGAAAGACTTGGCATAAACTCCAACCTTGCACGCATCAAGGATTTCTATGAGAGCGACGGAAGATACAAACTCGACATCCTTCTCAATGAGCAGATGAGCAAGGGCGAAGATGAACAGGACAAGAAACTTGTGCGCTCGATATATGATGTTGACGAACAGATTTCTCTTGTGAATGCAGCTGTAACAGGCAAGCTCATAGAGCATTACAAAGGCAACAACCCTCCAAGTGAGACTCGTATCTCAGCCGAGATTCTATACAATCAGCAGCCATTTACCGTTGTGGGGGCGTTCATGATTGTGATAGGCGTTCTTGTAATTGTGATAGCAGAAATCACAAGAAAGAAAGGTTTTGCAGTAAAATTAGGCATATTATCGATTATTTGCATATTTCAGCTTGCCGTTTTCCTTCTGCGTTGGTATATCTCAGGCAACATACCTCTATCCAACGGCTATGAGACTATGGCATTCGTCTCGCTATCCACTTCTTTGCTAACACTCGTGGCAGTCTGGATGCTCAGAAAACAGACTTTCGTATGCAATACTGTAACGATAGGCGGTCTGATGATTGCAGGCCTCACACTACTTGTGGCTCATCTATCAGAAATGTCTCCACAGATAACCTCCCTGATGCCTGTATTGCATTCGCCTTGGCTTACCACCCACGTATCCCTGATAATGATCTCGTACTCGCTATTCGCCTTTATGGCGGTAATAGCTGGCGTTGACCTTGTGAAGAAAGATGCCCGACTCGATGCCCTAAACCGACTAATGCTCTATCCTGCGGAGATATTCCTTACAATAGGCATCTTCCTCGGAGCTATATGGGCAAACCAGTCATGGGGAACTTACTGGAGCTGGGATCCTAAGGAGGTATGGGCTTTGATATCAATGTTAATCTACTGCGTACCTCTGCATGTAGGTTCATTACCGGTGATGCGCAAGGCAAAGGTACATGACATTTATCTGATAATAGCGTTCCTGTCAATCCTAATGACCTATTTCGGGGTTAATTATTTATTAGGAGGCATGCACAGCTATGCTGGCAACTAATCATCATTAGTAGGTATTTTCCTTTTTAGGAAGGAAGAATTTATCATTGTTTTTTGGTATTCTTACCAAAATGCAGTAACTTTGCAAAAGAATTTGGCAAAAGGCAAAAGACGAATGGCAAAAGACTTTAGACCTTAGACTTTAGCCTTTTTATGCAATAAAAACAAAAAAATGTCATATAATCAACAGACAATAAAACTGAATAAGGCGCGTGCCGAGGTGTATGTATTCGATAATGGCTCTGAGGTGCGCGAGGCTCATGCGATGATCCATGCGGATAACATCGGGATGACATACAAGGAGCAGCTTGATGCCGTTCTTGATGCCTATGCCTCTTTGCGCGAGGATCTTCTCAAGGGATATGTAGCCGTTTTCAAGCGTTACTACCTTAGCGATTCAGCCAACCAAGCCGAAATGGTCCTGGAGCGCGAGACAAAGGAATGTGCTGTATCTGTAATTGAACAGCCACCTCTCGACGGCACAAAGATTGCCATCTGGGTATATATGATGACTGGTATAGAGACACGCATCTCTGAAAGCGGTCTCTATGAGGTCAAGCAAGGCAAATACCGCCACCTATGGAATGGAAGTGCCTATAACATGGCTGCAAGTAGCGAGTATCAGGCTCATCATCTTCTCGAGGAATATATTGAGCAACTTGAAAAGGAAGGCTGTACTCTCGAAAAGAACTGCATCCGCACTTGGTTCTTCGTGGCAAACGTGGACCTTAACTATGGTGGTGTGGTTCGTGCTCGTAATCATGTGTTCTTCCATCAAGGCTTGACAAACCAGACTCATTTCATAGCCTCTACTGGCATAGGCGGCCGTCAGGCTGATCCTAATGTCCTTGTGCAGCTCGACAACTATGCTGTTGACGGTATAACCAAGGATCAGATAAAGTATCTCTATGCCCCAACCCACCTAAACCGCACAAGCGACTATGGCGTCAGCTTCGAGCGTGGCACATACGTTGACTATGAGGATAGACGTCACGTGTTTATAAGCGGTACGGCAAGTATCGACAACAAGGGTATGGTTGTTCATACCGGCGATATTGTCCGTCAGACAGAGCGTATGCTCGAGAATATCCAGGTTCTTCTTGCCGAGGCTGAATGTACTTGGGATAACGTGAGCGAGATGTCCGTCTATCTTCGTGATGTAGCTGACTACGACATCGTTAGCCGAATGTTCGCAGAGCGATTCCCTAACAAGCCTTACGTCATCGTTCTTGCCCCAGTCTGCCGCCCAGGCTGGTTGATAGAGACGGAGTGTATGGCCATTAAATAGCCCTCGGCCCCTCACCCGCCCTTCGGGCACCCTCTCCCCAAGGGGCGAGGGAAAAGTTACATTTTTATCGCTAAAAAGATATAAACCCAAATGCCGCTTATGGAAATCCATTAAGGAACCATAAGCGGCATTTATATTTTTATCAACGCCCCCCATTGATTAGAAGTAGTAACTTCCCCCTCGCCCCTTGGGGAGAGGGTGTCACGTAGTGACGGGTGAGGGGCCGCAGGTTAGGCTTTTACCCGTAAATAATCTTTCCCGTCTCCTGATCTGTATTCTCTGGGATGAAGCTCTTGTTATACTGAGTCATACCGCGGAGAGACATACCCATGTTAGAGAAACCACCATCGTGGAAGAGAGTCTGCATAGTAACCTTACGGGTAAGGTCAGAGAACATAACCACACAATAGTCGGCACACTCATCAGCACTTGCGTTGCCAAGAGGAGACATACGGTCAGCATAGTCAAGCATACCGTCGAAACCCTTGATACCGCCACCTGCAGTTGTCAATGTAGGAGACTGAGAGATTGTATTTACACGAACACCCTTCTCACGACCATATATATAACCGAAAGAACGTGCGATAGACTCAAGGAGAGCCTTTGCATCAGCCATATCGTTGTAACCGAAGAATGTACGATGTGAAGCAACGTATGTGAGAGCAAGGATAGAACCGTATTCTGCAATAGCGTCAAGCTTCTTTGCAACCTGAATCATCTTGTGGAAAGAGATAGCAGAGATGTCGAGAGTCTTATCGAGGAAGTCATAGTCGAGATCATCGTATGTGCGCTTCTTACGCATATTCATTGACATCGCGCATGAATGGAGAACGAAGTCAATCTTGCCACCGAGAGCCTTCTGAGCCTCTACAAAGAGATTCTCAAGATCCTCAACGCTCGTTGCGTCTGCCGGAATGATTACTGCATTTGTCTTCTGTGCAAGTTCGTCGATAGTACCCATACGACATGCAACAGGAGTGTTAGTGAGAACGATCTGTGCGCCCTCTTCTACTGCACGCTCAGCAACCTTCCAAGCGATAGACTGGTCATTAAGTGCGCCGAAGATGATTCCGCGCTTGCCCTTAAGTAAATTGTAAGACATTTTTGTTATCTGAATTAATAAAATATATTAGTCTTTTAAATGTAACTATATGGAAAGAAGTGTAATTATGCTCTAAAAATAGTGCACACTTTATATTTCCGTGTGCAAAGTTACTAATAAAAATGTGTACGTACAACAATTTTCAAGAAAAAATACAGAAAATGTTCGCTTTTTCTTTATTTTTCAACGTTATTTCTACATTTATTGACTGTTTTTCATATTTTTCCTCACAAATCACCCTGTTCAGTCAAGATAAATCTAATTTATCAAGATTTAGAGATTTGGAGAATTTTCTTTTTAAAGAATTAATAAAAACTGATACATCCGTTTCCATTTTTATTGACCACAGAAAGCACGGATGAAATGGAAGTCTCGTTTATTTTGTGTCTTCCGTGTTCATGTTTTTAACACAGATATTTGGGATAACACAGATAAAAGTCCCCTATGCAGGGGGATTTAGAGGCTCTAAACATCCGTTTCTTTCGTGATTTCCTGTTCGTAAAACTTAACTGATCTAATTTCTTCGCAAAGTTCAAGCGCAAGCAGAATCCTTTCTAAGCCCCCTCCGCGCAAGCGAAACATATTCTTTCCACCAAGGGGCGAAAGCCCCACATTTTCCCTTTTTCCATATATGATACTCCATCGATACTCCATCGATACTCCATCGATGGTCCATCGTTTCGATGGAGTATCGATGGAGTATCGATGGAGGACTGATGGAGGATCTTAGGAGGAAGGATATAGCCAAGACGGATTATTAACGAGAGGAAAAACATGGAGAATCAAGAGGAAAAGCTCTTTTTTTTACAAATATTTGGAAGTATCAGATATTTTGCTTATTTTTGCACGTAGAATATCAAACAAATAATATTAACCCTCAAAACTTATATAATAAGGAACAGAAAGTAAAACGTAATTAAACAGACGAACGGTAACGTTCCCCTTATGCGGAATTAGTATTAGATACTGGTATCTGCAAGATAGTTAAACAATTATTTTATTAACTTGGGTGAGCAACTACCGATTCTCTCGGAATAAAATATAACATTGAGCTTTTAGCTTTTGTTCTCCATTCCTGAATCCGCCAAATTCAATACACGAGAACGAGTAAGCAAAAAGTTCCATGTCCGTTTAGGACGTGGACTTTGCCGTATACTTGTCTGTGTAGCGGTTCTTGGCGGAACCTAGGAATGGGACGAGGACATCGGAAGTCTACGCCCTATTTTAATTTTCTATCATGAAATACAAAATCGTTATTATGTTTGTGTGTCTTGTGTTTGCAATTACAATAAAAGCACAGAATGAATCTACTTATTATATGGAAAACTTGCCAAAAGTCAATCTGAAGAAAGATTCACTTAAAGTACTTCATATAGGCAATTCTTTTACAGAGAATTCCACGGTGTATTTGTCTAATATGGTGCAAAGAGCAGGTATAAATACAAGTGATATGTGTCTATATAAATGCAATAGAGGAGGTGGTTCCTTTTCTACTTTTGTTAATTGTTGGAATGACAAGGATGCTACCGGTTATTATATATACAAAGTTTTTGGAGGTATAACACTACCAATAGCAAGTTCTGCAACTCCTTATGATGGTTCCAATATTAGAAAGGTTTTCACCGATTGTAAGTGGGATATAATCATCATTCAGCAGGTCAGCAATTATTCCCACCAATATAGTTTGTGGAATCAAAATCATGCAGGCGGTCATTTACCCGAACTAATAAACCTAATCAGGACTTATCAACCACAAGCTGCGATAGGCATAAATATGATTCATGCAGCTTATAAGTATAGCAGTAACACAAACAACTTGTTTAAGCTCATAGCCGATTCATATCATCAGTTCTGTATAGATTATGGTGTTGATTTTATAATTCCATATGGGACAGCAGTACAAAACATTCGTCAATCTTTAATAAATACTACGGAATATGGATTCTCCAATGACAAACTCCACTTGGCTCCTGGCATAGGACAATACGTTGCGTGCGCAGCATACTTTGAAACACTTATCGCTCCTCGATATGGAGTGTCCATTATGGGGAATCCCTATCGCGTAAGTATAACTGACTCTCAAAGAAATTCAGCTACTTATCCAGATGAATTTGTATCTGTGACTGATGAGAATGCTTATCTCTGTCAAAAAGCTGCAGTCATTGCTGTTCACGATATGTTCAACATCAATAATCCAGATAATACATCCATATTAACTGATGGCGAAACTTATACAAATGGTTCGCTGTTGAATAATCAGAAGATCTTCTATACTCGTACTTTCAACAATACCAAGTGGCAATCTCTATACATTCCATTTTCTATGGGTTATGACGATTGGAAGGATGAATTCGATGTGGCTTATATCAATGGTATTCGTCAGATAGACACCAATAATGATAATATCATCGATAAGACAATAATGGATATAGAAAAGATCGAGGAAGGTTCCCTCATTCCAAACACTCCTTATCTTATCAAGGCAAAGACAATAGGCAAGAAGATGGTTTCCGTAAATGATATGACTCTCTATCCTGCTGAAGAAAATAGCATAGATTGCTCTACGACAATCGATAAATATACATTCACAGGTACTTATAGTACCATTCCTGCCTCTATCTTGCTTGAAAACGATTATTATGCTATGGGTGGTGGCGCTATCGTTATGACCGATGGTGTAAGTAATTTAAAACCATACCGTTGGTATGTCAAGGTTGAAGCACGTAGTCCTATGTACAATACCATCCATGCCGCAAAGACTTTTACTATTGAAGTAGTTGAGGGTGACGTTGAAGAAAATAATACAACTGGCATTTCTTGTGTCTCACAAAAAAAACGAGAAGCAAATATTGTCCACGACTTGAATGGCAGAGTTGTAAATGAAAAAGCTTTGACGCATGGTATATACATCAAAAGCGGAAAGAAAATAGTCATTCAATAATTAAAAAATTATGAGAAAAAAGTATAACAAACCAACTTATCGAGTTAAAGACCTAAAGCAGCATGTGCTTGTACAGGAAAGTATCCCATGGGGAGGTATAGGTACCTTAGATTCAAAAGGTTGTACTTTTGATGCCGAGGAAGATGCTGATTAGAGATTAAGAAATTAATGCGATATTAATGTGGTATTAATGGGCATTATATGTCTCACTCCGTGAGGAAACATTAATTACCACTAATTACACATTAATATCGCATTAATGCTTAGAGACTGAGGCGGAAGCCGAAGCTCATTGTGCGAGCAGCTCCCCAATAGCCTGTGAATGAATCGAGGTCGTGAGTCTTGCCATCCGTACCGCGCTCGATATACTTGGTATCGAGGAGGTTACGACCTGTTGCGAAGAGATTTATACGGATGTCATTGGTAAGAGCGCCTTCCCAACCGAATGTGGCATCAAGAAGATGATATGAAGGAAACTCGTAAGAGTCTGCCTTATCGTCAGGAGTACGACTTGAAGGCTCGAAATCAGCATACATACGGGCGTTGAACTGCCATCCTGCGTGGATATAGAAACCGCCGTGAAGCTTTGCATCGAGCTGTGCACCCATCTGAGTCTGTGGGGCATCGCCTACGTGAAGTCCGTCGCAAAAGATAGAGGTTTCCTTGAGAGTCTCGCCAGAATATGTATCGTATGTAATGGCATTACCAGAATTCTTCCATTTCCAGGAAGCAGTCATAGCATATACGCTTGCCTTGAGCCAAGGGGTAAGTTGCTGATGAGCGTTGAGCTCAATACCTGTATGGAGAGCGTTAAGGCCCTTGATCTGATACTTCTCAGCAGCCGCATTAGCCTGCTTTGCAGCACTAATGGTGAGGGTTTTGTTTCGCCATGAAGCGATATAGGCAGAAAGTTCCATGCCACCGCCGTTCCAAGTAGGTCGCCATCCCATTTCAGCCATGATGTTAGTCTCGTTGGTGATATCCTTAGTGATGCTCATATCGCTTGAAGCGAGATAGACACCTGCGTATGGCAGACGAGAGTTGTAGCCTGTATTAAAATAGAGGGCGTTGTGGTCGTCGGCCTTCCAAAGGATACCGCCCTTGAAGCTTGCACCAACGCCATGAGCCCAGTCTGATTTCTGACCGTTGGCATCATTATGACGGCGATAGTTGCCGTTGAAAACAGACACACCGAGGTTAGCATTAATCTTTTCAGAGGTATAAGAACCCTGAACATAGCCGGAGATGTGGTGAGTGGTACGGCCATAACGAGAACCTACATAGTCACCGAGAGTAAGGGAAGCGCCAGAAGAAGGATCGATGAAGACATCACCTCCAAGCATATCGAGGATTTCCATCTTTGACCATGTATCGAAATACTGATACTGAAGTCCGGCACTTGCCTTCCATGAATCAGTAATCTTATAGTCACCGGAGGCAATAGCTCCAAACTGGTTATGTCCAGAGAGATAGTCAATCATCACGTTCTTTGAAATGCCATCCTCCATGTTCTCTGCCACGATAGCATCGAAATTGATATGACCGTCGTTGGTCTGATGATTGATGATAGCAGGAATACCAGACTTATAGTTGTTGTACGTGCTACTACCTCCACCATCGGCAATGGCAAGATAGAGAGAGTTCTTCATAGAGAAGCGATCCCCATTCATAAGATGCTGAAGTGTGAAGTATGGCTTGAAATAGTGGTTATGACCGATGCTGTATTGCTTGCCGTTGTAGTAGCCCCAGTTCTTGGAATAGTCGCGACCATATTTATCCACCTCAGCAGCAGTCAGTTCTGTATTTCGCTGATCATGCTTCTCTGGAGAGCCGAGAGCCGTAAAGATGAGGGTATTGGTCTGGTTGAGAATCTTAGAGATAGAGAGCATATATGAGAATGTCTCTACATTGGTCTTCTCCACATATCCAGGACCCTTGACGTATGCGAGGTTTACATCAACCGTCCAACCATTCTTCAATAGACCTGATGAATAGCCGAAAGTACCTTTTGTAGTGCCATATTCGGTTGTTGACATTCCGAAATCAAGACTTGGAAGCTCAGTGGCAGTACGGGTAACGATGTTCACCATACCACCCATAGCACAATCGGCAAGCATGGATGCGCCGAGACCTTTCTGCACCTGAACGGAATAGGTAGCATCAGCAAGTCCCATCCAGTTGTTCCAATACATTGAGCCAGAGGTCAAGCCCTGAATAGGAATACCGTTGAGGAGGATTGAGATATTGTCCTGTTTGAAACCACGCATATTGAGCGTAGCATCACCATAGGAGCCAGTAGAAGCGGTTGCATATACACCTGGAAGTCCCTGGAACATCTCAAGATAGTTAGGGGCTGTTTGGTGCAGACGGATGTCCGCAGGAGTAATTGTAGAGAGATTGAGTGGAGTCTCGTTAGCCTTAACGAAATGGGCACTAACGGTTACTTCCTGAAGGTTGATGGCAGAGTCTGCCATTAAATCGAGGGGATTAGCCTCTGTTTCTGACACGTTGCTAATAGTACGCATAGCCTCAACGCCCTTGTCAGCGTATGAGAGACTTGGTAGAATTGCGATACCTAAAGCAACAACTGAAAGTGATTTCTTCATTTTTGAAAAGAAAGCTTTAAATTGTTATTAATAAATTAGGCATACAATTCAAGGCTTTCTTGCATAACGGGAGAAAACGTTATGCAGATGTTTTGTTCCTGAACACGATATTGCTCAGTCTTCTTCCATCCAGACTATACTGTCGGTACCGTAATTGCAACGGTTCATGCCCAAAGGCTTGCGGACTTTACCGCCGATCGGGAATTTCACCCTGCCCTGAAGAGTTTGCAAAGGCACATAAAAAATGCACCTGATTTGAAAATCGGGTGCAAAAGTAATGATTTTTCTTTAAACAAACAAATAATTTGAAGGAAAATGTATAAGTTTGTTAATTTGAATGCTTTTTGTAGATTTTAGAAAGTAAATAATCAGAAAATTACAATTCAGCAAGGCATCCGTCTCTTGGAAATAAAACAGAAATGAATTTATCTGATTTAATTTACTTCTAATTTACTTTCCCCAAAAGATTTGCTTTCTAAACAATGTTTACTTCCGGATGTATTTCCACGCCGAAGCGTTCAAGAACATCTTTCTGTACCTGACGGCATAAAGCTACGACTTCTTCGCCAGTAGCACCTCCTTTATTTACAAGGACAAGAGCCTGCTTGTCATGAACTCCTGCACGACCGAGAGTCTTTCCTTTCCAACCACATTGGTCTATTAGCCAACCGGCAGGGAGTTTGACAGCCCCTTCCCCCGCCCTCCCGATGGAGGGAGCCGAAGAGGAAACTGGGTAATATGGCATATTCGGGTATTTTGCCAATAACTCTTCAAACTTTTCCTTAGAAACAATAGGATTCATGAAGAAAGAGCCGGCATTACCTTCAACCTCATAGTCGGGAAGCTTGGCATTACGGATATCGATGATAGTGTCGCGAAGGAGTTGAGCGGTCAACTGTCCATCCTCCACATTACATGATACACCCTTCTCTTCAAGCACCTTACGGATATTACCATAGTCAAGATGAGGAGTAAACGTGGTGCTTAATTGATAGGTAACATCGGTAATAATGAAACGATTCTTCCAATCTTTTTTGAAACGTGACTGTCGATAGCCATATTCACATTCTGCGTTGGTTATCTCCACTATCTCGCCAGTCTCTATGTCAAGGGCATGAAGACTTGTGATAAAATCCTTTGCCTCAACACCATAGGCCCCAATATTCTGAACGGCGGAAGCGCCTACCTCGCCCGGTATGATACTCAGATTCTCCATACCATAAAGACCTTGCGCTATGCTCCAAGCTATGATATCGTCAACGGTTTCGCCTGAACCTACCTCTATTTTGTCAGGGGCGATAAGGGAACGTCCCATAATCCTTGAGCGGACAACAAGACCGTCATAATCACCTGTTGGCAAGAGATTACTTCCCCTACCTATGATAAGGAGGTTGCCCTGTCGGCGAGCCTCAGCTATTTCTGACCAATGTTCCTTGAGTTCCTCAACCGAGGAGAACTCAAGAAGCCTCGTGCATCTGGCATCAATGCCAAAAGTGTTGATTAGTTTGTCCATTACTTCACAGCAGCAGCTCCCAAGACGGCAGCGCCTGCACCATTAAGACCTGAAACAAGAAACTTAGCCTTACCCTTAAATACTGGCATTACATTCTCTTCGTATGCTTTCTTGATAGGATCAAAAAGCAGATCGCCAGCCTTCGTCATTCCACCGAAGAAGATGAAAGCCTCTGGAGAACAGAATGTTGCAAAGTCGGCACAAGCCTCGCCAAGCAGTCTGCCAGTAAACTCATATATCTCTTTTGCCACCTCATCGCCATTGCCGGCAGCAATACTAACATCAAGGGATGTTATCTTGTCAAGTTCAATCTCACGGAGAAGAGTTGGACGATCGGTGGAAGAGACTATCTCCTTTGCTGTACGAGCCACACCCGTTGCAGAGCAATAGGTCTCAAGGCATCCCTTACGCCCACAACCACATTGGCGTCCATTCTCCCTACGGACGATGAAATGTCCGAGTTCTCCAGCCATACCGTCACAACCATAAACCATCTCACCATTTACAACAATACCTGAGCCTACGCCTGTACCGAGAGTGATGACGATGAAATTCTTCATGCCACGAGCCACACCATAGGTCATTTCGCCAAGAGCAGCAGCATTAGCATCGTTGGTGAGATGAACAGGCAGACCGCCAAGACGGTCGGAGAACATCTTTGCCAAAGGTACCTTGGAATCGTGAGCCCAAGGAAGGTTAGGAGCGAACTCTATACAACCGTTGAGGTAGTTGCCATTAGGGGCTCCTGCACCCATGTATTCGATTTTCTCAAGGCCTCCAACCTGCTCAACAATAGGCATAAGGCACTTGACGGCAGCATCTACATAGTCATCTGCGGTAGCATAGCCACCAGTCTTCATTGTAGAAGAAGCGATGATGTTACCTTCATGGTCAACGATTCCAAATTCCGAGTTAGTTCCACCAAGGTCAAGGCCAATGGTATATGGTTTTGTCTGGTTCATATTTTTACTATTTATTTACAAAAATTCCGTACAAAATTAAGAAAAAACATGAATACTACAAAGTTTTTGGCATTATTTTGACAAGAAATGTATGCAATTCGGGAAAAATTAGTAATTTTGCATTCGCAAATTAAAATAGCCTCTCCCCACTCCCCCTTTATGGGGGGAGATTTGGAACGTGAAAAAGTTCCCTTGCAAATAGGAGTTGAGGATTATATAACATCATTAATTCAAGATAAATTGCCTTTTCCATTTGACCAAATAAATATCCTTGAGCTGCTGCTGAAGGGCGTATTCATCGGTGTTGTGGTTTCTGCCCCTATGGGACCGGTTGGTGTGCTCTGCGTTCAGCGAACCCTGAACAAAGGACGCAGCTATGGTTTCATAACAGGTGTAGGTGCTGCTAT
The DNA here is from genome assembly GCA_900315105.1 of uncultured Prevotellaceae bacterium. Next base: position 29,538 of record OMXX01000017.1, on the reverse strand, counting down.
CAGCGACATAATTTATGCCTTGCTCACAGGTTTCGGCATGAGTTTCGTAATGGATCTCATCACCGACCACCAGAACAAATTCTATTTGCAGATATTCGGCAGTATCCTGCTATTCATCTTCGGACTCTACTGTTTCCGCAGCAATCCTATGAAGAATATCCATGTCAGCGGAAAGAAGGGAACGCTATTCCACAATGGACTGACAGCATTCATTGTCACCATTTCCAATCCGCTCATCATCTTCCTTTTCATGGCATGCTATGCACAGGCGGCATTTGTTGTGCCCGACCATCCGTTTGAGATGTCGCTCGGCTATGCCAGTATCTTCGGAGGAGCATTGCTATGGTGGTGGGGACTGACATGGCTTATTGACAAGGTAAGGGAGAAATTCAGCAATAAAAGCATCATTTATATAAACCGATTGATAGGCAGCATTGTCATGGTGCTCTCAGCGATAATGTTCATCGGAACAGCATTCAATCTGTACACTTTTTATTAAAAAATGCTCATAGCCCAGAAACTCAGAAAAGAAAACATTGCCGAGTACCTGCTGTATATGTGGCAGGTAGAGGATATCATCCGCGCATACGGATGCAATCTCCAGCAAATAAAGAAAGAGTACATTTCACGCTTCGACTGCACCAACGAGCAGAAGGAGGAAATGGTGGACTGGTACGGTAACCTTATCCGCATGATCAATCAGGAGGGATGCCGTGAGAAAGGACATATTCAGATTAACAAGATTGTGTTGCAACAGCTATCAGAACTACATGCCCAGTTGCTTGACAGTCCTAAGTTCCCATTCTACAGTACGGAGTATTACAAGGTTCTTCCTTTCATCGTTGAGCTTCGCCAGAAGAACTCTAACGGTGAGGCTGCCGGAGAGATTGAGACTTGCTTCAATGCCCTTTACGGCACTATGCTCCTACGTCTGCAAAACAAGGAGATTACGCAGAATACCGCCAATGCCGTAAAGGAAATAACCACTTTTATCGGTATGCTAAACGACTATTACTTCAAAGAAAAGGAAGACCCAAAGTTTTGGGATTAAACAGATGAACAAAGAAATAGAAAGAAGACGCACCTTTGCGATTATCTCACACCCGGATGCGGGTAAAACCACACTTACAGAGAAATTCCTGCTTTTCGGCGGACAGATTCAGGTGGCTGGAGCCGTTAAAAACAACAAGATCCGCAAGACTGCTACCAGTGACTGGATGGATATTGAGAAGCAGCGTGGTATCTCCGTATCAACATCCGTGATGGAGTTTGACTATCTCCCTGAAGCCGATCAGGAAGAGGGAGCATTACCATATAAGGTGAACATCCTCGACACCCCTGGTCACCAGGACTTTGCCGAGGATACATACCGCACGCTCACAGCCGTTGACTCTGCCATTATCGTTGTCGATGGAGCAAAGGGTGTGGAGGCTCAGACACGTAAGCTCATGGAGGTCTGCCGTATGCGCAATACTCCTGTTATCATATTCATCAACAAGATGGACCGTGAGGGTCGTGATCCTTTCGACCTTCTCGATGAGCTTGAAGAGGAGCTTCAGATCAAGGTACGACCTCTCTCATGGCCTATCAACCAGGGTGCAAAGTTTAAGGGTGTATATAACATATATGAGAATCAGCTCAACCTCTTCACTCCTGACAAGCAGCGTGTTACGGAGAAGATTGCCGTTGACATCAACTCTGAGCAACTCGACCAAACCGTTGGTGAACAGGATGCAGCAAAGCTTCGCGAAGACCTCGAACTCGTTGACGGAGTATATCCAGAATTCGATGTTGAGACATATCGCTCTGCAGAGGTTGCACCAGTATTCTTCGGTTCGGCGCTCAATAACTTCGGTGTTCAGGAACTCCTCGACTGTTTCGTAGAGATTGCTCCATCGCCAAAACCAACCAAGGCAGAGGAGCGTATGGTAAGTCCAGAGGAAGAGAAGTTCACAGGCTTCATCTTCAAGATAACAGCCAACATCGACCCGAACCACCGTTCTTGTATCGCATTCTGCAAGGTATGCTCTGGCAAGTTCGTAAGGAATGCACCTTACCTCCATGTAGGACTCGGCAAGACCGTGCGTTTCTCATCTCCTACACAGTTTATGGCACAGCGCAAGTCAACCATCGACGAGGCTTGGGCTGGTGACATCGTAGGTCTTCCTGACAATGGTATATTCAAGATTGGCGACACTCTGACCGAAGGCGAGAAAATCCACTTCCGCGGATTGCCTTCATTCTCTCCAGAGCTGTTCAAGTATATTGAGAACGATGACCCTATGAAGTCTAAGCAGTTCCAGAAGGGTCTTGAGCAACTTATGAACGAGGGTGTTGCTCAGTTGTTTGTCAATCAGTTTAACGGCCGTAAGATAGTCGGAACTGTCGGTCAGCTTCAGTTTGAGGTTATCCAGTACCGTCTTGAGAACGAGTACAACGCCAAGTGCCGTTGGGAACCTGTTCACTTGCACAAGGCTTGCTGGATAGAGAGCGACGATGCACAGGAACTTGAGGCATTCAAGAAGCGTAAATATCAGTATATGGCAAAGGACAAGGACGGTCGTGACGTCTTCCTAGCCGACTCTGGCTACGTGCTATCAATGGCACAGCAGGACTTTGAGCATATCAAGTTCCACTTCACAAGTGAGTTCTAATTAAGTGAAAAGTTAAGAGTGAAAAGTGAAAAATTTAAGTTTATTTTGACGTAAAAAAACATCGAAAAAATGTTACTTAAATTCTTCACTTTTCACTCTTAACTCTTAGTTTAAAATTATGAAACTAACATTCCTCGGAACAGGAACCTCTATCGGCGTACCGGCGATAGGATGCCAATGTGAGGTATGTCGCAGCACGGAAGCTCGCGACAAGCGTCTGCGTCAGTCTGCATTTCTTGAGACTGACGGAGGAATCCGTGTACTAATAGACTGTGGACCAGACTTCCGTCAACAGACCACCCGCTTCCCGTTCACCAAGATTGATGCCGTAGTAATCAGCCATATTCATTTCGATCATGTGGCTGGTATTGACGATCTCCGTCCTTATTGTATGTTTGGCGATGTTGACATCTATTGTCAGGACGATGTTGTGAAAGCCTTGCACCAGACTATGCCCTACTGTTTCAAGGAGAACCTATACCCGGGTGTGCCACACCTAAACCTTCACGCCATCAATCCACATGAGTCCTTCATTGTGAGAAGAGACAAAGAGGTTATAGCAAACTTCCCTCCAAGTGGCTCAAATCTCGCAGGTGTCACAAATAAAGAAGGGCGCACCATTTTAGTGTCCCCAGCAACTGATACTCTCGAGATAACACCTATCCAAGTTATGCACGGCAATATGCCGATATTAGGGTATATCTTTAGAGAAAAAAATCAAACCTCCGACACCCAACACTTATCACCTAACAGCCCAAGCCTTGCCTACATAACCGATATGAAGAGTATCGATGATAGCGAGTACGAATACCTACACGATATCGACACGCTCGTCATCAACGCCCTCCGTTTTGAGAAGCCGCACCACAGCCATCAGCTTGTAGATGATGCTATAGCCGTAAGCCGACGAATAGGTGCAAAGCGTACATATCTAATACACCTCACCCACGACATCGGCACTCACGAAATAGCCAACAGCCGACTCCCAGAAGGCTTTGAGTTCGCCTACGATGGTCAAATAATCAACTGCTAAATCGATAAAAAAGAAACGGATGCGTCAGATAAACCAGACACATCCGTTTTTTCAATTAAGTCGCACTTACAGCTTCAGCCAGTTGTCTATCATCTTCCTACCCTCAGGGGTAAGCACACTCTCTGGATGGAACTGTATGCCGTGAATGTCATATTCCTTATGGCGAAGTGCCATAATCTGACCTCCCTCGCTCTCTGCTGTTATCTCGAGGCATTCCGGGAAGTTCTCCCTACTTACTACCCATGAATGATAACGTCCTATCACGATATTCATTGGGAGACCGGCAAAGATCGGATCATTACCGAACTGTGTGCCAACCGTTGCAACACCGTGGAATACTTCAGAAAGATTGATGAGCTTGGCACCAAACACCTCACCGATAGCCTGATGACCTAGACATACGCCCAACATAGGTTTCTTGCCTGCAAATGTACGGATGACATCAAGCAGAAGTCCCGCCTCTGAAGGAATACCAGGACCTGGTGAAAGAACTATCTTGTCGAACTCAATGTTATTGGCATTGTCGATAAGAGCCTGCACCTCTGGCTGGTCGTTACGATATACTGTTACCTCGGCACCAAGTTCCTTTATGAGGTGCGCAAGGTTATATGTGAACGAGTCGTAGTTGTCTATGATTACTATTTTCATATTACATATCCTCCGCCATTACTATAGCCTTACGCAAAGCGCCAAGCTTGTTGTTAACTTCCTGAAGTTCATACTCCTCATTGCTCTTCGCAACGATACCGCCTCCTGCCTGGAACCAGAGTTCACCGTTACGGCTAACAAAGGTACGGATAGTAATTGCCTGATTCAAAGAACGGTCAAAGCCTATGAAACCGATACAACCGCCGTATGCACCACGGTTGTGCGGCTCAAGCTCAGAAATAATCTGCATAGCACGCACCTTTGGAGCTCCAGAGAGTGTTCCTGCAGGGAAGGTGTCAATAAATGCCTTGATAGGATCAGCGCCCTTGTCAAGAGTACCGCTTACACGACTTACAAGATGGATGACGTGTGAATAGAACTGCATGTCCTTGTAGAAATCCACATGCACGCCATGACAGTTGCGGGAAAGGTCGTTGCGTGCAAGGTCAACGAGCATAACATGCTCTGCATTCTCCTTCGGATCATTGCGCAGATACTCTGCATTCTGACGGTCCTGCTCCGCATTTCCTGTACGCTTCGTTGTACCAGCGATAGGGTCGATAAAGGCATGGTATGAATTTTCTTCCTTCTCTATGCGACAATGTGTCTCTGGTGAAGAACCGAAGATGCGGAAGCCTCCGAAATCGAAATAGAAGAGATATGGTGACGGATTGATACTGCGCAATGCACGGTATAGCTTAAAATCATCACCCTCATATTTCTGAATGAAACGGCGAGAGAGCACAATCTGGAACACATCACCACGCAGACAATGCTTGATACCCTTACGGATATTTGCCTTATGCTCCTCGTCGGTAAGGGTTGAGGTATAATCGCCTACCGGATGGAAGTCATACACGCGAATCTGACGGTTGTTGATATCTCTTTCAAGCACATCAAGATCGTCTTCCTCACCATCGGCAAGAAGCTCGATGATAATCATCTCATTACGGAAATGGTCGAACACCACCACATCCTTATAAAGGATATAGAGAAGGTCAGGAGCATCGTTCTTTGCCTGTGTCTCATCCTTCACATTGATATTCTCGAAATATCGTACGGCATTGAAAGAGGTATAGCCGAAAAGTCCACAGTTACCGCTGTCCTCGCCCTCTATCTGGAAGGCAGAGAGGAACTCGTTGATTAACTGTGCCGAACCATATTCCTTCGTTATCTCATGCTGAAACTGCTTGCCGTCAGGATACTTGCATACACCCATGCCATGCTCGATAGACACGCTACCGATAGGATGTACGCCGATAAATGATCGTGAGTTCTCGCCACCGTGATAGTCAGAGCACTCCATAAGAGCCGACATTGGGTAGTCGTCACGTATCTTCATATATGCAGATACCGGGGTATTCAAGTCTCCGAGTATCTTCTTTGAAGCTGTTTTGTATTTGTACATTTTTTTAAGATTAAAGATTAGAGAGTAAAGGGTAATGTAGATAGTATCATCATTCTACATTACACTTTCAACTTTACACTTTACCCTATCTCACTCGCGTGAGCCAGATACGTATCCAAATCCTTGTCTCCTCTACCTGATACGGTGAGAACCACCACATCGTCCTTCTTGAACTGTCCTGCCACCTTTGGAAGAAGGGCAAGGGCATGGGCTGACTCAAGGGCAGGAATGATACCCTCCATACGGGTAAGCTCGAAGGCTGCACGAAGCGCCTCATCGTCATTGGCAGGAAGAACCTGCGCACGACCTGTCTCATAGAGGTTACAATGCATAGGGCCTGTGCCTGGATAGTCAAGACCGGCAGAGATTGAGTAAGGCTCTATAATCTGTCCGTCCTCTGTCTGCATAAGACGAATCTTTGAACCGTGGAGAATACCGATAGTGCCCACCTGCATACTTGCAGCCGTCTTGTCGGTATCTACTCCGAGACCGCCTGCCTCACCAAGGATAATCTTCACGCGCTCATCGTCAAGGTAGTGGTAGATAGTGCCGGCTGCATTTGAACCGCCTCCCACGCAAGCCATGAGATAGTCAGGATAGTTGCGGCCTATCTTCTCCTCCAACTGCCATTTTATCTCCTCAGAGATAACGCTCTGGAGCTTTGCCACCATCTCTGGATATGGATGCGGACCTACGGTAGAACCTATAATATAGAAGGTATCGGCAGGATGGCAGCACCAGTCGCGGATAGCCTCGTTTGTTCCGTCCTTCAAGGTCTTGTTACCGCTCTGAACAGGCACAACGGTAGCACCGAGCATCTTCATTCGCTCCACGTTCACATGCTGTCGCTGAACATCGAGAGCACCCATATAAACCGTGCAAGGCATATCCATAAGGGCACATGCAGTAGCAGTTGCCACGCCATGCTGTCCGGCACCTGTCTCAGCGATGATACGTGTCTTTCCCATCTTCTTTGCAATGAGAATCTGACCGAGCGCGTTGTTTATCTTATGCGCTCCCGTGTGGTTCAAGTCCTCGCGCTTCAGATAGAGCTGACATCCGTACTTCTCGCTCATGCGCTTTGCGAAATAGAGAGGTGAAGGGCGACCAACATAGTCGCGCAGAAGAGCATGATATTCCTTCTTGAACTCCTCGCTCTCGATGATAGGGAGGTACGCATTCTTCAGGTCCTCCACCGTCTTGTATAATATCTCAGGGATATAGGCACCACCATAGTTGCCGTAGAATCCCAGATCGTTTACTGTGTATTTGCTCATAATAATTCGGCCTCTCCCCCCGCCCTCCCCCGTAGGGAGGGAGCCGGAAGGCTAAAGGCAATTCAATTATTTAATTATTACTCATTACTAATCATAGTCGGCTCTCCGGCTCCCTCCCTACGGGGGAGGGCGGGGGAGAGGCCTCTTCTATTTACTTAGTGCCTCAAACAACTCATCTAATGCCTTGTCTGCATCTCCGTTTGCCTGCTCAAGAAGCTGCACGAACTTACTTCCGATGATTGCTCCTGCGGCATTTGCCTGTGACGACTCAAGCGTCTGCTTGTTGCTTATGCCGAAGCCTATCATACGAGGGTTGCGGAGGTTCATGGCGTTGATGCGCTGGAAATACTCCTGCTTTGCCTCATCGAACGACTTCTGCGCACCCGTGGTGCTTGCAGATGATACCATATACACGAATCCGTCGGTATGCTCGTCGATGAAGCGGATGCGCTCCTCTGATGTCTCAGGAGTGATGAGCATGATGATGCGGATATCATATTTGTCTGCTACTGGCTTCACCTGCTCCATATAGTCCTTGAAAGGAAGGTCTGGGATGATGGCTCCGCTAACGCCACACTCCACGCAGCTCTTGCAGAACTCCTCAATGCCATACTGCAACACCACGTTCAAGTAGCCCATGAGCACGAGCGGAATCTTCACCTCATCCTTGATAGCCTTCAACTGTGAGAAGAGAAGACGCAGCGACATTCCATTGCGCAATGCCTTCGTAGCAGCATCCTGAATAACAGGACCGTCAGCCATAGGGTCGCTGAAAGGTATTCCCACCTCTATCATATCTATGCCGTGACGCTCCATTGACTTTATCACATCCCCTGTTCCCTCAAGTGTAGGGCATCCTGCACAGAAATAGAGGGAAAGGAGCTTACGGTCTTTTGCCGAAGCAAATAATTGATTTATCTTGTTCATATTAAGAATCGGCCTCTCCCCCCGCCCTCCCCCGTAGGGAGGGAGCCGGAAGGCTAAAGGCAATTATTATTTCATTGTAATTATTTTTATTAGTTTGTGTTGGCTCTCCGGCTCCCTCTCTACGGGAGAGGGCGGGGGGAGAGGCCTCCGATGAACGCCTTCACCTTCTCCACATCCTTCAGTCCTGGCTCCGTCTCAAACTTCGAGTTGAGGTCTATGCCCACGCACATAGGATGCTTGAAAGCCTTTACGCGCTCCACGTCATCTGGTCCGATTCCTCCAGAGAGCAGGAACGGAATATTACCGTCATACCCCTCGAGTACCGACCAGTCGAACTGCTCTCCGCTGCCTCCCACGCACTTGCATTTCGTGTCGAAAAGCAGCATGTCTGCATGTCCCTCGTACTCACGCCATCGCTTCACATCATCGGCCTCTCGTATGCTCAGCGCCTTGATAATCTTGATGTCTGGCGCAATGTCAGGAATGAGCGTCGCCTTGAGGTTATCAATCATAACAGGCGACTCATCACCATGTAGCTGCACATAGTCGAGTTTGAAGTTATACACGCGCGTCACGATGTTCTGTGGCATATCATCAACGAACACGCCCACATATTTCACATCCGACTGCTTACCATCGAGCATCTCCGTATTCACGCGGTCAGGAATGATACCTGCACGCGATGAAATCTGTGACACATACCTCGGGCTCTTCGGCCAGAAGATGAAGCCCATCATATCTATTCCAAGCTTTGACACCTCCGCAATGTTCTGAGGGTCACGCATTCCGCAAACTTTTATTAACATAAACGGCCTCTCCCCCCGCCCTCCCCCGTAGGGAGGGAGCCGGAGTGTTCAAGGGGGCTTCTCCGGCTTGTTATTTCCTTGCTACAATAATACTATCTAACATCATGGCACATACTCCGATGTAATCAACATCGGACTACCCATTTGGGAAGGCTTGGTTAGGCTGAGCCTTATAAACTCCCTCAACGCCTTCCCCGGATCTTCCGTCTTCATGAAGTTCTCACCGATGAGGAAGCCCCTGAAGCCAGCCTCACGCAGCTCCCGAACCGTCTTTGGTTCGGAAATCCCGCTCTCGCTTACCTTGCACGCATCCTTAGGAAGAAGCTCTGCCAAGCGGAAGGAATTCTCCACCTTTGTGATAAACGTGCCGAGGTTACGGTTGTTTATTCCGCACATATCAGGCCCTAATTCCACATACTCCAGCTCTGGCTCGCTATGCATCTCGAGCAGCACCTCAAGCTGAAGGTCGTGCGCCTTTTCGAGAAGGTCACGGCACTCCGCTTTCTTAAGGTCGGCTGCAATGAGCAGCACGGCTGATGCCCCGCAAAGGCGAGCCTGCCACAGCTGATACTCATCAATCACGAAGTTCTTATATAGAATAGGTATAGTAACTCCCGACTGGCGCGCTATCCTTATGAAATCATCACAACCGCCGAAGTATTTCGTATCAGTAGCCGAAGCCCCGTTCTGCTGATATGAGAGTGGAATGACATCTGCCCTACCCTCTTCCTTTATCCATCCCTTGGAAGGCGACTTGCGCTTGAACTCGGAAATAATTCCCGAATCCGACGCCATCAACGCACCACGCATCGAAGGCACTTCCGCGCCCTCATCCATCACCTTCTCCACCTTTGCTGCAAGGTCACGGAACGACAATTCCTTCTTGAACTGCTCTACCTCTATTCGCTTGTTAGCGATTATCTCGTCTAAAATGTCCATCGGCCTCTCCCCCCGCCCTCCCCCGTAGGGAGGGAGCCGGATTGCTCAAGGGGGCTAATTCCAGATTGTTGTTATTTCTTTTGACAATAATACTATCTAACATCCTTCCCTTTGGGAAGGCTTGGTTAGGCTTTATTCACCTCCACAAACTTCTTCAGCGTTGCCAATGCCTTACCGCTTTCTATGCTCTCCCTTGCCTTGGCAATGCACTCCTCTATCGGCATCTTACCAGCCTCAAGCGTCTGGATGGCGAAGGCAGCATTCACGATAACCACATTCTTCTGCGACTCCGTAGCCGTATTCTCAAGAACAGAATCGAAGATCTTCATCGCATCCTCCTTCGTATTGCCACCATATATCTCCTCTGGCTTTGCGAGAGGCATCTTCACATCAACAGGAGAGAAAATCTTCTCATAGCTATTTGTTGTCACCTTGAAGTTACCAGTCAGTGAAATCTCATCATATCCGTCAATAGAGTTCTCAATGGAATAGTCAACACCAAGCTTCTGATACACACTATTATACAAGCGCATCTGGTCAAGGTTTGCCACACCGAGCAACTGGCACTTTGGCTGACTTGGATTAACAATAGGACCAAGGAGATTGAACACCGTAGGGAACTCCACAGCCTTACGGATAGGAGCAACGAACTTCATGGCTCTTGCGAACAAAGGAGCATGGAGATAAACAATGCCTGCCTCGTTGATTGAGCGGTTGAGCTGATCAATATCGTTACTGAATTTAACACCGTGACCCTCAATCACATTACTTGCACCGCTCACCGATGTAGCAGCCACGTTACCATGTTTTGCCACCTTATATCCTGCACCAGCCACCACGAAGCAAGCACAGGTAGAGATATTGAAGGTGTTCTTCTGATCACCGCCAGTACCCACAATGTCGATATAACGCTCTGCATCAAGAAGGGCAGGAACACCAGTCTCAAGTATTCCGTCACGGAAGCCGAGAAGCTCGTCAACCGTAATACCACGCATCTGCAAGCAAGCCAGAAGAGCTGTTATCTGTGCATCATTGATTTCCTGACGTGTGATAGCCAAGAGAATCTGTCTCATTTCCTCGCGCGAAAGCAGCTCATGCTCAAGCACTCTCGCCAAAATTTCCTTCATTACCATATATATATTTACTATTTTACTATTTACTATTTTTTCAGCATCCCCTATTCGGGGATTGAAAAAAGGGCCTGTCGCGTTTGCGACAGACCCTTAAGAATATCTCTTTATACTTGACGAGTACATATACGGTCTTAGCAACTCACGACTTATTCAAATCTCGAGCTACGCCACCACCAATATGTACGAACGTTTTGTTTCATGCTGCAAAAGTACACATTTATTTTGAAAAAACAAATTTTTTGGCACATTTTTTCATCTTTTGCTTACATTTTTCTTTCAAAACTTTCAAAAATATTCCAATTTCATTATTCTTGGCAGCAAGAAAAGCAAAATCGTAACACATAGGGTGTGCGTAAAAATACGACGACACCAATACCCCCCTGAACTCTAAACACTAAACCCTTAGAAACTTGACATTTCTAAAGCAAAAGCACTTTTTCATCGCTTTTTTACGCTTTTGTTTCGTCTTTTTCAGCATTTTTTCTTACCTTTGCATTTCATATTGACACATTATTAATAAATAGGCAAAAGGCAAAAGGTCAAAAGGCAAAAGTCAAAGGTCAAAGGTTAGAAGCTAAAGCCTTAGACCTTAGTCCCTAGACCTTAGACCTTAGTCCTTGTTTAGACAGATTAAAAGACATTGATTTCAGTAGAAGGATTAACAGTGGAGTTTGGCGTGAAGCCATTGTTCCTTGACGCGAGTTTCGTGGTAAACGACCGCGACCGCATTGCCCTCGTGGGTAAGAACGGTGCAGGAAAATCCACTATGCTAAAGATATTGTGCGGCAAGCAGCAGCCTACTTCGGGCACAGTCGCCGTGCCTAACGACTACACCATAGGCTATCTGCCACAGGTGATGATTCTCCAGGATGACACTACCGTGCGTGAGGAAGCGAGAAAGGCTTTCGCGAAGATTACAGAGCTAAAGGAGAAGATTGACGAACTGAACCGCCAGTTGGCAGAGCGCACCGACTATGAGTCGGAGGCGTATATGGCTCTTGTGGAGAAATTCACTCAGGAGCATGAGCGCTACATGATGATGGGCGGCGATAACTACGAGGCTGAGATTGAGCGCACGCTTACGGGTCTCGGTTTCCTCAGAACAGACTTCGACCGTCCTACCAATGAGTTCTCGGGCGGTTGGCGAATGCGCATCGAGCTTGCGAAGATTCTGCTTCAGAAGCCTGACGTGCTGCTGCTCGACGAGCCTACCAACCACCTCGACATCGAGTCAATACAATGGCTGGAGCAGCAGTTGTCGCAGAGTTCGCGCGCCGTGGTGCTGGTGAGCCACGACCGTGCCTTCATCAATAACGTGACCAACCGCACGCTTGAGATTTCATGCGGCAAGGTGATTGACTACAAGGTGAAGTACGACGAGTATGTGAAGCTTCGCGCAGAGCGTAGGGAGCAGCAGATTCGTGCCTACGAGAACCAGCAGAAGGAGATTGCCGACACGAAGGCGTTCATTGAGCGTTTCCGCTATCAGGCTACGAAGGCGGTGCAGGTGCAGCAGAGGATTAGACAACTGGAGAAGATTGTGCCGATTGAGATTGACGAGGTTGATACATCTGCGCTCCGATTGAAGTTCCCTCCTTGCCTCCGCTCGGGCGACTACCCCGTTATCTGCGATCAGGTGGCAAAGAGCTACGGAGAGCATCAGGTGTTTGCCAACGTGGACATGATGATAAAGCGTGGCGAGAAGGTGGCTTTCGTGGGCAAGAACGGTGAGGGTAAGTCAACGCTGGTGAAGTGCATCATGGGCGAGATTGACTATGAGGGCACTCTGAAGGTGGGCCACAACACGCAGATTGGCTACTTCGCGCAGAATCAGGCGCAGTTGCTCGACGAGAACCTCACGGTGTTCGAGACCATTGACAACGTGGCGAAGGGTGAGATCCGACTGAAGATAAAGGATATCCTCGGCGCGTTCATGTTCGGCGGTGAGGCAAGCGACAAATACGTCAAGGTGCTTTCGGGCGGTGAGCGTTCACGACTTGCAATGATTCGCCTGTTGCTTGAGCCTGTTAACTTCCTCATCCTCGATGAGCCTACGAACCACTTGGACATGCAGTCGAAGGATGTGCTGAAGGAGGCTATCCGCGCCTTTGACGGTACGGCTATCATAGTGAGCCACGACCGTGACTTCCTCGACGGCCTTGTGGATAAGGTGTATGAGTTCGGTGGCGGTAAGGTTCGTGAGCATCTGGGCGGCATCTATGAGTATCTGAGATTCCATAATGCGGAGACGATTGAGGAGGCGACGACGAGCCAGACGGCCTCTCCCCCCGCCCTCCCCCGTAGGGAGGGAGCCGGAGAGCGAACGGCCAACACGCAACAAGGTTCAGATGCCAGCCTTTCATACGCTGAGCGTAAGGAGCAGCAGAAGAAGATAAATAAGATTCAGAAGCAGATAAAGGCGTGCGAGGAGAAGATTGCGACGCTTGAGGCAAGGCTCGATGAGCTGGGCAAGAAACTTGAAGACCCTGCCAATGCCTCGGACATGAAGCTCGTGAATCAATATACTGAGACGCAGGAGGCTCTGGACAAGGAAATGGAGACTTGGGAGGAGCTGAGTATGAAATTGGAATAGAGGCCACTCAACAGTAGCCCCTCACCCGTCACTACGTGACACCCTCTGGCACATACTCGGAGATACTCAATCTCCGACTTCCCCTAAGGGCGAGGGGGAAGTTAGTAATGAAGCCCACGAAATGCGCATGAGTTCCGATTACGAACGAGGGATGCGCCCGAATGCCGATTTACCCCAATGGAATGCGCCCGAATGCCGATTTGCGAACAATGGGATGCGCCCGAATGCCGATTTACCCCAATGGAATGCGCCCGAATGCCGATTTGCGAACGAGGAATGCGCCCTGAAAGGGCAAGGTTGCACTTAGCCCAGGGCATCGCCCTGGGGTACACGGAAGGTGGTTTATTCGCCCTGAAGGGGCAAAAGCCTTTCACACACATAAATGCTTTTGCCCTTACAGGGCGAATGATAGGCGGGGCATTAACCACAGGGCGTTGCCCTGGGCTATGAGCTTCTGGGCTTTCAGCCCGATTGCGGACAAATGCGCATGACAAAAGGGGTTGTCATTGACAAATAACAAATAATTAATTTAACAAATAACAAAAGACAAATTTAGCAAAATACAAACAATATGCTTAGAATATTCAGAAAGAAAGATATTTCAAAAAGTAATTCCCAGAGCGGAAAAATGGTAACTCTAACCTCGCCCCTTGGGGAGAGGATGCCCGCAGGGCAGGTGAGGGGCCGCCGTTTGAACCGCTGTTTGGGTGCAGTTTTTACTATGGCTTTACTATCTATGCCTTTGGCAACAATGGCACAGCACAAGGTGCTGGGTGCCGGAATAAAGGCTGAGAACATGGATCTCAGCGTGAAACCGGGTGACGATTTCTATCAGTACGCTTGCGGCGGTTGGATGAAGAATAACCCGCTGCCTGCTGCTTACTCACGCTATGGCAGTTTCGACAAACTGGGCGAGGACAACAGCAAGCGCATCAACTCTATCCTCACCGAACTATCGCAGAAGAAGAGCGAGAACGGGAGTCTGGAACAGAAGATTGGCGACCTCTATAACCTCGCTATGGACTCCGTGCGCCGTAACAAGGAAGGCGTGGCTCCAGCGATGCCTTTCATCAAGCAGCTTGAGGATGCGAAGGACATTGACGAGCTGATGAAGTTCGTGTACGACCAGTGCCAGTATGACGGCGACTTCTTCGCAGGCTTCGGCTTCGGGGCTGACGAGAAGGACTCAAAGAACAACATCTTCCAGATATATCAGGGCGGTCTGTCGCTCGGTCAGCGTGAGTACTACGTGAACAAGGATTCAGCAAACCTTGCACTCATGGATGCCTATCGCAAGCACATGGTGAATATGTTCAAGCTCTTCGGCTTTACGGAGGAGAAGGCAAAGCAGCGCATGGAGCGAGTGCTGAAACTCGAGACACGCATTGCCGAGTTCTCACTCTCACGCACGGAGCTTCGCGATGTGGAGAAGAACTACAACAAGATGTCGTTCTATGAGTTCAAGGCTAAGTACCCTTACTACCCTCTCGACGAGCTTCTTGCTGCCAGCGGCATCGACAAGAAATACGTGGAGAAGCTGGTGCTCGGTCAGCCAAAGTTCATGGAAGGCCTGAATGAGCTTATCAGGAACATGAACTCAGAGGACCTCCGCGCAAAGCTGGAGTGGGACTTCATCATGGGCACGACATCATTGCTCAGCGATGCCGTGGCTGAGGAGTCGTTTGATTTCTTCGGACACGTGAAGAGCGGTCGCAAGGAGGACTACCCACGCTGGCGTAAGGCAACATCACTCGTGCAGAATATTCTCGGTGAGCCTCTCGGCAAGATATATTGCGAGCGTTATTTCCCAGCTTCAAGCAAGGAGAGGATGATGCAGCTCGTGAAGAACCTTCAGATTGCCCTTGGCGAGCGCATCGACGCACAGGAATGGATGACACCTGCCACGAAGAAGGTGGCACGCGAGAAACTGGATGCCTTCTATGTAAAGATTGGCTATCCTGACAAGTGGAAGGACTATTCCGGTCTTACAATTGATGCAAGCAAGTCGCTCTACGACAATGTTCTTGCATATTCAAAGTTCCGTCATAAGCAGTATCTTGACGAGAAAATGGGCAAGCCAGTGGACCGCGACGAGTGGTACATGACACCTCAGACGGTGAACGCCTACTACAACCCAACGACCAACGAGATCTGTTTCCCTGCCGGAATACTCCAGTACCCATTCTTCGACCCAGAGGCTGACGATGCCTTCAACTATGGTGCCATCGGCGTGGTTATCGGTCATGAGATGACTCACGGCTTTGACGATCAGGGCTCGCACTTCGACAAGGACGGCAATATGTCGGACTGGTGGACGAAGGAGGATGTGGAGAACTTCAAGAAGCTCGGTGACTTCTACGCTGACTTCTTCTCAACAATCGAGGTTCTTCCAGGCTTGAAGGCAAACGGTAAGATGACCTTGGGCGAGAACCTTGCTGACCACGGCGGTCTTGAGGTGGCTTATCAGGCATTCAAGAATGCGGAGAAGCAGAACGCGAAGGCTGACGAGAAGGTGGCAAAGGAGAACTCAGGCGAGAAGCTCGGTCTGACTGCCGATCAGCGTTTCTTCTGTGCCTACGCTGGTGTCTGGGGACAGAACATCACGGAGAAGGAGATTCGCAACCGTCTGCTCAACGATGTTCACTCACAGGGTGAGTGGCGCGTGAAGGGTGCTCTCCCTCACATCAAGGCGTGGTATGATGCGTTCAACATCAAGCCGGGCGACAAGCTCTATCTGGAGCCAGAGAAGAGACTTAAACTTTGGTAAAAGAGCGGCCTCTCCCCCCGCCCTCCCCCGTAGGGAGGGAGCCGGAGAGCCCACGCGCAATTAGTAATGAGTAATTAACGATGAATAATTAATAGTAAATGGTTTTCGCCTTCCGGCTCCCTCCCTACGGGGGAGGGCGGGGGGAGAGGCCGCCAGTTCTATATGCCATTAAGATTACCCGATAAACTTCCTGCAATAGACATTCTCAAAGGTGAGAATATCTTCGTTATTGATGAGACCAGAGGACATTCACAGGATATCCGTCCGCTGCGCATCGTCATTCTCAATCTCATGCCTATCAAGGTGACGACAGAGACTGACCTGATACGCCTGCTGTCAAACACCCCTCTTCAGATAGACATCACGTTCATGAAACTGAAGAGCCACACTTCAAAGAACACCCCGATAGAGCACATGATGATGTTCTACCGCGATTTCGACGAACTGAAGGACGAGAAATTCGACGGTATGATAATCACGGGTGCACCTGTGGAGAACATGGAGTTTGAGGAAGTGAACTACTGGGACGAGATCACGAAGATATTCGACTGGAGTCGCACGCACGTTACATCGACGATGTATATCTGCTGGGCGGCTCAGGCAGGTCTGTATCATCACTACGGAATACAGAAGCACTTGCTTCCGAAGAAGATGTTCGGCATCTTCCGTCAGCATTGCGTGCGTAAGGAGAGATACCCTATCTTCCGTGGCTTTGACGATACCTTCGCCATGCCTCACTCACGCCATACCGAGGTGTATCGTGAGGACATCATCGCATCGCCTGACGTGACGCTCATTGCCGAGTCGCCAGAGTCGGGTGTCAGTATGGCTATGGCTCGCCGTGGTCGTGAGTTCTTCATCACGGGTCACATGGAGTATAATCCTGAGACGCTTCATAACGAGTATATGCGCGACAAGGACAAGCGCGACGATGTGGAGATGCCGAAGAACTACTACAAGGACAATAACCCAAAGAAGGGTCCTGTGGTTACGTGGCGTGCTCATGCCAATCTCCTGTTCCAAAACTGGATAAACTATTACGTCTATCAGAAGACGCCGTTTGATATTAGGAAGATTAAGTAATACCCCTTCCCCCGCCCTCCCCCGTAGGGAGGGAGCCGGAAGGCGAAAGGCATTATCCCTTATAATAGCGAACTCCCACAGCGGAGCGCGGAAGGCATTATTCCTTTATAGTTTATAGTTATAACAAAAATATTAGCTTACCCCCATTGCCGAATCGGCTCCCTCTCTACGGGAGAGGGCGGGGGGAGAGGCCGGTTCTATGCAATCTTTAGAGTTATTAGCCCCTGCCAAGAACCTTGAATGCGGCATAGCAGCCATTGACCATGGAGCGGATGCCGTTTACATCGGAGCACAACGCTTCGGTGCACGTGCTGCTGCGGGTAATTCCGTGGAGGACATAGCGCAGTTGTGCAGGTATGCACATCAGTTTGGTGCCAAGGTCTTCGTGACGGTGAATACCATTATCTATGACGAGGAACTTAACGACACACTTCAGCTCGTTGACGAACTTGATAGCATCGGCGTGGATGCAATCCTCGTTCAGGATATGGGATTGCTCTCACTTCTGAAACAAAGAGAAAAGCCTCTGCATTGCGAGCTTCATGCCTCAACACAGACGGATAACCGCTCGGCAGAAAAGGTGAAATGGCTCTTCGACCAAGGCTTTGACAGGGTGGTGCTGGCAAGAGAACTGAGCATCAAGGAGATTGCAGATATTCACGACTCCTTGATCGGACAGGCTCCCTCCCTCGGGAGGGCGGGGGAAGGGGTATTCCCTCTCGAAGTCTTCGTCCACGGTGCCTTGTGCGTATCATATTCAGGTCAATGCTACGCGTCGCAGTATTGTTTCCAACGCTCAGCCAACAGAGGCGAGTGTGCTCAGTTCTGCCGTTTGGCTTTCACGCTGAAGGATGCGAACGGAAAGGTTCTCGAAAGCGAGCGACATCTGCTTTCCTTGCGAGACATGGCACAGATAAACAACCTTGAGAAACTAGCAGATGCAGGTGCTACTTCGTTCAAGATTGAGGGAAGGTTGAAGGATGTGGATTATGTGAAGAACATCACGGCGGCATATAGCGAGGCACTTAATGAGGTAGTGCGTAAGAATCCTGAAAAATACACTCGCGCTTCATTCGGAAGATGCACCTACACTTTCACGCCTAACATACAGAAATCATTCAACCGCGGCTTTACCACCTATTTCGCAGAAGGCAGGAAGCAAGGACTCGTTTCTTTCGACACACCGAAGGCGATGGGCGAACCAGTGGGTAAGGTGAAGGAGATCAGAGGCCATTCATTCAATATCTCCACCACCACTTCATTTGCCAATGGCGACGGGTTGTGCTATCTCACACCGACGGGACTTGTGGGTTTCAGAGTGAACAAAGTGGAGGGCAACCGCATCTTCCCTTTGCGTATGCCAGAATCGCTGAAGCCGGGCACAATGCTCTTCCGTAATCTTGATCAGGCATTCACCACACTTCTTGCCAAGCCTTCGAGTGAGCGTAAGATAGATATCATTTTCCGTCTCTACGAAGAGAACGGCAAGCTGACTCTAACAGCCAAGGATGAAGTGGGACGCACGGCTACGGTTCAATCAGACTGCGAGCTTCAGCCAGCAGCAAAGCCACAGGAAGAGAATATCCGCCGACAACTCTCAAAGCTCGGTGGCACTATCTACCAATGCAAGGATATTGAAATTGATACGAAGGCATTCATTCCAAGTAGCGTGCTGGCGAATATGAGAAGGGAAATAATCGAGGAGACCCTCTCCCCGCTCTCCCTGCATAGGGAGAGAGCCGGAGAACCAAAAGAAAGTCGCCCTACGCAGGGAGATTTAGAGGGTCGCCCTACACCTTATTTATATAATTACCTATATAATGCCTCAAACCGTAAGGCGAAGGAGTTTTATAAGGAACAGGGAATCGAGGCTGATTCTTTCGAGATAGGCACAAACGAATCGGCTCCCTCCCTACGGGGGAGGGCGGGGGGAGAGGCCGCTTCTCCCCAACTCCTCATGCAATGCCGCTACTGCCTCCGCAACGAGATGGGGTTCTGCACAAAGTCGGGCAAACGTGCTCCTTGGAAAGAACCGCTCACAATTTCCATTTCCGACGGTCGTGAGTTCCAGTTGCAGTTCGACTGCAGGAATTGTCAGATGAATGTTGTTTCAATTAACAATTAATAATTAACATGCCTATCGCTTTCCTTTTCTAACGCAAAGACGCAAAGGCGCAAAGATTTATTCAGAAAAAAGAAAACTCTGTGTCTCTGCGCCTCTGCGTTTGAAAAAAAGGCGGGAGAGGCAAATAATTAAATGTACTATTTGACTATTTACTATGTACTATTTATGTACTATTGGGTTGATGTACTATTTATCGTCAATCAATAGCGAAACAGGAAATAGTAAATTAAATAAAATAGTAAATAAATAGTACATAGTAAATAGCTAAATAGTAAATTAAAACGCCATGCCCTCACTACGACACATACTATATAAAATATTCCTCCTATGGGGGATTGGGGGGGGGCTCCTCCTCACTTCCTGCTATCGTGATTCTTCCACGATCAATGAGCAGGACGAGGCTCATGATGCGCTTGCGACAGGCGATACTCTGACACAGGAACAGCAGGATTCCATTTCCTTCTATTCCACACACCACTTTACCGAGGGATATAACTTCGAGGTATATAAAGACTCCATCTCGTTGCTCGTACAGCAGCCGGAAGAGATGGTGTCGCAGATGGAGATTGATACATTCGCCGTATATAAGAATCATCATGTAGTGGTGGGCGACATAAGGATATTGCCGCAAGACTCCATCGATTCGGTATGGGTTCAGCTTGCAACCGACGAAGGACGATGGGGATGGATTCACGAAACGGAACTATTGCCCAAGGTTGTGCCTGTTGATCCTATCTCTCAGGCTATCATGTTCTTCTCCGACTCGCACATCATCATCTCGCTGATCATCGTGGTGCTGATTGGTATTGCATACGTAATGCGACACATATACCGCAGGAATGCCCCGATAGTGCATTTCCGCGACATTTCATCGTTCTACCCTACCCTGCTCTGCCTCATAGTGGCAATAGCAGCAACATTCTACGCATCAGTACAGATGTTTGCCCCTGAGACTTGGAAGCACTTCTACTATCATCCTACGCTGAACCCATTCCAAGTGCCGTTCATCCTGTCAATATTCATGTCTTCGGTATGGGCAATGGCGATAGTATTCATAGCTGCGGTAGATGATGTGAAACGTAATCTGCCACTTGTAGATGCCCTACTCTACCTATCAGGAATGATAGGCGTATGCGCTATCAACTATATCATATTCAGCATCACGACACTCAACTACGTGGGCTACCCTCTGCTGGTGGCATACTGCTATTTCGCTCTCAAGCGCTACTATACGGTATCACGCAAGCATTATATCTGCGGCAACTGCGGGAATCGCCTTTCACAAAAAGGCAAATGCCCGATTTGCGGCTCAATAAATGATTAACGAAAATGAGATATACAAGAACATTACTACAATTATTAATAATAGGTTGTCTTGCAACTTGCTTTCTCTTTTCCTGTGGAGATAAAGACGACCCGGATGCACCAGAAGCAAAGGCAGCGAGGACTGTGCTCATATATATGTGCGCAGAAAACAATCTCAACTCACCCTTCTATACAAATGATTCCACGGAGATTGTACGCGGAGCTGCCAATCTTCCCGACAATGTGAACCTCTTGGTATATGCCGACCGTAGCAGCAAGGCTATGAAACCATATATTGCCAAGGTGGACAAAGATGGTATGCACATCGTGAAACAATACAAGGCAGACTGGTATTCCACCGACAAAGATAATATGTCAGAAATTATCAATTGGGCATTTACTAAATATCCCGCAGATTCATACGCCATGACTTTCTGGGGACATGGTAACGGGTGGATTATGATGTCTGATAAATACACAGGCAAGGCAAAAGCAAGACGCAAGGCATACGGCTGGGATTCAGGCAAGGATAATCCGGACGGAGGCGACGGTAATGAGAGGTACATAAACATACCCGAACTTGCCGATGTTCTTTCAAAGACCCATCATCTCGACTATATCTTCTTCGATTGTTGTCAGATGATGTGCGCGGAGTTGGCTTACGAGCTTCGAAATGTATGTGACTATATCATCGGTTCACCAGCCGAGATTCCTGGTTGTGGAGCTCCATACGATCATATCATATCTGATCTATTTCTTGCAAAGGATAATGTGGGAAAGGCAATAGTTGACGACTATATCAAATACACTAACTTCTCAAGTTTTCCTGCCGACGGTCTGCCTATGTCTGTTGTAAAGACAAGTAGCATGGAGAATCTTCTTCAGGCAACGCAAAGTGCGATAGACACGTTGATGGTGCACTATCAATATCCGGACAACCTTCCTGTCTATGATATTATATACTATGGCATAAACTCACAATCAGCAAACATCGCCATATACTATGACCTGCGCCACGTTATGCGCAAGTATCTGTCACAGAATGATTTCAACACTTGGGACAATATATTCCAGCAGACTGTGGTATATTCCGTTCATCCAAAGGACATTAAGGAAACTGATCTTGCCGACTGGCTTAGTAACGAACTCAGCACCAGTAATTTCAGGAAGTTCAAGATGAGTGATGATAACTACGGGGGCTTGTCGATGTTCATTCCACAGACGTACTATTCCAACGTTGATTCCAAATATCTAAACCCAAACGTGAGCATCAAGGCATTCCAATGGAATAAGGCTATCGACTGGATGAAATTCGGTTGGGAATGAACACTTTACTCTTTACTCTTTTTCTATGAAAATCTTTCTCTCCGGCATTCGTGACGGAATACCAATAGCATTAGGATATTACGCAGTGGCCTTCTCGCTCGGCATCATCGCCGGCAATGTAGGTCTTGATGCCTTCATGGGCTTCTTCGCATCATTCTTCACCCGCGCTTCTGCCGGTGAATATGCCGGCTATACCCTTGCAGGAGCACAGGCAGCATATATCGAGGTTATAGGCATGAGTCTGATAGCCAACATACGCTATCTGCTTATGAGTACGGCTTTGACACAGAAATTCCGTCCGGGCACATCGCTCTTCAAGCGCATCATAACCTCTGCCTGTATCACAGATGAGATATTCGGAATATCAATAGCATACAAAGGATACCTCGCCCCTAGATACACGTTAGGAGCTTTTGCCATATCCACACCTGCATGGGCTTTAGGCTGTATGTCGGGTATTATTGCAGGAAACATACTTCCTGCCAATATCGTTTCTGCTCTTAGCGTGGCTCTCTATGGCATGTTCATAGCCATCATCATTCCACCCTCAAAGAAAGACCGTAACGTGGGTATCGCCGTATGCTGTAGCTTTGCCCTCAGCGGACTTTGTGCCATAATGCCAATAATCAGCGAATGGAGTTCGGGCACACGCACCATCTTGCTCACGATACTCATTTCTGCGGCAGCAGCGATAATCCGACCATGCCCCTCACCCGTCACAAAGTGACACCCTCTGACACATACTCGGAGATACTCAATCTCCGACTTCCCCAAGGGGCGAGGGAAAAGTTTGTATTATAAATCAAAACATATCAATTATAAATATACATAATTATATCCCCCAACAAGCCTTCAAATGTAACTTTCTTCCTCGCCCCTTGGGGAGAGGATGCCCGAAGGGCAGGTGCGGGGCCGTTATATGAATAATCTCTGGATCTACATATTCATAATGATTGTGGTGACGAATCTCATCCGCATCATCCCACCATTACTTATCCGTGGGCAGATAAGGAATACGTTTCTCCGCAGTTTCCTCTATTATGTGCCATACGTTACCCTTGCCGTAATGACATTCCCAGCAATAACCGAGGCAACATCCTCCCCCATTGCAGGAGCCATTGCCCTTGCACTTGGCATCATCGCCGCATGGTTCGGTCTCGGTCTCTTCCCCGTGTCAGTCATCTGTTGTGTAGTGGTACTTGTGATAGAATACGCAATAAACTAAAAGCGTTCTCAAATCTCCCGCCATCACCCAACACTTAACATCCATATACCTCCCATTTTGCTCTCCTTCTAAGGAACGGACCTGAAACGGATTTGAAACGGACCTGGAACGGACCTGAGAGGGAAGAGAAGAAAATGAAAAGTGAGAGATAAATTTCAGATAAATCCTATAAATCCGTTTCCCCTTTAAAAACTCAAAGGACAAACGAAAATTTTCGTATCTTTCGTGTTTTCCGTGTTCAAGATGTTTTTTTTTCGGGAGAGTTTACAGATAGGGGTGCACTTTTGCCCATTTTAGGGGTATAACAAGCTGGAAATCAAGAAATAACGAAACGTGCACCTCCCCCTCCAATGAAGTGCACCTATAGAATAGTGTTTAGGGGGGGGACACGCAACGTAAATCGCTGGTAATCAGTAGGCAGAAGGGGTAAAATAGGCAAAAGTGTACCCCCCTCTTCAAACTCTTTGACGTTTTTTATAAAAAAACGTTGCTAATGGATTTATCAAGCTTCATCGCAAGTCCCATGTAACTCCCTTGTAACTCCTATGTAAGTCCCATTATCCTATAGTTCTTTATAGGCCAAAGAGCAGAGGCATAGCGGAGGGAGAACGGTGGCAATACCTGTACAGAATGTGGGAAACGAATAACCGAACAAGTTGGATTTACAGGTTTCTAATCTTCCATTCCTGCGGATAGAGATTATTGGCACGATTACCGATATTCTTCACGAAACCTAATGGATGGCCTTGATAGGTGACGATGACAAAGCCTTTGGGCACATCAGGACTAAGGACTATTGCCTCATGATGAAGATACTTCAAGGCATCCTCCTTTGATAACTCCGCAAACGGATATTTATCCTTTGGCAGATTGATGAGCAGAGCCTCCGCATGAGCAGGGATGATGTTCTTTCCCTTCTGTGTACCGACAGGATGGCCGTCGGATAAAACTCGGAGGAAGCCCGAGCCCCTCACCCGTCCTACGGACACCCTCTCCCCTTGGGGCGAGGAAGAAATTACCTTTTCTCTCGATGACTTTCTCTTTGAGCATTCATTACTAACATCTCCCTCGCCCCTTGGGGAGAGGGTGTCCGTAGGACGGGTGAGGGGCTGTGCTTCTTTCTTCCTCAACACCGCCATAAACAATCCTTCACCTTTGGTTGTGCCGGGGATGAAACGATAGACAGGTTTGTCCCAGCCTTTGAGTAAAGAGCCTGTGATATTCCATTCTTCACGAACCTCAATAGGGATAATTTCTGCTCCAAGAGTCTCACAAATCCATTTAACGTTCTCTTCATCCTCATGCAGATTGAAGGTACAAGTGCTGTAAACCATCACACCACCTTCATTAAGGCAAGGCCATATATCCTCTATGATGCTTCGCTGGAGAGACGCACACTTCATCACATTCTGAAGACTCCACTCCCCTATCGAATCATGATCCTTACGGAACATTCCCTCTCCCGAGCATGGCACATCGCATACTATCAAATCAAACGTGTGTCCTGATTTCTGATAGTCTATGGCATAATTGTTCGTCACAATGACATTTGGATGCCCTTGCTTCTGCATATTCTCCATCAGGATATTCGCCCTTCTGCGGTCAGGCTCGTTGCTATAAAGCACACAATCATCTGGCAAGGCGGCACGAAGAAGGGTTGACTTTCCACCGGGAGCAGCGCAGAGGTCGAGAGCTGCCCCCAAGGGAGACTTTTTGGATAGTATTGACGGCATTACTTGTCGCAATACTTCATCAAGAAACATACTTCCTGCTTCCTGAACATAATATACTCCTGCATGGAGCAATGGGTCAAGCGTGAAATTCGGACGCTCAGAAAGATAGTAGGCGTTACGGCACCAAGGGACGGGGGTACGGCCCCCCTCTATCTCCCCCGAGGGGGAGAATTTTAGATACATTTTCTCGTTATCTGGATTCTCGGTTAAGGTTTCATTACTATCAAATAGCCCTCCCCCTCGGGGGAGTTGGAGGGGGGCCTTAAACGGATTCAACCTCACGCTAACAGGCACAGCCTCTTCAAAGGAAGCAAGATAATTCTTCCATCTCTCCTCGCCAAAGAGCGAAGAGGTATAATCAACGAATTCTTTTGGGAGCCCACCCAGGCCCTCCCAAAGGGAGGGATGCGATATAGTATTGCCGCTTGTGATCTTTTCCATATAAAATTTCGTTTTCATTTCTTATGATTAGAAATACTATCTACTCCCCCTTGAGGGGGTAAGGGGGGAGGACCCCTCCCTTGGGGAGGGACTGGGTGGGCTTTTAGAATTCAAACCATCCTTCTTCCTCTTCTGCCTCATCCTTCTTCGGTTTCGGTTTTGGAGGGTTCTTCATATTGCCTTCCTCGTCAAACATATCGTAGGTGGTGCGGAGAACCTTGAACTCTGTTCGGCGGTTAAGGGCATTAGCCGTTTCCTGCTGATCAGGCTTGAGCTTCGTGATAAACTCTTCGGTAAGAATGTCACCTTCCTTGAGCCAAGGATAATGCTCTGCCACCTTCTTACGTATCTTCTTCGGTTGCTCCTCACCATAGCCAACAGGCGTGAGACGGTCGGCTGCAATTCCTTTCTTTATAAGATAATCCACCACGGTCTCTGCACGCTTCTGCGACAAAGCCTTGTTATACTCGTCAGAGCCGCGATAGTCAGTATGAGCCGATAGCTCTATAGTGATATTCGGATTCTCATTGAGCATCATAACGAGCGAGTCGAGGGCTATGGTACTTTCTGGCAACAAATCTGCTTTATTGAACACATAGAAGATGTTATCAACAAGCACAGGAGCAGAGATAGAAGCCAGAAGGAACTGAAGGTCATAGACCTCGGACGTCTTTGCGCTATCCACATGCAGTTCCTCCTTATGGTTAAGGAATCCCGGACAACTGCCCAACACTATATAGTCAACACCCGGAGTTGTCACGAACTCAAACGAACCGTCGCTCTTAACGCCCAACGACTGGTTAGTACCATCGCTACCCACAATCCTTGCCACACCATTAGTAAGCTCATATCCGTCCTGCTCGTATATCCAGCCACGGATAGTCTGTACCACCTCAGGATTCTCGAAAGAATAGATATGATCCCAACCACGAGCATCGCCCCTGTTGCTTGAGAAGAAGCCTTTGTTATGGTTGCCATCAAAGGTGAGTCCGAAATCATCGCCCTGAGAGTTAAGAGGATAACCGGGATGCGAGAGGTGATATTTGTTATCATCGCCTGCCACGGCAATGAACACGTCAAGTCCGCCCATACCCGGATGACCGTCGCTTGAGAAATAGAAGTCGCCATTAGGACGGAATGTAGGGAACATCTCATTTCCCGGTGTATTGATGGGCTCTCCAAGATTCTCCACACCGGCAGTACCCGCGCTTGTAAGACGAGTGCGCCAGATATCAAGTCCACCCTTTCCTCCGGGCATATCACTCACGAAATAGAGCCATTCACCATCGGGTGAAATGGCAGGATGAGCGTATGAAGAAAGAGTATCATTCGTAATCTTAAACTCCGTAGCCTTGCCCCATGCGGCATCAGAACGTTGAGCCGTGGCAATAGTGGCATAGCGAGGATACTGAGGATCGGTAGGACATTGTGTAAGATACATCGTACTGCCATCAACCGACAGACAGCAAGCGCCCTCGTCAAACTCGGTATTCAGTCCGCTGGCTATCTCCTGCGGTCTGCCCCACACGCCCTTCTCATCCTTGTCGGAAAAGAAGATATCGCCCGGCTTAGCTCCTGTTATGCCGCTCAACTCATCACCCTGCGCCTCGTTGCGTGTAGAGGTGAAGTAAAGGCGGTCGTACTGGTCACCGGCAAGCATCGGACAATAATCAGCCCTACGGCCGTTGAACACATCCATTTTCTTGACTGTATAGGCAGAACCTGCCTTCTTCCATTCAGGAGCCGACTGGGCAGAGGCAATGCCGTTCTTCACAAGGATATCGTAATCAGCCTGTGAAATCTTCTTCGTGCCATCCTCGCTAACGGTACTGTCCCTGAGTTCCTCAAACTCCTTCAAGGCAGCCTTATACTCACCATTCTTCAGAAGCATACGAGCGTATGTAAGTCTGTCCTCGGGCTTAGCCTGATTGAATCTCACGGCATTGCGATAGCAAGCCAACGCCTTCATGGTGCTACTCACACGGGCATAGCACGTAGCAGCTTTCAACGCACGCTGTCCACGAAGCTCACGCTCTTTTGGAGGAGTCTTAGAATAAGCCTTCTTGAATTGCTCGCCAGCATCATAGTATTCGCCAAGCGCCAGGAACTTCTCTCCCTTACGCATAGCATTCTCTGCCGCGCATGAGCACAGCATAAGCACGATAGCGATACAAGATAGAGAAAAAAGAGACTTATTCATATTCTATATAATAACGCACGCGAGCGCTGATTATTGCTTATGGGTGATGGGAGGTGGGTGATAGATGATGGGTGTTAGTGTATAGCATCGTCGCTACAAACCACCAACACCAATCAGCCAACATGACAACACCTACAAACTATTTATTGTAGTTCTCTTCTACGAACTTTTCAAAACCCTCCTGGTCATTTTCGACAAGATTCTGTAGTTTCTCCAATTCATCTATTTTCCCTAACCTTTCTTTTTCGTTAGCATATCTGAAAAGAACACCAAGCAAGCCTTCGCGACAAATATCTTGAGTAAATTTCTTTTCTCCTAATGACAATGCAGCAAAAGAACAACCAGCAATATATGGAACCAGATAATCTTGACTTTTACTTGTTAAATTCGTAATGAAAGAGCATACATTCACAGTCACATCCGGAGAAACGGTCGCCCATGCAATGATATTTTTGGCGGCTCTATCCATATGAGGAGTTTCTAATAAATGTGTTAGATAATACTTACAACATCCCATAACATAAGCATTATTCTTTCTCGCATCTTCTGCTGTATTTATTATCATAGTATCAGGCACGAATCCATACTGTATGTCTTCCATAAAGACAACCTTATCCTGTATATATTTCCACATCCGTTCCTCTACATCTTTATGCTTTGCCACCCAATCAGCATTAGTGATGTACTTCTTCTTTGAGTTTTTCATTGCGACATGGAAAAAGCACTCCAATAATCCCTGACGATTCAAATCAGCGAAAAAAGGCCTTATCGAAAGATTATAGAAATCATATGTATAGGCAATAGGAAGCGGTGTGCCAAGTGTATCAGGACAAAGCAATGGCGTTATTGTTGAAAACATATCATACAACCTACCATACTCAGAAGGCTCACTCTTCATCATTTCATTTACCTTATTGAATGCAATAGTAGTTAGCGACTTTGAAGCGGAATCAAGTTTCAATTCTGCCCACTCAGCAAATACATTCTCAATAGCATCAACACGGCTACCATCCAACATGGCAAACATAGCATATGACATGAATGCATCACAGTACCATTTTTCTTCCGTATTAAACAATGCCAACACTCTGTAAGTATCAGCATGTAATGGTCGTATTTGCAGCGAGTTACAAAGGCAAAATTGCAGATGCTTATCCCAGTCAGGCATTTCCTGCTTGTCTTTGTCAGTTAAACGAGACATTGTGACGGCTGCATTATAATAGATATGGTGCATTCTGGAGAAATCCTCCTCATCAACCGCCTGCATAGCCTTATCATAAATCTCCAGAGCCTTCAAACGTTCCCCATCATCATCCAAAATGCCTGCATAAGTAGAATACAAGGTTGCCAAATCCTTAGCATCAGCCTTCTGGATCTGTTTCTCCATCATTTTCTTAGCTTCATTTTTCTTACCCATTGCGCTCAAAGTAAAAGCCTTTTCTACTATAGCGTCAATGAAATTTGGAGCAATAGCCAATGCCTCATCATACGTCTTTATAGCCTCTTCATATTTTCCTTGATCATGAAGGGCAACACCTTCCTTGCACAAGGCAACAGCCTTTTCTTGTTTTGCATCCGTCTCCTGTCCGTAAGCAAACGACATGGTGAAAATCATCACCAACAGGAGTAAAAACCTATTTTGTTTCATTACCGCCTTTATAATATTAGTTTTCTGATTTATCATTCTTAATGTTCAGGCATTAAAGTAATTTAGATAATAGATATGAATTATTTATTGTAGTTCTCTTCTATAAAATTCTTAAAGCCATCGCCTTCACTTTGGTATAGTTCCAGTAGCTTATCAAGATTCTCATTCTTACCAAGAACATCTTTGTTGGATTCATACGATTTCAGCACTTCATATACACCTCTTGCAAAGGTTTCTTTATTCCATTCCTTTTGATGTGAAGTCAAG
>OMXX01000203.1 GCA_900315105.1 uncultured Prevotellaceae bacterium | reverse complement strand
GAAACGAAATGCCTATGGATTTCGAGATGAACGGTATTTCAAGCTAAGACTTTACGCCCTTCATGATTGCCGTATCACTCGAAATGTCGGATGAACCAATAGTTTGTCCTACTTTATAATATTGAAGATTCTTTCTGCTACAGCAGACCACGAATATTTCTGAACGTAATTTTGGTGATTCGAAGTTACGTTTTGAGCAAATGAATCGTTATCAAGTATCTGTTGTATCAATGATGCGAGTTCGATTGGATCATCATGTTTTAGGAGTAAGCCGGTTTCGCCATCGTTAATAAAATAGGGCATCTCATAGCAATCCCTACCAATACAAGGCAAGCCGAATGTAAGAGCCTCTACAAATACTAATCCGTAGGCTTCAAAATAACTTGGCATGCAGAAAACATCACACATGTTATAGTATTTAGCCTCTTCCTTGTATGGTATGAGACCGATATAATGATAGCCATCAACAGGATTCAGAATAGGATCTTGAGATGGGCCAATTACATAAAGTTCTACGTTCCTTCCTTGTTCTCTTAAGAGCTTAAAGGCCTCGTATGTAACGTAACCACCTTTGCGCTTAAAGTCCTTACCGACAAACAATATTTTATTATGCGTTTTGACTTGAGGACGTATTAACCCTTTATCAACATTGATTCCTCCGCCGACAGCATGAATCTTATCAGAGGGGAATCCTTGTTGAATGAGCCATTCCTTAAGCCAATGCCCCATAGTAAACAGTCCAGAACATGAACGAATGTATTCATCTTGTTCCTTTCCTCTCCTAATGAATATATCTGCATTTGTGTTTTGAAAAGCTGAAACAGCAAATGTATCAGGCAAGTGAGTTCTCATGTAATTTACATAAGATACTGTTAAATCAACATACAAGAAAGTTCTGCGCGTATCATTTTCGGAAAGAACCTCACTAAATTGGAATACATTCCCCTGGATGCTTCCAAGTTTTTTACCCAATCTATGCCGACGATAGTATTCCAAGCCAGTGCTATCCAATCTCATCAATCGCCTCAAAATGGCATTTTTCCATCTGTTTCCACTTAATTTGCTCAGATTGATGTCTTTGATATTATAGTAGTCTTTCAGAGCCTTATACAAAGAATAATTTGTGCCGCTCCATGCTGTCTTCTTATCAGCTCCCCAACTTACTAAGAAAGTAAGATCTTCCATGATAATATATATTTCAAAATCATGTACGACCCAGACAAGATTATTTGCAAGCTATGGATTCCGTTAGATACATGTACGAAAAAGCGTGGGTCGTCCACTGTTACCCGTCCCACGCTGAGAGGCCTTCGCATTGCCCATTGCCGTCAGAACGAGCAACGCAGAAGCCCACGCCGATATGTACAATTCACCCACAGGTGTACGTCTCATGAACGAGACGCACACCTCAGATAGATGCATACACATCCACAAGGCATCTACTGAAGCTCTGTCCTTAGACGGCAATTGAAAGTTGCGAAGTTTCTCAGCGTCAAGAACAAGCGTTAGTAAACGCTTTCCCATAAATGTCCCCCACCCTTGGGGCTTCTGCCAAAACATCAGCCTTTTAGGAAGGATGCCACAAAGGTACGATAATTTTATGAATATAAAGGAGGTAAATAGCAAAAAATGAGAATCACACTATAACATTTTCTTTTTGGTGAGAATGTGATTGTGTGAGCTATCACGACACCTTATAGGAATAGGCTATAAAAGGAAAGAAAGCAGTTATTGGTGAGAGCAAGTCCCACATTTTCTACTTTTTTGTTGTGTCGCAAATATGTTGCAAATAAGCCATAAACAAATGCATATCAAAGGCATAAGAACCAAGAACCCTATAAACGCAAAATGCGTTCAACTCATTGAGCTGCACGCATTTGCATGTTGTTTATTATCGTTTTTCCTGGCGGCATTATTTTACCTCCTCGAAAATATACCATGCTGATTATCAGACGTTTACTTTTACTTGGGACAAATATGGATTGCTTCTAAGATAGGAATAAATAGAGAAAACGAAGTATCAATAGGGAAGAAAATAAAAGTCGATATGCCAGGGAAGAAATTAACGTTTGATAATATTCGATTTTAATAGAGGCGCTTTTTTGCCTAGCCATACCCATAATATTTCCTCCTTTTCAGCATCGCACAACATACTGGAAGGGTGCCAGTATGCCAGAGATCCATGACTACGACCCTCCTCCTATATGTTAGATGCAGATTGCGTCATGCCAGTATATATCGATACTTTCATCCGACCTATAATCGGACTTGTGCCAGACTTTATGCCGTACATTTATCTTTATAACTATCTATTATAGATTATTTTATAACATCAGAAAATAACATTTGTCCCAAATAATATCCTAAAGAATCGACTAAGAAATCTACACAATAAAATAATCAAGAAATAATAAAGACTCACATACCGCGTACACACAAATTTTTCGCCTTCGTTTTAACGGTGGGGAGGTAAACTCGAGCTTCTTGTATAGATCTGAGAGCTGTTGCTCAGGCTCAGTACACTGCCTTACCTCAACCTCATTACCGTCAATCCGCTTGTCGATAGTGCTTACGACAACTTGTGTGTCGGCAATCCTCTTCACCTCCCGCCATGATATCTTGCAGCCTTTCCGACGCAATTGATACTGAGTGGTTGATACAACCCAGTAGGCAAGTACGGCCAGATTGAAGTGGGCCTTGATGGCTTCATCGCTCTGATGATAGACAAGACGGATGTCCAGCCAGGCGTATGAGCTAAAAGCTGCAAGTTGGGTTAACGGACTATTGAATTTAAGGGTTTGGGAGCTTGATGCTCATTGATCATGAATACATACTGGAAATAGTCCAAAGTAGAATATGATGGCAGTCCTTGATAAGACTGGCTGAGAAAAGACAGACTGACTTTGGTACCAACTAGATCATTACAGTCCCTATAGGGGGATCCGTCACCGTCAAGCGCATATATAGCTGTTTTTATACCCTTTGAAGCTTCTTCTATGTTGATCACATTATTGAAAAAACTCACCGGGCCGTTAGAGCTAGCAAGTTCCGTTGATTCATCTGGCGGAGTGATAGTCATCTCATCGCCCTTAGGGAAATAACAATTGCTGTCAATAGCTATCTGAACCATTGATGTCACGCTGAGATGATGTTCCTTCAGTATGCTTCCAAAAGTCTGAACCTTATCACCCTCTATCATGTACGGTGTCTGAAAGGCATGCGCCAGCCCAACGAAACAGTAACAACCATTCTTCACTAGACTACTGTTTGCAGGATCCTGCATGAAATCCAGCAACGACTGCGCCATGACCTGATCTCGAAGTAATCCTTCATGTTCTCCCTTCTTGCCCAGTAAGCCAACTACATGAATCTTATGGGATTTATCTACATTCCGGTTATAAGCATAAATCTCTTTCCATTTCTTCAGGCATTCGTCCGTCTTGGTCTGTGGCGTATCATTGCCAATATCATGGATTACGGAGACCAATTTCTTTTCATCTAGGTTACCATCATTGATAATGCTGTTCAGTTTCTCAGCATTCTCCGCATATATTTCTGCACCATAAGTCCTAACGTCTTTGTTTTTGTTCAGATAGATTATCAGTTTCGAGTCCAGTAGATGATTTGGGGAGAAACCGTGCTGCTCCCCGAAGAGGAAGACATGTCCCTTTCCTGTCTGGATCTTTGTGCCAAACGCCTGAGGAATGTAGACTTCTTCATCATTGATTTTGAACATATGGTCCTTCAGATAAGACACCTTTATGCTGTCTTCCTTACCCTTATAGGTTCTATCGCAATATACGAAGTAGATTGTCGGGAGCATGATCAGGGCAGCCAATGTCACAAGGACGGTTATAATTATTTTCTTTTTCATTTCGCTTATTTTTTTTGATTAATCAGCAACTGTGGATTAATTATTAAGTAAACAATATATAATGACTTCAATAATTGATAATAAAACAGGTTCTTCCGAAAAATGGAGTGATAGATAGAAGATTGTAGCAAAAAAGAAGAAAACTACTGAACTTATTGTGTATATTTGAATTACCACAAACAAATAT
>OMXX01000082.1 GCA_900315105.1 uncultured Prevotellaceae bacterium | reverse complement strand
TGCATCAGGGAATGACTGATAGTTATTCCAAGTCTGGGTATCAGCCTTCAATGCTTCTATGACCCAGTCATAGAAAACAAAATGTTCTGGATTCATATCTGGAAGTACTACCTCGCCTGCGGGAGTCATCTCGCCAAGTTTGATAAGCCTTCTGCATCGTTCCACATTCTGCTCACACCAGATACCTTTCTTGCGCCTTGGCGTGAACCTCTGGATAGGACGACCGTCTTCGCCCCTTTTCTGTGTACTGTCTATCCATCCGAAGCATAGGGCGACCTCAACGGCTTCTACATAACTGACAACGCCTGGCATAGGTTTCTCTGCCCGGCTTGTTCTTACCCAGCACACCTTCTCCTTATCGTGGTTTTCTAAATACCACTGATAAAGCTCCTCGCGTGTCCTTACGTCCAGTAGGTTCGTAACTTCCATTTACTGATATTTTATCCTGATTGACTTGGGCAGCTTGGAAACAACGAGATCGTATGACTCTTTGATTATTGTTTTAACAAAATCTTCTTCTAAGTGCTCGTAATACACATCACTCCAATGCTTCTTGTTCCAATGCCACGCTGGGGTAACAGCAGGATATTGTTCTCGAAGTTCTTCGTTTCTGTCAGGTGTCAGTTTCAGGGCAAAACGAGGTTCTGAATTCCTCATGTCATGCAAACCTCCACCTAGCCAGAGACAAAGGAATATTTTTCCTTCAATACGATAGGTGATGATGTCATCACCAAAAGGCTGGTCTTCTGTCACTCCAAATATAGATAGTGCGTATTCTCTTACTTGTTCTATATCCATAGTTATACCCATTCAAAGTTCTTTTTCCCTGCACCTGTCTCAAAGTGATATTTGGCAATGCCCAGGTCTATCCTCGTATAGCCTATAAGTGAAAATCCTCGTTCTGCCTTAACCTTGTGAACTCCGTCACCATGCGGACTGACATATTCAAATCGGAACTTCTGCTGATTTACGGCAGTAGGGGCGAGTAGGGCGGCTTCTATTCCTTTACGAAACCATAAAGGTGTAATATCACTTGCGTTACTCACGTCACTGACACTCTTATGCTTCACATTCCTTCCTGGATCATCGCCATATCCGAGTGCTACCAGACAGCATAGCTTTTCATCTTCATCAATCTCGTATGCCTCTTTGATATTGTTGTATGTAAGTCCGACCCAACAGGTGTTGAGTCCTAGTGTCTGGGCTAAGAGTACCAACTGTTCACCATAGTAGCCTATGCGTTCCGACAGGTCATCTGCTTTTCTGCCTACCATCGCGAAATAGTTGCTTACACCGCTGAAGGTACCATAAGCCATCTTTCCCCTGAACGCTTTTGGTTCATTGGTTACAAGCTGGATATGGAGGCACCCTTTTTCGTTTACCTCATACACTTTCTCCTGTAGTATGCCGATAAGGTTGTCTTCTATCGGCTTGTCTATATACCTTCTCACCGAATGGCGAGCTTGAATTGCCTCTAATAGTGTCATTAGCTTCTTTCTTCCTTTCCCTTGCTTCTAGGATTCTTACGTTCATCCCATTTCTTGATAGGTCCCGAATGCTTGCCCCTGTTAAGTTCTATGTCATGCTTGTTCAAGATACGGAAAATGGAACTACGACTGTGGAAACCGCTTGCCTTCCAGATTTCATCTATAGGATGACCTGCATTGTAGAGGTTGATAACCGTCTTCTCACGTTCCATGCGTCTCATCTTTGCCGAAGATACTCTAGGCATCGTAACAGCGATCTTCTCCTGAAGCTTTACCACATGGGCTGATGCCTTCCTTAGAGCAAGGGCTTCTTCTGGAAGGGCTCCCATCATTTCAAGCACATCGGAGACCTTTGTATCTGGGAAAAGCTCATTATTGGAGTCTATGCGGTCATGGATGCTTATGATACGGATGACTTTTATTCGGCAGAATTCCAGGAATGATGCCAGTTCACGACTGCCACGAATCGCATTTGAGAATTTAGCGATGACTAGTTCATCACCGCGTTCCAGAGCCGTCATCAGCTGCTTCCACAAAGGACGCTGCTTTTCGTCAGCATCCCTTTCCTCTATGATCTGGACGCAACCATAGTCGTCCATCCATCTGCGGTCTTCTTCAAGCCTGTCATAATGCTCGGAGACCATTATATAACCTATTTTTGCCATTATACAAGGGTTAAAGGCTGTAATATGATATTTTAATGCAAAGATATAAATAAATTTTATACTATGAATCATAGTCTGATAAAACTTATGATTTTTTATGATTACAGCATTTAAATGCTCCATTTCTGGATTATTCAAAAATCATACTGAAAGAGAGTATGAAACGTAATTAATTTTAAAGTATAATGAAATGTTATTGAAATATGAATTTTTATATGTATCTTTGCCGAAGAAAATTTCAAGAGAATGACAGTTAATTACAAAAAATACAACATTTTATACAATATTAATTCAAGCTTTAAAGGTATTATCAGGAATACTAAATGCAAACAAGTGAAAACAAATCTAATAAGTGAAAGAAATTATACTCAACAAAAGGTAGTTCTAGCCTTGTTTTATGTATCATGTATAATCTTATTTACATCATGTAGAGAAAGCTCTGAATATGATTTCAAAAGTTCCTCTGAAGCTATTAGAGCATACCGAGATTTTCAGCATCGGGTCCATTCTGCATCTAAAGTTGATGCAGAAAAGCTTTCTGAATTCATATGCCAGTGGCAGGAACTGTCTGATACAGTATATAACTTCATCCGGAAAGATCCTGCTTTCGTAGCCCATAATACACTTTCAATGGACTTCGGTCTTACGACGGATTCTATCAGGTACGAACTGATACGTCTTGCAGACCATTGCCGCATGAAGGATGTAGCATATGTCAAGCTTAATACCACACCGTATGGAAAAGACTCTGTATTTGAAGTTTCGAGAAAGAAAGCTATGACTTTCTTTTCATCATTGGATCGTCAATCAGCATATCACCATAGCAGTGTACGTCATCAACTTCATTCTTACGCCCAGTTCCTTCAGGAAACGAAAGCGCACGGTATCAACGGCCAAAAGGAGTTAATGGAGTTCATAGAAAAAGAAGACCGTCATTTCAGGGCATTCCTCAACAATATTGACCAATGCTCCTTGATAGGGGTTGAGGACATAACGAGAATAACGGAGGATATATGTAACGGAATCTACCAATCTGGTAGGAAAATCGAAAGTGAAGATGTGATGGTCTATATGTCGATGCGTACCAATCGGCGATTACTCTTGAACGCCAGGATATGTCATGATTCATTTAAGAAAGGAGAAGTGAAGTCTGCAAGTCAGGCAAATGCCTATCTGTGGATGATGATACAACCATACCTTTCCATAGATTCCTTTGCCGTGGCAATGCTTACAGAGAGCCAGCGTGAAATGATGATGGCTATAGCAGACGACTATCCCGAGATTGTTTCTGCACTTGCGGCAAAAGGCTTTACCGATGCTTCCATATCACTTCAGATTCCAACACAGCTCATGCGTTTATATATTTCTACAATCTAATTTCAAAACAAAAATGTTAGAAGAAGCTATCTGCAAATTCAAAACCATGGCACCGTCGATACTGCCGGATCTTATTGACAACTTCTGGCTCGGCGACATTAAAGCCTATGACTATTATGCCATACTTCCGTATGAGGTACATAATCCATTGCCTGTTGACAAGGTGATAAGGATGTTCGACGACAATGCCGACCTTGCCATACTATATCACCTGATACCTTCCAATGATACGACATTCGGGCATGAATGCTGTGCCTACAGCTATCCTGTAACGGAACGAATGTATAAGATCAATTGCAGGACACGGGGGGATGGACTCGTCCACGATCTGAAGGTGACGATATATAATTCCATAGAGGTAATGTCCTCCGACCTCTTTGAAGACCTCCGTCTGCATAGGAATCATGGTGACTTCAAGATAAAGAGAAAGCACGTTGATATAATGAACGACTTCAACTGTGGACTATGAATGCTCAGAAAGACATACTACCAAATAGCTGATATAATCCAAAGAAACAGAACATGGATTAAGGTTATTGACACGGAGAAGAAGGTGGAGATGAGAATCTTTCAGGATGGAGTGCTGAAGACGCTGCTGTTCCAGGCACTCACCCTACAGAGTTTCAGGGAGCGTTACGGGATTCAACGCACTCGTACATGGAATATCAACGAGTATGATATTGGGCAGGGACTGGCATCCCTGTGCAAGAATGACCCTTCTGCCATCCAACGTGTCGAACAGGATATGCTCACTCTTCGTGATGTGGAGTATATCATTGAAAAAGCCTCATTCGGAATTATTAAACTTGAACTCGATGATTATGACTACTAAAGGCAAAGTATATTCATTCTATTCAATCGTCATCGTCTTGCTAATACTGGCACTGATGCTTTTCAACTTGAACATCTATGCCAAGGCGGTTATATGCTTCTTCATCATTGCGTGCCTTCTGGTGATGCGTAGCGTACAGAAAGCGTGGATGCTGCCACCCGATTTTAACCCTTGTAAATTGCAGTCGATGTCTACGACGGCTATAGAGAAACAAGAAGAAAAATGCGAAGAAATGGAATCTGGGACACATAGCGATAACATTGATGCATATCTCAGCCTTGTGATTCGTGCAGACATGGAACTGTCAGAGGATCCTTGCGTTGACAAGGAGTCTTCCACATATAACAGGCTTCTCAATGCCCGTATATCGGAGTATCTTCATGCCAGTAAGTAAACAGTCGTCTTAAACACATTTCAGATATAATGATATTAACTCTTTCCATAATCAAATTCCTTTTTCCCTTCCTTCTCCTGGGATTGTTCTTCTGCCTTTACAAGAAGGAATACGGATTCATGAAGCGATTCTATTGCAAGACCGTGACGAGCTTCAATGCACGGAATTTATACTGTATGGCATTATCCGCTGTGCTCATATTCCTGAATTGGTGCTGCTTCGAGACTGACCATAACTATGCAGTAGCCTGTGCCGCATTGATGACCATTCCGTTCATGTTCAACAGAGTGGCAGACCATGTTCTCCATCTGCTTCATGAGAGTCTTGCACTTCTTGTCACAACACTCATTCTGGCGATGGTTTGTTATACGATACCTTACCTGAACAGTGTATTCCATGTACTCTTTACGGTAAGTGTGGCATCACAGTTCTATCCGTCTAAACGTGTATTTGCAATGAAAAGCCTTAATAAGTTTAAGACGAACTTCATTGCAAGGCTTATCATGGCAATAAAGTTCCACCATTAACCTGCCATTTACATGTGGCAGAATATCTGACACTACTTGCTCATAATAATCATTTACTAACTTTTAATCAGACTCACATGTCGAATATTACAAACAATCATACAACTGGCAGCAAGAACGCCCAGTCTATTGACCGCTCCTTGCTTGAATTCCTTAAACCGAAGCCGGAGGAACGCTACAGCAAGCTGGAGGCTTACTGCGATCTGTTGTCAAGAGCGGCAACCTCTGCCTATACTTCAAAAACTGGCGGTAGGCAAATAGAGCTTCTGCCTGGACAGTTTGTTGCCACTATCTCCGAACTTGCCTGTAAGTGGCAGTGGCAGCGTGCTACAGTACGTCAGTTCCTTGAAGGACTGGAAGATCTTGGGCAGTTATCTTCTGAGGCTGTTGCAAAGAACTTCGTGTTCTCGGTAAACCTTCAGCAGCGCCTTTCCATCTATGTATCTTCTTCTGACGATGTCCTTGACTTCTGTGCGATGCAGTTTGCCAGATTCATTCAAGGTCGTACTTCAGCCGAGGATGTGGCAAGTTCCTATGGCAGATACTATGGCATGAAGATGGAGCTTGCCATCGGGGACGGTGACAATAATGCTTCTGTAAAGCATGTCATACAGCAACAGGCTGCAATGTTCAATGAACTGGCTTCTTCCATCTACCGTATCCTGAACCATAACACGGATTTCTCAAAGCAGATCTCCGATTCGGTTTCCCTTCTCTTCGGTCGTGACAATCTATGGGACTGGCACAAAGTGATTGACTGCCTTGGCATTCTCGCCATAGCTATGCGTGACAGAAGCAAGCCTAGCTATATGGACGAAGTCAACGAGAATTTTACCAAGGCTGAGGTTATATTGCTTGACTGCATCTTCGAGCATTATAGCTCTGACGGTGACTCTACCTATTTCGAAAATACTCCGATGCCTTCACAAAAGGCCATAGGAAGCGAAAAGGAAGTCACGGCAGGCGAGAGTACATCCGATAACTCTTACGAGTCCTAAACCGCTTGTAAATCGCTATAATCTGTTCAAACGAAACGCTCCGTCAAGCCGTCGCTTACAGGGATGAAGTAACGGTAGGCAGCGTGCTTGCACGTGCCACTTTTTTTCAGTCCGGGGAAGCCTAATTCCCCACACCCTTTTCGGGGGTGGGAGGACTGACCAGATAAACAGCAAGCTGGGTCAGTTTTTCAGGGGGGGGGAAAAGGCTTTCTGACTGAAAAAAAGAGCTAGGGTAAAGAACCGATTTTTAAAGAATAGAGCTATGAGTACTACAGCGAAACAGGTCATGGATATCAGGACATCCAAGGGCGTAGGAGCTAGCAGTAATGAGGAACTCCGCAACTGGACTGACAGAGGATGGGATCAGGCTATGAAGGAAGGGAACTACGACAGAAGCCGTGAGCGCCTGAATTTCGAGATTCTGAATGGCAGGATCGTTCCTCTCCAGAAGAGTCGTTCACTGTCTGACCGTATGGCAGAGAATCTTGCTGCACGTGGCATCAAAGATCCGAATGAAGGGCTGGAAGAGCCCAAGTACCGTACTGTTGTGAACTTCATATTCGGCGGTTCCACTGATCGAATGAGGGAACTCGCATTTGGCTGTCAGAAGGTGGATTTTGATTCAAAAAATGGTAACGGACATGTCAGACGGATGCCTGAGATAGAAGAATGGGCTCGTGACATATATGATTTCGTGACTGGCAAATGGGGTGAGGATAACATCCTTGCCTTCATAGTCCATCTGGACGAGAAAAATCCGCATATACACTGCTCGCTGTTGCCAATAGACAAGAACAATAAGTTTGCCTATAAGAAATTGTTTGCTGGGAAGGATGTCATCGACTATAAGAAACGGAGTATTGCACTTCATGATGAACTTGCCAAGGTTAACGAGAAGTGGGGGCTTTTCCGTGGGGCTTCCATTACCGAGACTGGTGCAAGACACCGCTCAACGGAGGATTACAGACGATGGCTGGCCGAGGAATGCGATTCACTTGCCAGACAGAAGGCAAATGCCGAGAGAGCTCTTCTTGATCTGAACGTGGAACTGGCAATCGCAGAGAAGAAACACAAGAGCTTCACTACAATGATCGAAAATCTTAAACGTGAAAAGGATGATCTTGAACGTGAACTTGATTCCCTTCGTGAGCTTCAGAAGAACAGCCAGTCGATCAGCGCAGGGATTGTTCAGAAGATACAGAGTCTGGAGAACCAGAAGGCAATAGTGGAAGGAAAACTGGCAGACAAAGTAGCAAAGCTCAATGAGACTGACCAGTTGCTTGACAGGCTACGTCAGGACAAGGACGAGATTGAGCGTATGGCTGATGAAATGGAACAGAGAGCAAATGACTCTGAACTTTCATGGGCGCAGAACATGAGCTACCATCTGAACAGCGTCATGGCCGATACGATGGCATCTGAGTTCATGACCCGATACCCGAAGCTGCCAGATGACTTCAAACTTGCCTTTGACGGTACTCTGCTTGAAGAACTGGCAGAGGAAGGCAATCATATTGTGCAGGTTGCAATCTGCCTGGTATGCGGATATGTGGATGATGCTACGACCATTGCAAAGACACATGGAGGCGGTGGAGGCGGTTCAAAGTCCGGATGGGGAAGATCTCCGAAGGATGACGATCGTGAATGGGCTAGAAGGTGCCTTGCTCGCGCCAGGGCTATGTGTGCCCCAGCAAATGGCAGACGCAGGAAGAAGTAAATACACTTGCTCAAAAGTGTTAAGTCAGTTATTTAAAACAGATATTTATGATAAGAAAATTACTATACATCTCAATGATGTGCATCAGTACATTGACAGTATTCGCACATCCTTTTGATCAGACAAATGATACAATCTACACACAGAAGGTATTCACAGAGGAGGAGATTCTTTCTCCAATTGTGCCTTCATATCTCCCAAACGTAAGCGAAGCAGCCAACTGGGGTTGTAATTGGTTTATTGAAGTAAAGGGCGGGGCTTCAGCTTTTCTGGGAAGTCCTATCGGTTGCGGTGACGTGTTCGACAGAATCACCCCTGTTATTCAGGCTGGGGTAGGGAAGTGGTTCACTCCTGCAATCGGTGGACGTGTAGAGTTTCAGGGACTGACATTCAAGAATGCTGAGTTCCGAAAGATGAACTACGAATTCATACACGCTGATTTCATGTATAACATTACATCCGGCCTTCAGGTTAATGACAAAGGCCTGTCAAAATGGGATGTCATTCCATTCATCGGGGTCGGGATGATACATAACTCTGACTGGAAAAGTACATGTCACTGCCCGGGACGTGCAAGTGGCAGCCATCCGTTTGCCTTTTCCTATGGTATAGAAGCGCGTTATCGTATCTCTGACCGTGTACATGCCATTGCTGAAGTAAGCGGTATGACAACGGCAAAGAACTTTGACTGCGTACATCCTTCGTCCAAGTTCGGTGACAATATGCTGACGGCATCGGTAGGCCTCTCTTTCTCTATAGGGAAGACTGGATGGAAACGTGTGGTCGATGCTAAGCCTTATATTGAGGAGAATAAATATCTCAAAAAGCACCTGTTTTGTATTCGTAATGATAGAGATAACATCCAGAGGAAACTGTTGGGTGACGAAAAAACTAAGGTTACTTATCCCAAGAACTGTTACAGCGGTCTCTTGTCGCTACGTTCACGCCTAGCTAATGCAGGAAAGGGTAATAAAACTCTTACCGATGAGGATAGTAATGAAGATTCTCAATGTAGTTTTCAAGGATCTAATGGTGAGGATGCTATTTACAGCAACGATACTTTATCCTTTTTCCGTGGAAAAACAGATGTCGGTGTGCCTGTTTATTTCTTCTTCAAACTGAACTCTGACAGCCTCGTTGACAATTCACAGCTGATTAACCTGGACGAGATTGCCTTGGTTGCCAAGCAGCATGGATATAGAATAAGTATTACTGGTGCTGCCGACAGTGTAACAGGAACGGAGAAGACAAACAAGGAACTGAGTCGGAAACGTGCTTGCTATATTGCCTCAGAGCTTGTCAAGCGTGGTATAGACAAGGAGAATCTGCATGACTATACCCTCGGTGGTATCGACAAATATAAACCATGTGAGGCTAACCGCTTCTGTATGGTAGTATTGACGCGATAGATTTTTTCTTCATTTTTG
This sequence comes from uncultured Prevotellaceae bacterium, assembly GCA_900315105.1. The sequence goes on along the minus strand of OMXX01000082.1, from coordinate 7,111 downwards.
TATATTTTCCTGTTTTGTCCTTTCTTGTTCCGATGCGATCAATGGCAATTCACGTCAAGGAGGACTATCACAGAGTCTATGAGTGAACGTACCCTCATAATTGAGTGATAGATGACTGGATTGTTAGCGATATAACATCGGTAAACGAGAAGGACATTATAGGTTTTATTGTTAGATACAGAATTGTACAAGAAAAGAATCCAAGAGAGGCTTTAGTACCTTTCTTGGATTCTTTGTTAGGTTTCGTGAATGATGATAGGACTTGTCTTGAAGTAAAAGTAGGGAGAATTTCTAATTTACTTCCCTACTTTCTAAAGTTCTTCCAGTATTATCTCTTTTCTCTTGCTTTTCTCTCCCTTTTCTAATATTTGTGAATTTTTCCTTTTCTAAAATTTGCTTGTGTCATTTTTTTTTGCATATTTTTGCACTGGATTGAGGATGTATTATGCGTTATCCACATAATACCCCACAAAAGAATAAGCAAAATAACTTAAACGAAATAAAACGGAAAATGAGTACGCAAAGAATGATTTTATCATTTCTGACGGAGAGCAAAGCCTCACACGTTGGAATTACCTCCATGCGACGTGTGGTTATTACTCTGCTCGTCATGTTGTTGGCATCGGTAAGTGCCCTTGCACAAAATTATTGGCTCACCCTTGACCCGAACTATGAAGGAGGAGAGAGTTCAATGGTTCCTGTTTCTAGTTATGCCCCCACCGTTAAACTGACAAAAAGTTTTGAGCCTACTCGTGAAGGTCGTGTTTTTTGGGGTTGGTCAACAACGCCGACAGGAAATGTAGAATATGTAACGGACGAAACAGTTACCTTAACTGGCAATCTGACGCTTTATGCCGTATGGGATGCAGAATACAAACTCACTTTGAATCCGAACTATGAAGGAGGATTGAATAAAACCATCACAGTTCCGCCCCTCACCCCCTCCTATATGCTAACATCTAATGATGTGCCAACTCGTGAAGGTTATGATTTCAAGGGTTGGTCAACAACGCCGACAGGTTTAGCAAAATATAAAACTAATGATGAAATAACCTTACAGGGCAATCTTACGCTTTATGCAATATGGGATACTAGACTACCATTCTCGTACTCGATCATAAGCGGTGGGCGATTGCAAATAACTGGTTATAATAGTAATCTGACAGGTGCCTTAGACATCCCCTCCAGCGTCACAATAAATAGTCAACAATTTAGCGTGACGAGCATTAGTGATTATGCCTTTGCCAATTGTAGTAGTCTTACATCAGTCACCATTCCTAACAGCGTGACGAGCATTGGCTATGCAGCCTTTTCGGATTGTGGTAAACTTACATCTGTCACCATCCCTAACAGCGTGACGAGGATTGGAGGTAGGTTTTTTGGGGGTGTAGAAGCCTTACATCTGTCACCATCCCTAACAGCGTGACGAGCATTGGTGATTGCGCCTTTGAGGGTTGTAGTAGCCTTAAATCTGTCGACATCCCTAACAGCGTGACGAGCATTGGGAATTCCGCATTTGAAAATTGTAGCGCCCTCGAATCTGTCATTATTCCTAATAGCGTGACAAGCATTGGGGATTATGCATTTTCTAGTTGCTCTATCCTTCAATCTGTCACTATACCTAATAGCGTGACGAGAATTGAGAATAGTACCTTTTATGGTTAGAATATGAACAATGGAAAAATCTTTCGAATGAAGTAAGCAAACGCAATTAGAACCTGCTTTATATATCGTTCCACATTCTTGCTTTACCTCACATAGTGCCAGTAGTTCATATTTCTCGCATCTGTGCCATTCAATTCTGAAATGAGGAAAGTTAATCCTTGTATTAGGATTTATCCAGAAAAGAGGCTGTTTTTTATTTGTACTTTCCATATCTTATCTAGTACATCATTATAGAATCTTGAGTCACTATCTATTTGAAGTCCGTAGAATCTCGTGCCCTTATCATGTTCCTTGTTCATCTTTATCCTTGTTGCTTTCAAGGGTTCTTCAAAATAGAAGTCGCTGATGATAAGAACATCCGCCATTGCAAAGTCTTCTGTATGCAACATCTTCAAGGCTGCATTTAGCATTTCTTCGCCATCTGTCCCTCCTGTAAAGAAATCGTCCAGAAACTTGTTGAGTTTTGTCCAAGAACCATGTTGGGAAAGATCCAGATACCTTGCCCTGACAGAAAATGTTATCAGATAGCATTTTCGCTTCTGTTTCTTAGCCATTTTAAGGAGTTGTAAGAGAAGGCATTTTGCCAACTCAATAGGCTTGCCTGACATAGAACCGCTGGTATCAACGCTAACAATTATAGGACCTTTTTCATATCTCGGTTTCAGCTCTTTTTGCTCATCAATCTTCATACGACTTTCTTCCTTTGGCTTGTTCGCAAAGAGCTGAAGCCTTTGTGTTGCATATTTCAGGTAGAACAATGCCTCCGTCTGATGGTCTGACATGATAGCGGTCTCTATAGGCATCATATGTCGTAAACTATTACCTATGGTTATTTCATCTATTTCAACAGCAGGCTTGGGTGAGGTTGGCAAAATAGGCAAGTATTTCCTGACGGTATTATCCAGTTCATCATCACGCTTAGGTTGCTCACGTCCCATAATGCGGATAATCTCTACCAACGCAGGATATGAATATACCGTTTTTTCAATATTCTTTAGTATATTATAATCCGCCAATCCACGTTCTTTTACGTGTAGTTCCCATCTCTTCCTATTTCTTTCAACAGAATCTTTCTCCAACCGTTCTTTTCGTTCATCACAGGCTTTATTCCAGTCTTTTACGAATGAGGCAAGAACCGTTTCTGTGTTCTGTGTCTTCATTTGTTCTACATAGCCATCAATATTTACCTGTTCAGGCTTGTATTCCGATTTGACCGTCTGCATTACCTTTTCCCACATCTGACGTTTCTTTTCGATACTGCCATAGGAGAATGTAAGAATAAAACCTTTCTCTTGTTTATGCTGCTGCTCTATTGGTTGGAAAATCTTAAGCATCGCTTCTATGAACTTCATCGTTTCCTCTTTGAGAACATCCTTCCATAATGGATCCTGACTTTCCAGTTGCGGATTGTCATTAATGGTCTGGCTGAGAAAACCTCCAAGAACATCACCTTGTGGCAATGTTTCTGGAAGCCGTCCCTTATCCATGTAGAAGTCAAAGGCTTCATCATATTCCTGTAGCTTTTTAGCTATATCCATAAACTTTATCTTACAGCAGTTCCTGAGTATTCTGGGCTTTCACTAACACCTCGTTAATACGTTTGTCGCATTCGGAAATATACTTCTTGGCAAGTTTAATGTCATTATCCGACAAAAAGATATTCCTTGACTTTGCAAACAAATTCTGTATATCAGATAGTTGATTCCTTATCTCCGTACTGATAGTTTCTGCTATTCTTTCTGCCACATTTTTCTTTGGATAAATCTCGTCGTCAAAAAGGTCAACATTGAATGATACAGAATGTTGTGACTTTTCAAATGCAAAGGGAATACCATCAATGATGACACCTCCATTACATTTCAGTAGTTTTACTTTCCTTACATCGCCAGCACTCTTTGTTTTGTAGTCAAAAGGTGCCCCTGTATAAATAGCATGAACAATCCATGATTTCTTATTCTCATCATAATACAGTATGCCATCTGTAAGTTTGTCGATGCTAACATGGTTATAATCAGTTTTGAAAAACAGGCATTTCCCGTTTGGGAAGTTACTTATAGAGTAATAGAAGAAATTAGTGAGTGCAAAGCGATCAGACTTGTCCCTATCATTACCAGTCTCCTTTCTCTCTGCGGATTTATTTTTTAGAGCCTGTTCTATTTCCTTTTCGAACTTATCCAGTCTTGCGTCAATCACAGACGTTAAACTCCTGCAAACTACATCTATAATTGCAGGTATTGTTTCAGACTTATTCCACAGACAATACACCAGAATCATACAGTCTGTTATGTCAATCGACTTTCTGCCATTCAGAAAGGCGGATGTCTGCATCAAATGAACACATTTCTTCCATCGACGGTCGGATATGTAAAAATCCATTTTGTTGATATCTTCCTTCTTGCTTTCTTCTGTCAGGTATTTCCTGATATATGAAATCAATGTACAAATTTCGTCAGATATGCAGACTTTCTTTATTTCAAGCTTCCATAATTGATACTGTTCCTCTGTAATCAGACATTCATCTGGAAGATTGGGATTTTCAAACTTCTGCTGACGAATCATTTTGTAGAAGGTATTCTCGTTCTGTATGCAGTTTGAAATCATTCTGACAAGGAATCTGTCCCAAAGAGCCTCCAACCCCTCTTCTTCAGCAGGAAGTTCGTTACTGGCTGCTATCAGTCCTTTCATGGGAAGTTGTATTGTGTTACGTCCGTTTTGAAAGATACGTTCATTGATAGCCGTTAGTAAAGCGTTCTGAATACTTGGGCTTGCCTTCCATATCTCATCAAGAAAAACGATAGTTGCAGTTGGCAGAAAACCGTCAACCACACGCTCGTATCTGTCTTCGTTTTTCAGAAGAGAGATAGATACAGGACCGAATATTTCATCTGGTGTACTGAAACGCGACATTAGATATTCAAAAGCATTTCCATCCTTGAATGCAAGTTTCAACCTTCGCGAAACCAAACTCTTGGCAGTTCCAGGAGGGCCTAACAAGAAAATGCTTTCTCCTGCTATAGCACTTAGCAATGCCATAGCAAGAATATGCTCTTTCTCATAAATACCATCAGAAAGAACTTTTAATAATGCCTTTATTTGAGTATCAACTTTCATGTCTTTCTGTTAATCCCATAAATTACGATAATACTTGCAGAACAAGTCAAGTCCCTGCTCTATGGTTTTGCTCTCATCATGGTTTGGAGTATGCACGTATTTCATCAATTCAAAAGCGTCTATCATCTTCTGAATAGTGCTATTCCACTCTCGCATATCCTTACACTCTGGAGGATAACCATGCTTGTCAAGCTCCTTGAAAGCCTGTAAGCGTGGTGCTATAAACTGCGCCAACACATTATCTGTATTCCAGACTTCCTCTATTGGATAGTCGTGCTTATGACTCCAGTTTTCTGTGGAGTCTTTGTTTTTTATTTTTACCATATATTATTTGTTTTTTATTGAATAACACTATTATTCGAAACTCTTGTGTGGATTGATTTGCCATTCCCCACTTAACCATAAATTCGCCAGGTACAGACTCAATCCAATCACTAAATGGTTTAAGTTCCTCCATCAGTAAAGGATGGTCTTCAGGAAGGAGGAAAAAGAATAAGGTGTGACTATATGGTTCAAAACGCTTTATGTCTTTCTTTATCCGAGATATTATCAATGACATTATGTTTTCATTTGATGCATCTACTGAAGCATCAAATATATGGACTTCTCCACCTTCCTGAAACAACTCTGTCACATCGTTAACATCGATTCTAATAAGACGTTTGTGAGCATTTAGAATATCCGAAATGCCACATTTTACTTTTTTACGTTCTTTTTCCGACTTAACCTTTGCATCTATCATCTTCTGGATGGTGCTATTCCACTTGCGCATATCCTTACACTCTGGAAGACAACCATGCTTGTGACTATTGTCGTCAGAACTTGAATCAAAATAATCTGGATTGAATACTTCGTTCTTTTTCATAAATATGTTTTTTGCAGTCTATATCCTCCCCATTGTAGCAGATGACCTCAACGACAGTCTGCCGACCTAATTCAGGAATGACATTTTCTATGAAACAAGCTCCACCATTACCCTTCTTACCATGTACGACACTACATATAGCATCGTACAATTGCCATTCTTCATGTCTTATATAATTATCGACATTATAATCAAAGCCATGAGCTATGTAAACAACCACATTATCTGCATTTGGTAACATATCATATTTCTTGATAAGTTCAAGCAAATAAATTGCACTATCGGTTTTCTCATCAGCATAGGATTTTATCTCAACAGAACAGAATGAATCTGATTTGAATAGTTGGCATATATCCTTTATTGACAGATAATTATGTCCTGCGCGAATTGTAAATGCGGGTATTGTCTTTATTATGAATTCGCAGATATCTATCATGCGCTCATAATAATGCTCCATGAACTCCTTGCGGAAAAGCATCTTTCTCTTAATCCTGTTTACGTGTTTACTACCATACCAAATTGTCCTCTTAGCAAGATTCTTCAATTCACTTCTCTTTGCTGGCGACAACTCTCTTAAAGTCGGAACCACGCCACCATTTTCACGAATGATATTGAAATATCTCTTCGCTATTTCCTTTTTACTTATTTGGGATGTCAACTCGCCTTTTTTATTGACATACGAGTTTGCATAACCTCTAAACCTTTCAGAAATCTGCTTTTCCGTAAATCCGTAGAATGATGTATGCCAGAGGCAACAGGCTGCCAGTTCTGCATTGGTGGCCTTGACATCAGGAGCAATAATGAGTTCCTTAGTTAGCGAATGTTCCCACAAATCACCTTCCATCGGATGGGCATCAAGACAAGGTTCTGTGCCATCTTCCCAGTCTCTCATAGTGATACGGCACACATCGTCATTTGCATCTTCATGACGCTTAGGTGTCATCAGGCGCAACATATCGAAATGTATCTTGAACCAGCCCAAACACTCAATCATGTCTGGGTACATACGAACTATTTGTTCTTCTACCTCCTCAAAGGTAACACTATCTAGTAATTCTTTAAAAGTCATAATCTATACACTTTTATTGATTTCTATATTTATCTCAGTCTCGAACTTACGCACATAGATGAAGTCTGTGAGGGCAAACTCCGTATGTTCAAAGAGATTATGGAAAGCACTCGTGAGATGCAAGTCTTTAGTGAGTTCCTGATCCAGACCTTCATTCCAATTTGGTGGTGGGCAATCCATGCCAATGAAGTAATCAAAACTCGCATTTTCATCAGTAGGGAACCTAAGTGGACCTAATGCAACGCCATAATCATATACTTTATTCCAACCGCCATCACATAATGCACACCATAAATCTTGCTGGTCATCACCTTGTACTGGATGTAGCTCTGGATAATCATTACCAAGATAGCATTTAGCCTCTAACTGTATGTCATCCCCAAAAGTTTCCTTACCCTTGA
>OMXX01000228.1 GCA_900315105.1 uncultured Prevotellaceae bacterium | reverse complement strand
CCATTGGTCAAGAACGTTTTATATGGATAAAGCAAATATCCATGCTGCCATGATAGGAAGATACGCATGTTAAGGAATAAACACAGAACAATCAACAGCATGCTCCAGTTTTTCTGTCCCCTACCTACAGATACAACGTTTGAGATTGTAATGATAAGTCCAAGCATAAAATACCATGACAGACGTCCACCATTCGGAGACCTCACGAAGAACAACAATGTCGCGCAGAAGAAGAGCGCAAGGTTAAGCATCACCAGATTCAGATTGTTGTTCGGAATGTATTTGTATCGTTTCAAAATGATGTAGAGGAAGCAAAATGCTTCGAGAGCGTAAGCAAAACGGAAACTACTCGATGAGTTGTAGTCGCCCTGCATTTCCACAACTGAGATATCACCATATGTAGAGAAGATCGCGTTGGGGATTGGGGTAATACCCAATATAGCAACCAAGACCATCGCATACAAAATATTGCGGGGATGATACTTCTTTAGCGGAACAAAGTAGGCTGGAATCAGAATGATTGCCGATTTGTGAACAGAGATGGCAATAAGCATAACAAGTAGGAATTTCCAAGGCTTTCGTTCAATTATATATTTAATAGACAACCATGCTATTGAGGCTCCGAGTACCTGACGCAGATAAGTGAAGGAGAAATAAAACCACAATCCCATAAACATGATCATGGCAAAAGCATAATTGTTTGCGTACTTCTTGAAAGATTGAAAAAGAAGGAAATAAATCAGCAGAGTGATCGTCAGGACATATATGTATCGATTCTCCGTAAAGAAGGAAATCAAGATATTCAGATAAATAAACCCCCTCTCGCTCGGGAAGTATCTGAAAACATTATTTGCCAAATAGCTCTCATGCCGTGTGGTTACATTGGCAATTGCATCAAAGATATCGCAATAGATGTATCTGTCATAACCTCCAAACATGTCGGCCATTCCGACAAAGAAAGCGAGGAACATCATATACATGATGAGGAAAGATTTTTGCTGTTTATTCCTGCCCTGGGCATAATATGCGATGACCGGAATGAAAAAAATTAAGAGATATAGCCACATAATATCTGTTAACGAATGATATAGAAATTTATTTCGCTAAATACTTAAAAAAGAATGAATCTTTTGTTCCCACATCGGTTCTGAATTGCTCCTGCTCTTTTCTACAACGGAAAGAAGAAGAAAGTTGATCGTTACGGATTTTCGTCTGCTGCATCACATAGAGCGTTTTGACATCTTTTATATGCTGATAACGGTTGAAGACAGCTTGGTCTACACCCATGACAATACATGCGGAAGAAATCCATCGCAAGGCAGGGTGAATCTCGGCCGGCAGACCGCCTACGATATAGAGTGCAACAATCAATTTCCTTAGTCTGCTGCCAGCATCCTCCATATAGTATCGGCGAATGACCAGTAAACAGAGAATGAAAATCAGGGGCATGTTGGTGCGGAAGCAGAAGTCGTTGTGCAATCCAATCTTAAACCATCCCAGCACAGCTACAGTGATAAAGGCTATCCATAGCGCGGCCTTGTCCTTGCAAGCCTTATAGCCTATCAGCATGAAAATAGCAAACTCAAAGAACATGTAGATGAGGTATCCGTAGAATGTCAGTCCAAAGTCGGACAGATCCCGCAGGCCTTTGTTTCCGTTCTGGTTATTTGACATCAGATAGAATGCCGACACAACAAGAACGAGCAAAGCTACGATATTCTCAAAACAGAAGAGATATTTCCATTTTTCATTCCCCTTAAGTTCCACCATATTCCGTCCCATCCAATACAAAACAATTGGAGCCAACCCGACGAGGGGGAAGGGAGCATACAGCAAAAGAGATGTATACACAAATGGCAAGATCCTGCTCCTCACGTTGTTTATCATCACCATCATCCCAAGAAAGAGAGGGATTGTCTGATTAAAGGGGTCATAGAGCAACTGGGATATTGGACCGGCATGGAACTCTCCGGGGGTTGCATTCGTTGAAACAAGATTCACCATTTCGGAAATCACATGGCCAGGTTCAGCAACAGGCAAATACAGCAGACATTCCACAATCTTCATTCCTGCAAAGAGATAGAAGAAGAAAAGGTAGGAAACTCTTGCCTTACCCATCCATCTGCATATCTGGAGATACATCAGCTCGAAGCCCAGCGTCAGCCAGATCAGTTGCATGAAGAAGCCCAACTCCATACTCCCTGCTATCTTGGCGAATAGAGCTGGAACCATCCAAAATGCGATGTAGTAGCTCTTCGTTAAATGAGTAGCCTCATCATAGACGGGCCAGGAATAATTGACCAAGTCGCGGAACATAGCATTTCGCCAATAATGGTCATTCGACTGAACCATATAGCCTCCGATGCCGCAAAGCCACATGATGATCAGACAAACGACAAGCGACAGCCACAGATTCCTTTGGCTTATAACAATCTCAGTTATATCACCCTTACTCCATGTTGTATAGATTACAGCCACTATTCCTAATGTCAACGGAATAGAGTAATACCATCTGCACCAGCCCAACAGGAAGATGACAATTCCTGCAAGCAACCATGAAAGAGAAAGCAAATCAAGCGTTCTCTTCTCCAATTTTATGTTCATTCTTTTCTAAAAAACTGTGATATTCACTAACCAAATAAACCGGACGGCCTTTAGTCTCATTGAAAATCTTGCCTAAGTACTCGCCAAGGATGCCAATAGCTATTAGTTGAGATGCACCTAAGAATAGGATCACGCAGATAAGCGTGGGGAAGCCTGCAACTGGATCTCCCCATATCATGACTTTAATAAGAGTCCACAACAAATAAAACAGAGCTCCCACACCGATAATGAATCCCAGATAGGTAGCCCAGCGCAGAGGAGACACCGTAAAGCTGGTCAGACCTTCAACAGCGAGACCGGCCAACTGGAAGAAATTCCAGTGAGAAGAACCGTACTTGCGGTCGCCTCTATCGAAGAGTATCTCTTTTTTCTTGTAGCCAATCCAGCAGAACAGTCCCTTCGTGTACCGCTCACTCTCACGCATACGTTTCAACGCATCGATACACTTACGACTAAGCAAACGGAAATCGCCTACATTCTTCAATACTTCAAAACGTGTCGACTTATCGAGAAGCCAATAAAACAGCAGTGAGAACTGTTTTCTTAACCAGCTCTCCTTACCGCGATCACGCCTTTT
>OMXX01000098.1 GCA_900315105.1 uncultured Prevotellaceae bacterium | reverse complement strand
TTTTTTGTTGTATATACTTATTTCTTGTTTAATTACAGTTGGTTTTTGCCATAGTAAATCATTTGTTACTACTGAATCTTTTAGGATATACGTCTTTAGAGAAAGCGTATATTCCTTATAATAGCATAGATTGGTAATGCTATCCAACTTGTTATCAAAGTCTTTTGCATACCCAATCAATGAGTATGTAAGAAAATATAAAATAAATAACATTCTCATTTCTTCCTCATTCATATTACTTGTGTCAATTTCCATTCCATCAGGATCTATGAATCTCACAGGATTATTCACACAATACGCATACGGACTTGTGCTATAGTACTACTCACTAAGCGGATCCATCCTATCCCAACGGCAAAGTACCGGGTCGTTCTGTCTCGCCCCGTGGTCATAGGTGTTAAGACCGTGCATCAGTTCAAACTCCTTGCCATTGTACTTATATGCTTGGAGGCTCGGATTTAGAGTAGCTGACGCATCGGCATAAGGCGCACCAAACGGATAGTAGTTCGTCACCTGCTGCACAACACCCTTTGCATCCACCACCTCGCGATTATTGCCGAGATGATAGTCGCTAGTGGTAGAATGCAGAGGAACAGAAATTATCTGCATTGTATGATTAACCCTGTATGTTCGGATATTGCTCATATCGAGGGCAAAAATACTAAAGGCTTTTCAAATCATGCTACTTTTCCAAAGAAAAAGTGAAAATTGCACATTAATCACGACTTGAAAATAGCGGACGTCAGCCCCTAAAGGCTGGTGCGCGTTTCTAATTCTCAAGGCGTAAACAAGCAAATTCCTCCTTTGAAACTCAGAAGTTACTCCATCTCATGCCCATCAGTTCTCCATCGTTACTCCATCGAAACTATGGAGCATGTATGGAGAATCTATGGAGTATCTTCGAAGGAGGAACAGAACTAAAGAAAAAGAAAATTCCCTTCTCTCTGCACTAAAGACAAAATGTCTATAGGTTGGGAGAAGGGGAGGTTAGAGAGTATTAAAATCCCACACCACCAAGATTCACGAGGTAGTATGGGAATAAGTAATTCATAAATAAAATGTTCTGTTCATAAAGATTTTGTATGATATAGAATATGAAAATATTCTTTAAAAGGCTCTATATGGAATAGGGACTCTAACCTTGCATCGAACTTTAGTCTGGCCAATCATAGCAGGTTGCCATATAGGCATCTTTTTGATTATAGACAAAGCATCTTCATCATGTGTTTTATCAATTGATTTGACGATTTTTGCAGATGAAATACTTCCGTCTTTCTCAACAATAATTTCTACTACAATTACTTTATGTAATCCTTCCAATAAAGGAGCTTTTCTATTTTTTAGGATAAAAGACATCTTTGCATTTATACCATTCGGAAAAGAAGGAGATATATCAACCTCATCTTCATCATATATATGCTTCGAATCAGAATGCAATGTATGCATTTCTTCTGGCTCTAGTTTATGTAACTTATAAAATTGCGGTTTTTCATCGATGCCAGGCTGAATTCCCCACAATCCGTAGGCTTCCCTTTCATAAGTATAGGAAGTTGCATCTACTCTCTTAAGTCCTATGTAATCATATGTTAATCCATTTGATTCAAATCTGTATTCGTTTACGCTGTTAATTTCATAATTTGTAATTTTAAAAATCTGGTTCATAACAGCATATATATTGTTTTTTTTATCCAGATTTCTATTTGTGATTTCAAACAATTTGTTTTTGTATTTTACAATATACTCAGAACGTACGTATTCATTGCCATAAAGATTCTTTATTTCCAATAATGTATCGTTGTATATATACCTATCATATATTCTTGCAAGTATTTCATTCCGTCTATACATGTCATATTCCAAACGGTTATACCATAAGTTTTTACCAATTCTCATGTAGAGCCTTATAGAATCGCTTTTCTTGGAACTTACAACCAAAATTGTATCTTGAAGTTTTTTGACATAAACAAATGGCGATTTTTCTGCCGTTCCTTTGCCTTTTAACTCAAATTCATCAAATGTCTGATATTTTTCCATGTTGTTTAATTCTATGCCTTTACTCCATCTTGCATAAGTCTTCTGATAGAGGGTACTATCGAGTGCTATTGGAGCAATAACATTTGGAATTACATCGTTTTTTCTGTTGGAACACCCCAGAAAGAACAGCATAGAAATGAATAAGATTAATATTAGATGATTTTTCATAATTCCTTTTGTTTACTAAACTCTTAGTCCATACGGACTAAGAGTTTTAAACATAAATTTATTTTCATATGAATATTCACGTTGTTTTTATTTTCACCATCCTTTATTATTCCAAGATATTCCTTGGTATTTGTTGATGGTCACATTTTTTACATTTGTACATCCACCGATAGGAGTTGCAACAGAATAGTCATCTTTATAACGCCATGGGAATGGCATATTTAATTTGTTGCTACCATCATAGTGGTACGCACAATTAACTTGTTGTTGAGCACCAATAGTAGTTGATTCTGACAAAACACTAAAGCTCTGTAACATTTCCATGTTTTTCCCAACATTACATGCACCTATAAAAACATCTTTTCCTTTTAATACTGGTGCTAGTGTTTCGCCAACCTTATCGGCATTCTTTTTGGTGACTCGTTCCTCTCCTATATAAAAACAATTGGCACTTCCGTGGCTATTTATAGTTACTGTATTATATTGTATGCCCATATCATTTAAATAAGTTAATGCTGCTAAAGCGTCAGATGCATTTATTACAGTTATCACATTTACACCAGCATCTACAGCAGCCCAATGATCATATTGCAAGGCACCAGGAACGACAGAGATTACCCCTGTTTTAGGATTCTCTACATAATCCACATCCTCTTTATAATTAATGGGGAAAATTGCAACGACTGGGGAATAATTATTCAATGTATCTACATCATAAAGTCCATCAACATCAATTCTCATGATTGGATTGTTTCTGCAATACGCATACGGACTTGTGCTATAGTACTTCTCGCTCAGCGGATCAATCCTATCCCATCTTGCGGTGACGGGATTATACTGGCGAGCACCATAGTCATAGGTGTTCAAGCCGTGCATATTGTCAAACTCCTTTCCGTTGTACTTATGATTCTGCACATAGCTCTTAGTGCTATTATCGCAGAACTCAGCACCAAAAGGATAGTAGTTCATTGTCTGAATGACCTTTCCCTTGCTGCTTCCGTCATCCTCCGTCACCTGACGGATGTTCCCGAGGTGATCCTGATCGTAGTAGCAGAAGGTGAAACTTTCAGCTATCGGCATTTTATTATTGTCGTACATAGGAGTTGCCTGGCAGTATCCCTCCTCGAACTGGTACTTGTCTATCACTCCGTTCCTTAGTGTAAGCGCACCGCCAAGGAGATAGTCAACAGTCTCTGTACACTTGATTTCCTCTTGGGAGAGTTCCTTTGTCTTACCGATTTCAACAATCTCTGCGTCTTCCGGATAGATGGATGTCTGATAAATCACACGTAGTTTCTCGCCCGTTACGCTATAGACGTAATTGGTCACATTGCCATTGGTGAACTGTATGCGAACCGGGTTGTTGTTGACGTCGTATTTTATCCTCGCAATCTTACGTCCCGCATCGCTAACGAGAGAGCCTGAATTGTTGTATGTCAGTGGATACTCCTTATCTTTGGATGTTGTATAGAAGTCGGTAGCCCCGTTGTACGCATCGTGAGTGGCATTATCGCGTACTCTTGTCAGCTTGTTGCCGCTATAGGTCATGTACAGGTCATCCACATAGCCGAAACCGCCGTGGCTCTTGTCCGTGAGACCGCGACGCTTCAGTCTCTTTATATTGCCGTTGTAGTCGTATTCGTCCACATACTCGCTGAAGTAGTTCTTGTTGCTTGAGAGATTGTTGCCACAGCCATAGGCAGCCTCACGCAGACGGTTATTGCCGTCGTATTTCAGGATATAACCCATATAATCGTTATCATTGCGATTCTTCCACTTATAGGCACTTATGTTGCCGTTGTAGTATTTTGTGTCATCAATGCCGCCTGTATCAGCATAGTAGAGGTATTCCTGGAAGCCTCCGCTACTGATACTCGTAAGCCAACTGTGCACGTCGTATGTATATGAGCAGGAAGAGTACTTGTTTGTGCCATAAAGATACCTCTTCTTGCCTTGCAGCCTGCCGATAAGGTCATAGCTGTACTCTGTCTGACGCGTCTGTGTGTTGCTCCCATGTCTGACGGAAAGCGTCATTTTCGTCTTCTTGCCATAATCATCGTATGTATATTGGGTCTTGGCACTGAAATTCCCGTATCCGTACTTCACGTTGACTGTAGCCTCCGTATTGTCAACATCCCCCGTGAACGTATATGCGTTCTTTACATCCTCTACAAAGCCTCCAAGTCCCTTGCGTACAGATTTCACTAGCTGTCCCTTCTGGTCGTACACGTTGATTGTACCAAGGGCCTCGCCGTTGGTCGCATACACCACCGTTCCTGTCAGGGAACCTATGGCGTATTGTTTCTGGTTATCGTCAACGGTCACTGTTGGCATTTTCGCTTTCTGCTGCTTGTCCTTGAAGTCGTAGTTGTCGTAATAGTTGACAATTTCGAGTTTCGGATTATTAATGGTATACGGGGCTGTATAGCCAGTCTTGCAGATACCATTATTGGTGCCACTTACGTAAGAGGTCGTGGAGAGAATGGTTTCTGCCTGATTACCACCAGTACAAGTACCCTGTACGCATAGTCTTCCGAGCTTGTCATACAGATAGAACCTGTATCTGCTTCCGAGCGCAGGGTCTTTCATATAGGCAATGCGGTCTGCATTGTCATACCAGTACCGGATAGCCTTGCATCCGGGTTGTATCTTCAATGTATCCCTGCCTCTGGCGTCATAACAGTATTCATAGTATTTTATTGCACTTATGCCAGTTTTTTGACATTGCGGAGTGAGGACATAGCGCAGCTGTCCTATTTCATTATAGACATAATACGTATCGAGATTGTTCGTACCGTCATTGGCACGCTGTAGGATGACGTTTCCGAAGAAATCCTTGAACGTGATGACTTTCTTGTTATCTGCATCAATACTAACCTCCTTGGTCAGGCTTCCGGCAGGATAGAATCGGAATTTGTTGTTTGCGTCATCCTCTCTCATCAGGGAATTTTTCCCGTTAGGATTAGCAACATAGTGTTTCACCTTGTCTTCATCTGTATTTGCAAGGTACTCCGTCCTGTTCTGCTTTCCAGCCCTTCTCCATTTGTCACCCGCAATGTCAACGGCCGTCACACGGTCGAGGGCATCATAATAGTTCTGGGTGAATATGCCATTGTCTTGATAGTATTTTTTCCCGTTGTTGAAGAAGGAGCTTTCCGTTATATAGCTAAGGCCAGTGCGTGGTACTGGAACATATTTACAATCCTCGCGTCCAAGTGCATCGTAGGTGGTCAGGGTGGCTACCGTCTGTTCCGTCTGTCCATCAGTACCTACTGTTGACACGGCAACTGTGGGATAGCCGCGACCGTTGTAGTACTGCACGGACTTCAAGGATTTCGTACCGGCTGCATCAAGCATCGTTACAGTCTTGACATAGTTTTGCGATGTCGTCTGTGCATGGGCAGAGCTTAGCAGCATCGCAAGCATCGCAGTTATTGTTATATGTATTTTGGTCATATTCATTATTTCTTGTAATTATATCTATGGGTTGAGATGACTGATCCGTTATGGTCAAGAACCTTGGTCAATCGTCCGAATCCGTCATAGGTGTAAATTGCGCCGACTCCGGAATAGTCGAACTCGGAGGTAAGTCCGGCATAGGGGTCGTAGGTGTATGTCTTCACTAGGACTCCACTAGGGAGGCTGTTCCGAATGTTCATGTTCAGACTTTTCAGTGCCGAGATTGCCGTCTGGCTGCCGATTTTCCTGTATCCCTCCAGTTTAGAGAGCAGGCTGCGGAGTTGGCTATTGGCATTCAGTTGCTGCTGGGTATAGTTCTCGATGACGGCAACAGGATAGCGTCCTCCGTAGCCCCAAACAATGACCTTGTCTGGGGAGACACGCGAGCCCACATGGCATGGGTTCAGGTTCGCATCGTAGGCCAGTGCCTCTTCCTGCAAGTAGAATCCTTCGTTTTTCTCAATGGCTCCATTGGATACCTGTGGGTCTTTGATATACTTGCGGTCCAACGTGAGGTTATAGCATGCTTTTGGCACGACCTGTCCCCCGGAGAGCACCATGTAGTCGTTGTAATGCGCCTCAGCGATGGCACCGTTGTTATTTCTGACGGTCTGGATGGGCTTTGCTATGATGTTTTTCTGCTGGAGCGCGGCCACTGCTTGCACCTCGCGGGACGTGCCACTGCTTACATCGAGCATGTCCGGGTAAAAGTTGCTCACGCTGGTAGAGCCCACGGTGGTAGAGCTCACGTTGGTACCGGAGCCAATGTAGGTTGGCCTTCCCAGATTGTATTGGTAGTTTGTAATTGTAACTATGGAATCGCAGTCACTGCCCCTGTAAGAATAGGCTGTCTCTATTATTCTCCTGACATGGTTTCTGCATGCGTGGCGTCCAGTCCTGCTGATGTTGTATACTGAATAGGAGGGGAGGGTGCTGACATTCTTCGTATCCCCATACCCGAACATGGCAGACCAGGAATTAGCGTCTTCGTCCTTAATGTCCTCCTTCGTATACACATACCCGTATCTGGTGTTGTTTACGGTTGGCGTATATATTACAAATTCCCTTTTCTGTATCAGCCGGCCGTTGCCGTCCAACGTCACTTCCTTGAGGGGAAGTTCGCCGTCCTGCGTTTGTTGTTGAAACTCGCCAAGCGGATAGGTCAGATAGGCGTAGTTATCGTTGGGATAGAAGTCTTCGAAAGACTTATCATAGTCAGACCGTTTGCCATAGATGATATTGGGAATGGTCACTAACCAGTTATTCCGTGATCCATAATCCACATAGACATAATTCACCGGAGGCTCCAGGAAATTGTCCTTGAAATAATGGATGTTGCGTCTGAGGATGTCGCCATAGCTATTCATGATGACTTCCTCGACCTCCCTGTAATACACGGGCTGTCCGGCATAGCCGTTCAGCGGCTTGTCAGTGCTCATGCAGTTTGCTACCAATCCCCCTACATGTGAATAGGGTCCTAATCCTGTAAACAATACTTCTCCCAATGTGTAACGTGTGGCATAGTGGAATGCGGGATTGGTAAGCACGCCACTGCTTACACCATCCGGTTTATAGTCGGAGTTGTGTTTCTTGTATATATATTCCGTGATGGTTTTTGCCTGAGTGTCACCGCTTCCGTCATAGCTGACCTTTTGTAGCAGCCGTTTTCCAGCAACACAATTGCGGAAGATATGCGCTGTGTCGTTTCCCGCAATGTTGGAGTAGTCATGGGATTCATATTCGAAAGTATCGAGTGCCCCTGTCGGATACTTGACACTCTCGAGACAAAAACAATCATCTACGGTCATATTATCATGGTGATAATAGGAGTCGGGCGCGCTGCTGATTCCCTCAGGTGGCGCAAAGCGGTATCCCTTGCATGCAGGTTGGCCATACTTATCCAGGTTCATAAGCATCTGATAGGGGAGACCTTTCGTCCATGATCCCCTCTTGTAGTTACCGTCGTTGCGGCTTTGATCGTTGTAGCAGGTCGTGGCCCGGCCGAACTTGTAGTCATAGGTGAAGACATACGGAGGTAACTTGTGTCCTGACGCATCATATTCTATGATGCTGTCAAGCCTCAACCTGTAGTTACTCCAATCCATTCGTGTGTCCCAGTTTATTTCTGGGTTATTGTTTATTGTGGCGGTGGTGAAATAGTTGTCGTTCTTAAGTTCATATCCCCTGACTACGGCTCCTTTCTCGTCTTTCAGTTCTATTTTTGTTATTCTTTCCGAAGGTGTGTCATGACGCTTGCCATGTATGTCTTTTTTGCTTCTGTCCCAGCGTTCTCCGGATGTAAAGGTGACGGAGCCGAAGTCTGATTCGATATAGGTTATGCGCTTGGTTTTATGGCATCCATACCTGTTATCGTTTTCTGGATCTTCATCATGTGGGTCCAACATTGTCTCGTCAGCATAGTGAAACTTGAAAGTTCCTCCCTTTATCGTCTCTATTCTCGTCAAAAACCATGCGGAGGATATCGTAGTGGTCGAATTCATGTTATAGGTCAGTTTGCTCTCAACATCCTTAAAAATGAACTTAGTCCCGTCATCTGCGGTTATTGTATAATATATATAACCGTTGGTATCCTTTTTCTTTTCCAGTTTGTATGTCTCGTCGGGATACAGTTTCCAGTCTAATTTGTAGTTCTCGTTGATGATATAATGTTTCGGGTCAAATTTCAGTATATTATCTTTTCCCACCAACTCAAGGGTTCCTTGGTGTCCGGGAATGGAGTATTGGAGTTCGTCGGGCATCAAGTCGCCGTGCATGGCATGAATCGCGCTGCTGGTCGCGCCCGGAGTCTGCAGGCTGGATTCCAGGTAATTATCTTGGAACTGCCAGAGAGCGTCGCCCAATTTGGTAATGAAGGTGTCTTCCCTGTCCTTGACGGTGGCGGTGATGCAGCCACCGGCCATCAGTGACCAGCCAAGCCCGATGTTAGACGCCTCGGTTTCACAGTTGACATCCCCGCCATAGAACATCAGGGAAATGGGAAGGTTGTAGCCTTTTCCCTGTAGTTCAAACAAGGGGATGACGACGGAAGGCTGTCCCTTGCTGAGAGATGTCTGTATGGATGCTCCGATGTTGAATTGCTCGGCGTTTACGCTTGGACGGTGCACCTCATAGTTGACAAGTTCCTGTGAGAATCCTTTTCCTGTTGGAAGGAGGAGAAAAAGGAGGAACAAAAAATGTTTTATCATATCACCTGTAATTATTTTGAATTCTATCTTCATATCTGTCATCCGGCGCAGTGCCGCTTTACAAATTGTGTTTTCTATATTCTTCATAGTGTAACCTTCTCGCTATATACTTTTCCGTTTACGTTAAGATAGAGGATATACGTGCCATGACGTAATCCGCTGCAGTCTATCTGTGTAGAATAGCCCTGACCTGCCTGCTGGCTCCATGTCCTCTGCCTGTAGGTCATACCCATGTGGTTCGCTACGAGCATATTGATTGTCGCCTCTGCATCCAGGTCGTAGGTGATGTCTATCACTCCGTTGTTTGTTGCTACCTTGTAGCGGATGATGTCCGGCTCAGCCTGTTCCTCGTCGAATGATTTGTCAATCTCGTCCGTGGCATCCTCATCCTCCTGGGTGATATAATACGATACCTGATCCTCAGGCAGGTTGCAGTAGGCATACTTTTTCGTGCCTATTGGATTCATGTTGAGATATGTGGTGCTTGTCACATCCTCGATAATAGGATACTGTGAATCCGGCAGATACCACTCATAACGCTCGTCAATAACCTGAGTGAGCTTTGCTGTGTCAAGGGCTGCGGAATCAATGTCCATGCAGATAGAGTAGGAATCAATGGTATGTACCCTTCGAACGTTCCTTACAGTATCATTCTCTGCAAGTACGATAGAGCCTTTGGCATCAACCTTCACGGTTGTAGTGCCCACCTCGCGGAACGGGTGATTGCCGCAATACATACCCTCGCACCTGAAACGCTTGATGATTGAGTCATTGTATTCAAGAGGGAATCTCTTTGATACCTTCTTCCTTGCATACTCCCTCTTCTCCAATGGGGACTCGCTCGCAAAGAGTATGAGCGTGTCGGGAGTAGTGCGATAGTAGAGTATCTTTCCCGGCTCAACGACCGATACCACACCTGTGCTGTCCTTGTAGAACATCACCTGAGATGACTCCTTGGAGCCAAGTTTACGTGAGAAATCCCACACTCTGTCCTTTCCTCCCTTACCCGGGGAGAAATACCTGATCTTGCTTTTCTGTAGGCTGTCGGAAGAATCAATAGCCATGTCGGACAAGTTCACCTGTCCATGAGCTGCTGTTATCCCGAACAATAACAGAAAAGATTGAAGTAAATACGTCTTCATTCTTTTAGTTCTATGTTATAAATAATAATAATTACCACACTTTACGAATCGTCTGTTTCGTCATTGACAATAAGATTTAGGCATTTCATTTATGACTTCGCCAATCAAATACTAATCGTCATGTCAAAATATGCAAAATAATTGCAAAATTTTATGCAAAGGTATTTAATATAATGTGCAACCATGCAAACGGTTAACAAAATTTACCGTTTTTTAGGGGGTGGTAACACAAAAATGAGCAAAAACAGGTACTTGGGGAGATTTTACTATTTCTTCAGACATAAAAATGTATTTTTTATTGGCCAATAGCCTTTAAAAATGCCAAACAAACCAAACGAATTCACCTCTGAATTTATTTGGTTTGTTTGTTTTGGTATCTGTGTTTTTTCTTACTAACTTCGCAGTCGAATAATTCGAGAATGTTTAGTGGTTAGCGATTAGGGTTTAGTGTGAAGTGCACAACTCTACCCCCTAAACTCTCAACTCTAAACTTTAGTCCTAAGACTTCCAAAATACAAAAAAGCGTATGAGAAATAAAAAAAAGTTTTTTTCGCGATTTTGCTGTCACACCGTCACACTCGTTGATAGTCAGTGTGTTAGGCGTGACAGGAGCGTTTCTCTCCTGTCACATTACTGTCACAAATGGATTTACTTACCTTAATATTATAGAATTATGACAAATTTGGAACTTAACGACCAGCAATTAGGAGGAGGCCTCTCAGAGGTGGAGCTGGTGGAAGAATTCCTCCATGAGAAATATGAGTTTCGTAATAACGTTCTCAGCAAGCAGATTGAGTTTCGTGAGCGTTCTGCTTCCGAGAATGTTGCTTTCCGAGTACTCTCATGCGAGGCTCAGAACAGTATTGTTATTAATTGCCTCAAGGAACTTGGTGATGAGGTCAAGGGTATAAAGTCGCTTGTGAATGCTATCATAAACAGCGAGCAGACATGCCACTTTGATCCTATCGTAGAGTATCTTAATGCACTTCCTCAATGGGATGGGGTAGATCGTGTTGAGGCTCTTGCCAACTGCATTCCTAACCTCTCTGACAAGCAGAAGTATTGGTTCGCTATCTGGCTTCGCTCGGCTGTTGCCCATTGGCTACACATGGATATGCTTCATGGCAATGAGTGCGTACCTACTTTTATCGGTAGTCAGGGATGTGGAAAGAGTACGTTCTGCCAACGTCTGTTGCCACCACAGTTCCGCAGGTACTATCTCGATCATATCAATCTCGGCAATAAGTTCGACAAGGAGATGGCAATGACCAATAATCTTATTGTCAACATCGATGAGCTTGACCAGATTAAGGCTTCACAACAGGCTGAGCTGAAGCAGACGCTCTCTAAGTCGAAGGTGAATGGGCGTCAGATCTATGGTCGTGTGCAGAGTGACCGTCATCGTTATGCGTCATTCGTCTCAACTACGAACAATCTGCATCCGTTACAGGATCTAACGGGCAGTCGTCGTTATCTATGTATCAGAATACCTGATGGCGAATTGATTGACAATGATACTGCCATTGAGTATGATCAGTTCTATGCCCAACTTGTGTATGAGCTTCGACAAAAGAATATGCGCTATTGGCTGACCAATGAAGAGACCTTGGAACTTCAGCAAGCAAACGCACCTTATTATAAGGTGCTGAGCCTTGACGAGATGATTTCCAACAGTATTGGCAAACCAGAATCCGTTGAAAACATTGAACCAATCAGTATCAAGGAAGTATATGGGTTGATCCAGAAGACTTTTCCTGAGGTTAGAGTTAATTGCAGGAATATGGCAATTCTTGGAAAGCACCTCAAAACGTTGGGATTTGATACCCGACATACTCGACTTGGAACTGTTTATTACGTTGTTCCAATACAAGCTGCCTGAATATGTGACGGGAATGTGACAGGAGAGGAATCCTCCTGTCACGCCTAACATGCTGACTATCAGTAAGTGTGACGGTGTGACAGGAAAAACGCAAAAAAACTTTTTTTGTTTGGGTACAATGGTTAGCATACCGATTAGAACAAGCAATCAGAAGTCTTTGTCACGTTAATCCTCGTAGGCAGCTCCAATTCAGCTCCAATCCAAGTCCAATTCAACTCCAATTCCCGATTGGAGATTGATTGGATCAGAATTGAGGTTGAAATGAATATTCAAGTGAAGAGTGAAAAGTGAAGAGTGAAAAATTTAAATTACACTTGTAAGTGAATAGTTAATAGTGAAAAGTGAATAATATTTAATACTGGTAGCCACCAGAACGAGGTTCGCATAAAGGCGTTAGCCTGTATTAAGTATTATTATCTATTCGTTATTCACTATTCACTAAATACTAACTTAAATTCTTCACTCGTCACTCTTAACTATTCACATTCAAGTGGAACTTGAATAAAAATATCATTATGGCTATATTAAAAAATACTCAGATGAGTGGCAAGGTTGGAAACCATCGCTACACTCGATATGGCGACCACACAATAGTTAGTGAGTTGCCAACAGTTAATAATCCTCGGTCTGATGCGCAGATGCGTGGCAGACTTCGTTTGAATAACATCCTTCAGACTTATAAACTTCTGAAGAGTGGAGTAGGGCGTAACTTTCAGGGTTGCGATGATGGCAGGAAGGTTTATGCCGCCTTTCGTAGCCAGAATATGAAACAGATGCCTGTGTGGCTATCGGGCGCAGATAGTCAGTATGGTGGTTGTTTCATTATTGCTCCATACGTTGTTTCAGACGGTACGCTTGAAACTGTTGCATGCTCTTTTGTTGATGGCGCTTTCGTTTCTGATATCTGTATCGGAGACTTGGAAATCAATTCTGAGACTACGATCAAGGCTCTTTCTATGGCAATTCTGTCAGAAACAAATGGTTGGAAGCAAGGTGATGAACTGCAACTGCTGATGCTTTCACAGCCTATTGTGGCAAGTGGAGAAGGTCGAGTACCACGTGTAAGGCTTTATGTGCAGGATGTCACAATAGGTTATGATGATCATTTGCTTAATTCTTCGGGCATGAAGTGGGTGAACAATGCAGGATGTCTTGGCATTTCCTGTGAGGGAATATCGGAAAAGGTTGTAGGCGTTGCCTTTATTCATCGCAGGATGAAAGGCAAGAAGAACTTAGTTTCCCGTCAGGCATTGGTTCTCAATGACAACACTCTTCTTGATGCCTATTCTGGTGATGATGCTTTCCGTGAATGTTTGTCGTTTTTGAAATAATTCAACTTTCGTGTGTTGTATATAACAAAAACAATAAAAACCCCTTAATGTCTTAGAGCCTCTTACAGAGTCTCTTCTGCTATGAGGTTTTATTTTCCTTGTAAGCCTTTGGGCTTACAGATAAAATAAATACTCATATCAGGCCTACGGCAAGACATTAAGGTAAAAAACAGGAAAAAGCCGAATGTTAATTAACGTGAGTTCGACGAATTTATTCAGTTGTATATTGTTGACTATCATGTGGTTGAAAGAGCTCTGAAGGAGCGATACCTAATAGGGCAGTCCG
>OMXX01000047.1 GCA_900315105.1 uncultured Prevotellaceae bacterium | reverse complement strand
AACATTTCCCAGTACTGGTAGTCAACCTTTTCTGTATGGGTAGCCAAATGTTAAAAATCTAAGCCTGAAAAGAGTCAACCTTTTTTAGGAAAAGACAAATTACTTTTTCAAATGGTTCTATGGTTCTATAGTTCTATATTTTTCACACACACCCTACAAAACTCGCTTTCCGAGTCATAATATATAATATATATAATTATATATATTATATATTATGAAGTGGAAGTCCGAAAAATAGAGGGTGTCTCTAAAAATTATAGAACTATAGAACCATAGAACCAAAAACAGGGGGATGGAGATTGAGTATCTCCGAGTAGGTGTCAGATTTAGATGGCCGTTTCAGGTCCGTTCCACCTCCGTTCCTGGTCCGTTTCAAGTCCGTTCCCATATATCGGAGATATAAGCCCATAATAGGGATGAGAGTTTCGTGGAAATGAAGACAATGATGATAAACGTTGAACCTTGGTTCGTGGGTAAGGACGTGGCAATGATGCTTGGGTATGCGCAGACTGCCAAAGCCATCAGAGAGCATGTAGAAGAGGAAGATAAAACCAACGCACTGATTCAGTGCCTTGGTTCTAACTACAAGAGCAAGACAATGCTCACCAACGAGAGCGGTCTTTATGCCCTGATCCTTTCAAGTAAACCTCCACAAGCGAAGGAGTTCAAGCGCTGGGTGACAAGTGAGGATTAGGAATACGAGCGGTTACATCCCGATAAATGGCTGCAATTTGGTTCTATGGTTCTATAGTTCTATATTTTTTACACACACCCTATACGAATTATTCGCTTGGCGAATAAAACAAACCGCTTGCTACAAGAAGAAATTAATGCGACATTAATGTGTCATTTGTGCTAATTAATGTAGGTTCGCAAAGCGAAAACATATAATTTCCCATTAATATCACATTAATTTCGCATTAATTTTATGTAAATCACAAGCATCGGAGATGCATCCGTGGAATTTGTCGAACCCACGTTAACATATATGTAAAACCACATCCCTATTTCTGGGTACCGGTTTAGTTATATCTCTATGCTGATGACTCCGTGATTCACGCCCCCATCTATTCACACGGAGCACAACTTCTGTCTATGGACGGCAAATGCAAGAGGTGTGGTAAGATGATGTGCCCCTTTTATTAGGTGTTGTTTTTAAACTGATGACGCAAAAAATCACCAAAAATTACAAGATTCACGCACTTTTTTTACTTGCAATATCAATTGTTATCACACATCATCATTTGTCGGTATTTCCGAAATAATATTCCATTTGCAACCAAATTGCAAAGAATTCATTGTAACTTTGCACTCGGAAATTGGAAGCGGCCTTTCCCCCCGCCCTCCCCCGTAGGGAGGGAGCCGGAAGGCAAAAGTGCGAAGTGCGAAACACATTGTCACTCGAAATAGATTTATAACCCCTAAGGGTGAGAAAGATGAACGCCCTTGAAAAAAATGATGAAAATGAGAAAATTTTTATTGCTGACGACTTTATGTGTAACATTAGGTATTCAGGCTATTCAGGCACAAGAAGTCAAAGACAGTACGACGAAAGTACAGAAACTACGGGAAGTGGTTGTCACTTCCTCGCAATCTGCAAGTAAGAGGATGAAGGAGGTGCAGATTGGTGTTGAAAAGATTGATATCGGGAAGATGACACAGATTCCGACCTTGTTTGGCGAGAAGGACATTCTGAAATCCATTCAGATGCTTCCGGGAGTGAAAGCGGAGAGCGAGGGCTCTTGCGGATTCGAGGTAAGAGGCGGTACGGCTGCGCAGAATCTTGTACTTATTGACAATGCACCTATATATAACCCAGGGCATTTCGTTGGACTATTCTCAGCCTTCAACGACGAGGCAATGCAGACAGCCTCACTCTACAAGGGACAGATTCCGGCAATGTTCGGCGGAGCTACTTCATCAGTACTCGACGTGGCGAGCAAGGCAGGCGATATGAGCAACTGGCACGCAGGCGTAAGCATCGGACTTCTTGCAAGTAAGGTGGAGGTTGACGGTCCGATAGTGAAGGACAAGGTGAGCATGCTATTCTCTGCACGAAGGTCATATCTCGACCTATTTCTGAAGCTGAGCGAGAAGTACAGGGAGAACACCATGAATTTCTATGACGTGAACTTCCGCACCGACTTCGACATATCACCGGCAAACAAGATATTCGTATCATTCTACAAGGGTAAGGACAATATGGAGATTGACGACCTTGCCGAGATGCGATGGGGCAACATGGCGGTGTCAGGCGGTTGGAAATACATGTTCAGCGAGAAACTGCGCTTCAACACCACGCTCTCCTTTAACAGATACAAGAGTAAGATGGGATTCAATGCCACTCATCTCGACTATAAGATGAACGGACACATAGAGCAGACCATTCTGAAGGAGAACATAGACTGGCGACCATCTGCAAATCACGCCTTCTCCATCGGTGCACAGGCATCATACGATGACATCGTCTCAGCAGAATGGGAATATCTCACCATCCACGAAAAGGAGCAGCGCTACGGCACGGAAATAGCCGGTTGGGTGAATGACGACTGGAAGGTTGCGAAATGGCTGGAAATGTCGCTCGGATTG
The DNA here is from genome assembly GCA_900315105.1 of uncultured Prevotellaceae bacterium. The sequence goes on along the minus strand of OMXX01000047.1, from coordinate 26,371 downwards.
AGGTATAACCACTTCAAAAAGTACGATGCAATAGAGCCTCGCGCAAGCATGAAGTTGAATATCAACGAACTGCATTGCATCAAGGGCGGATATAGTCGCACGGCACAGAACATTCACGCAATACGAAATTCAAGCACTTCAATGCCAATGGACCGCTATACGCTGAGCACGGATTTCGTAAAGCCGGAAAAGGCGGATCAGGTGAGTCTCGGATATTTCGGCATGACGAAGGAAGGCAACTATGACTTCAGCATTGAGGGCTATTACAAATGGGTGCGCGACATCTACGACTATAAGGACGGCAAGAACTTTGAGTCGGACATTGCCATTGAGAATATTATTCTTGGCGGTAAGGGACGTGCATACGGCATGGAACTGAGTGCCCACAAGAATAACGGACGCCTCACGGGTTGGATTTCATACACCCTCTCATGGAGCGAGAACAAGATTGACGGCATCAACAACAATCGCTGGTACACAGCCAACAACGACCGTCGCCACGATGTGAACCTCGTGGGAATGTATCAGCTTAATGACTTCTGGAATATGTCAGCATCGTTCATATTCAACTCCGGACAGGCTCTCACGGCTCCGAGTGCGAAGTACCAGATTGACGGCTCTACGGTGTATTACTACGCCGAGCGCAACGGCTACCGTGCACCGTCATCGCATCACCTCGACTTGAGTGCCACCTACTCAAAGAAGCTCAAGCATTGCGAGCGCCAGTGGGCTTTCGGAGTTTATAACATCTACAATCGCGAGAACCCTTACGTTATCACGTTCTCTGAGGACGATAACTCAGCAAGCGGCACAAAAGCCACTCAGACAGCCCTATTCGGTGCAATTCCGTTTGTGTCGTTCTCGCTGAAATGGTAAACTTTATTTACTATTTACAGATTTACTATTTACTATTTATGTACTATTTGGTTGATGTACTATTTTCAACAATCAATAGCATAATGGTAAATGGTAAATGGTAAATGAAAATAGTAAATATAATAGAATAGTAAATAAATAGTAATTAGTAAATAGCTAAATAGTAAATATTAATTATGAATAATAAAACGAATATACTATCAAACATCCTTCCCCTTGGGAAGGCTTGGTTAGGCATTTGTATCGCTTTTCTTGCCCTTACTTCTTGCGAAAAAGAAATCGATATGGACTACCACACGGTTGAGCCGCTCTACGTGGTGGAGGCTGGCATTTCAGAGGAAGGAGCCGTGGCACGAATCTCACAGACACAGAACGTGACCGATGAGATTGGCAAGCGCCCGGTAAGTGATGCTCAGGTTGTCATCACCTCCGACAACGGAGAGAGATGCATCCTCAAGCTCGATAGCGCAGGCTGCTATTCTTCTTCAGAGATAAAGGGCGTGGAAGGGCATGAATATACCATCAGGGTGCAGATTGGCGATTATGTCACGGAGTCAACATCGCAGATGCAGGAGCAGTTCAATATCGATGACACCTACATGTATAAGGTGCAGATGCTTGAAGATGAAGTGGTGTACTACCACGTTGATGTAACAGGCTATAATACAGATAATATCGGCTATTTCTACACCCTTGTGACACGCAATGGCAAGCCGTATAAGTGGTCTATTCTCGACAATAAGGGATTTGACGACATGACGGCTATCAACGTGGGATGCTTTGTGTATTGCGACCTCGACAAGGACAACAAGGACATCCTCAAGGACGGTGAGGAGATTGCCGTGGAGGTGAGAAAGATTGACAAGCGCACATACGACTACCTCTATGCTCTCTTCATTGCTGAGCGCTCTTCTTCAAATCCTATCCGTAACTTCACGAATCCAAGTACCCTCGGCTATTTCTCTGCCTATCACTCTATGCGTCAGAATGCTCTCCGCTTCTCGAAGGAATCACTTGAATTCTACGATGACCTGATGGAGAGTAAGAAACGGAAAGACCCCCTTGATCCCCCTGCATAGGGGGACTTGAAAGGGTTAGAGGTTAGAGTGGAGAGGCTAGAGATTAGGGGGTAAAGATAAATACCCTTGATAAGAAAAAATCACCTTTGCGGATTGCAAAGGTGATTTTCTTTTTTATAATGTCAAGGTTAAAGATGAAAACTCTAACCCATAACCTCTATACTCTAATCTCTAAACTATTTACACGAGGTGTGCGATAAGGCTCTCACGATCGCCTGGGAGCATATCGATTACAGGAACCTCGATCATAGTGTAGCAACCAGGCTGCTGCTTGAGAGAAGCACGTGCTACATTGACGAGTACCTGTGCAGTAAGAGCAGGGTTGTTAATCTTCATGTTGAACTCGAAGAGCTGGTTGTGAGTCTTACCACTTACACCCTTACGAGTGAGGTTTACGCCATGACCAACATCATTGAGTGCATCAACGCTCTCTACCTGGAATACGTGTGTCTCGTCGCTTGCGAAGTAAGGGTCAGCCTTGATAGCCTTTGTAACCTCAGCAAGGTCAGCACCTTCCTCAAGCTCTACATATACCATACGGCGGTGGATACCCTCACCTACAGGGATGGTCATTGAGAGTGCGTCCTTAACACCAGCCTTTGAGCGAACACATACAGAGTGGCCCATAGAACGACCAGGACCGAAGTTGGTGTAAGAGAGTCCCTTTGGTGCGAGGCTCTGCATGAGAGTGCGAACGATAGAGTCAGAACCTGGATCCCAACCAGCAGAGATGATGGCAACGGTGCCGTTCTTCTTTGCTACTGGCATGAGGGCTGCGCGATAGTCAAGAATGCTTGTGTGGATATCGAATGAGTCAACGGTATTGATACCCAGTGCAAGGATTTTCTTTGCGTATTCCTCGCAAGAACGAGTTGGAGTAGCAAGGATAGCCACGTCAACGTCCTTGAGTTCGGTGATGTCCTTAACAACATCATACTGTGCAAGTTCTGCAGGCTTGTTCTCTGCACCATTACGACGCACAACGCCAGCAATCTCGAAATCCTCAGAAGCCTCAAGAGCCTCAATGGTGTACTTACCGATGTTACCGTAACCTACTACGGCTGCTCTAATCTTTTTCATTTTTATTTCTATATTATTTATTGGTTGTTTGCTGATTGTCAAAAGACAAAGGTTAGAGCCTTAGTCCTTAGACTTTAGACCTTAGTCCATATTCGCCTGCAAAGGTATAAAAAAAATGTCAAGAATTATAGTTTTCAGCAAAATTTCTTATCAAAATGTCAGTATTTCTTTCAAATTATAAGAATATTAACATATTTTTCGCCTTAAAACTATAATTCTTGACACTAAAGAGTAATAATGGTTACAGATTGTTAGCAATGCAATTCCACTACAAAGCGGGTACCCTGCGCGAATTCATCATCGAGATGCAGGTTGCCGTTGAGTTTATATGCAATGAGGGCACAAGTTGGAAGCAACATTCCATCATCCTCGGCAAGGTCTCTCACCTCGGCAAACGCCTGGAATGCGATATCGCGTCTTTCATCAGGCATAGAGTATCCGATGCCTGAGACAATGAAATTGCCAGTATGCGGATTGCGTTTTTTGAACTCAAGACTGATGCGCTCCGTTTCATTGCTCTTTGCAAGTTCGGCTATAAGGGATACAAGCAGTTGCTTTAGTGCCTCCTCATTTGACGGGAAGGTAATGCCGTGTGCGTCCATCTTGATAGGGAGGTCGGCTGACACGCTCTGTCTTACCTCGTTTACCACATCCATGCAGAGGCGCTCCATGTTGAGATCGTCCTGCTCATAGAGTTCCTCGCGCGAGTTCTCAAGTACCATATACTCCTTTATATGCTGCATGAAGTTCTGGAGGGCTGTCACCTGATTACTGTCACCTCGTGCGATGGCATCAAGCGATGGATTTATCTGTTCGCTGATATTGTTTATGAAGAGACTCTTTCTCTCATTATTATTATTGGCAATCTCAAGACTGTCATTGAGTTTCTTTATCTTCAGCATGTTCTTGAACTTGAGCAAGACGAAGAATACCAAAGCCAATGCCAGTACCACGGCAATAATGATGAGTACGATGATGAAGCCCCACTGTACTGCAATCTTGGTTGCCTTGCTGTCAATGTCCTCCTGAGCCTCGGCATACTGAGCTTTCACTGCCTTGAGTTCAGCAGCAGCACGATCGCTTGCAATGGAGTCCTTCCATTGTGTGTACATCTTCTCGAGCATACTTGCCATAAGGGCATTCTCCTTACCCTTTGCCTCTGCCACCATGCTCTGGAAGCATTTGTCTATGCCTGCGTCATCCTTGCCCTTGGCACGGCGGTTGAACACCTCCCTGTAGCATTTCTGCGCAAGACTCACATTACCTGTCTTTGCAGAATAGGCACCCTTGGCTATGAGCATATCCTCGATGACATCGCTCTTGCCCGACTGACGTGCATAGTCCTCCATCTTCTCCATCTGTGAACGTGCATCATTAGGCTTGTTGATGCGTGAATACATACGGAAACGCTCCTTCGCTACAAGATAATGAAGATCAGGATTACCCTTGCCTATGGCAGAATCAAGTGCGCGGCATGTAGCGAAGGCTTCCCGCCACTCCCTTTCCTGAGTTAGTCGGATACTTTCCTCAATGCCTTCCTCAACCTGTTTCTTCAAACTGCTCTGCGCCTGCATGGAGATGGCGCCAAATGAGAGCATAAATAATAGAATTAGTTTTCGCATATAGTTTAGAGTTTAGAGTTTTTTTAGTTTTATTTTTCTGGATTTTCCGGAATTTCCAGATTATCCGGATAACCCGGAATCCTACTTACACATCGCAACACAAATCAAATCTTGGAAGTCCTTGGCATTCTGTGCCCTGAGCACTCCTTGATTCATGATGCTGAAAGCTAGAACATGACCGTTGGCTGCCTTGGCATAGCCGGCGAGACTGCTAACGCAAGCCAATGTTCCTGTCTTTGCCCTTATACAGCCCTGCGCCTTCGTTCCCTTGAGACGTTTTGCAAGCGTACCATCATAGGCAGCGAGCGGTAGCGACGGAATCAGTTGGTTATATATGGTGCTATTCTCGTAGGCATATCTCAGAAATGCCACTTCAAGCTCAGCTGTTACGTAGTTGTAGAGCGATAGTCCTGAACCGTCGGCCAAACGGTAGTCTGAGGGATTGAATCCCATTCTGCGGATCAGGCTCTGCTCAAAGGCCTTTGCGCTTGAAGCACGTGCAGGTTTGTTGAATGATGCGGCAAGATGATAGAACATCGATTCTGCATAGAGATTGTCACTTTCCTTCATCATCCTACTTAGAATCTGGTCTATGCTATGCGCGCGTGAACATATATCATTTGCTAGGAACGGCGTTTTCTCTTCAATCACCCCACCCTTTAGGACTATGCCCTGTCCTTCCATCTCAGCCATGAGTTTCTCCATCATCTGGTCCTTACGCGAATAGACTAAAGGCGAGAGAACGGGATTGTCGTCATCCCAGCACCACCCTTCTCCCAAGAGATCCTTTTCCTTGAAAGAACGGTCTGCGCAGAGGTTTCCTTCTATGGTGTCAACGCCCATTTTCTTCAATGACTCCACAAAGGCTATTAGGTCATCACGATTGAAACGCGGATCCATACCGCCTACAACATACACATTGCCCTTGAGTGTGCGAGTAGAATCAACCACCGCGCCCGTATACTTCAGAAATGTCTGGAATTGATACGAGCCTCCCAATTTGTCGAGAGCCGATATGGCGGTGAGCAACTTCATGGTTGAGGCTGGGCGCAGCGTCTGTTTCTCGTTGACGGCATAGAGCAGCGAGTCTGCAGTAAGGTCGTAAATCATGACCGCGAACTGCGATGTCTTCACCGTGCGACTCTTCATGATGATAGTGTCAAGACGAGCTCTGAGCGATTCTGGCCAAGGCAGGGTGTCGTTGGTTAGAGTGTCACCGAGAAGGGCAAGGGCATCAGCAGCGAGGGAATCATTAAACGCATCTATGACTTCCTCCTGCATCTGCTTCTGCTGTTCTACCTTCACTACAACCGGCTTGCGCTTCGGCTTCCTCTTCTTGACCTTACCATCAACTGGTGCAGCCATGAAGAGGAGGCAGATGAGAGTCAGCAGCCCCACAACTGGGGAAATAAGTATGGTATTCTTTTTTTTCAATTCAGAAAGTCTTAGCTATGGTTATCGTTTTGGTTACGAATCCTACTTATGAGGATAGTCCGTAGTATAATGCAAGCCGCGGCATTCCTTTCTCTCAATAGCCCATCGGGTAATGAGATATGCGGTGTTAATCATATTGCGGAGCTCGCATATATCCCTTGTTGCCTTCACGCGCTTGAAGAGTTTCTCTGTTTCCTCATAGAGCACGTCGAGACGTGTCCATGCCCTTTGCAAACGGAGGTTGGAGCGTACTATACCGACATAGTTTGCCATTATCTCACCAACTTCCTTCACACTCTGGGTGATGAGCACTTTTTCTTCGTTAGTCATAGTACCCTCATCGTTCCACTCTGGCACGAGTGTATTGAAATCATATTCATCAACATGTGCAAGAGAGTGACGGGCAGCTGTCTCTGCATATACTACAGCCTCAATGAGAGAGTTACTTGCAAGTCGGTTTCCTCCATGAAGACCTGTGCATGAACACTCACCTATGGCATAGAGACGACTGATAGAAGAACATCCATTGAGATCAACCTTGATACCGCCACACATATAATGGGCAGCCGGACGAACCGGGATATAGTCAGTCGTTATGTCAATACCGATAGTCAGACATTTATGGTAGATATTAGGGAAGTGCTTGCGAGTTTCCTCTGCAGGCTTATGGGTGACATCAAGACATACGTGGTCAAGACCGTGAATCTTCATTTCCTTGTCTATGGCACGTGCCACGATATCACGAGGAGCAAGGCTCAAGCGCTCGTCGTACTTCTCCATGAACGTCTCTCCGTTAGGCAGACGGAGAATACCGCCATATCCGCGCATAGCCTCGGTGATGAGGAATGCCGGATGCGTCTCACCCGGATGGAAGAGAGCCGTAGGATGGAACTGCACGAACTCCATATCAGCAACGGTACCCTTTGCACGATATACCATTGCCTCACCATCACCAGTAGCAATGATTGGATTTGTTGTGGTCTGATAAACAGCTCCACAACCACCGGTACACATGAGTGTCACCTTACTAAGATACGTATCCACTTTCTGCGTCTCAGGATTGAGAACGTATGCGCCATAGCACTTTATGTCCTTATTGCGGCGTGTCACGGTAACACCGAGGTGATGCTGAGTGATAATCTCCACGGCGAAGTGGTGCTCCTTAACCTCAATGTCAGGATTGGCACGCACGGCAGCAATGAGTCCGCGTTGAATCTCGGCACCTGTATCATCGGCATGATGAAGGATACGGAACTCTGAATGACCACCCTCACGGTGAAGGTCGAACGTACCGTCTTCCTTCTTGTCGAAGTTAACGCCCCACTCCACCAGTTCCTTTATCTGTGAAGGAGCCATACGCACTACCTGCTCCACGGCAGCACGGTCGGATATGAAGTCGCCGGCAATCATGGTGTCTTCGATATGCTTCTCGAAATTATCAACCACAAGGTTTGTGACTGAAGCCACGCCACCCTGAGCAAACGAAGTATTTGCCTCGTCTAATGCCGTCTTACATATAATGCAGACCTTACCTTTCTTAGCCCTTGCAATCTTGAGGGCATAGCTCATACCGGCAACACCTGCACCGATGATGAGGAAGTCATATTTGTATTTCATAACTAATTACGAATTACTAATTATCTGTTATCTATTTCAATAATATCAAATTCAACTAAAAGACCTGTACCTACCTTGTCAACGAGAACTTCATTGCCAGACCGAAGTCGTGCGTCGTAGTAGGATAGCTGCTCGACGTGAGCAATGGGGTATTCGTCTGAGAGTCATAGAAGAAACTCATGGTGAGCAACTTCGATAAGGTATAATCAGCTGTGAAGCTCAGTTTAAATGCCTTGTTTCCGCTGTTTGCCGAACTCTCTCTTTTTTCGATGTTGCGATTGATGGAAGCCTGATTGCGCAGACTGATATCAAGACGCAGGTTCATGTCGTGATTGAACGACTTAGAGTTCTTTGATGACGTCTTTGACTTGCTCTTGTCCTCATCATCACTACTTCCATCCTTGCCCCTATTGTTCCCAGACTTCACGATTCGCCTATTGCGTCCTGAGAAGCGGAAGTCATTTATCTTATATCCACAGCCGATAACAAAATCCTTCGAGAGTGTTTCGTTGAGCATTACACTTGCCATTGACAGGGTAAGGATGCGAGTAGTACGATACTCGAGTTTGAACGTCATGTTGTTCTTCATCGTCACATCAACTCCGATCAGTGGATAGAATGCCTCGTTGATACTTACTTGAGAAACATTGTATATACTGTTCAGCACAGGTATATCTTTTCCATTTGTACCATCCGTGATGAAACCAAGATTATCGCCCATATATGACCTGAATGTCAGGTAAGACTGATATGAGCCAACTGTATACTCGCTCCTATATGCGTGGTTAAGGTTGACACTCTTGAAGATGTTCTGGAAGAATGTCATATTACTCAATCCATTATATCTAACTCTCCAGTTTGGCAATATCTTCGTCAGGGCTGGGAATATACTTAAGCCATCGGTACCTGCATAGGTACTGAGGAATGCAGGAACCATGACATCAGCACTATATTTATTGACGCCAGGATCCTCATTTGGATTAAATGGCTGACCTGATTTTTCTCCGTCTCGGTATATTGCACCAGCATACTGTGCCTGTACTCTTGCCCGGAAACCGTCAAGAGAGTTGCAGAATTTCTCAAACGATGCAGAATGGAAGCCATTCTCAGCAGTTCCCATACCCTCAAATGCAGACTTGATGGAAATAGTGGTCATTGCGAATTGTCCACTATGGCTTATAGGGAAGTTAAAGCCTGCATCCTTGTACATAAACTGCATTGACTTATTTTTAGTCATAATACGAGAAGCATTGAGGTCTATCTTAAGGTTACGGGCAGGTTCAAGGGTAACCTTCAGAGTAAAGTCCTCGGTCTTATTGGTTGCTGCCGGAGTGGTAGCAAGCGTATCACTGGCAAGCCACCCATTTTCCAATGCTTTTCCTACATAGTCGTCGCCCACGAATCCGAAAGCGAACCCCAAACCCGGAGCTAATGCATTATCACTTCCCGTATTCGTAGATTTCTGTCCCAACACATCACCTACAGAAGGCAAGTATCCTGGCAAAGACAAAGAATACTGGTTGCTGTATTTGATATCTACGCTACGGACCATCATGAGAAGACGGGCAAATGACTGCGTAAGCTTGTACCATTGCTGGTCATCCTTCTTTGGCTTGGCAACTACCGTAACCTTCATGGTGACGGCAGAGTCAGCCTTGTTGATAATCCTTATCTTGTTTTCATCCATCACCTTATACTTGACAGGGATGAGCTTGCCCTCTGCATTGCGCGCAGTAACTGTTAGGCTTTTGGACTTTTTGCCATGAACGAGCACGGTTGATGTATCAGCCTTGACAGTTACCTCCTTCTCAAACCGGTTACGGTTTTGAGCGAGTTGTTTTTTCTTCTCAGCCTCAGCCTTTTTCTCTTCTTTCTCCTTCTGCTCACGTTCCTTCTTTTCCTCGGCAAGTTCCTTAGCATCCTTTGCCTTAGCATCCTTGCCCTTTATACTTTCTTCTTTCTCCTTTTTACTACTTGTATTACTCTTCTTCGGAACACGCTTCACCGCCTTCTTGAAACGCTCGTTTACTTTCTTAAGGTAAGGAATCTGATCATACAGCTTCTCAAGATTCAATGTACTGTTGATTGTCAACAGACGGTTCATAGCTATAGTATTACCATACGAGGTTCCATTATCTGCAAGGGTGCCCCTCTGCCAATTATAGCTTGAGGTGTAGTTGGCATTAGCATCAAGCCAGCTGAATACAGGTATGAGATTGAGTGGTAGCTTATAGGAAGCAGAGAACGACTGCTGATAATCCAACGGAGTACCCATATGTTTGAGACTCGGGCCAACAACAGAATCCCTGTATGCGTCGAGACGATCCCAATAGAGGTCTTTATCTTTCTGCGTATAAGGAAGTTCCTCTATCTCTGCATGAGTAGCGCTCTGGAAATTGAGGTGAAGGTTCTTGGTAAGATCCCACCTTATACTGAAATCACGATTCCACTGGAACTGTGAATTTAAGGTCGCAGGGATTGATTCGGAGGCTCCGAGATCCTCCATATCACGTTCCAGAAACTCATATCGATAGCGATTTATATCGCTATTGAACGAAACATTCTGAGGCAACCAGTATAGGCTGAATCGCTTGACGATATCATAATACTTTGACTTGCTCTTTATCTTCTTGAAAGGCTCAAACGGCTTATACACAGGAGTCCATGAATATGACAGCGTACCTTTCCAGTTATCTTCATTCTCATATACGGTTGTCTCACCTGTAGTATTGTTATGAGAGTGGCTGTATGAGAACGTGAAGTTAGCAGGGTCGTAAGGCATAGGATGACGCTTCGTGGCAATTCCCACTCTCACGCCAGAAAGCGAGAAGTTCGTACTGACATTCTTCTTTATGGCAATGCTTGAAATGGAGTCTTTCTCGTGCTTACTGCCAGCCGACTCCAAAGCATCATCAAGTTCCATATCAGTATCAAGAGGATTGAACTTCGGAGCAGTCTTTTCGCGTGTCATACTATAATACAACGGAGCCTGCACCTTTGCCTTCTCTGGGAAGAACTTACCAAGTTCGAAATTGGTGGTGATGCTATATGTGGTAAAGTTATCAGTAGAGCGTGAAGCCACGCCTTCCTCAAGTCCGCCGAATCCCTCACTTGTGTATCTGCCAGTAGCATTGACATTGCCGAAATCTGACAACTGCACATTGAGATTTCCCTGTGCAGCCCATCCGCCAGAGTTTTCCGGATCAAGAAGACGAAGCTCATTAACCCACACCTCACCGCTCTTCTCCGTACCGGCAAGGTTTCTCACGCCAATGACCATAGTCTTCACTTCACCAAGAGTAGGATTACCCATGATGCTTATCTTGTTCTTCGGTGTATCATCGTCATAGACGCTGAACTCGGCATTGTAGGATGCAAGGCCTGCATTCTTTGCCTTGTTACGTGCCTTCTTCAGCGCAGTAAACTTGCTAAGCCTGATATTCAGCATATTTTCCTCCGGCCAAACAGCACGACAATCAGCACCTGAATATGTGCTGTACTTACCCGGAGGTGTAAGTTTGAGCGGGATCTCATACTCGTAGTAGTTGCTCTTGTAGTCAGAACCAAGTCTAATGAAGAGAGCCAACTGATCATCCTGCAGATTGCAGACATTAGGCTCAAGAGCATTTGCATGTACGAACATCTGCAGATTATTGTACTGACGCATATCCAGCGTCATATTCTTATACACAGCCTTTGCATCACCCGTACTCATACCGGTAAGCATAAAGTTCATTGCCGACTCATTGCTTTCTGTGAGCTGTGGCTGTGAAGGGTCAACAACACGTGTGATACCAGGAGGAAGAACATAGTTGACAGGTGTCTTTTCTCCATTTTCCTCAATATTCACATCGCTGACTGCCATCTGAGCAGTATTGGCAGAGTTTACACTAAGATTCTGCTCATACACACGCCATTCACCACGAACGAGGTCGAGGTTTGCGAAACGCAATACTATCGGTTTCTCGAAGTTGGTCATGAACATACGCATAAAGCGGATGCTGGTGAAATCGTTTATGGAACCTATCCTCTCCCTGTTTGGAGACTTGATAGGAATACGGAACTGATACCAATCTACAACAGCCTTGGTTCCATTCTTAAGAGTACGTGTTGCACTACGCTTGTCAACGATGTAATTAGAACCGACCACGAAATCCTCTGGACGGATGCTGACCCTGTACTGATAGTATTTCTCGTATTCGTTCAGGGTATAGTCCTGATTTATATCCTCTACATCAGGAGTTGTCTTATATGAAGAATCAAAGTTGCTATTACTCTCAGGAGAGTTACCCTGAGGATTGTTGATATACTTGTATCTCTCAAGGATGGATGCCTTACGCTGATCAAGCTCAGCCCCACGGAAATAGCGATAGTTATCACCGGCAGGGTCGGCATTGATAGAGTCAAGGGCAGGGCTTGACACGTTAGCATTAACGTATGTAAGGAAGTCCTGATAGGTTCTGAATGACCTTTCCTCTTCATCGGTAAGACCATTGAGACCAACGTCTTGCTTGTTGCGTGAACCTCCTGTTGTGGCAAAGGCGTATGTCACAGTACTCTGTGTCGGTATCTTACCCCACTGTGATTCGGTATATGAATTACTGCCATCCACCGGCATACCGCTCTCATAGAACTTCTTTCCGTCACGAAGTACATCCTCCGAGATGTCGCCAAGGTTGAAATAGAGGTCACCGCCATGTTGTGAAGCCGTACCATTCTCACGCGTATAGATAAATGGGTCAAGCATCCAGAACTCGATATACTCGATATTGGCAGCCTCAAAGTCGCTGGTGTCCATCTTACGCATCATACCTCCCCACGCATTACGAGGCTGGGTGAGATGACCTACACGATCAAGACTTGTGGTAAAGTTATAAGGTCCTCTTTCCTCTGGATAATACGCTAGATTAAGTATTGACAACGTACTTGAAACACCGGAATATGCACTCTGATCACGATTCGGGAACACCTCTTTTGTATAGACTTCACGAACATAGTGATTAGACAACTGTTCCACATCGCTCTTGATATGACTCGGTGTAAGTGTAGAACCGTTTCTTGTGAACAGAGGGTCAATTGTGTACCACGCAAGACGTGCCCTGTTATAGCCACTTGACAAACCTGATTTGTCAGCCGATTCCTTGAAAGTTGATGGTACACTTGAAAGCATCCACGTTGTAGGTGCGCTGACACTAAGGCCTGACTTTGTTGATTCAAAGTCATCAATATACGAAGCATTGTCCTGTGTACCACTTGCCTGACCAGCTATGAGTTGAGCGAACTCACCGCTAAGCTGAATATTTGAAGGTTGCGTTACATGCAGGAACGGTACCTTGTTAAGCACATTGGTCAACCATTGGCTCTCTTTCTTCCAGTTGAGGTTCACGCCCCATATCGTATTGTTCAGAGGCTCTGCACCCATCTGCACCTTTGTCGTAAGGCTCTGCTCTGAAAGATGCTGCATCGTACCGCTCATCTGGAAGTCTTTCGTAAAGTCATACTCCCAGTTGAGTCCGAACATGGTCTTTCGCTGCTGGCCCCAGTCGGTATTACTCTCAAGTGAAACATTTATGGCAGTACCAGCATCTATGATATTCTGGTTGAGAATCGTAACCTCACCTAGCGAATAGTCAACCGAATAGTCACTGCCCTCTACCAATGTCTCGGCACCGGCTGTAACGACAACAGAGCCCTGAGGCACATTATACGCACCCAAGGAAATAACATTGGCAGCAGTACCCCTGAACTGTCCCTGAAGTATATACTTATCCTTCTCGGCTATCTGCTTCGCCACTGTTTTCGTTGAATCGTACAACTCTTTATAGACATACTTACTTGCCTGTAATGAATCAAGACCTCTATGCCTAAGAGAATCATAGAGACTTTTTCCGAAAGGCTCCACCTTCGGAAGGAACACACGACCATTAGATACGGTATAATCTTCAACGAAATCGAAGTAACCGTTAGAATTCGGCTTATTGTTGTTATCTATACGGTCTGCACCAATAATCCTAAGCAAAGGAGTTGATTTTAGCTTTTGTTCTGGAATATAGTTGAGATAGACACCAGCCGTATCACTCTGGTACTTGATATCGAGTCTAAACTTCTGCTTCTCCACTGTTTGTGCGAGGTAATATACGTTCTTCATCATCAACGGCCAGTTACCTTGTTGAGGATTGTTTGACGTATTCTTCAGCGACTTCACAATGAGTGCCTTATCCACATCGCCATTACCCTGAGAAGCCAGTTCTCCCACACGATGAACCTGGCCGTTATATGTATATTCGAAAGCCACGGCAAGTACCTGATCCGTCTGGAGCGAGGATTTCAAAGAAACATAGCCGAGTGCCGAATTGACTGTATATTCTGAAGGAGAGAGCTTACGTGCCTTTTCGAGTTTCTCGTAGTCAACACCGCCGACAAAACCTGTTATACCGTCAAGCACAGACGCTGTCTGGTCTATATTCCGAGCATCAGCATACGTTGTAATAATTTCATTATACTCGGTGTTGGCATTATTGTCAGGCACAACATTTCCAATTGTCCCAGTCCACCTGGAATTTTTCGGTTTTCCCTCACCCAGGTCAGTAAGCGCAATGATGTTACGGGTATCTGTCGTCTGACCAGTCTTATTCGTCACCCATATCTCCACATTGGTGATATTGACTCCCGATGTCATGATCGGCAACTTACTGAGCGCCTTGTCATACATATCACGGAAATATTGCGAGAGGAAGAAGTGACGGTTCTCCTCATAGTCGGCTACGTCTATCTCAAAAGGCGTAAACTGTGCCCCACCCTTACTGCTCACGCTCTTTGAATTTGACTTCTTCTGAGACACGACAGTCTGGAGCTTGAGTTTACCGAACTGCATATCGGTTCTTATACCGAAGAGTGACGTAGCACCGGTGACGAGAGACGAGTTTGTCGGGAAGCTCACATTACCAGCCTCCACGAGTTTTATTATCTCATCTTCCTTGCCCTCGTACTTCAACTTCATATTCTGAGCATCGAAATTGAAGGTAGCTTCGGTATTGTAATTAAGGTTCATGTTCACCTTGTCTCCCACCTTACCTGTGACATTGAGGTTTATCTTCTCGTCAAAGTCGATGGATGTGGTGTTCCTGTTTCGTATAGGCAATGACGGATTGTCTATAGACTTAATAGTAGCACCGAACTTCAGCTCGGCAGATCCCTGTGTCTTGATTCGCACTCCACCAGGACCGAATATCTTCTCTGCCGGTCCTAACTCAAAGTGCATATCCGTGAAACTGAACTTATCCTTGCCCTTGGCCTGATAGATCTCGTCATTCTTTGAGCGGAAGAATTCTGTCAGTTTCTGCTTTTCAACCCACTTCTGGTATTCCTGCAACGACATCATCACAGGAGCAGCAACCCATGTGTTTCCAATCTTCGAACCTATCACATAGCGGTCAAGGGTATCGTTATACACGACATACTGCTTCAGATTCTCCGGACGACTGAGGTCTGCCGCCCCCTGTCCGAGGTCATCGTATGTTATAGGCATAGTACGCTGAATCTTCCATCGTGGATGAAGAAGACTGTCAGGAATAGTGTCTTCCTGAATTGTGATCTGCCTTCTTATATCCCTTTTGCGTTCCTTTGGCTTTTGCGTATTTTCATCATCCACCTGCTCTTCCGGAGCACCTTGTGTAGACGTTGTATTTCTTTGCCTTCTGGCAGTCTTATCGTCCTGAGCAGACACAGTTCCCCATATCATCGTCGAGATAACGATGAGAACGACTCCAAACCAAGCCTTTCTAAAAAACAACTGGTCAGAGAATATTTTCTTCAAGGAACTGCGTTTTTTCATTTATCTGCATCCCCTTCCCTATCACGGAGGGTCGTCCGATGGATAATATCGGGGTATGATGATGAGGTCGGGGTTAGGGGACTTATTTTATCAACTTCAACGCCTGCTTTATCACCTGCTCTACAGGCATATCAGGATGAGCCTTGAGTATATCAACAACCACCTTCTGACTTGGAGCTGGTGAGAAGCCGAGCATCGTAAGAGCTCCGACAGCCTCGTCGCGAACCTCATTCTGCTCTGCGGAGAGCACAGGCATACCGGCAGCCGCAGCACTTGACTGCAAATCTGCAATAAGTCCGCTTGCCAACATCTTGTCACGGAGATCCACGATGATGCGCTGAGCCGTGCGGAGCCCTATGCCCTTGACTGACTTCAGCGATCTCTCATTGCCAGAGGAGATAACATTCACCAATTCCGTTGGTGAGATTGCCGACAGAATCATACGAGCGGTATTGCTGCCAACGCCGCTAACGGTTATCAGCATTCGATAGAGCTCTCTCTCCTGTTTGTTCACAAAGCCATAAAGGGTATATGAATCATCACGTCCACCAGTCATAATTGCCTCGTGGATGTAAAGTTTCACCTCCTTCTTTGTCTGGATAGCCGTATAGGTATTTAGTGAGATGTTGATACCGTACCCTACACCGGCAGCCTCTACAACCGCCTGCGTTGGGGTCACCTCCGTCAGTTCGCCTTTAATGTATTCTATCATAGCCTTTTACATTGTGTTCTTGTTTATTATTATAAATAATAACGTGCGCGTACATACAATTATTGCATAACAGACGAAAATGAGCATTAAATATAATATATTTTACATTTTTCATGGGACATAAAAAAAACGGAGCATTCATTACTGATGCTTCGTTATTCTTATCTCTTTTTAATTTTTTTACCTTTAGGAAACAGTGTATCGTTTACCCTGTAATTTTCAATTTAACCTGTAATAACAATCTTTTCCCTATAAAAGCTCGTACCTAAATGAGCATATCATTATTAACAATTAAATTTTGTCTATCTTTTTACCTAAACAAGCCTTAATCTACCAATATAGATTGGAACTTTGTCTTTATGTTATCCGTTATTTGAATATAATCTTTTACCGTTATCGAAAGCCTTTACTTTCTTAAGACGGTGCAAAATTACTAATTGTTTGCGAACACACCAAATTTTTTTCAAAAAAAATGACGCCAACAAGTGATTTTTGACAAAAAACAACAAATTGAGCAAAAAAGCATACGCATTTTTACATTTTTTTGCAAATTTTTCTTCAAAGCCTTCATGTTAAGCAAATCCGAGGACCTACGTTTTTCCACCTTTGACACATACTCTGTAAATTGTAAATTCGTGCCACCAAAAACATCAAAGCAATAGACTATGTGAATTCGCTTTTCCTCCTATGATCCTCCGTACCAAAGTCGGTGCAAAGTCGGTGCAAAGTCGGTGAAGGGTCGATTTAAGAGCGGAGATTCAGCGAGTTTGGTTCCTTGGATCTATGGAAGAGAAACGAGGGAAAATCGGAATCACAGCGGATTAACGATTTTCCCTCGCATCAGTTCAAACTTATAAACCGTTTACCTCTTTCAGGTTTGCGATTGCCAGTTTGAGATCGGCTATTGTAATACGTCCGTATGGGTCGAACTTCTGCTGACTCTTTTGTGAGCCGCCCTTACCTTCGATGATATGCCAGGTAGCGCACCAGCAAATAGCCTCCCAGTGGTCAGAATCGATGTCATAATAGTCGATGTACTCGTCACTACGTCCGAAATCTATTTCACGTTTCAGATTGAATGCCTCTGCGTATCTCATAAGCATAAACGTAAGGTCCTGACGGGTAATCCATTTGTTAGGAGCGAAATAGTCGCCCAAGAACTCTGGGAAGCCCATAGTCATAGCTCTCAACTCACCCCAAACGATGGCATCCTCGTATTTTGTGCCTGCTACATCCTTGAAACTTGTCTTGTATTTTGAAACGTTTGGCTTTCCTGCCATTTCATAGAGATAATTCATCACATATCCACGTGTAAGACAGTCGCTTTCCTTTACGCCAGGATCCAGCGGAGAATATTTCTCTTTAGCTGCCGGTGTGCCGTTTGAAACGTCGTTTATCTTCACATCAATGTTAACCCAAAGGTAAAACTTATTATCATCACCTGTAGATACATCTCCGCCAAGATTTATATACCATTCATGATCAACCTTAGTCTCTTTCACATAAGTACCTTCGTGGTAAACCTTAATAAGGTATGGGTTACTGCTGAGGTCCAAAGATGTGAACTTATTATAAGCAGCCCACAAGAAGCGGAGTTGTGGGTTCTTTGACAGATTCAATGAGGTGAGAGCATTATTCTGACACTGGAGTATTACAAGCTTAGGATTCTTTGACAGATCCAATGAAGTGATTGAGTTATAACTACAAATCAACTTGTAAAGCTCAGGATGGTGGCTTAGATCCAATTTCTTAATACCAGTCTTGGCACAGTTGTAAGTCTGCAAGCCCTTCATATTATTGATGTTAACGTTGCCGAGCTGTTCGTTGTCCCAAATATCGAGACGTTTCATCAAAGGGTTATGCGAAAGATCCAACGATGTGAACTTATTGCGGAAAGCATCCAAGTGCTGGAGCTTTGGATTCTTACTCAGATCAAGTTTCTTGAGTCCGCAAGAACCACACATAAGATGCTCCAACTCTGGGTTTTGAGTAACGTCCAAATCTTTAAGCGGAGTAGTATTACACTCTATATACGCCATCTTCGGGTTGTTCCTTACGTTGAGTGTAGTAAGGTTAGGGTTGTCGTGACAATACACCCAGATAAGATCATCCAGACCTGTGAAGTCGAGCTTGGAGAACTTGTTTCCAGAACACCAGATACCTGTAAGCAACTTGTTATGGCTGAGGTCCCAGTCAGCAATCTCGTTGTCCATACAATAGATGCCGCGGAGCTCTTTCAGATACTCAATACCCTTGAGCGACTTAATGCCCATATTCTGACAGTAGATATTGCGGAGATAGATGATTTCCTGCTTGTCCAAAGTTCCGTCACCGTTCCTATCGTAGTCACGACCTAAAAGCAAAGCCCTGAACTTAGGGTCAGGAAATGTTTTCGCGTCGATTTTCACCGGCACGATTTCCTCAGGAACAGCAGTAGAAACCGACTCTGATCCAGTCCCTGAATCTGTAGTCGATGTCGATGTTGATGTTGAAGTAGAATCGTTTTTCTCCCCCCCCTCTCCTTCATCGGTTTTATCACTAGATGATGACGATGTACCTTCAGAGGTTTCCTCTGTCTTCTCCTCAGAGAGAAGCTCATCGTCTTTCTCGTCTTTGCCACAGGCTATTGCCAATGAGCCGACAAGTAATAGCGCAACGCACTTTAGCAGATAATTTTTCATTTCGTTGTTAATAAATATTAGTTATCGTGAATATGTATGTCAAATATAATTGCCTGTCAAGTTTCATGTTAAGCGATGGCAAAATTACTGTTTTTTTCTGTATTATTGTCGGTTTTTACAATTTTTATGACGCTTTAACGGCAAAATACACCTTACGAGCCATAAAAAAGCATAGATAAAACACAAAATATTTTGTTGTTTTGAAATAAAATATTAATTTTGCAGCAATAAATCCGATAAGACATGAAAAGGTATGTTATATTTTTCCTTTTGATTTGTGCCAATTCAGTATTCGCGCAAGTCATCCCAGACAGTGTTGATCTGAGAAACAATTCCTATTGTGCTGTATTCGAGAACAATACTCCCGCAAGAAACAAATATCAGATTGCAAAGAAGTGGTTTGCTACCAACTTACAGAATTTCAGGGATATCATAGTCAGCGAAGACGCTCGCAGATGTAAGATTGTAATGAAGCCTTTGGTGCTTTACAAGGCCGACAGCTACTCTAAATGCTATCTCACCACATTACTCACCTTCGAGTGTGACAACAAACAGTTCACCGTGAAGTTTGACAACGTAAAAAGGAGGGCTGCATTCACTACTATGGCAAACATTGAGAGTGCCGATACCGTTTATCAGCAGAGTAAGCTGACAACCGATATCGAGATAGGCAAGTACCGCAGATACATGGCGCTGAAGGCAAAGCATGCGCCAACGGCAGAGGAACTGAAGGAAATAAGGACTTATGCCTTCTTTGACAACTACACCGAGGATGCTCTCCGCAAGGAAAACATGGCTTACTACCATGAGTTGCAGAACATAGTAGCAGAAATCGTAAACAAACTGAAGCTGACCTTAGAGGAATAGCATCATAATACAAGATAATTAACAGAAAGAAAACGGAGGAAGAGTCTTGCTCTTCTTCCGTTTTTTACGTTTTATGCAGAAAATCCTACGAGATTTACCTTTTTATAAAGAAAAAAGCACTATAAAAGAAAAAAATATATTACCTTTGCACACAGACTTCGATAATACATACATTATTATAAAAATAAATTAAAAAATTAACTATGAGAAAGATTTACACTTTTCTTGCGTTATGCCTCATCTTTATAGGTGCGACATCCGCAATGGCCGCTGACGGAAGTACCTTCAAGGACTTCTCGATTGACCTTACGACGGCAGAGCCGGTTATTCCGGACAACGTAACTCTGGCTTCCTATCCACAGAATGGAGCACAGCCAAATGGCGACATAAACCACGGTTGGTGTTGGTTTGCCGCTAAGTTCGCAGTTGACGGTCCTGTAAAGATCACCCTTGGAGGATGTCAGTACATCAGCGACGGCTATGAGGGCTATGTAACTGATGACAAAGGCACAAAGCTCGGTGACATCAAGAACAAGACAGAAAAATGCTACCACCAAGACAAAAGTAATGTAGCTACATTCGAATACAAAGGTGAAGCTACAACTCTTATCGTTTATTGTGGACAGTATTGCCCATTACTGAAGGTTGAGAAGATTGAGGTTCTTCCTGACAACGTCAAGGAAAAGGCTATCTATTCAACCAAGTTCCAGGATTGGACAGCTTCACAGGCAAAAGACAATCCTTCAATCAAGGTAAACACTACAGACGGTCAGGAAATTACATTCAGTCTCTATGGCACACATGTGGTTCCTGATGGCCCAACATCTGACGATGTAGCAAAGAAGCTCACATCTGAATGTATTACTACAGGCTATCTTCAGGCTGAGAAAAAGGACAAGATTGAAAATGCAACAAGTGGTGCTACAATCACGACTTCAGCATTCGACAACATCACAAGCCTGACATTCGTTCATGCAGCTACTGGCAGCAACCGTGGCTGGGGCTTGAAGGTAAAGGGTGACGGTGACGATGACTGGGTTGTACTGTCAAATGCCGTTGCTGACCCTTCTGCAGGTCAAGAGGTAACAGTCAAAGTGAACCGCACAAACGTTCAGTTGCAGTTCTTCAACATAGCAGATAATCAGTATGCTTTCTTAACTTCTCTCGTCATCAACGGCAAGGTAGAGGTTGAAGAACGCACTTTCGTAAGCTTCGTTATGGACTTCCGTAAGGTGTCAGAGTCACAGGCGCCTTTTACTCTAACACAGGACAATAAAGATCTAAAAGGCGTTAGCCTTGACGCTGGCAGTTTCCACGATGCCCAGCATGGTTTCGAAAAAGTAGAGTTGACCGTACAAGTTGACGGTCCTGTTCATTTCTCTATCGGTAGTTGCAAATACACCGACAAAGCAACCGTAAGTATTGATGGTGGTGCTCCTATTGACATTGAGACCCTTAGCGAAAAATGCGACGACGAATTTGGCCAGTACAACTATTTTGCAGAATATACATATAATGAGGAACAGCCAGCAACTTTGAAGTTCAATCTCGGCAAATACTGCCCATTCTTCAAGGCTGAGACATGCGATTATACTCCTACAGTTACTGTTGCTTACTACAACACCGACGGCAAACTCATCGGTGAGGAGACAGTTGAAAGCGGTTCAAAACTCGATTTCAAGTATTCTTCTGCTGACGTAACAATGCCTTCTGGCCACGCATTCCGCGGATGGTTCAATGGCAAGGCTGCTACCGCGGAGAAAGTTCAGCAGGGTACTGTTGTAAATGAGGATATCAAGCTCTACGCTAAGGTTACTGCCATAGAGAGAGCAATGGTAGGCACTCACTTCGAGTACGATCTGACAAAGAAGAACTGGTATGTTGACGACCATGAGCTCATCGACATCGAGAATGGTGAATACTTCAGCAAGGACGGCAAGCACGGTTGGATTATAGGTGCTAACGGTACTATCCAGCTTCAGGTTGCAGGCAAGTGCTATGTAAACATTAAGAACTGCCAGTATTCTGCACAACAGACCGTCACAGTAAAGAGTGCAGGAGTCAAGGAGATTGCAAAATTCGATCTCCCTGTTGCTACCGACGGCGAGACCACAACAATCAAGTATGACGGTTCTGAAACAACCCTCACATTCACATTCCCGGTTGGTAGCGCATACATCCACGGCATTGAGGTCTATAATGTTGAGAACTTCCTCGCTTACGATGAGAATACCCACTATTACGAGATTGCGCCTAACGATGCCGCAGGTCTTTTGCTTGCTCTCAAGGCAGTTAAGGATGGTGACAAGATATTCCTCCCTAACGGCACGTACGACCTTGGAGAGACCGTACTCACAACAATCTCTGCAAACAACGTGTCTATCATCGGTGAGTCAATGGACAATACCATCATCCGCAATGCCCCAGACAAGACTACAGAGGGTATCGGTACAACCGCTATTTTCGTGAACAACTCCAAGAACCTCTATATGCAGGATCTTACTCTCAGAAACGACCTCGACTACTATGCAGTAGGCGGCACAGCTCGTGCTGTTTGCTTGCAGGATAAGGGTGAGAATACAATCTGCAAGAACGTGAAGATGATCTCTCACCAGGATACATACTACTCAAACAAGGCAAGTAAGTTCTACTGGGAGGATAGTGAACTTCATGGATGTGTTGACTATGTCTGCGGTGATGGTGATGTAGTATTCAACCGCAGCAAGTTCGTTAACGAGTCTCGTGCAAAGGACAAGAAGAGCGGTTCTGTCGTTATCTGTGCTCCTAACACTTCAGAGTCATGCACATGGGGATACGTATTCCTCGATTGTAACATCTCAAGTCTGTGTAACGACTTCACATTTGCACGTTCATGGGGAGGCAAGTCTAAGGCTCAGTTCATCCGCACTCAGATTCTTGACAACTCTCTCGCTTCTTCCCGTTTCACCATCGAAGGTATGAACGTAGCAGCAGACAAGTTCAAGGAGTATGCAACAACCAACTCTGAGGGTACCATCACTACTCCAAAGAGCAATGTGATTAAGTTCACCCACTCTTCTGGCAACAATGAATTTGAGACCGTTCTCTCTGATGATGAGGCCGCACAATACACCGTAGCAAACATCTTCGGCGAGTGGGCTCCTGACAAGATTGCTGCTCAGGTAACTGACAAAGACAAGGGTAGCGTATTCCTCGTTGATGGCAAGATTACAACAGATCACCCAACTGAGGGTAAGTTCCGTATCGCAAATACACGCGGCGGTTTCGGTCCTGAGGTTGACGCAAGCACAGCCACAGCAATTGAAACTGTTACATTTCCCACAACAATGAATGCTCCTAAGAAGTTCTTCAAGGACGAGAAGTTAGTCATCCTCAAGAATGGAAAGACATACAATGTCGCTGGTCAGGAATTGAAATAAACATGGCTTTAAAGCCATAACAACAAACTTCAAGAGGGGTGTTTCCAATTTGGAAGCACCTCTTTTCATATTCTGTAAAATTAGTGATTTCCTACGGAAAATAAAAATATTATTTGAAAGTGGTGAAAAACAATGCACACGACACAAAATTTCCGCTTTTTTTCTTGCATTCTAAAAAAAATTTCATTATCTTTGCAACGTGTTTTTCATGGTATTTAGATTATTAAGGTTAATATGCACCCATAGCCTGTGAAGGTTGTGGGTGTTTTCATTTACATACACACTCCTCCAGTGCTGAAGTGACAATAATTAACGTGAATTCGACAAAAATTTGTGAGGATTAAAGCCGTGAGCCCAATTAATGTCACAATTAATGTTAGATTTATGTCCTAATTAATGTTATGCGACAGCAAAAAGCAATTCGTCGAACTCACGTTGATTAATGTTTCAAAGTAAAGTGCAGCGTTTATTTCTTTCCCAATGTATCATTAAAGATAATTTCCCTTCTTTCACCTCAACTCCAAATGTTGCAAAATCGCAACGGAAAAGTGTCCAAATATTGCGAAATATTGCTCAAAAAGAAGAAAAATAGTGCAATTTTGTAAAAAAAGTGCATTTTTTCTTGGAGGTTACTTTTATTTTTTGTATATTTGCCACAAAAGAACAGACTACGGTCTACATTTATTTCCAAATATATAGTGATCCTTATTTCGATAATAATACCAATTTGTTATGAAAAATGTTATATTGACAATAGGAGTACTATTATGTACGATTACGGCACTCGCGCAGAAGACATATTTCTGCTCCCCTAACGGAAGTGCGACAGCTGAAGGAACAATCGCTTCTCCAGTCGATTTCGCTACGGGCATAGAAAAAATGTCACGCGCAGATACCCTGTACTGCCGCGGAGGTCAATATAACTTGAAAAACACCATTCACATCAAGAACAAGGACGGATTCAAGGACAACCGCACAGTTATCATGGCATACAAGAATGAAAAGCCAATCTTCGATTTCCGCAAGCAGGAATACGGCAAACGCGGCATCATGGTTGAGTCCGACAATATGTATATAAAAGGTATCACCATACGCTACACTGGCAAGAACGGACTCTTCAACATCGGTTCTTACAGCGTATTCGAGAATCTCGACGTCTATGGCAACGGAGATACCGGCATCCAGATGAAGAACGGTCACAGCAACCTCATACTCAACTGCGACTCCCACGATAACTTCGACTATAAGCTTAAGGGTATTGATGCTGCCGACTTCGGCGGAAACGCTGACGGTTTTGCTGACAAGCAGTATTACGGCGGCGGAAACACCTACCGTGGCTGCCGAGCATGGAACAACTCTGATGACGGCTGGGACTTCTACGCACACTCTACCGCTTATTATGGTGGCACTGTCATCGAGGACTGTATCTGCTACGGCAACGGTCCTGAGGAGTACGACGTTCGCAAGCATCCTCGCTATGAGACTGACAAGGAATGGTTCGACCAGTTCAAGGGCGAAGGCATTGACATCACCGACAACGACGGTCAGCCAGGTCATGTTTCTCTCAGACACTACACCAACTACGGCAACGGCAACGGCTTCAAGCTCGGTGGTAAGCGCACAGTTCACAATGTAACCGTGAAGAACTGCATATCCGTAAAGAACAGAGTGAAGGGATTCGACCAGAACAACAACCTCGGCAGTATGTGCTTG
The DNA here is from genome assembly GCA_900315105.1 of uncultured Prevotellaceae bacterium. Next base: position 1,437 of record OMXX01000047.1, on the reverse strand, counting down.
TATAACAACACCAGCTACCAGAATGGTGAGAACTACGGATTCCACAACAAGGAAGAGGGCGGCAAACTCGCTATCCGCAACAGCATAAGCATCGACGGACAGAGAGGTGATGTATTGAGAACAGCAACAACCGTTCACACGAACAACACATGGGATACACAGGGCATTGAAGCATCTGTAGAGGACTTCAAGTCTGTTGACTGTCAAAAATACATTCTCGCAAAGCGTCAGGCTGACGGTTCACTTCCTCAAACCCCATTATTCCGTCTCACTCAAAATTCAAAGCTCAGAAATGCAGGTACATACGTTGGCACCCCATATTCTGGCGACAATCCTGACATCGGCACATTCGAGAGCGGAAAGCCGACACAGAAAGACACAGAAATATACTCAGAAAGCTTCACCGAAGCTATAAGTCTGTAAGATCCCCTTCACCCCAGAGGGGTATCCATTAATTTTATAATCTAATCCGTAATAATTATTCCTCTTGTGGGGGCAGAGGAAAAAAGCATTTAGAAAGTAAAGAGATAATGAATGATTGAAAAAAAGTTTTAGGTTTTTGTTAAAAAAGGCGCAAGGGAGCAATTCCTTGCGTCTTCCTTTTTATAATAAATGCTTTCATATAATGAGAGTTATGGCAGATGATGAGTTATCACTAATAGAATCTGTTGCCCTATTTCATAATCCCAGAAAAAGTGTCGGTAACAGGTAACGGGTAACAATAAGAAAAATAGTGTAAACTTCTGCCTATATTTTTTATTCTATATATAATAAGGTATATAAACTCCTTAGAAATATTCTGTAAAATTTTTGGCCATGCACTAAAATCCTTATTGTTACCTGTTACTTGTTACTGGCAGGGATTTTGCTTGCCTGCCGAGCGAGAGTATTTTATAGTTTGTAGTCATATAAGATAAAGACTATGAGGCCGTTACGCACAGATTATAGGGCAGAGCATAGGCGACTGACAGTCTCAACAACATAACAACAAGCATTAATCACAGGCAGATTTCCCTTATTCAGCATGCTAAAAAAACGCGGAAAAAAGCTCCAGTAACAATAATTCCGTTAATTTCAATAGCAATCACAAAATGCACATTATCCTTCAAAAAGAACGTGAAAAACATTCCAAAAAACATCCCTCAAATTAACAGCGGCTTCAATGGGATTCTGCGAGAACTTTCTGTCCCCTAAGATGCAGCTCCTATCTTCCCTTCTGCCTCCCAAGCAAGTCCGTTGTAACTCCTATGATCCTTCGCTCTTCCTCCGTTGATCCTATAGTTCCGGAACGGACCTGAAACGGATTTGGAACGGAGGTACAACGGAGGTACGACGAAGGTGTCTTATACTGAAATTGGTTTACACTTTTCTCAAACCAATTAAAGTATAAAAAATGAAACAACGAACCTTTTACAAGAAAGAAGACCGCATCTCGAT
>OMXX01000033.1 GCA_900315105.1 uncultured Prevotellaceae bacterium | reverse complement strand
TAAAAAATAATAAAGTTTAATACGATTTAGACGCTTCAGGTAGCGATAGCTGCCCTAAAAGGCTGTTTTTAAGCTTGGACGTCAAAATTGACAGTTTACACTCGTTCAGGGATTGGTTGTTAATAAATCTGGTTATGATGTGTTTCGATTGTGTATTTGAGGTAATGAAATGCCTTTTGGAAGGGAAAATTAAGCCTGAAGAGGTGCTGAGGGCATATGATTTTTGCAATCATCGGTGTTATCTGAAGGATTGCAGTAAAATAACCGTATATCTCTCAGACGCATTTGATAATAAAAGTGGAGATGGGTATGACCTGACGCTGGACTTTTACACTTATCTCGATTACTTGCGATTTCAGGACTATTCTGGGGGGCTGAATGAATACAGTTTTTCTATAAATGTGGAACGTGCTCGGCTAAGTACGTTCATTCTCGTGTCAGGCTTTAAGGCTGAGACAAAGTATCCAAGAGGGCACTACATCTTGAATTTAGATGTCCTATTTGAAAGGTGGCATCGTGAAGCAGATGATGTTTCTATTACAAACGACAACGAAACTGATAGACCGGACTTTTATATTTCACGTTTTTCGAAGAAAAAAGAAAGAACGGACAAAGGAAAAGACTTGCCATTACTGAGTCCAATAGTCCCGCAGGTTTATCCAGAATGGGTGTTCATGAACGTGATGAGACAGCCACAGTTGAGAAGCCCTAATACAAATGTATTCAAACTTAAGATAAACAATGTCGGTCAAGGAAACTGGAATGAAATTTTAGCTGACGACAAACCTTATCTGATGTTCGATATCGGTACTAATGCCTTCGGAAAAGATATTGCGCAAGGTATTCAGCATCAATTGCAAAAACATCCGATAAAGGACGATATAGACGCATTGTTCATATCACATTGGCATGAAGATCATTACAATATCCTTACGGGAATGAATATGGCGGAGTTGAACCATATTAAACAATTGGTTTGTACGTCTTCCGTTTATAACCTGACGGCTTTCAATATTATTATGCTTTTTAATTTGAGAGCAAATTCTACACTCTGCGTTATTCAACATCCAATCGGAAAGAAGTGGAATGAGATAAAAGGAATTGGTAATAATGTAAAGCTCTATGCTCGTCGCTTCGTGAAAAACCCAAACAATGCAGGATTGCTATTGTTCTTTTATAATCAGCAGAGGTGTCTTACCCTAACGGGCGATGCGTATTATTCTACTGTAGAGCAAGTGACAAATGATGCGATCTCAAAGCTTAAATGTAGAGGAGATTATTATATGGTGGTTCCCCATCATGGTGGTCGTGCGGGCAAGTTTACATGCAACATCAATGCGAGAGTAAAGAAACATGCTGCAATAATTTCTGTGGGTGCAGCTAAAACCTATGGCCATCCATCTTCTTCCGTCGAAGACAGTTTAAGAAATTCTTTTCAAATTCTTTTGGAAACAAAAAATGTTAGTACTGACATAATTTACAATTTATAAAGTATTAGATTTAAAAGAGCTGATTTTCGGATATGGCTTTTTTGATAGTTGAATAATTATTTCATTAATATATTATGGATAATAAGGTTTTTTATGGCGAATATACGCTTCGGCACTGGATTAATATGATTCTCAGGAAAGAGTTGCTTCTTCCTGAGTACCAGCGATTTTTTGTCTGGAAAGAAAAGAAGATGGATCTTCTTATTGAAACTTTGCAGGAGAAACGTTTTGTTCCTCCTGTATCCATAGGTGTCTATATGGAGAACGATGAAAAGCAAAACCTAATTATTGATGGTCAGCAGCGATTGACTAGTATTTTTTTGGCTTATCTTGGTTTGTTCCCTGAGCGTTCGGAAGACTTTATTTCACAAGAAAGAGCTCTAGCTGATGAGAGGGATGACGGAATTGATGATGAAGATTATGAGGACGATGAACTACTTGACTGGACTTTCAAGAAACTTACCATTCATGGAAAGACAAAAGATGCAATACTCTCTGGTCTAAAACTCCAGAACTATAAGCGAAAAGATTATAATCTTTCAGATGAATTTTGGGATACTACATTTCTTGGCTTTTCATATATGGTGCCAGATCTCTCTCAAGAAAAGGCCCAACTCAAATATTATTCCAAGGTGTTCCGTGATATCAATATCCAAGGACAACGTTTGCAGCCCCTCGAGAGTCGTCAGGCACTCTACTTCCTTGATAAAGACTTATTGAATTTGTTTAGTCCATCCTTTGCTCATGACATAATCATTGGTTTGAAACCCGCAAAGAAAATGGACTTTGTTCGCTATCTTTCTTTGCTATCCAGTTATAAAAAGTTGAATAACTATTATTGGGTAGCCAGAGGTAATGGCTATGTAAAGGAGATGGAACGTTTTTACGAGAACTTCATTTTCTCTGTAGTAGGCGAGTCATCAATGGAGATATTTTCAAGCTTGGAAGAAATGTTTGGTCAGGATGATTGGCACCGACGGATACAGCTGCTAGAGTTGCGTATAAACGATTTGGGCTTGAAGAGGACTTTTGTTTCCATCGTTCAAATGGATACGTATTTCTTTGGGTTGATATATCATATTGTCTTTCTGGGGCGAGATATTGACATATCCGGAAGGCAGGATCTGAGTCAGATACTTGATAATCTTTATGAATCTTATAAGGAAAATTATCTTCATTCTCGTTCTCCAAACGCGCTAAAGTATATGCAGAAAAGAATGGAGGAGTCTATCAATACTTATGCTTTATATTTACTGCAATGAGTGTTCATACTGACTTTATTTTAACACCCATTTCTTCCATATTGGAGGATGGTGTTAGTGCTTGTAGGGGCATTAGTGGCGGAATAGAGAATATTGCTGTCTGTGATTATATTATGCAGTCCCTTTTTCTTAGAATGACGGGGTTTCAAGAGCAGAAGTTGAAATGTATTTGTTGGGAACTAGCAACTGATGATTACGAATATCGTTTTAAACGATTTTCCCAAAAACCGTTAGGTGAATGTTCCTGTTATGATGAGAAGAATACGGTATTGAACGATATGATATCCATTATTCGGAAGCATATTGTCGACTTTGATATAGACGCGGATATTGACAAGAGTCTCTTGATACAATCTGTAGGTACTACGATTGCATCAATCTTTCGTGATTCTGTCTTGAAAAGTTGGGCTGAACATCAATACCAGGTTTTTGAACGTATTTTTGCCAACATTCAAACGAATTGTTTTTTGAAGAAAGGGGATAAGGCATGCTCTCTTTTTGCCAAGTGCGACAACTGTAGTATGATGGATAAGCACACAAAGACACGTGTATGTGGGAATCTGCAAAATTTGGCATTCATCTTTGAACTTATCTATAGGCATCGGAATCGTTGTGCCCACAACACCTCGTCATATCAGCAAAATCTTCCGACCTTGAAAACGATATCCACTCCAGAATATATTTATGAGAACTATTTTATTAGATTCTCTGTACTAATGCTGATAGATGGTATTTTTGTCCAACTCTATAAAAAATATCTGGCGGTTAATATATGATAATTGATGTCAAGCTCATTATTACGCCTCTCATTCCTAAAGGAGTGTGAGATCGTAATTAGAGAAAATAATAATAGACATCTGGTAAAAGGGGAAATTGATAATGAACGCACCAATAGCCGATACGGCTATACCTGCTTGACTAGTAGTATGTGCTACGCCAAGAAGTGGCCGTATGTAATGTAAAATAATGAAGCTCCAGCAAGTAACCCAATCTCTACTTCTGGAGCTTGGTACAGTTTTCTTTGAGGTGAAAGAGGGGCCGTATAGCCCTCATGAGCAAAGTGGAATATTAGAAGTTTCATTATGCAATCCAACATATGTAAACAAATAGAGGCAATCCATTCAGAATGGTCAAAAATGAACATTACCGACAAGATGAACTATATTATTAGAGTTCAGTCGGAGTTGAATTCAAAGGCTAATACGCTTGCTTTGAATAGAGTTATGCGAGGCTACTTTACATTGGATGAACAAATTGCCGTACGACAATTACAAGAGATTCAGAATGATCTGGATGTTCACAAGGCTGATATAAATAGGGAAATTCATGATGAAATTGGCAAGGAACTTTTCAAAACAATAATTAACTTGAGAAGACTTCTTTGAATAATTTGTATTATTCGTATTTAAGTAAACATATATGTTCAACCTAGATAAATTCATAGCTGACAGTGTGACTTTTCGTCCAGTCAGCATGTTTGCCGCTGATATTGAGGCAAACAAAGATATACTCTCACGAGAGATAAAAGATAAGAAGGTCTGTGTCATTGGTGGCGCTGGCTCTATTGGCAGTAGCTTCATCAAGGCGGTGCTTCGTTTTGAACCAAAGAGTGTAGTAGTCGTTGATCTCAATGAGAATGGACTTGCAGAGCTGGTGCGGGACGTTAGAAGCACCAACGGTTTGTATGTACCCGACGAGTTCCGTTGTTATACACTCAACTTTGCCGACCCCATCTTTGAACGTATCTTCCGTGAGGAGAAGGGCTTTGACATTGTAGCTAACTTTTCTGCCCATAAGCATGTGCGCTCAGAAAAGGACCGCTATAGTGTTCAGGCATTGATTGAGAATAATGATATTAAAGCCAAGAAATTGATGGATTTGCTGACGGTGTATCCACCAAAGCATTTCTTCTGCGTCTCTACCGACAAGGCTGCTAACCCCGTTAACATTATGGGTGCCTCAAAGCGTATCATGGAGGATTTGGTGATGGCATATAATGACAAGTTCAAAGTCACCACCGCCCGCTTTGCCAATGTGGCATTTAGTAATGGCTCTCTGCCTGATGGATGGATTCACCGCTTACAGAAGAAACAGCCTTTGGCTGCTCCCTCAGATGTAAAGCGTTATTTCGTCAGTCCTGAAGAATCTGGTCAGATATGTATGCTGGCTTGCATCCTTGGTAATGGTGGTGAAGTGTTTTTTCCTAAACTTGGTGAAGACCAGATGCTTACCTTCAGTAGCATTTGCGACGAGTTCGTGAAGTCGGAAGGTTTTGCCAAGAAAGAATGTGCCAGTGACGCGGAAGCCAAACAGTATGCCGCTATGATGGACTATGATAACGACACCTATCCGGTTGTGTATTTCAAGAGCGATACTACGGGCGAGAAGGCTTATGAGGAGTTCTATGTTCCTGGCGAGAAGATAGACATTCAGCGCTTCTTGGCTCTTGGTGTAGTGGAGCGGACCACACGCCATGAAATAAGTGAGGTCAATGCTTTCTTTGAGAAACTTGAAGGAATTTTCTACAAAGATGACTTCACCAAGGCTCAGGTGGTGGAAGCTATAAAACAATTTATCCCCAACTTTGAGCATGAGGAGAAGGGAAAGAACCTAGACCAGAAAATGTAAAATTACAGCTTAATGTAAGAAGTGATGCATAGATAAGAATTGTTCAGTATGTATGATAAGGTAAGGATCTAGACCAAAAGATGTAATTTATTATGCCCAATTCCCCAGAAACTCCTAAGAATCAAAAACTTCGTGTGTTAGGTAAAATTGATTTGGATCAGTATATCAAGAATAGATTGCAACCTGTTGATAGTTTGAGCCGATTCAAGATTCTTCAGATGAAAGTGTCTTTCTTTGGGAAATCTGCTATAACCGTGAATTTCGGAGATGCAGACAATAAAGATCATCGATATTTTTCTCTTTTCATAGGTATGAATGGAGTTGGTAAGAGCACTCTTATGAGAGAGATTGTAGATTTCTTTATAGACTCTCAGTATGGAAAATCTAGAAAGACGGAAGGTCAGCAAGTAAGGATTATTTCACTTAAATATGCCATAGAGGGACATATATATCAGATAGAGAAAGACGAAAAAAATGTCTTTTCATGTAGACGAGATATGAAAAGGATAGTAAAGCCCAAGTATCCTTTGATTATAGCTTCGACAATGGGAATGTTTGACAAATTTCCGTTGAATAGCCAAAATCCATTGCGACGTAATGGCCGTTATGATGTATCTTTTTATAAGTATGTTGGTCCGAAGGCAAATAATAATATGTTTACTTCCAAAACCAATGTTATGCTTCAAATGCTATCAGTGATTGGGGGAATAAAGCGCAAAGCTCAACTTTCAAAAGTTGGTGATATCTTGAGTTTTATCGGATACAACCCAATTTTATCGTTGAATTATTCCCTCAAAGAAAATGCTCTAGAAATCCTTAAGGACAAGCAAAAGTATTTGGATGAGGACACCATATCATTTTTGAAAGATATAGCAAATACACAGAGAGGTGTCTTTTCTCATCAAATTAGACCTCAGTCTGATGCAATTACTTATGTTCAGAACCTTCATCTGCGGGAACTAAATTTGTTGCGACAAGAGGGCTTTTTGCAATCCTTTAAGTGTACTCTTTACAGGAACAATGATGAAATTGATTGCAATCAGGTGAGTTCAGGCGAATTTAATATGCTGAGTATTCTTATGAGTGTGGTTCTTTCGGCAGGCAACCAATATCTGCTTGTCCTACTTGACGAGCCAGAGATTAGTCAACATCCCAACTGGCAGATGAGTATAATAGACAAGTTAGACGAGGCATTATCAGGATATGCTTGCCATTTCTTGATAGCATCTCATTGTCATTTCCTTGTATCTGATCTTCCGCAGGATCGCTCAAATGTCTTCGATATTGAATATAATCAATCTGGTGATATTGAGATTAATTCATTGGAATCAGAGACTTATGGATGGAGTGCGGAACAAGTGTTGTTGGATGTGTTTAAAGTAGGAACAGATAGAAATCGTTATTTGGCAAGTATAGTAGGTAGATTGTTAGAGGATATTGGTAAAAACAATATATCCCCAGAAAACTTAACTAGTAGGCTACGTTTCCTTTTAAAGGTACAGGAAAATCTAAGTAATATTGATCCTTTGAAAGAAATAATATCTCTTATATGTAAGGAGTTTGCTTATGAACGAGTTTGATGATTTTATTATCGAATCACCATACATTTTGACAGAAACGGACAAGCTGGCTATTGCACAGGCTAGTCCTAATGGCAATAACTATAAAGATTGGGAAAAGTCTTGTCTAGCTGATTTTAAAGATCGAATCCGAGCATACTATAAGAAGAAGCAATATCGAAGATGCGCTTATTGTAGAACTATAGTTCATGAGAGCCAAGCATCAGCAGAAGTTGAACATATTGTACCCAAAAGCAAGCGCGAAGGATGGATGTACAAAACATTTAATATGTGCTATTCGTGTAAACTGTGTAATGCTAATAAAGGATACCAGAAACCCATTCTAGCTAATGAAGATGTTGAAGATTTACCTCATGACTCTATAGAATATTTATTAATACACCCTCATATAGATCGTTATTCAGAGCATATTGAGATTGTAGGCAATATCTTATACAAGGGAATTTCAGATAAAGGTAAGAATACTATTTCTATATGTGGTCTCAATAGATATGGTTTGGCAGCAGAAAGGGCAGAGGATGTAATTAGAATTAAAGGTTCTAAATATGAAGGTTATCTTTTGGCATTAGTCGAAGCAGATGAAAACAGATTTCTTGTTGATGTAATTAGTAAATACAAAGAGAGTATTCATAATATATGTGAAGAGTATAAGGCTTTGAATGTTTAATTACATTGTATATTTGGATTTTGTCAATTATGTTAATCAAATCAGTTACAATTAAGAATTTCCGAGGCTATCGCGGTACAACTAAGATAGAATTCGATGATCTTACGGTTTTTGTGGGTAAGAATGATATTGGGAAGTCCACAATTTTAGAGGCTCTTGATATATTTTTCAATGATAAACCTGTATCACCGATGGATAAGAGTGACATAAATAAAGAGGCTCTGTCTGTTTCAGATACAGATATCGCTATAGCTGTGGAATTTAAGAATCCTCCAGCAACAGTAGTTGTTGATACCACAAATACCACTACATTGCAAGATGAATATCTTCTTAATCAGAGTGGATGCTTGGAGATTGTAAAACACTATCCCAATGGCTCTCCATCAGCGAAGGTATTTGTTAATGCCTATCATCCTACTAATCAGGATTGTTGCGACTTGCTGAGCAAGAAGATTACAGATCTGAAGAAGATTGTTGATACAAATAAGTTAACTTGTGCCGATAAGACAAAGAAATCTGAATTAAGAAAAACCATTTGGCAAAGCCATCAGGCTAATTTGGGGCTTTCGTTGCATGAAGTTGATATGTCGAAAGAAGATGCCAAGGGCATTATTGATAATCTGAAATCTCTTTTACCTGTTTATACTCTTTTTCAGTCGGATAGAAGTAATAGCGATACCGACAAAGAGGTTCAGGATCCATTGAAAGCTGCTGTAAAGGCTATCATGCAGGATGCAGAGATTGTATCATGGTGTACTCAAATAGCCAATAAGGTAACAACCCAATTGCAGACAGTTGCTAATGGAACGCTTCAGAAATTGCAATCCATGAACAATAATCTTGCTGCAACTCTTAACCCAAAGATACCAAATGTCACAGAATTGAAATGGCAAGATGTGTTTAAGTCTGTTTCTATCACAGGTGATAATGATATTGCCATTAATAAACGTGGCAGTGGTGTTCGCAGACTTGTATTGCTTAATTTCTTTAGAGCACAGGCAGAGGCTAATATGGCTAATCATTCTGGTATTATCTATGCCATAGAAGAGCCAGAGACTTCTCAACATATTGAACATCAAAAGATGCTTGTTGATGCTTTGAAAACAATGGCAGCTCAGCCGAACATTCAGGTTGTCTTTACAACTCATAGCTCTCACATAGTAAGAATGCTAGATTATAGTAATCTTAGATTGATAACAGAAAATGTGGGCGCAAAGGCAGTTGATAAGGTTGATCCCGCACTCCTGCCATATCCATCATTGAATGATGTTAATTATGTAGCATATGGCGATGCTTCTATTGAGTACTTCAATGAATTGTATGGCTATTTAGAGCTTATCAATGAATTGCAGAATTTTTTCAATGGTAAACCACAAATACCTTATATTAGGTTGTTGCCTGATGGCACAACAAAAACAGAGCATCGGACAAAGGAATATATTATTCGTAGTATAATCCACCACCCAGAGAATATCCATAATAGTTATACAGAGCAAGAGTTAAGACAGGCAATTATGGATATGCGATTGTTTATAGCTGCATTACCCTAAATAATATCAAAATTAATGGAATACAAAAAGATAATCGATTTTATTCATGACCTCTATGGAGGTGGTGACTTCATACCTTTGGCTGTACCTGTATTTATCGGTAATGAGAAGAAATATCTCGAAGAGTGTATTGACACCACGTTTGTTTCCTCTGTAGGTAAGTTTGTTGACCGTTTCGAGGAAGATATGGCTAAATACACGGGTGCCAAGCGGGCAGTGGTGTGTGTGAGTGGGACCAATGCCCTCCACATGAGCTTATTACTTGTGGGTGTGAAACGTGATGATGAAGTGCTCACTCAGGCACTCACTTTTATTGCTACCTGTAATGCATTGAGCTATATTGGTGCCCATCCTGTATTCTTGGATGTTGATCGTTCCACAATGGGACTATCTCCTGATGCTATGAAGGACTGGCTCCAGAAGAATGCGGAGGTGCGCAAGAATACCCGCCTCAATGAACTGGACAAAAGTCACGACTTTGGCTTTCATGAAGATGAGTTGGCTTGTTACAACAAGAATACAGGACGCAGAATTAAGGCCTGTGTACCGATGCATACCTTTGGTCATCCTGTTCATTTGGACGAATTGGTCGAAGTGCTCAAGGAATACCACATTGAGTTGGTCGAGGATGCGGCAGAGAGTATCGGTTCCCTTTATAAAGGCAAGCATACAGGTACATTCGGAAAAGTTGGCGCATTGAGTTTCAATGGCAATAAGACTATCACCACAGGTGGTGGTGGTATGATGCTTTTCAATGATGAAGAACTTGGCGCCTATGCCAAACATATCACGACTCAGGCAAAGATTCCTCATCGTTGGGAATTTCGTCATGACCACATTGGTTATAATTACCGTATGCCTAATATCAACGCAGCTTTGGGCTGTGCACAGTTAGAGCATATCGAGGAATATGTGGCAAGCAAGCGTGAAACCGCTAAGGCATACGAAGAGTTCTTTAAGGATATTCCAGAAATAGAGTTTTTTACCGAACCGCAGGATACTCGTAGTAATTATTGGCTCAATGTCATTATCCTCAAAGATAAAGAGGCGCAACTCAATTTCTTGGAATATACTAATGACAATGGTGTGATGACTCGCCCCATTTGGGAGCTGATGAATCGTCTGCCCATGTTTGAGAATTGTGAGAATGATGGGCTGAAGAATACCATCTGGTTTGCAGATAGAGTGGTTAACATTCCGAGTTCGGTAAGATTAACAAAGTAACTAATAAACATATGAGTGAATATCGTTATTTTCTAAATGATTATCATGCCGTCAAAGCGGCTGATATTCACATAAAAGGCATCACTGTTTTGGCAGGAGAAAATGGCTGTGGAAAGAGCACTTTGTCTCGTTGGCTATATTATTTAGTTAATGGTGCTGAGAAGTATGATGAATTGCTTTTTAACGAGTATAAAAGACATCTGACAGACAGAATCCAACGATTGTCAATGCCATATCGTGACATGAGACGAGCCATGAATGAGAATGTACAGATTTTCCAGAATCAGGGATTCGGTTCTCATCATATTAGCAGGGTTAGTTATGATGATGTTGAGGGATATAACAAAATACAAGAAGAGTTTTTGCGTCAGATTTATGTATTCGGTGACAAACTGTTGGCTTTTCTATCAGCCAACGTTGAACAGCAAAGGCGCGACAGGATACTTTCTTTTCTCTCTATAGATAATGTAGAGGGGCAAACGAACGAGCAGATTGTAGAGGACTTTATTGATAGGAATCGCACTAAGGCAATAGCTCTTACAGATAAATATAATCAAGATAAGGAGAATCGCCCTTTGGGAAGTTTTTTCAATCTCATTGCAGAGTCTTTCGAAGAAACCGATCCTCATCCAGATAATATCCAGTTGGAAGAAGATGGCGATACTTTGGTTAGTGTTCAATCCTTTGGCTATCTTTACAACCTCCATCGTGCAATCTATGTTGACACCCCCATGGCTCTTGCTAGCGATGATTGTTATAACATTTTTTGGAGAGAGTTGATAAGGTTGATGTTCCGTAAGGGAGCAGAGCTAAACGCAAAAGAAAAAGTGTTGCTTCATCGTATTCGCAGGATACTTGGCGGTAGCGCTGTAATCGTAGAACCAGACGATCCGTTAGCAGAGGATGAATTGCGATATGTCTCAGAAGACAATCTGGTAAATATAGAAATCGAAAAAACCGCGACAGGCTTCAAGACATTTGCATATCTCCAACGACTTTTAGAGAATGGCTATTTAAACGAGAACACCCTCCTTCTAATCGATGAGCCAGAGGCTCATCTCCACCCTCAATGGATATTTGAATATGCTAGACTTTTGGTACTTTTGCATAAACAGCTTGGGTTAAAGGTAATGTTGGCAACCCATAACCCCGATATGGTGTCAGCCTTACGTGCAATCGCAGCAAAAGAGAGCGTCTTGGCAGATACGCAGTTTTACCTTGCATACAAATCTGAAGAAAATGAACACCAGTATTGCTATGAGAATCTGGGTAGCCAAATAACAGAGATTTTTAAATCATTTAATATCGCATTAGACCGTATAGGAGCTTATGGAACCCACGATATATAGTAACAAGACGACACGTTGCCATTCTATATGGAGAATTTCGCCAGCTCTATTTAACGATATCTCTAATCGCGACAGGAAAGGTTCCGATTATTTTTCAAGAGATATTGAGGCTCTTGACATGGATACGTATGAGAAGACGAGAGGTTGTTATGCTGATCGAACAGTTGATGCTGTAATAGGAATTGAAACCTGCATTAACAAGAAGTGCATGTCGCCCCGTTTGATGATGATAGAGCTCCGTACTAATTATGATAACCCAAACAACCTGAGTAAATCTGAATTAGAGGGAAAAGTATCCCATTCTTCGCAATTGTTGGGCGCAGAGCTCCCTGTAGAACGGCATAAAATACTATTGTTTCGTGACGAAGTAGCTGCTGAAGCTCGTAGCTGGGTGGCGTCGAAGACAGAGGAAGGCGGTGAAATTAGAAATATGATAGTTTGGAGCGTCAAGAATTTTAGTGATTCTGTAAAGTCTTTTGACGAAATGCCTTATACCCCGATTTATTCAGAAGAATCCATTATTACCGAATTAGACTCGTATATAAAAGTGTATTCATGGAAAAAGTTCTTTGATAAGGTCCACTTTTGGATAGATAAGGCTATACAACTCAGATATAAGAATACTTTCGAATACGACCATATTTGCAATACTTTGTTGACATATTGGACGGAATATAGAAATCGGACAAAAGGTCAATTGGATGACGACCTGGAGATTGAATCATTGATCATCGATGAGGACATCGATGTGTTGAGATAAATTCTTTAAGTGTGTGATTGTCAAAAATAATAGAATTGTGAAGTACTAAGGTAATGAAAAGAAAAAGACATTCTAAAAATGCTGAATTATTAAATTCATGAAACTGCGAATATGAAGTCTAACAATATTTCCAAGTGGAATTATAACAAGGATCTTGAGGGCTTATTACTTTTTGCCAGTCTGGTAGATGAAATAACCTTCAACTATTCTATCGATGCTCATAAGGCACCAGCACTAAATGCTGTGTCTTTGCTTCAGGATGTTTATGAGACGATAGGAAATGTAGAAAGAGGTATTATTAGGGAAGCTGGGATACCTTCTTTACTGGGAGAACTGGTGACAGCCATCAATGGGGATAGGTTATTCAAGCAAATTCTTGAAAGAAGAAACCTTCTTTATTTTATCACTCTTTTGGAGCAGGCCAATAATCTTAAGGATATTAAACTTCTGATTGAGATGATGGTGAGCGGTGGCATAGGTGATGAATACTTTGAGAACGTAAAAAGCGTCTTAATAGATTTGATAGTCAACAATGCGAAAGACAAGGAAAGCATAGGCTACTATTCACGAATTTGGGTGACTCATCTTAAATATCTGGGTTATTCCAGCGAATATATTTATTTCAGTAATAGAGAGTTTTTCTTCGGGAAGAACATTATTGAAGCACCTAATGCAATAGTCGAGTTTCTTGACAAATTTAGCGAAGTTAGTAAGGACTACTACGTACTTTTCAGGGGAAACAAGATATTCCAGTTGTTAAAAAGCACATTTAGAAAGTTTGGAGACGATGTAACTGAAGAATATAAACTTCCTTACAAGAATGCATCAATAGATAAATTCATAAGGAATCTGTCTGTTGATAATAATCTTATTGTGCTGAATGTGCATGCAAGAGACCAATATTCTGCAAGAGCCATTGCAATATCAAAGATAGAAAGCATCTCCAGCCTATTTTGCTGTTATCAGCATAAACAGAGGACTCAGTTTAAGGAAAAGTGTATCATAATTGAAAAGGGAAGCCGCAATGTGTATACGATCGATAAACCGATGTCTGCAATATTACGTTGTCGAGATTTAAGACCGAATAAATCGCAAGCTTATTTTACCCATATTACAAAAAAACTATCCATGTCGCAAGACTCCATAATTAATATAATGAAGTCTCTGAGGATGCATGAAAGTGCCGTGGATGCAATGTCCCATGAGAATCAGTTTATTAATCTTTTCACTGCTCTCGAAATAATAATACCAAAGGACATAAAGAGCGGCAAGAGTAGGATTCAACAAATTTACGACACACTTGTACCATTCTTGTGTCTCGACTATTGTAGAAAGCACATCCGCTCTTTTATAGCCGATCTTCTGCGTTTATACAACCCTGAGTTCGTGGCAGTTATATCAAAGGTGACAGAGGGGAAACGACTTGAAGAAAAGGTATGTGCATTACTCACATTGAAAAAATATGATGCCGAAAGACAAGAATTATATGATGTGTTCACAAAGCACAACGAAATCTTGTTGAGGAACAGATTCTATCGGTTGGATGAACTTATGAGTAATCCTGCCAACTTGTTGGAGCGATTAAAGAAACACAAACAAAGACTTCAGCAACAAATAGACAGAATATATAGGACGAGAAACCTCATCGTTCACGCTGGTGACACGCCCTTTTATATAGATACATTGATAGAGAACCTCCATTTTTATTATGACACATTGGTCAAACAGTTGCTTTACGACAATACCGAAAATGGTCATGAAAGATTGGAGCACATCTATTTGTCTTTTTATATTAAAGAACAGAACTTTGAAGCCAAGTTACAGGACATAGCTTGCAATGAGGCCGCTGAAGGGATGTTTGATGAAAGCAACTACGACATAATAGTAAATACGATTTAAAAATGAACGAACCCCTTTATGATATAGAAGGAAATCCTGTAGCATATATAAATTATGACCGAAATGGAATCATATATATGTGGAACGGGACACCTGTAGCATATCTCCATCAAAATATGACGCTGTACGGATTCAATGGGCGGCATCTAGGATGGTATGAAAACGGAATAGTTAGAGACAGAAATGGCAGGATAGTAGGCTATAATAAGCTGGCAAGCCCTGTAAGCGTAAAAATAGAACCAATAAAAGGAATGGCAAAGATACCACCAATAAAAAACATTCCAGAAGTCCCCTGTATAAAGCCAATGTATTCGTCCGTTATTTCACACGAATATTTATCACAGTTTTTATTAAGAGGTCTATAAATATTTTATGAAGAACCCTTTGATCCTTGTTGGCGGTGGCGGGCATTGTAAATCTGTGATTGAGGCTGCTGAGAGTGCTGGTTATAGCATTCTTGGTGTGCTGGATATGCCAGAAGAGGTAGGAAAGAAAATCCTTTCTACCAAAGTCATAGGTACGGATGATGATATTCCTGCCTATGTGGATCAGGCAGAGTTTGTCATCACAGTGGGCTTTATCAAGAACCCTACCATTCGTATTAAGTTATACCATAAAGTAAAGGAGGCTGGTGGTAAACTGTCAACCATTATCGCATCTTCTGCGTACGTTTCCAAATACGCTGAAATAGGCGAAGGTACGGTTGTCTTTCATCAGGCATTTGTGAATGCTGGGGCTAAAGTTGGATGCAATGTGATATTAAACACTGCCACCAATATCGAGCACGATGCGGTAATCGGTGACCATTGTCATATTTCTACAGGAACGATGGTGAATGGTGAATGCAAGGTAGGTACAAGATGCTTTATTGGCAGCCAGTCTGTATTGGCAAATTGTATATCTGTAGGTGATGATATTATCGTAGGTGCTGGTTCTTTAGTCAGGAAATCAATCTCTGTAAAAGGCATCTATTCTGGCAATCCTGCCATTCTTAAGAAAAGGATGTAACAAGTTGCAATATTAATGGAATGAGTGATATTCAGAAATTCTACAAAACAGTTCTTTCTCAAAAAGGATTTTACATTCCTGTTTTGTTCTTTGCAATAGTAGCCTACAGCTTTTCTATTTATAATCGCACGGTTGGGTGGGATGATTTGTTGAAGGACTTTTATATTGGGAGTGGTCATGCCATGCTTTCCAATGGGAGATGGGGAATGGTTGTCTGGGCATATATTATGGGAATAACATCATTCGATCCTTTTATTGATCGTTTTATTGCCTTAGTTTTGATTATTGCCGCTGGAATTCTTTTAAGTTACATATTATACACTATAGACAAATCAAGGAATATATTTGCATACTCGATTCTAGTCTCGACTTTTATTACTTTTCCCTTAATTAATGAAATATGGGAGTA
Source organism: uncultured Prevotellaceae bacterium (assembly GCA_900315105.1). The sequence continues at coordinate 24,429 of OMXX01000033.1, read as the reverse complement.
TACAGGAGCAAACTTTAACGTTGCAGCTGGGTTGTGCCTTGTTTCTATGGCCTGTCTTGTGTTGAGAAGTAAATGGACGATTTTGAAAAAAATCATAGTGGCAGCTCTCTTGTTGGTACTTCCAATTTCGAGTTATGAATCAACCATTTTTTATTATGTGACTTTAGTGTGTATTATTATTTTTTATCGTAATGTTTTAGACCTCTCTAGATATAGTTTTAGGCTTTGGATATATGATCTTGTATTCTTTTTTATTCCTGTTTTAATAGCATTTGCTGTTAGACTGTTTGTAACTTATGTAATTAGAGGTGTTATGGGAATTGACTATATCTATGCAGGTGCTACGAACATCTATTGGTTTACATCAAACTTCGGAGATACGTTGAAGGCAACAATTTTTTCGAATGTTTTTTATTATGTTCTGAATGCTTTAGTTTATCTTCCCATAACTATATTCAGTATAGCGTTTGCTCTTTTTTTTATATATCTGATTGTAAAAAAACAAATGAAACTTGTACTTCTAGGAGTGGCTGTTATTGTCTCTGTATTTCTTCTGGCTATTGTGCAAGGAGGAGCAATGCCATATAGAACAGCTCAAACAGTTACGATCTTTGTTTCTTTTGTTGTTTATTTATTTGTGACACATAATTATTCGCGTGCAAAAGTGAAATTGTTTGTTTATATATTGGCTATAGGGTTATGTTGGTACCAAGCAGTTTTTTTGAATAGGATCCTATGTTTAAATAATCTAAGATCAGATAATGAAGTGTCAGTTATTCACCAAATAGGAACACGGTTGACTTCTGAGTTTGAAAAGAAACCGGTTGTTTTTGTTTCTCCTTATAAAATAAGTAGATGGATAAGTCGGCAAATAACGGTTGATGAATCAACTTGGAACGGTCGATTGTTTTGTAAATTATGTGAAGGAACATCTATTATTATGCCATATAAGTTCGTAGGTACGAATATTAATTGTGCGACAGAGGAATATCATCAGATTCAAGAGTTGTTTAGTTATTATGGTTATGATATTAATGTGATAATGAATCCTTTTACGAATAGGCAAGAACATGAAAAAGCCGTTAAAATTGCCGAGCGTTTAGAGTTGAAACCATACCAGATATATGATGTGGGAGATTATTTAATAGTGAACTTAGGAGGAGTATCATTCTTAAATTCGTACTAAGATAATGCATATATTAATCATAGCGGAAGCTGGGGTTAATCATAATGGCTCTATAGATATTGCCAAGCAACTGATAGATAAGGCTGTTGAGGCGGGGGCGGATATCATCAAGTTCCAAACCTTCAAGGCCTCAAAGCTTGTTACTAAGGCTGCGAAGCAGGCAGAATATCAGCAGAAGAACATCGGTAAAGAAGGCGACAGCCAGTACCAGATGCTAAAAAAACTGGAACTCTCACCAGAGGACCACGAAGTTCTGATTGCCTATTGCAAAGAGAAAGGAATCAAGTTTTTCTCTACAGCATTTGACTTTGATAGCATAGAGTACCTACACTCACTGGGTTTAGGTCTTTGGAAAATACCCTCTGGTGAAGTGACCAACTATCCTTTCTTGAAGCGAGTAGCTGCATATAATGAGAAGACCATTCTCAGTACAGGTATGTGCGATATGAAGGATGTTCTTGCTGCTGTTGAGGCTTTGTACAAGAATGGTCTTTCAAAGGAGAATTTGATTCTGCTTCATTGCAACACTGAATATCCTACACCTTTTGAGGATGTAAACCTCAAAGCGATGGATGCACTTCGCAAAAAGTTTGGAGTAGAGGTGGGGTATAGCGACCACACAAAAGGAATAGAGGTGCCGATAGCTGCAGTCGCATTAGGTGCAACAGTGATTGAGAAGCACTTTACGCTTGATCGCAATATGGAAGGCCCTGACCACAAGGCTAGTTTGGAACCAGACGAACTGAGAGCAATGGTGTGTGCTATTCGCAATATAGAAAAGGCGGTTGGCGGAGATGGAACCAAACACGTGAGCGAGAGTGAACGCAAGAATATCGCCATCGCTCGTAAGAGCATTGTAGCTGCATGCCCCATCAAGAAAGGTAAGCTTTTAACAGAGCAGAATCTCACAGTTAAGCGCCCAGGAACAGGCATTTCACCTATGCGATGGGAAGAGGTGATAGGTACTATGGCTATCAAAGATTTCTCTGAGGAAGACCTCATAGAGATTTAATTTTCAACTTTCAATTCTCAATTTCCAATTCGTGAAACGTAAGATTTGTGTAGTTACTGGTAGCCGTGCAGAATATGGCATCCTTAGAAGCTTGATGAAAGCCATCAAGGATGATCCGGAATTGCAGTTGCAGATTATTGCCACCAACCAGCATCTCTCTAAACTACAGGGTGAGACCTACAAAGAGATTGAGCGTGATGGCTTCATCATTGACTACAAAGTTTATATGGCTGATGATGAGGCTCCTGATATTGCCAATACAACAGCTAAGGCGATGAGCCGAGGCATCAGTGGATTTGCAGATGCCTTTGATGCGTTACAACCTGATCTGCTATTAATCCTTGGAGATCGTTATGAGATGTTGGCAGTAGCTTCTACTGCATTAATCTATAAGATCCCCATTGCTCACCTGCATGGAGGAGAAATAACAGAAGGGGCTTTTGATGATGCCATTCGTCATGCTATCACCAAGATGAGCCACTTGCATTTTACATCGACAGAGGCCTATCGTCAGCGCGTGATCCAATTAGGTGAACAACCAGATAGGGTCTTCAATGTGGGCGCTCTTGGTGTGGAGAATATTATGAAGATAGACTTCATGACAAAGGAAGATATAGAGCAGAGCCTTAATTTTCAGATGACGGATAAATGCTTTCTCTGCACTTATCATCCTGTGACACTCTCCAATATGTCATCTGAGACTCAGATTATGAATTTGTTGAAGGCTTTGGATGATTATCAGGATTATCATATCATCTTTACCTACAGCAATTCTGATACCAATTCGCAGATTATCATCAAACGTATTCAGGAGTATGTAGATCGTAATCCTGGCAGATGTATGTTTATTCCTTCGTTGGGCCAGAGACGCTATTTCTCTGCCCTAAAGTTTGTGAAGGCTGTGATTGGCAATAGTTCCAGTGGCATCATTGAGGTGCCAAGTTTTGGCATTGCTACGCTGGATATTGGTGATCGCCAAAAAGGTCGTATTGCAGCTGATAGTGTAATTCATTGTGGTTATTCGGCAGATGAGATAAAAAATGGTCTTAAAGAGGTTATCTCTTATGCCAGTATGGAGGTGAAAAATCCCTATTACAAAAAGGGTACTTGCGAAACCATCTTGAAGGTTATCAAGACATCCCCTTTAGATTATTTAGTTCAAAAACATTTCTACGACATACAATGAAGGTTATAGTCATAGGGCTCGGATCGATGGGCAAGCGCAGAATACGTTTGCTGTCAGAACATAAAGATATTGAAATCTTTGGCATTGACAGTAAGGGGAGTCGTTGTGATGAAGTAAAAGAAAAATTTGGCTTCAAGTGCTATGCCAACATAGCTGAGGCTGTGAAAGCAGAGAATCCAGACGCGGCTGTAATTAGTACCTCGCCGCTTTCTCATGCTGGAATTATTAAGGAATGTTTGCAGAATAATCTCCATGTTTTTACTGAAATTAATCTGGTAGAAGATGGGTACGAGGAGAATATGAAACTGGCGAAAGAAAAAGGTTTAGTGCTTTTCCTTTCTTCAACATTCCTTTATCGCAAAGAGACGCAGGCCATTATAGATAAGGTTAAGGATAAAAATGACAAGCTGAACTATGTTTATCATGTAGGGCAGTACCTTCCTGACTGGCATCCTTGGGAGAGTTATAACAATTATTTTATTGGAAATCCTCGAACCAATGGCTGTCGTGAAATAATGGCGATTGACTTGCCATGGTTGTGGACGGCCTTTGGACCAGTAAAAAAAGTACAAGCTATCAAGAGTAAAATTACAGAGCTGAACATCAGTTATAATGATAACTACTTGATTCTGTTAGAGCATGAATCTGGAGCAAAGGGTGTTTTTGCTGTAGATGTGGTAACACGCAAGCCTATCCGTCATATTGATGTATATGGCGAGCACCTTCAATTATCATGGAATGGTACGGCAGATTCGTTGCAAGAATATAACTTTGAGACCAAGGAGATGCAGACCATCCTGTTTGAAGATGCCTCTGAACATGTAGATGGTTATGCTGCATTTATCACAGAGAACCCTTATCGAGAGGAAATCAATGCATTTTTGGCTCAGATAAACGACCCGTCAAAGTTGCCTGCATGGGATTTTGAGAAGGATCAGGTGCTTCTCAAGGTCATAGATGAAATAGAAGCATGAAGTATAGAATCGCTTTTTGTGGTTTAGGTTCCATAGCAAAACGTCATCTGAAGAATGTCTGTACGTTCTTGGATGAGCGCAAGGATTGTTATGAGATAGATCTCTATCGAAGTAGTCTGAAACCACTGCCAGAAGATATCCAACCATTAGTGGCAAATGAATATCTCTTCTCGGAGCCGGTAAATATGGCATACGATGTCGTGTTTGTTACCAATCCGACATCCCTGCATTATGAGACACTGAAGAAGTTTAAGGCTTATACAAAGTCATTCTTTATTGAGAAACCTGTCTTTCATAGCATTGAGGTTGATATATCTATCTTTGAGGAGTTGAAAGGTATTGATTCCTATGTGGCTTGTCCTTTGCGTTATAATCCTGTTCTGCAATATGTGAAAGATCAGATAAATTTGGATGAAGTATTTGCAGCTAGGGCTATCAGTAGTAGTTATCTACCAGAATGGCGACCTGGGCAAGATTATCGACAGTGCTATAGCGCGCATAAAGACATGGGGGGCGGTGTCGGAATTGATCTGATTCATGAATGGGACTATCTGACATGGTTCTTTGGCATGCCTGACAAATGCTATAGCATTCAGGATAAGATTTCAAATCTTGAAATAGACAGTGATGATATTGCTATCTATATTGCAAAGGCGGGTAATAAGACGATAGAACTCCATTTGGATTATTTTGGAAGAAAGTCTATACGCCGATTGGAACTCTATATGCCAGATGATACTATCTTGTGCGATATTCTTGAAGGCTCTGTTATTTATCAGAAGAAGAATGAATGTATTAATCTGAATGCAGAGCGTAATGCCTATCAGATAGCTGAGATTAAGCATTTCTTTGATATCATAGAACATAAAATGCCCAATGACAGCACTGCAGAGCAAGCATACGCTGTCCTCAAACTTTCAAAAGGATTATGAATATACTTTTTACATTATGTGGTCGTGCAGGCTCAAAGGGAGTGAAAGGTAAGAATGCTAGAGACTTCCTCGATATACCATTGGTATGGTACTCTATGGCCAATATCGCTCTGTATATGGAGCGATATGCTGGTAATGATCATATTGATGTCGTCTTGAATACCGATAGCGAAGATTTAATTAAATTGGTAGAACAGGTTAAGGATTTGGATGTAACGATACTTCGTCGCGATGCCAGTCTGGGAGGCGATAAGGTTCCTAAGGTCGCTGTTATCTTGGATTGCCTTACACGCTCAGAGAAGATATTTAAGGTCAATTATGATATGGTTGTTGATTTGGATATCACATCACCATTGCGAACTGTTCAGGATATCAAACATTCGATTGATATGAAAGCAGGAAGAAACGATGTTGATGTGGTGTACTCTGTTGTGCCATCTCGTCGAAATCCATATTTTAATATGGTGAAGGAGGAGAATGGCTTTTTCTGCAAGGCTATCTCTTCTAACTATACCACTCGCCAGGAGGCTCCGGTCTTTTATGATATGAATGCTTCTATCTATGCTTATTCGCCTGACGCATTGAGGAATAAGGAACATGCCACCTTCTTTAATTCCGGTTGTGATGCTGTTGTGATGGCAGATACAGGGATTCTTGATATTGACTCTGAAGAGGATTATGAACTGATGCAGGTCATTGCTAAGTATCTCTTTGAGAAAAACGAGGCTTTTATGGAAATATTTAATAAAGTGAAATACTGGAAGTAATGATATTTGCAATTCCAAAAGAAGATATACTGGCTCAGTTGTTGATGCAGTTGAAGTCTCATTTCTTTATATCAGAAGAGGAACAAACAGTTATAAAGTCACGATTTGAGAATGCGTTAGCTGCCTGTGAAGAGAACTTCACTCATTCTGAGAACAAGTACTACTTCGTCAAGGAGGGGGGGGCGAAAATGTGTAGGTTTAATCCATATCATGCAGTTCAATACATGACTTTTCTTTATTATTTGTCTCACGACATCTATAAGAATGCAAATATCGGACATTTATGTGATAAGATATACTATCTGAACAAGATATTTCACTCAGTAGACCTCTTTTATGCCATAAATTTACCAGCTCACTTCGGAGCAGAACATCCTTTGGGAGCAGTGATGGGAAGGGCAAAATATAGCAATGGTTTTTTCTTCTATCAAGGATGTACTGTTGGAGGTACTCATGACAAGCAAGGCGTAATTTGTTATCCTGAGATTGGCGAAAATTGTCATATGTTCAGTAATTCTAGTGTTCTTGGTAATTGCCACATAGGTAAAAATGTCAATATTGGTGCTGGCGCAATTGTAAAAAATCAAGATGTGCCTGATGGCTGTACAGTGTTTGGAGAATCACCAAACCTAATTATAAAAGAAATCTCATAAATATGCAGAAGACTCATATTGTATCTCAAGATATCACATTATTAGAAGCACTTTCCAGAATCAACATATTGTCGCCAGGTCCACTTGTACTTTTTGCTATTGACGAAGATAGTAAAATGATTGGTACCCTCACTGATGGTGATTCTCGAAGAGCATTAATTTCTGGAGCTTCTGTGAATGATCCTATTTCGACAATAGTCAATCGTGATTTCTTGTTCTTGACAGATGGAATAAATAATGATGCACGTCATTTACATGATCAAAAGCTGAAAAAGATGCGGCTAGTCCCTATTTTGGATAAGGAACATCACATCATTGATATTATCGATTTGGAACGATATCAGACCAGATTGCCTGTTGATGCTGTCATTATGGCAGGAGGTAAGGGTGAACGCTTGCGCCCATTAACAGAAACAATACCAAAGCCCTTGTTGAAGATTGGCGATAAATGTATCATAGATTACAATGTAGATAATCTTATTCATTGTGGCGTGGAGCACATCTCTGTGACAGTCAACTATCTGAAGGAACAAATAGAGGAACACTATAAACACCCAAGAAATGGAATCAAGATTCAGACCGTCAGCGAGCCAAAATTCTTAGGTACAATTGGAGGACTTCAATTTGTCCCCCAATTTTATCATGATACAATACTCCTGATGAACAGTGATCTGTTCACTAATATCAACTTTGAAGATTTCTATCTGCACTTTGAAGAACATCAGGCGGATATGTCTGCAGTAGCCATTCCATATAGTATTTCAGTTCCTTACGGTATTTTCGACATTGATCAAAAACGTGAGATTAAAGGTATTTTTGAAAAGCCAACTTACAACTATTATGCCAATGCGGGTATCTATTTGATACGTCGAGAAATGTTGGAAAAATATATTCCCAAGGATACTTTCTTCAATGCCACTGATTTCATGGAAAAATTGATTTCAGAAGGTCGTAAAGTGATTCGTTTCCCATTATCAGGCTATTGGATCGATATAGGTAATAAACAAGAATATCAGAAAGCTCAGGATTTAGTGAAGCATTTATAGCCTAACATGAGAATGTTAAAGGAAATACAAGATGTCATTAGGGGAAAGACATTAATAAGGATTAACTATGAAGATTCTTTTAAAAAATAGGATCCTTTTGGTTTTGCTTTTATTTATATTATTTGCGTCAGTGATAGCAAAATCAATCTGGGGTATCCCTGCTGTTATTGTGATTGTGGTTTGCCACTATCTTATACCTGGGATTGCGTTACAAAAGTTGACAGGCAATATGTTTTATAAAGATTACAATCAACTGCTGTTTTCTTCATATGGCATAGGTTATTCTTTATCAATTATTATCTATTTGACAATGTTGATGTTAGGATTACAAAGATACGTATTATTTTTCTCATTCTTTGTTTTTGTATCTTCTTTATTCTATTTGAAAAATGATCTACAACAAATATTCAGGATAAACGATGAAAATACAAACTTTATTTCTATAATCTTATTCTTGTGTTTGTCTATAGCTTTTTTATGTTTCCAACTAAATTATCTATCAGCAGATGTTGTTGATTACCAAAATCATTACTACGATTTAATTTATTGGCATCGTAATGCTGTCGCTGCAACGATAACCTATCCCCTTCCTGACCTTAGTCTAATGTCAAAGAAATTTTACTATCACTATTTTTCCTCGTTAGGAATAGCTGATTTGCATTATGTATCAGGTATCGATCTGCCCAATTTGTGCTATACATATTCTTATATAATTAATATCCCACTTGTAGTTGGGTCTGTTTATTTAGTTTCCTCAGAGTTTGTCAAGAAGAGGTCTTTTATTTTTTCTTCATGTTTGCTAATTCTCCTAGGGACGACTCTTGAGCCAATAACTTTTACAAGCTATTGTGCGCATCTGTATTATTGTTCTTTTGGTTTTTCAGAGGGTTTCTCGTTGTCACTGTTAAGTTTTTATTTTTTTCGTAGAATGGGTAAAATCAGCACAAAGAGTGCTTTTCTCCCTTGGCTAGTCTTTGTTGTAGCGGTTGGATGCAAAGCGCCTGTAGCAATGATAGTATTAGGAGGTATTTTATTTTGCTGTTTGAGTGATTTTATATACACGAGAGAAAAAAAACTAATTGGGCTTGGAGTAATTTATGTAATATCATTTATAATGATTCTTTACGTTTTTATTTTAGACTTCAATCCAAATGTTGAAGGGGCGGGGAATGGGAGTCTGTTGTTATCTTATGATACGGTTTTCTATCCTCCGTTTTTTAAGCAAATTTATAATCATGTTTATCATTTTATACCATACACAATTATTCCTCTTATTGTTGTTTTCCTTTCATATATAATTATTAATAGCTATCTGTTTGTGGTGGGGGCAATTCTTGTTATACGTAGAAATAAACAAATCAATTGGAAGAATTCAGAACTTTCATTCCTATTTATGTTTGTGAGTGGTTATGTACTTTTCTTATTTTTAGCTCATAGCGGATTCTCACAAGTGTATTTTTATTTTATAGCTATTCCATTTGGCTTTTTGTATTTCTTCTCAATATTTGATATGTATCATTTTAGTCTGACTAATAAGGAAAAAGGATTAGTTTTGATGGTATGTTTAATGGCAATAATATGTTTGCTATATTCCATAAAGAGTGAGGTGTTTTCAGGTGCTAGATTATTAATCAATCATCAAAGCGTGGAACAAGAAGTCGCGGGTAATTCTCTTACTTCTAAGGAGTTGGAAGCTCTTACATGGACTCGTTATAATCTTCCTGATTCTGCTATATTAATATCAAATAAGTATGTTGCAAAACGTGGCACAAAATGTGTTGTAATAGGTGCTTATACTGAGCGGCAGACATATATGGAAGGATATGAATATAGTGGTTTTTTAAAAGACAAAACAATTAGTCATCGGAATAAGCTTCTGTTGGATTTCTTTTCAGGAAGTGTTGATGCTCTGAAAATAATGAAGAAAGAAGGGGTAACCCATTTCGTAAGGTTTGAAAATATTCCTGTATCATTACCAGATGTGGGGATGAAAGCTATTTATAAGAATGGGGCAGTGACTGTTTTTGAATTTTAGCCCTATTCTAAATATTCTAAATTCCCCTTCCCAATAACTACCTCGGTTGCTGGGAGCCCCCTTTAATGAAAAACGCAAATTCTTACTGAAATCTTTGGTAGATTCCAAAAATAGTCGTACTTTTGTAGCAATTTTAAGGGAATCGATTTCAAAATTGTACCCTTTTTGAGTGAATTTGTGATTGGTAAATTGTCTAACGCTTTGGCTATCATATGATTACGCCTTTACGTTAGAAGTGGTTTTTTGCTTGTACTTTTGGAACAGTGAGCGCAGTGCCAAGTTCATTTGGGTATTGTCGGGTTGTGAAATAAGTGTATATACGAAAGAATTGAAGTTTATGAAAGTAGTATTATTAGCCGGTGGATTTGGCTCTCGCATTAGCGAGGAATCAATCTTTAAGCCGAAACCCATGATTGAGATTGGTGGTATGCCTATCCTTTGGCATATCATGAAGGAGTATGCCTATTATGGGCATAATGAGTTTATCATCTGTGCTGGTTATAAACAGGAATATATTAAGAGCTGGTTTGCCAACTACTTCCTGCAGAACTCTGATGTGAGCTTTGACTTCCGTCAGGGGCAGAATGAGATGATTGTGCATGAGAGCCATCTGGAACCTTGGAAGGTGACAGTGGTGGATACCGGCTATAATACGATGACGGGAGGGCGTATCAAGCGAATTCAGAAGTATGTGGGAAATGAGCCCTTCTTCATGACCTATGGTGATGGTGTCTGCGATGTGGATATCAATAAACTCTTGGCGTTCCATCAGTCTCATGGGAAACTGGCAACACTGACAGCCGTCAAGATGAAACAAGAAAAGGGCGTTTTGGATATAGAAGGCGGGGCTGTCAAGTCTTTCCGTGAGAAGAATCTGGCTGATGGAGCTCCTATCAATGCTGGTTATATGGTATTGCAACCTGAAGTGTTTGATTTGATTGATGGAGACGATACCGTATTCGAGCGTCAACCGTTGGAGACACTTGCAAATAAAGGTGAACTGATGTCCTATATTCATGAGGGTTTCTGGCAGTGTATGGATAACGTCCGTGAACGTGATATGCTGGAAAAATTGCTTCAGGCAGGTAAAGCGCCTTGGAAAAAATGGGAACGCGTTATTCCAAAAGTAACAAAATAATAAGCAAAGATATGTCAAAGAAAGAAGCGTTAAAAAAACAGATTCTCGAACTCACTCGTGAGTATTATCGGGAGGTACATGCCCCTCAGTCTGCATTTGAGGCAGGAAAGACACGTGTGAACTATGGCGGTCGATACTTCGATGATGAGGAGATGGTGAACCTGGTGGATGCATCCTTGGATTTTTGGTTGACAGCAGGTCCTTGGGCACACAAGTTTGAAACGCGCCTGGCCAAATGGTTGGGCGTGAAGTATTGCTCACTATGTAATTCAGGGTCTTCTGCCAATCTCCTAGCATTTAATGCGCTGACAGCTCCTGAACTAAAGGATCGTCAGATTAAACGAGGTGATGAAGTTATCACGGTGGCTGCAGGTTTCCCGACAACAGTGGCTTGCATTGTGCAATATGGCGCTGTGCCTGTATTCGTCGATATGAGCATTGAGGAGAGTAATATTGATACCGCGCAGTTGGAGAATGCACTTTCTCCTAAAACCAAAGCTGTCATGATTGCCCATAGTCTGGGCAATCCTTTCAACCTGCAAGTGGTGGTTGACTTCTGCAAGAAACATAACCTTTGGTTGGTAGAAGACAACTGTGATGCGCTTGGATCTGAATACTTTATCGATGGTGAATGGAAAAAAACAGGAACGATTGGTGACATTGGAACCTCCAGTTTCTATCCGCCTCACCATATGACGATGGGTGAGGGGGGTGCTGTCTATACGAACAACCCTGAACTCCACAAATACGTGAACTCATACAGAGATTGGGGACGTGACTGCTGGTGTGTCGGTGGTGTGGATAATACCTGTGGCTGTCGCTTTACAGGCCAGTTCGGCCAGCTCCCACAGGGTTATGACCATAAGTATGTCTATAGTCACCTGGGTTATAACCTGAAGGCTACAGATCTTCAGGCGGCCATCGGTTGTGCACAGTTGGAGAAGCTTGACTTCATTGTGCAGCGCAGAAGAGAGAACTATCAGACCATGTATGATGGACTGAAAGATGTCAAGGGCTTGCTCCTTCCTGAACCACAGAAGAATTCAAAACCTTCATGGTTTGGTTTCTTCATCACGGTAAAACCTGATGCAGGTTATACCCGCAACGAACTGACCCGTTATCTGGAGGATCATAAGGTTCAGACTCGTAATCTTTTTGCCGGTAATCTGCTGCGTCATCCTGCTTTCGAGCAGTATGTAGAGAACCAGGACTATCGTGTGGTGGGTGGTTCACTCCCTGTCACGGATAGCATCATGCGTGATTCCTTCTGGTTGGGGCTCTATCCGGGTATGACGCCAGAGAAACTTCAGTATATGATTGATACCATCAAGGCTTTTGTCGCTACCAAGTCATGAACATCGATATCTTTAACGGCGCTTTCAAGGGAAAGCGTGTCTTAGTGACAGGTCATACAGGTTTCAAAGGCTCTTGGTTGAGCATTTGGCTCCATGAACTGGGTGCAGAGGTTGTTGGTGTAGGCTTGGATCCTTATTCCGAGAAAGACAATTTCGTTCTCTCTGGCATTGGTCAAAAGATCAAAGCTGATATCCGAGCTGATATCCGTGATGGCAGGAAGATGAAGGACTTTTTTGCAGAATACCAGCCAGAGATTGTCTTCCATCTGGCAGCCCAACCATTGGTTCGTCTGAGTTATGAGATACCAGTGAAAACCTATGAGACCAACGTGATGGGCTCCATCAATATCATGGAAGCAGCCAGAGTGACAGACTCCGTGAAGGTGGTTGTGATGATTACCACAGATAAGTGCTACGAAAATCGGGAACAGATCTGGGGCTATCGTGAAAACGAGCCCATGGGTGGCTATGACCCGTATTCCTCTTCAAAGGGTGCTGCAGAGATCGCCATTAATTCATGGCGCAGGAGTTTCTTTAATCCCGCAGATTATGGCAAGAAACATCATGTTTCCATTGCTAGTGTGCGTGCAGGTAATGTTGTTGGTGGTGGTGACTGGGCGAAGGACCGTATCGTTCCTGATTGTATCCGCGCATTGGAGGCTGGTAAGCCAATCGAAATCAGAAGTCCTAAGGCCATTAGACCTTGGCAACATGTTTTGGAACCATTAAGTGGTTATATGCTACTTGCCTCAAAGATGTTAGAAGATCCCATCAAATATTGTGAAGGTTGGAACTTTGGTCCTCGTACAGAGAGCATTACGCCTGTTTGGGAGGTGGCTACAATGCTTACCAAGTATTATGGCCGAGGGGAACTCAAGGATGTATCAGATCCTAATGCCCTTCATGAAGCCAATCTCCTGATGTTGGATATCAGCAAAGCCAAGTTTCAATTAGGATGGGAACCTCGTACTAATATTGAGCAGTGCTGCCAACTGACAGCTGATTGGTATAAACGTTATCAACAGGAGGATGTTTATAACCTCTGTGTTGAGCAAATAGAAAAAGTCGTAAAGTTATGAAAATAGAATTATTAGATTGTACCGTTAGGGATGGCGGATACAATAATGATTGGGAATTTGGTCACAATGCACTCATTAGTATTTTTGAGCGTGTGGTAAGTGCTGAGGTGGATTTCCTTGAGTTGGGTTTCCTTGATCAACGTCGTCCATTTGACATCAATCGCAGCATTATGCCTGATACGGCGTGTATGCAGAAGATTTATGGTAAGCTGGATCGAAAGAAGACAAAGCTGGTAGGCATGATAGATTATGGTACTTGCGATATCTCTCATATTCAGCCATGTAAAGATAGCTACCTTGATGGAATTAGGGTTATCTTCAAGAAACATCTGCGTGAACCGGCCATGGCTTTCTGTAAGCAACTGAAGGATATGGGTTATATTGTGTTCTCGCAGTTGGTATCCATTACGAGTTATACAGATGAGGAATTGATGGACTTGATTCGACTGGTTAATGAAGTAAAACCATATGCTGTTTCGATGGTGGATACTTACGGATTACTCCATAAGAATAATCTGTTCCATTATTATGAGTTACTCGATAAATATGTTGATCCAAGTGTGGCTGTTGGTTATCACTCTCATAATAATTTCCAGTTGGCATATGCCAATAGTATCGAGTTGATTAATTATCACAAAGATAAACCACGTACATTGCTTTGTGACGGTTCTCTTTTCGGAATGGGAAAGGGAGCTGGTAATGCTCCAATAGAATTGCTCTGTATGTATATGAACGACAATTACGGCAAGCATTATCATCTCAGCCAACTTCTGGAGGCAATAGATTCTACAATTCTTGATTTATATAATAAATATCACTGGGGTTATGGCATGAAACCTTTCATAGCAGCTTCTAATGATTGTCATCCTAATTATGTAAGCTATCTGCTGGACAAGAAGACGCTCTCTGTGAAATCTATCAATGAGATATTGAAAAAACTGGAAGGTGATAGAAAACTACTTTATAATAAGGATTATATTGAACAGTTGTATATCGACTATCAGAAGAGCGAGTGTATTGATGATGGGGAGTATGCAAGGCTAAAAGATTTATTTGCAAACAAGGATGTATTGGTGCTTGGCCCCGGCAATACGATGAAAATAGAGAAGGATAAGATACAATCTTACATAGATAAGAATAAACCGTATGTTATCTCTATCAACTATCTACCAGAGAGTTATCGCTCAGATTGTTTGTTTATCACAAACAGCAAGCGATATAACCAGCAGGTAACAGCAATCACAGAGAAAGGGGATGAAATTAAATTGATTGCTACTTCAAATCTAACGCGCACACATGGCGTATTTGATTATACCATTGATTATGAGTCGCTGATTGATCGTGATGCTGTGTTTATGGATAACTCCTTTATCATGATGCTTAAAGTTCTGACGAAAGCTGGTGTCAAGCATGTTGCTCTAGCAGGATTTGACGGTTATAGTTCAGATTCAGATAATTATTTCTCTTCAAAGATGGAATATGATTTTGCAAAACGTCTGGGTCAAGAGATTAATGCTTATGTAAATAAAGTTCTACCAGAGATAAACAAGCAGATAGAAATCGAGTTTATTACATCGACCCTTTATCATCTGTAAAAATGAAAGTTGTACTATTTGACCTTGATGGTACTTTACTAGATACGACCGACGGTGTCTTGGAGAGTGCAATCTATGCAGCTAAAAGGCTGGGATATAAAGAACTTCCGTATGAGCAGATGCTTAGTTTTGTTGGCCCTCCCATTCAGACCTCATTTATAAATCATTATGGATGTAACGCGGAGAGAGCTCAAGAAGCTGCTAATATCTTCCGTACTTACTATAAAGAGAATGCTCTTTTCAAAGCAAAATTATATCCTGGGATGATTGAGGTTCTAGAGAAGATAAAAGAAAAAGCTGTTAAGATGGGGGTGGCTACCTATAAACGAGAAGATTATGCCATTTCTATTCTTGAACATTTTGGGATAGCACCTTTTTGCATTTCTATGCACGGAGCTGATCATTTCAATAAATTGACCAAAGCTGACATTGTGAATTTATGTATCAATGAAATGACTTCCAATCGTGAGGATGTTATTTTGGTTGGAGATACAGAACACGATGCCATAGGTGCAAAGAATGCAATGGTTGATTTCCTCGGCGTGACTTATGGTTTTGGTTTTAAGAGCGTTGCAGATGTGAGTATGTATCCAAACATTGGTTGCGCTCACAATACATATGATATTTTGAAATTTATAGATTAAAATAATATGAAACAGAAAGTTTGTCATTATATAGCCGATTTTTTGGCTTCAAAAGGGGTAAAGCATGTTTTTACTGTAACAGGTGGTGGTGCCATGCATATGAATGATGCATTTGGTCATCATAAAGACCTTACCTGTGTATATAACCATCATGAACAAGCGTCTGCCATTGCTGCAGAAGGCTATACCCGTATGTCGGGAAAACTGGCTGCTGTATGTGTGACCAGTGGTCCTGGAGGAACCAATGCTATTACCGGAGTACTGGGTGGATGGCTAGATTCTATTCCCATGTTTGTGGTTTCTGGGCAAGTGAAACGAGAAACTACAATCTATTCCACTTCTCTTCCTCTTCGCCAGTTAGGAGATCAAGAGTTCGATATTGTTTCTTCTGTTAAGTCGATGACAAAATATGCAGCCATCGTGCTTGATCCTAATGATATAGCGATTCATCTTGAGAAAGCATATTTCTTGGCAATGAACGGCAGACCTGGCCCTGTCTGGATTGATGTGCCCCTGGATGTTCAGGCTGCTTGGATAGAAACCGATGATTTACCTCATTATAATCAACGTGAGGATGAGGATAAGGAGATAGTGCATTATAATACACTTTTTAGTGAACAAATCATTGCCAAACTCAAGGATGCAAAACGCCCTGTTCTGTTTTTAGGAACAGGCGTGCGCTTGGCTAATTGCCGCGATCAAGTTATAGAATTTGCTGAAAAGACTAGAATTCCTGTTGTGACGGCTTGGAATGCACATGATTTGATCTGGGATGATCATGAGTTGTTCTGTGGTAGACCAGGAACCGTTGGTACGCGTGGCGGAAACTTTGTTGTGCAAAATGCCGACTTGTTACTGGTTCTAGGGTGTCGTTTAAATATCCGACAGATTAGTTATAATTATAAGGAGTTTGCTCCGAAGGCCTATAAGATTGTAGTTGACATTGATTATAATGAATTATACAAGCCAACCATTCATGTGGATATGCCGATTTGGGCAAATCTGAAGGATGTTGTTGACGATTTGTTGAAAACGAATCTTTCTGTTATTCAGAGTCAGGAACATGAGGATTGGCTAAAATGGAGCAAACAGGTATTCTTGAAGTATCCAGCTGCTCTTCCTGAGTATTATAAGAATAAGGAAAGATTGAACCCGTATGTATTTATGACGGAGTTCTTTAAACAACTTCGAGAGGATGACGAGGTGGTGTGTGGTAATGGTAGTGCCTGTGTGATTGGGTTCCAGGGCGCAGTCATTAAGAAATATACCCGACTCTTTACCAATTCAGGTTGTGCAGCAATGGGTTACGGCTTCCCTGCATCTATAGGCGCATGTGTCTCACGTGCAGGAAAACGTACGATCTGTATTGATGGTGATGGCAGTTTCCAGATGAATTTGCAGGAATTGCAGACGGTGGTTTATAATCATCTGAATCTGAAGATTATTTATTTCAATAATAATGGCTATCATTCTATTCGTCAGACACAAACCAATCTTTTTAAGGGACAACCCTTGGTAGGTGTTTGCGATGGTACAGGTCTCAGTTTTCCAGAGGCAGAACGATTGGCATATGCTTATCAGATACCTTTTGTGAAGGTGACTAAACAAGACGATATCAAGATGCTTATTGAGGCTATGGAGTCCGAAGGTCCTCTGTTTGCTGAGATCGTGGTGGATGAAACTCAGAACTTTGCCCCCAAGTTGTCATCAAAGGTATTGCCAGATGGTAAGATCGTCTCACCAGAAATTGATGATATGTTCCCGTTCTTGGATAGAGAGGAGTATGAATCCAATAAATTGAACTAATTGGATGAGAAATATAATTGTCACAGGTGCCACAGGATGTGTGGGGAGTGCAGTCGTGAGGCGGGCGCTTGCCAATGATATCCATGTGACCTGTATAGTGCATCATGGTTCTAAGCGCCTCTCTAACCTTCCCATGGATGAGAGACTAGAAATCGTGGAGTGTAATCTCTCTGATTATCGTGATTTGAAGATTGAGGGCCATCACGATGCCTTTATTCATCTGTCATGGGAAAAGACGTTTGGTGCCTCTCGTGATGACGCGGAAGTTCAGACACGTAACATACAATATACACTGGATGCCGTCCATCTGGCGCACAGATGCGGTTGTAAGGTCTTTATAGGGGCTGGCTCTCAGGCAGAATATGGCGTGCAGAGTGTTGACTTAACGCCAGAATTAGCTGTCAAACCAGAGAGTGGTTACGGTATTGCGAAGTATGCAGCAGGAAAACTATCTGCCATGCTTTGTAATAGTTTGGGTATACGCCAGAACTGGGTACGTATTCTGAGTGTCTATGGCCCGAATGATGGTGAGAATACATTAATAAGTTATGTGATTCGAGAGCTGAAGGCTGGGCGATCCCCGGAGCTAACCAAATGCGAACAGCTATGGGATTATCTCTATGCTGATGACGCCGGTGATGCCATCCTAGCCATCGCAGAGAAAGGCATTGATGGTAAGGCATACCCCTTAGGTTCTGGGAAAGGGAGAAAATTGGCTGAATACATTGAGGACATTCACAGAAACATTAATCCTAAAGTTGAAGTCCTTTATGGTGCTAAGACTTATTATCCTCACCAACCGATGCATCTGGTGGCAGATCTGAAGGAGTTGACAACTGATACGGGATGGAAACCTAATACCTCCTTTGTTGATGGAATTAAACAAATTATATAGGACTCCTTCTCGGAAAACCTTCAGCCAGTTTGTTAAGTTTGGTATTGTAGGTTTCTCAAACACGTTTATTGGCTATGTTGTATATAGTCTATGCGTGTGGTTGGGGATGCATTATCTCTTGGCCAATCTAGTGGGCTTCTTTGTGAGTGTGCTGAATGCTTTCTATTGGAGCGACCGTTTTGTCTTTAAGAAAGGGACAAACGAAAAACGAGGACTGTGGTCGTCATTAATGAAGACGATCTTGGCTTATGCTAGTACGGGTATTCTGCTGAACAGCATCCTTCTTTGGTTGTTGATAGATGAATTGAGATTATCCGAATATATTGCTCCTCTGATTATATTGATGATTACAGTGCCTACAAACTTTGTATTAAATAAATATTGGTCGTTTAAAACGGAAACAATCGATGAAGAAAATTAGTATTCTGATTCCCTGTTATAATGAGGAAGAGAATGTAGTTCCCATAGCAAATGCTATCGTAGAAGAAATGGATAAGAATCTCAGTTCATATGATTATGAGATTGTGTTTATTGATAATGACTCTAAGGACAATACCCGTCCTCTGCTTCGTGAAATATGTAAACGTAATCCAAAGATTAAAGCCATCTTCAATGCGAAGAACTTTGGGCAGTTTAATAGTCCGTATTATGGCATGCTTCAAACTACAGGAGATTGCACAATAGCAATGTGTTGTGACTTTCAGGATCCTGTGGAATTAATTCCTCAGATTGTGGCAGAATGGGAGAAAGGAGCCATGATTGTGTCATGTATTAAGACTGCTAGTAAGGAGAATCCCATCATGCGATTCCTGCGCTCTTGCTACTATAAGATGATTAAGAAGATGTCATCGGTCGAGCAGATTGAGCATTTTACGGGATTTGGTCTTTATGATAAATCTTTCATTGAAGTATTACGAAATCTAAAAGATCCGACACCATTCCTGCGGGGTATTGTGGCAGAGCTTGGATTCAAGCGTGTCAACATCGAATATACACAGGCCAAACGCAGGGCAGGTAAGACGCATAATAACTTCTTCACCCTTTTTGATGCCGCCATGCTGAGTTTTACTTCCTATACAAAGGTGGGACTGCATTTGGTGACATTTGCAGGCATGATACTTTCTGCATTGTCAATCCTTGCTGCTCTAGTGTATCTGGTCCTTAAATTGCTCTATTGGGATCGTTTCTCAGCTGGTTTCGCTCCGATGATTATCGGTCTGTTCTTCCTAAATGCCATAGAACTTTTGTTCATAGGCTTTGTTGGTGAATATGTGATGAGTATTAATACTCGTGTGATGAATCGTCCTTTGGTGATTGAAGAGGAAAGAATTAATTTCTAATTATGAAGGAGTTCTGTAGTTTTTATAGACTTGTTATCAGTAGGAAGTTATTTAATTTACCTATTGTCCTATTCGCTATAGTAGGGTACAGCTTCTCGATATATAACAGGACGGTAGGTGTTGATGATTTTACTCGCGATATTAATATAGGTAGTGGAAATCGTATGTTATCGGGAAGATGGGGTATGATCCTGTGGAACAAGTTAGTAGGAACAACTGTTGCACTTGATCCATTTATTGACCGTTTCCTCGCTTTAGTATTCTTAATTATTGCTGCTATCTTATTTTGTTATATTCTATATCTCATTGGTGGGAACAAAAGAATAGTCTCTTATACAATAGCTGCTTCTACATTCATAACATACCCACTTATTAATTCGATATGGGAATATACGGGAGCAGATTTTATGCTTACAGGTAATCTTTGTCTGGTCACTCTGGCTGCTATTGTATTAATGTGTATCAATCCATTTGGGAAAAGGGTATTATATGCAAGTGTCCTTTTGTTACTGCCAGTTTCAAGTTATGAATCTGCTATTTTTTATTATACCTCTTTATTTTGTGTGATTGTGTTTTATGAGTATTATGTAGGCATAGATAAAATTACTACTTTTTGGGGATGGTTGAAAAAGGCTGCCCTTTATTTTGCTCCTGTAATAATTGCCATTATTGCTCGATTTGCTATTTCTTTTTTTATTAATACAATATATAGCCTTCATTATTCTTCGGGAGGTAGTACTGCAATATTATGGCTAAATGATAGCTTTTCGCATATCCTTAAATGTGTGATAGCTTTCAATTTCGTAAAATATGTCCTTATGGGACTAGTTTACTTCCCGATATCAGTATTGGTGGTTTTATTAGCTATTTTTGTTGGATTGTGTTTTTATCTGTCATATAGAGGGAGATCGTTATCACCAACGATACTTGGTGTTTTATTAGTTTTGTCTCTTTATTCTCAATCTTTTCTTCAAGGAATGGAATTAGAGTATAGGAACGCCCAAACTATAACCCTTTTTGTCTCATTTTCCTCTTTTCTCCTATGCGTTTCTATTACAAATGAAAGGATGAAGAGAATTGTATGCTTCACATTTTTAGCACTATGCTGGCATCAAGCAGTATATTTGAACAGGATTCTGGGACTCAACAACCTTCGTTCAGACAATGAAATAACTTTGATTCGTCAGATAGGAAATCGTCTTGCTTCCGAATTTGAAAAAAAACCTGTTGCATTTGTAGGAAATTACCAGATTGGTGATTACATCTCAAAACAGATATCTGTAGATGAATCTTCGTGGAATGGGTGTCTATTTTATTCAATTTATGATAGATTTATTTCAAAATTGGATCGGCCATATCGATACGGTGCAAATGTTAATAGTGTATTAGGTTATTATCAACTTCAAGAGTGTTTTAGTTACTTTGGTTATGATGTAGATGTGGTGTTGCCTTCTGATCTGGCAAAGTTGGATGTATATCCTAAGAAGTATGTAAAAACAGGAGATATAATATTGCAAAATGCAGCTTCCCTTGTTAAAGAAAAGGGAATTAAACCATATCTGGTTTATGATGCAGGCAATTTTTTGATAGTTTATCTTGGTGGAGAACAGTAAAATAGAATATGACAACAAAGGTAGTTGAATTTCTACAAAAGAATCCATTTGTGAGTTTTTCCTTGACTCTTATTGGGATTATATTATATCAATGTTTGAATTTGTTTTGGGGATTTGAGTTAGCTGATTCCGGGTTCCATTTAACAGCTTTTGATAATATCTTCGACGCCCCAGACAGTGTGTCGTATAACTTTATGTATTATCTGACCAATGTGATTGGAGGGGGCATTATGAAACTACTTCCCAATATCGGTATTTTGGGGTTTCGAGTTGTAGGAGCCGCTTTGGTTGATATTGCATTGTTGCTGATATTTTGTAGTTTGCGTAAAGACATTCCTGTTGTCCATTTGTTAATAGGAGTGGTACTTGTCGTAGTCTGCTATATAAAAGTTCCGTATTCTCTCAATAATGGGATATGTACTTGCTTTCTCTATGTTTGTTTTTTATTGTTGCTATATAAGGGAATTACTAGTGGAAACAATATTTTGCTTTTTCTGGGCGGCTGTTTGGTTGGTATAAATATTTTTACAAGAATTCCCAATGTACTTGCTATAGGCTTAGGAGTCATTGTCTTGGTCAATCAATGGTTCATAAACAGAAAAATGATTTTTGCCTGGACTGCTATGGTTTGGTTTCTTGTTGGTGTAGCAATAGGTCTCTTTTCCGTAGCTATTCTGATCTGGATTTTAGGGCATCAGACTGCCTTCATGGAAGCAATGAATGTTTTATTCCTGAAAGGTACATCCTCTTCAGATACTCATTCTTTAGGAAACCTTGTTGTAGCGCAGCTTTATACAGATTTTATAGCAGTGATTTATGCAGCATCATTCTTTACTGTTTTTTTTGTTAGTAAAAGTCTGGAAAATGATCGCATCAAACGTATTCTTTTCACGGTTATAGCCTCCATGATTATTGTATATCATGTTTATCTGAATAACGCCTACAATCCTTTGTGGGCATTATGCATGGTTGGATGCTTAGTTGGTCTGCGTATGAAGGGTTCAATGGCGTTATTGGCTATTTTTGCATTGTATATGATGGTTGTAGAACCTATAGGAAGTAATAGCGGGTATAATCATGGTAGCTTACCTGCGCTTCTGGCTGCTCCTCTTGCAAGTTCTGTTATCTTGAATCGACGGAACTTTATATTTGTTATGGTTGTATGTGCTGCTATTGGCCTAAGTTTGATAAAGCAAGGGAATTATTTTGATTTTGGTCCATTGGCAGAAAAGAGATATGCAATTAATGCTCCAGAATGCTCTTATATAGTGACAACAAAGAAGAGGGCTATAGCAATGAATTCTTCTTTGCCTGAAATCAAACGATTTGTAAACCCTAAAGATACATTACTTGTATATGGAGATGCACCCATGGTGAACTTCCTGACACATACTAGACCTGCAGGTGGAATGTGCTGGCCTGGTAGTGGCTTCTTTGTAAAACCATTTGAAAGTGCCCCCAAAATTCTTATTCATAAGTTTGGAGACTTTACTGAACCAAAGATTCAAATGAACGGTGTACCTACAGTCAATCAAATGTTAGTCTCGTATATGCTAAAGCATCAATACCAACTTGTCTGGGAGAACCCATATTTTATGTTGTTGCTTCCTCAAACATAACATTTGATGTTTTTTCTTTCTTTTTTATGTCGAGTGCTAAAATAATAAAGGATTCTTTGTTTTATGGGGTGGTGCCGAAACTGACTATTCTTGTCAGCGTCATCACATTACCCTTAATTACCCCATTTCTGACACCATACGATTATGGTATTTCTGGGGTCTTAGGATCCTATTCGGGATTAATAGGTGCTTTGCTTCCTTTGGGGCTAAATGTTCACTTGACAAATAGTTTTTTTGAGTTGCCAAAACATTACAATTTGGTGTGGGGTAGGGTGTTGGGATTAATGCTTATCTCGGCTTTTTTTTTCATGCTTGTAAATTTCCTGATACTTGCTTATACGATGCCGATGGCATTCTCTGCAAAGTTGGTTTTGCTGTGTGCTGTGGCGTCAATACCTTTGCTGTATTCGCCTAATAGTATCTTGGCAAGTCATATATTCCCTTTGGTTCAGAAACCGCAACCTTTAGTGCTGACAAATCTTTTAGGATCGGTATTAGGAATTTTGATTTCTTTTGTGATGATCTATTTCTTCCATTTAGGTTATTGGGGGTTGGTTGTTCCTGCAGTCTTTTCTGGTTTAATATGTAATCAGTTATTTGTTAAGTATATATGGAAGGATTACCATATACGGCCAATTCTGGATCACAAAATCAAGCGAATCAAATGGATGCTGAAGGTAGGCTTGCCGTTAGTACCGCATGGACTTGGGTTTATGTTTTTAGCCAGCTCGGCAAATTTGGTGATGAGTCAGCTGCATGTATCATACGACGAGATTGGTCTTTATAATCATGGATGTACGATGGGAGGCTATGCTGTAATTGTTACATCTGCTTTACAGACTGCAATTTCTCCACAAACTCAGCGCGCCTATCGTTCAAATGATTTTCTCGGATACAGGCGATTATATTATCTATGTCAGTCTGTTGCATTGATTTCTTCGATCTGTATTTGTATTTGGATGCCTGAGATTTATTCGTTTTTGATACGAAATGAAGAGCTGCGCCAATCATGCTCTATTGCTAGCCTGATGTGCTTCTCAAACGTAGTGATGGCATTTTATGGGTTCCTGAGTACGCCTGCATTTATTGAAAAGAACACGCCACAATTATTATGGCTTGTATTTGTCCCTGGTGTGTTGAATTTTATGTTGTGCCTGATTTTTATCCCTATATTCGGTTATCAGGCTGCCATTTATTCTACAATAATTGCTTATTGGAGCCAGTTAATGATACCTTTCTTTGTGAAATACTATCGAGATAATGTCAAGTCATGGTTAGGTAGTTTAAGCAGAATAGTTTGGATTTTGATGATTTTACTGACAGGTTTAATTATAGGGCAAATCTGCGCATCGGTTGATATGTGGTTGAAAATAGTATTAACGGCGTTGATCGTGATATCATTTCTAATTGTCTATAGACAGAAAAGGATGTATGAAATTGTATAAGAATTTTTTATTTTATTATGAACTGTAATAAAGAAAATGAATATGGTTAACGTTATTTAGCACTTGATGCTAATACGTACCCTCATATAGGGGCTGCTCGCCCCCAAGC
>OMXX01000074.1 GCA_900315105.1 uncultured Prevotellaceae bacterium | reverse complement strand
AACTGGCGACGAGTTTTCTTTTTATGTTGGGGAAGCTCAAACAGGTATTGATACCATTACACAAAATGAGGAGAAGAAAGCCACAGAAGTTATATATGACATATATGGTCAGAAGGTAAAAAGTATGGAAAAAGGCAGAATATATATCACTGGTGGTAAGAAAGTTATTGCCAAGTGATCATTTCTCCTTCTTTAGGATTTGTATCTTAGCGTTTGTAAAATAAAAAAGCCACCGCAGGAATCACTCCTACGGTGGCTCGATGTTTTGACTAAAACTGACTTACCTAATATAAACAAACTATTTTGGATTTCATCCTACCTTTTCTCGCCATACCAAAACGGATGTAAATATCGTTTTGGCTATTTGGCTTATCGAAAACGTTATGCGGACCTGAACATGATGCCATTATCGTTAGCATCAATAATAATCTCATGCTCACGAGTAACCTCACCTGCAAGGAGCGACTTACTGAGCGCATTAAGCACATCGCGCTGGATAGCACGCTTAACAGGACGAGCACCGAACTCTGGATCGAATCCTGCCTGAGCAAGATAATCCACAGCCTTGTCGGTTACGCGGAGGTTGAAGCCTTGTTGCTCCAGCATCTTGCTAACGGCATTCATCTGCAAGCGAACAACACCTGCAATCTCATCCTTGCTGAGAGGAGTGAACATGATGGTCTCGTCAATACGGTTGAGGAACTCCGGACGGATAGTCTGCTTCAGCAAAGCAGAGATACGACCATAGAGAGCCTCTGACTGTTCTGCATTTAGAGCACCACCATTCTTGTTAATTTCCTCCTGAATGAGGTGACTGCCGAGGTTAGAAGTCATGATGATGATGGTGTTACGGAAGTTGACGGTACGACCTTTAGAGTCGGTCAATCGACCATCGTCAAGCACCTGAAGCAGGATGTTGAACACATCAGGATGTGCTTTCTCTATCTCGTCGAAGAGCACCACAGAATATGGCTTTCTACGAACAGCCTCAGTTAGCTGACCACCCTCATCATAGCCCACATATCCCGGAGGCGCACCAATGAGTCGAGTGACGCTGAACTTCTCCTGATACTCGCTCATGTCAATTCGGGTCATCATTGTCTCATCGTTGAAGAGATAGTCGGCAAGAGCCTTGGCAAGCTCAGTCTTACCCACACCCGTAGTGCCAAGGAAGATGAACGATGCGATAGGTCGCTTAGGGTCTTGCAAGCCTGCACGTGAACGGCGCACAGCATCGCTGACGGCTGTTATTGCCTCATCCTGACCGATAACACGGTGGTGCAATTCCTCTTCAAGATGAAGCAGTTTCTCACGCTCGCTCTGGAGCATGCGAGAGACAGGAATACCCGTCCAACGGCTTACTACCTCGGCTATGTCATCTTCAGTAACCTCCTCCTTAACCATAGCCTCAGCACCCTGAGCAGAGTGGAGCTGTGACTGTATGCTTTGGATTTCATCCTCAAGAGCCTTCAGTTTGCCATAGCGAATCTCAGCCACCTTGCCATAGTTGCCTTCACGCTCAGCACGCTCAGCCTCGAACTTCAACTGCTCAATCTGCTGTTTGTTCTGCTGAATCTTGTTGACAAGTTCCTTCTCGCTCTGCCACTTAGACTTATACTGGCTCACCTCCTCCTGAAGGTCGGCAATCTCCTTGTTGAGCTGAGAGAGTTTATCCTCATCATTTTCACGCTTGATAGCCTCACGCTCGATTTCGAGCTGTGCCAACCGACGTGTCTTTTCGTCCAATTCCTCTGGAAGAGAGTCGCGCTCCATACGAAGCTTGGCGGCCGCCTCGTCCATAAGGTCGATAGCCTTGTCAGGCAGGAATCGGTCGGAGATATAACGCTCTGAGAGTTTCACGGCCGCTATGCAGGCATCATCCTGAATACGTACACGATGATGATTCTCATAACGCTCCTTCAAGCCACGGAGTATGGATATAGCACTCATCTCATCAGGCTCGTCAACCATGACGGTTTGGAATCGACGCTCCAAAGCCTTATCCTTCTCGAAGTATTTCTGATACTCGTTAAGGGTTGTTGCACCTATGGCACGCAGTTCACCACGGGCAAGGGCAGGTTTCAGGATGTTAGCGGCATCCATAGCACCCTCACCGCCACCAGCACCCACAAGGGTGTGAATCTCGTCGATGAAGAGGATGATACGACCGTCGGCACCTGTAACCTCAGAGATGACGCTCTTCAGTCGTTCCTCGAACTCACCCTTATACTTCGCACCTGCCACAAGAGCACCCATATCGAGTGAATAGAGCATCTTATCCTTCAGGTTCTCAGGCACATCACCACGAACGATACGCTGTGCCAAACCCTCGACGATGGCAGTCTTACCAGTACCAGGCTCACCTATTAATATAGGGTTGTTCTTAGTACGGCGAGAAAGAATCTGGAGTACACGACGAATCTCATCATCACGACCGATTACAGGGTCGAGTTTTCCAGCTCGGGCATCAGCCACAAGGTTCTTGGCATATTTCTCCAGAGAGCGGTAGTTATCGTCAGCCGACTGTGACTTCACATTCTTACCCTGACGCAGTTCCTTTATGGCAGACAATACATTCTGCTTATTAAGACCTGCATCCTTCAGGATACGGCTTGCCGTACTGTTAACCTCAACAAGAGCAAGGAACAATGTCTCCACGCTAACGAACTCATCGCCCATCTCCTGAGCAAGAGCCTCAGCACGGGTAAACACCTGATTGCTTTCGTTTGAAAGATAAGGCTGACCGTTGCCACCAGATACCTTTGGCAAATGATTTATCTCACTCTCCACCACCTGTGATATATGTTGTGGATTAACGCCCTGCTTCTGGAACAGGAAACCTGCAACATCCTGTGCCTTGTTGAGAATGGCACGAAGGATATGAACAGGCTCAATGGTCTGTTGACCACTGCGTTGCGCACCGTTGACGGCTTCTTGAACCGTTTGTTGTGCCTTGATTGTAAACTTTTCGAAATTCATATTTACCTCCCTTTTATATTATTATGTTATTTTCAATTTTCAGTATTTCAGTTTTTCAAATACAACATATTTGCCAAGCACATTCGCTATGCCATTATGACGTTATAGCGATGATTTTTGTGTCATTATGACAGAAAGACGGTGTTTGCAACAGCGTTGCACCGACATTTATATACCTTTGTACTCAGAAATAAAAATCGAAATAAAGAATGTTTGTTAATTTATAATCTTCCCCATGCACTTCCACCCCCTTGCCCCTTCACGGGCAAAGGGTCGGGGACAGGGGTCACTTTTTTATATGGAACAGATACTACATCTCATCAACGAAATGTCTCCTTTCCTATTATTAGGATTCCTCCTTGCAGGACTTATGCACGCATTCATCCCAGGACAGATATACAGCAGATATCTGGCCAAGCCTACATTCAGTAGCGTGCTTTACGCCGCACTTTTCGGCATCCCTCTCCCACTCTGCTCTTGTGGAGTGATTCCAACGGCTATGTCACTTCGCAAGGAAGGGGCAAGCAAGGGGGCTGTATCTTCATTCCTCATAGCAACACCACAGACAGGCGTGGACTCAATCATAGCCACCTATTCGCTCATGGGACTTCCCTTCGCTATAGCTCGCCCAATCATAGCATTCGTGACGGCATTGTTCGGAGGACAGATGGTGAATGCGGTGGACAAAGACCCCTCCCCAGCCCTCCCGAGGGAGGGAGAGGAAAGTCAGCATAACAAACCTGTAGAGGCTCATTGTGAGTGTGGATGCGGTCACAACCACGAACATTCACACGAGCACGAACATTCTTTTATTGGGAAGTTAAAGGAAGCCCTTTCCTACGCATTCCTTGAAATGATGGAGGATATAGGCAAATGGCTGATGATAGGCCTGATAGTGGCAGGATTGATAACGGTACTTGTGCCTGATTCATTCTTCGAGGTATTCAAGGACAACTCATTGGCAAGTATGCTACTTGTGCTCGTCTTCGCCATACCAATGTATCTGTGCGCTACGGGAAGTATTCCTATCGCAGTAGCCCTGATGCTGAAGGGATTAACGCCAGGTTCGGCTCTGGTTCTGCTCATGGCTGGTCCTGCCTGCAATATGGCAAGCATACTCGTTATTAATAAGGTTATGGGCAGGAAAACGCTCATCACGTATCTGACAAGTATCATTGCAGGTGCTGTAGGCTTCGGACTCGCAATAGACCATCTTCTGCCTCGCGAATGGTTCATACCAACCATAGCACCATCAGCAGAATGCTGTCATGAAGAAACATCTCTCTTCTCATGGATTTGCACAGGAGTGCTCGTACTTCTGCTAATAAATGCCTGTTGGCATCACTATCATGGCGGTCATAGCCATTGTCATTGCCACGACGAGGAATCATGCGATACAACAACAAAGAATCACGATATGGAAATAATAATCAAAGGAATGAACTGCAACCATTGTCGGGCAAATGCGGAGAAGGCTATTCTCGGTTGCAATGGTGTGACATCTGCAAGCGTTGACCTTGCTTCAGGTAAGGCTCAGATTGACGGTAATGCCGATATCAACGAAATCCGTTCAGCCATAGAGACCCTCGGATTTACCGTCACAGAATAAGAGCAAGTCCGTTATAACTCCAATAATAAGCCCCTTGAGATACTATTCCTAAAGGTATTTCAAGGGGCTAATTTATTATTACTAAAATATCCGAAAGAGGCTTTTATTTAGAATATCCTCTGGCAAAAACACGAATCTTATTATAAGAATCTTTGGTCTTCAAAGAATCAGAAGTAATCATTGTAATCTTGAACTTCCAATCATTATTAGAGCTATCATCACTTGCCCAAACACATTCCGCATTAAAAGAAGAATCAGGATAGAAGGTCAATTTATACTTGGAATCTACGCCCTTCAGTCTGCTATTCCATATCATAGAATCTCCTTTAATCTTCATATACTCTCCCCAGGTATTATCCCCACCATCATATTTCACGAGAGTCCACTCGCCATTCAGCTTGGCACGTAATTCTACAACCTCAGCCTTCTCATCATCATCATCATCCTTACTGCACGATGACACACTTGTAATACCCGTGATAGCTACTGCAAACACAAGTACATAATTAAAAATCTTTTTCATTTCAATGTTATAATTAATATTATTCTGAATCACAATTAAGTAATAGGTATAAATTATGCTTTTGCGAGTGCTTCCTCGTACGAAGCAAAAAGTGAATGTCAGCCCCAAAGGCTGGCGCACATTCTTTGATTTTGCGAGTGCAAAGATAATAAATATCAAACAATTTACCAAACAAATCAATCAAAAATGTTTTTACACGCAAAAACTATTGCACGATAAAAAACAATTACGTATTTTTGCAGAAAAAAATAACATTATGTAAAAAATTTCTGTTTTTCTACTTAACTTTTTACATTGACCTTCGCTTATATTGTAGATGACCCAAGAAGAGTTTGAACATATCGCCCCAGCGCTCCGAGAGTTGATGCTCTCGGTAGGCCGCAGTTTCTTCGGCAATGATGATGATGCCGAGGATGTTGCACAAGAGGGATTGGTAGCTCTTCTAAAGTTCATCGACAGGATGGAGTCTGGTGCCCGGCATGATGCCCTTGCCATCAGGGTGGCAAAACATTGTTGTCTGGATATAGCGAGGAAAAGGAAATCCAGCCCCTTTGTGTTATGCAGATCGAATGAGGAGATAGCACCACCAGGAAGGGATGTGGGGGCGTCGCCTCACGAGAATCTAGAGGCAAAGGAACTGCATGAGGCCGTTGACAAAGCCGTCCAGCATCTCAAACCGAGTGAGCGACGCCTGTTTGAAATGAGACAGATAGAAGGTCTTGAACTTGACGACATAGCCAAACGGACAAACATCGCGAAACCTTCGATAAAGAGTATTGTCTCGGCAGCAAGAAAGAAAGTCTTCGCGGAAATTAGGGAAAGACTCAGAAAGTAAATTACTTTTTAGAAAGTAAATGACCAGTAAATTATAATCAGTAAATTACGAGAGCGACATCCGTCGCTTGGAAATGCTGAATTAAATATTAAAAATTTACTGAATTAATTTACCCCCAATTTACTTTCAGCTATAGGGCGCAAGCCCGATTTGATTTAACAGTAAAAGTATTAACGACATGACATATAAAGAAACTGAAATATTAATCCAGAAATATCTCAACGGCGAGACAACAGCCGAGGAGGAGAGACTTCTTGCTCTTGAAGTTTCCCGAAAGGATGCACCCGATGACTGGAAGGTCATAGCCGAGATGCTTGGCGAACTGATCGTTGACGAGGCACTCTTCGACCAGATAATGGCTGAGCGCAAGCAGAAACCTCGCTTCATAAGATTCTGGCCTTGGGTAGCCGCTGCCTGTGTTGTTGCCTTGCTTGTCGTCTTCCTCGGCCATCCGAAGGAAGAAACGCCTAACCAGCCTCAGATTGCAAAGGTTGAGCCTAAGAAGACAGAGCCTGAGGTCAAGGCTGTTGAGCCGACACCTGTTACTGACGAAAAGGAAACAGCAACAGAGCCAAAACCCACAAAACATATTGTGGCAAAGGCTGTTGCAAAGCATCATGATAAAGACGTAATGCCAGAGCAACAAGTCAGCGAACCTCAAAAACAGCCAGAGGAAACCGTTGAGCCTATTGCAGAGCCTACGGATAATACAAATGATATTGCACAGGCAGAGGAAGTTACTCAACCTGACCCAATAGATGAATTCCGAAAAGATTTCCATAAGAAGTCGGCAAACATCCGTGCGCGTGGCATGATGGTAATGCGTCGTGTTGCAATGCTCACAGAAAAAGCTAATAACAGATTTGTAATCTATAAAGACAGTAAAATATGAAAAGAATAATAACAATCATACTATCCGTAATGTTGGCAATAACAGCCTCTGCTCAAACCAAAACATTACTCGATAAAATCCTTGAACCGTTAAATGAGACTTGCAATTACAAAACGATATATCATTTAGACGCCCCCAACAGAATATGCACCGAGCAGTATTATTCTATAACATTCAACGACTTTAATTTTCAAGATATCTTCCTACACAGAAGTTCACCACACAACGACAGCATTTCAAGAAAACAGGTTTTGCTAAACAGTCATTTTTGCAACAGTCTAGATTCCCTGATGAAGATTGCAGAAGAAGGTTATCATTATGAAAACCATTACAAGGGCAAAGGAGATTCTATAATATATTCTATATGCCTAAGAAACATAGATGATGGTATAAAAAGAAGAATAAACAATCATGGCGAAGTTGTGTATCCTGATGCAATTGAAAGTATCAGTTATGATTTTCATTCTTGGCATTACAAATCAGACACTTACCATCAAAGAGACACGATTGTTGACGGTGTTAAGGTTCCCATATACAAAAAAGCCGAGCAAGAAATTGACACGATTTTAGGAGGTGCTGGACACCTCACATACGCAAAAGCCGAACTGATTGATGAAATCCGTCCTTTCGACAAAGAGCAGTATTACCAAATTATACAGCCTGTTCTCAAACAGAAAGGAATAAAATCATGGAAGTTCAAATGGGAAATAAGCGATGATTATGACTATAATCCCAAAGAATACACTCATGGCTATTGGTCTATAAGTGGAGGTGGAGCAACAAGAGAAGGTACAATGTATTTCATACCCAAAGAAAACAAAGATTTAGGAGATAAAACATTTAGTGCCATCGACAGTCTAACATTCAATTACATCAATAATAATAATGAACAAGATTTTTATTACAGGTCCAACCAACATAACGAAGCAAAAACGGCATTTGTCCCAAATGAATTACGACACATATTGAGTGCACATTTCAACATAGACAATGGCGACCGGGTAGAGGTTTTAGTCGGATATACAGAAGCCGGATATTACATTGTGGTTTCAGAAAACAATGGCAGTAACGGTTTTCCTGTCGAATGGTATGCCTTAAAGAGTTTCAACAACGGAAAGAAGGAATATATTAAGGGAGCAAAGAAATAATTTTAGATTATAATGGTTTTTAGCGAGATTATTTAAAGAGGACAACGGAAAGCTTGTGTCCATTTCGGGCATAAGCTTTTTTATTTCGTAGATTTTCCCTTGATTTGCCGTCAAAATACCGTAGATACTCCATCGATTCTCCATCGATACTCCATCGATGGTCCATCGTTTCGATGGAGGATCGATGGAGGACTGATGGAGGACTGATGGAGGACTGATGGACTATCGATGGAGGATCATAAGAGGAAAGGTGGTTGTAAGGAGGAGTAAAAAACGAAAAGTGAAGAGTGAAGAATTTAAGTTTGTATTGCAGTTTAAGGCAGTCTATCAACCTTTCGCAATAAATGGTAACTTAAATTCTTCACTCTTCACTTTTCACTCTTCACTTAACCACCAATCCTAATTCCTTTGCATTCTCGTTGAGCAAGGCAAGGAGAGGTTCTCGCTCGTTTTCTACTTGGTTGTCGAGAACGGCATCCTTGAGATATTGCTTTCCACGAAATCATCTCAGCGAATCAAAATCAATTTCTTCATAATCAAGACCTTCAGGTTCATGGTCATAACTTTCATAACGGATAAGGTCAAAGTTGACAATATCCTTATGGTTAGTCCAAAGGCTATATTTAGGTTGCTCGCCTTCAACTATACTTGTCATGATATACGCCCCTTTGAGCTTAGAACAAGGGATAATCGTCACCTGTTCCCCTTTTTTTTCGTCGTTGACAGTTTTGTAAGCCCAACCACCACCATCAAGTTTTCTGAAATCTTTTAATGGACGAAACCATGTCTCCATACAGTAGTGCATCAACAACATGTCAGTAAATTCAAATTCATTAGCTATTTCATCAGTATAATAATAAGCTCCACCTCGTTTCCACAGAGGATGCCAAACTCTTGGAATATCCCCCAACTGCTGTTTTTCGAGATTAGGCATTTGTTCTATTATATCTGACAATACTTGAGTTATATAGCCTGCACGCACATAATGGTTTCGAGCTCCCATTTTATTATTCAAGGTGTCAAAATATCCCTTGTGTGAGCGCGGTATAATATAATAGGATGTTGCATAAGTGCCAAAAGGTTTTGAGGGATTCTCGCGAAAATAGCTATATTCACGATAGAGAAAAGTAGTATCATGTTCCACAAATTTTTCGTTAGTACAATAAAACTTACTATTTTCGTCACTATATGTAAGTGGTAATTTTACCACTTTGCCATTGTCAACCTTGAGTCTCATCGTATCAGGAAAGACATCATTATTCTGAGCCATAACGTTGACACAGCAGATAAGATAAACCAGTAACGCAAAGATTCTTGTCATGTTGTATGAGTTTTGATTATTTCGGGTACAAATGTAAGCAATCTTTTTTATAATCACAAAATATTCACAAAAAAAAGTTGAGGTTGCTATTTGCGACCTCAACTTTTGATTATTTCTTCTAAACCAATCCTAATTCCTTTGCTTTCTCGTTGAGCAAGGCAAGGAGAGGCTCTCGTTCATTCTCTACCTTATTGTCGAGAACGGCATCCTTGAGATATTGCTTTAGGATTCCGACTTCTCGGGAAGGCTTGAGATTATACATTTCCATAATCTCGTTACCGTCAATAACAGGTTGGAGAAGTCGCTTAAAATCCTTTTCCTTTAAGTCCTCAATCTTCTGGCGCACAAGCTGATAGTTGTCAAGGAACTTTTGCTTACGCTGTTGGTTCTTGCTCGTTATATCTGCCTCGCAGAGAGCCATGAGAGCATCAATATCATCGCCAGCATCGTTCACCATTCGACGGACGGCTGAGTCGGTAACAATATCATCGGCTATGGCGATAGGACGCATGTGGAGTTCCACCATCTTCTGCACGAATTTCATCTTTGCATCCATCGGAAGTTTCATTCTGCGGAAGATACCGGGAATCATCTTAGCTCCTATTATGTTGTGAGCATGGAATGTCCAGCCCTGAACAGGGTCCCAACGCTTGCTCTTCGGTTTGCCGATGTCGTGGAGAACGGCTGCCCAACGGAGCCAGAGAGGGGTCTCTCCCCCCGCCCTCCCCCGTAGGGAGGGAGCCGGAGAACCGACGGAGGTTTCATTTGTGCCTGTCGGAGCAGGTTGGGTGTTGGTGGTTTGCGAAATAAGATTTTCCAACACCTCCAAGGTATGATAGAAATTATTCTTATGGGCTCTTCCGTTCTTTGTCTCGACCATATCCATTTGCGAGAGTTCGGGGAAGATAATAGCAAGGAGACCAGAGCGCTGGAGGTCAACAAAGCCACGACTTGGGTGCTTGGTCATAAGAATCTTGTTGAGTTCGTCTGCTATACGCTCTCCACTGATTATTTTGATGCGCTCGGCATTACGTTCAAGAGCCTCGAATGTCTCATCTTCAATAATGAAGTTGAAGCGTGTGGCGAAGCGGATGCAACGGAGCATTCGCAATGGGTCGTCGGAGAAGGTAATGTCTGGATCAAGAGGCGTGCGGATGATTCCATCGTAAAGGTCATCAACACCTCCGAATGGGTCAACGAGTTCACCAAAACGACTCTTGTTCAAGCAGATAGCCATAGCGTTGATGGTGAAGTCGCGACGGTTCTGGTCATCCTCAAGAGTGCCGTCTTCAACGATAGGCTTGCGAGAATCACGCTGGTAGCTTTCCTTGCGGGCGCCGACGAATTCTATTTCGAGACCCTCTGAATCCCCCTTAAAGGGGGACTTTTCTTGCGTGAGCGGCTCTTCTCCTTTAAGGGGAAGCGGGGAAAGGGTCGTTCCATATACTTTTACTTGTGCCGTTCCGAAGTTTTTGAATATAGAGAGTGAAGCCTTCTTGCCGAGCATCTTCTTCAGACGCTTGGCAACAGCAATTCCGGGGGATGGCATTCCGTCATGGGAAACCACCACGCAGTCAATATCATCAGATGGCTTTTCGAGGAATATATCACGAACATATCCCCCCACCACATAACATTCAAGACCAAGGCTGTCGGCAGCCTCGGAAATCATGTGAAAAATATCCTTATCAAGTATTTGTGCCAGTTCGGCATCAGTATAATCCATCATTTCGACTGCAAAATTACAAAAAAAGAATGACATATTCGGGTGTTTCTGATTTTTTTAGTACTTTTGCACCATGAATTTACGTAAAAACATAGCAATGACATCGTTACAAGTACTTAGATTGGCTTTTTGTGTAACTTTTGGTACTGTGCTCCTCACAAGCTGCGAGAAGAACCCTGAAGCCAAGCAGTTGCTCAAGGAAATACAGGCAGACTATGAGGCCGGCAACTATCAGCGTGTGATTTATTCCATAGATTCTATGCGCCACTATTATCCCGATGCTGTAGAGGAGCGCAGGGAAGCCTTGAAGTTCCATCAGGAGGCATCTCTGAAAATAGCACAGGCAAATCTTGCTGAGGTGGATTCCGCCCTTCAGTCAGCAATAAGGCAGTTTGACGAGATGAAACCACAGGTAGAGGCACATCGCAAGGCATGTACGGCTACCAAGGAAGAGCTTCAGCAATTCAACGAATTGAGAGCCTATAGAGACTCACTTCAGGGAGTTTTCAATCTGGAATGTGCAAAGATAAAATACATTCACAAACGTCAAAAAGAGTTGACAAAAGATAAATGACCTATATGAATTGGCATTTTCAGAGGCTTTTTCTTTGAAATATCGCAAAAAATAAGTAACTTTGCACTCATAAATGTAGGTGTTGGGTGTTAGGTGTTGGGTGTTGGTGGTTTGTAAAACCATTACGGAAAAGGCAATCCACTAACACCTATCACCCATCACCCAAAAGCTAAAAACGACTATGACAACTGAGGAAGAATTCAGAAGCGCACTAAAAGAGTGCCGAGATATCTTTACCGCAAAGCTGGGAGACTATAGTGCCTCTTGGCGTATTCTCCGTCCATCCTCTCTTACCGACCAGCTCTTCATAAAGGCAAAGCGCATTCGTCAGCTTGAGACTGGTGAGGTGGCTATGGTTGAAGAGGGAATCCGTCCGGAGATAATGGCGTTGGTGAACTATGGCATCATAGGTTTGATACAGTTGCAGGAAGGCTACGTTGACGAGCCGGACATTGACAAGAAACGTGCCATTGAGCTTTACGACCACTTTGCGGAAGAAACCCTGCAGCTTATGATTCGCAAGAACCATGACTATGCCGAGGCTTGGCGCGGAATGCGGGTTACAAGCTACACAGACTTCATCCTCACAAAGATAAACAGGATAAAGGAGATTGAGGACCATCAGGGTAAGGTTAGTGTGTCAGAAGGTATTGATTCAAACTATATGGACATCATAAACTACGCTGTGTTCGGACTCATTAAGACAAAGGCAGAAAAGTGAAGAGGCTTCAAACCATACTGATTAATATTGCCCGAGTCGTTCTCGCCATAACATTCATCTTCTCAGGATATGTCAAGGCGGTTGACCCTATAGGAACGCAGTATAAGCTGCAGGACTATGCAGAGGCACTTGGGCTATTGCAGTATGTGCCCGACTGGCTGACTCTTTCCACATCTGTGGCATTGTCGGCTTTGGAGTTCTCGCTTGGCGTTTTCCTTCTCTTCGCCATACTGAGGAAAGTAGTAGCCAACGTGATGCTCCTCTTCATGGTGGTGATGACTCTGGTGACCGTATGGATTTGGATTTCAGACCCGGTAAGCGACTGCGGATGCTTCGGCGATGCGATACGTCTGACCAATGGCGAAACGCTTCTGAAGAACATCATCCTACTTGTACTTGCCTTTCTGATAGCAAGATGGCCATTGAAGATGCCAAGGTTCGTGAACCTCAGTAACCAGTGGATTGTATTCCACTATACCATTCTCTTCATCCTCGGCACATCAGTATGGAGTTTGTACGACCTGCCTGTCTTCGACTTCCGTCCATACCACATAGGTGCAAATATCCCTGAGGGAATGGAGATACCCGAAGGAGCAAAGACGCCTGAGTTTGAGACCACTTTCATATTGGAGAAAGATGGGGTTAAGAAGGAATTCACGTTGGAGGAATATCCTGACTCTACTTGGACTTTCATAGACTCCAAGACAAAACAGATAAGCGAGGGCTATGTGCCTCCTATCCATGATTTCTCCATCACGGATATGCAGACAGGCGATGACCTGACCGAGACAATCAACAAGGGATATGTTTTCCTTCTTGTCTCTCCGCATCTGGAACAGGCCGACGATACAAACTTCGGCAACATAGACATGCTCTATGAATATGCCGCAGAGAACCACTATAAGTTCTATTGCCTTACGGCGAGTGGCGATTCAGCCATTGCACGCTGGAAGGATATGACAGGAGCAGAGTATCCGTTCTATAACACGGACGAGACAACGCTGAAGACAATCGTAAGAAGCAATCCGGGACTTCTGCTGCTGAAGGATGGTACGGTAATCGGTAAGTGGAGCCATAACTTCCTGCCAGCTGACGAGATGATAAAACAGCCGCTGAGCAAGTCTGAGTTCGGTCACATGCCTGAAGACAAGACAGGCAAGCAGATAGCGCTGATACTGCTCTGGTATGTATTGCCTCTTGCCCTTCTCACCATTGCCGACAGGCTCTGGATGTGGTCAAGATGGCTTACGAG
The DNA here is from genome assembly GCA_900315105.1 of uncultured Prevotellaceae bacterium. Next base: position 5,008 of record OMXX01000074.1, on the reverse strand, counting down.
AAAAGAAATAAAAGAATCCAACAGGATATATAATTTTTTAAAATCAAAACAAAAAATGAGAAAGAAAATCGTAGCAGGTAACTGGAAAATGAACAAGAACCTGCAGGAGGGCGTTGCTCTCGCAAAGGAACTTACTGAGGTAGTAAAGAACCCTAACTGTGATGTTATCATCGGTACTCCATTCATCCACCTCGCAAGCGTTGCTGACGTTATCAAGGGCAGCTGCATCAAGCTCTCTGCTGAGAACTGCGCAGACAAGGCTTCTGGTGCTTATACAGGTGAGGTTTCTGCTGAGATGGTAAAGTCAACAGGTGCTGAGTACGTTATCCTCGGTCACTCTGAGCGTCGTGAGTACTATCACGAGACTCCAGAGATTCTCAAGGAGAAGGTTAACCTCGCTCTCGCTAACGGTTTGAAGGTTATCTTCTGTATCGGTGAGTCTCTCGCTGAGCGTGAGGCAAACAAGCAGGAGGCTGTATGTAAGGCAGAGCTCGCTGGTTCTGTATTCCATCTCTCTGCTGAGGAGTGGAAGAACATCGTTATCGCTTACGAGCCAATCTGGGCTATCGGTACAGGTAAGACCGCTACTGCTGAGCAGGCAGAGGAAATCCACGCATTCATCCGTTCTTGCGTAGCTGAGGTTTACGGTGCAGAGGCTGCTGACAACACAACTATCCTCTATGGTGGTTCTTGCAAGGCTTCTAACGCTCCTGAGCTCTTCGCTAAGCCTGACATCGACGGTGGCCTTATCGGTGGCGCTTCTCTGAAGGCTGCTGACTTCAAGGGTATCATCGACGCTTGGAACTAATCTTCCAAGACAATAAATGAAAAATGAAAAGTGAACAATGAGAAATTCATTTTCACTTTTCATTTCCTTACTAAAAACATGAATAGACTAATTACATTTATTCTCACAATAATCTGCAGTCTGGGCATACAGGCTCAGAATCAGAAATTCCTTGACGGACTTCGCGCTAACGAAACCGGCAAGGGCACAGTAACCGTGACGCAAAGTCCGGCTATCGACGTATTGGTTAATGGCAATCCGCAGCCGTCTGCGAATAACGGTGTTACCAATCCAACACCTGCCGTCCCACATACCATAACATCCATTCCACAAGAAAACAACAGACCGGATGCTACACAGCATACCGGCACAGATATCGCGAACAACAACAGCGAAACCCCAGGAGAAGATGCTGCCGTAGATACCCGTAAGAAGGTGATGCGCAACAGCTACAAGACAACAGGTTTCCGTATTCAGGTATTCTCAGGTGGCAATTCCCGCACCGACCGCCAAAAGGCAGAGAAAGCCGGTACGGATATGAAGCGCTACTTCCCTTCCGAACCTGTGTATGTCCATTTCTATTCTCCTTCATGGAAATGCCGTATGGGCAACTACCGCACACAGGAAGAGGCTCGCGCCGTACTTGCACAGGTAAAGAAGTATTACCCGCAAGCATGTCTTGTGAAAGGCACGATAAGTGTGCAGTATTAACCCCTCAAGTGATTTCCTCAAAACAATAAGTGTAATTTCCCCCTCGCCCCTTGGGAGAGGATGCCCATTGGGCAGGTGAGGGGCCGTTTTTTTATTATAGAAATGCTTGATAGTAACATAGAATCAACAGAGCCTTATATAGTTCCGGAAACTCTTGATGAGCTTGCCGGTCATTATAAGGAAGTTCTCAGACTCCTTGGAGAAGACACAGAGCGTGAGGGATTGCTAAAGACACCTCTTCGTGTGGCTAAGGCAATGCAGTTTCTCACCAAAGGCTATCGTGAGGATCCAAAGGCTATTCTTGAAAAAGCTCTTTTCCACGAGACATACAACCACATGATCATAGTGAAGGACATCAACTTCTACTCTATGTGCGAGCATCACATGCTTCCTTTCTATGGCAAGGCTCATGTGGCATATATTCCTAACGGCACTATCACAGGTCTTTCGAAGATTGCCCGTGTGGTAGAGGTCTTTGCCCGTCGCCTGCAGGTACAGGAACGCATGACACATCAGATCATGGAGGTTATTCAAGAGACTCTGAAGCCACAGGGTGTTATGGTTGTCGTAGAGGCAGTCCATATGTGTATGCAAATGCGTGGAGTTGAGAAACAGAACTCTGTCACCACGACCTCTGCCTTTGCCGGAATCTTCAGCAACGCAACTACACGTCAGGAATTTATGAATCTGATTAATAAGTAGCCCCCCCAGTCCCTCCCCAATGGGTAGTCCGATGTTGATAACATCGGAGTATGTGACAAGATCCACCCCCCTCACCCCCTTCAGGGGGAGTGGTTAGTATTTCAAATCATGGGGGCAAAATAATTATAATTAACAACATATCCTCCCCTTGGGGGATTAATTCATTAAAACATCCTTCCCTTTGGGAAGGCTTGGTTAGGCTTAGTATATGCGCTTTATCTCATGGAATGTGAACGGACTTCGTGCCTGTGCCGGTAAGGACGGCGAGAAAGTAGAGAACGGCATAATGGGTTTCCAAACCGCCTTTGCCGAGTTTGATGCTGATTTCTTCTGCCTTCAGGAGACGAAGATGCAGGAAGGACAGCTTGACCTTGCTTTCCCCGGATATCAGTCTTATTGGAACTATGCCGAGAAAAAAGGATATTCCGGCACCGCCATATATACTAAACACACTCCATTGAGCGTTAGTTATGGTATAGGAATAGACGAGCACGACCATGAAGGCCGTGTGATAACCCTTGAATACGAGAAGTTCTATCTCGTCACCGTCTATACCCCTAACTCTCAGGATGGTCTTCGCCGACTTGACTACCGAATGAAATGGGAGGATGACTTCCGTGCATATCTCAAGGCGCTTGACGCCAAGAAACCTGTCATCGTATGCGGTGATATGAACGTGGCTCATGAGGAGATTGACCTGAAGAATCCGAAGACCAACCGCATGAATGCCGGCTTCACCGACGAGGAGCGCGAGAAATTCACCCAGCTTCTTAACGAGGGCTTTATTGATACCTTCCGCACATTGCATCCGGAGGAAGTGACCTATTCATGGTGGTCATATCGTTTTCAAGCCCGAAAGAAGAACACGGGATGGCGTATCGACTATTTCGTCACTTCCGAGCGTCTGAAAGACAGCATCAAGACTGCGGCTATCCATACCAATGTCTATGGCTCAGACCATTGTCCGGTAGAATTGGAAATAAAATAAAAAAACTACGGCCCCTCACCTGCCCTACGGGCATCCTCTCCCCAAGGGGCGAGGGAAAGTATGTAATAAACCTCTTAAAGTGAAGTCCTCATAACAACAAAGGTAACTCCTTCCTCGCCCCTTGGGGAGAGGATGCCCGCAGGGCAGGTGAGGGGCCGTTTGTGATGGGCGGTTAATTAATTATGCGTTTTTTCACCTTATATATAATAGCACTCCTCACATCATTGGTGGCAAGTGCACAGGAAAGGACGGTTGAGAACCGCCCTTATTGCGATTTGCGCCCTATGCACTTCGGAGTTATCGTGGGTACGCATTTCCAGGACCTAGAATTTGAGAACGTAGGACCTATAACCTACACCGATGCTGACGGTAATCAGGCAGAGTCGCTTGTTACCTGCGACCAGAACACATGGGATGGCGGTTTCCATGTGGGCGTGCTTGGTGAGATGCGCCTTACCGACTATCTCGCCTTTCGCGTAGCACCTGTAATGTATTTCGCAAATCGCCACATCGCATTCGCCGACCACATGAATCTGAATCAGAAAGGTGAGTATGTTCAGGCACGACAGGACATGAAGAGCGTGTATGTAACCTGTTCGCTCGACCTTATCTATGCTGCACAGCGATTCAACAACCACCGACCATATATCATGGCCGGTCTATCACCTTCACTCAACCTGTCAACAAAGGCAAACGACTATATCCAGTTGAAGAAAAACGACGTGTTCTTCGAGGTAGGCGCAGGATGCGACATGTATCTGCCTTTCTTCAAGCTAAGACCGGAACTGAAGTTCATGTACTCTCTTGGCAACTGTCTTAATACTAATCATGCAAAGACACTAAGGGATAAGAACAAACTCCCCTTCGCATCTTCCGTCAGTTCTGCGCGAAGCAGTATCATAGCACTTACGTTCTATTTCGAATAACGAACATTGTTCAATACCTACAAAAAGGTATTCTATATACTAACAAAGGAAAAAAATGAACTTTTTTTGAAATTTTCCTCATTATTTTTAGGTATTTCCAAAAGAAAATACTATCTTTGCATCGTTAATTGAAACAAAAATAGTATTAATAATAAAACAAAAACATTATGGCTTACGTAATTAGCGACGACTGCATTGCATGCGGTACATGTATTAGCGAGTGCCCATCTGAGGCTATCTCTGAGGGCGATATCTATTCAATCAACCCAGATCTCTGCACAGAGTGTGGCACATGTGCTGACGTTTGTCCTAACGAGGCTATCAGCCTTCCTTAAGACTCCGCACGCATAGCGTTTAGAACTAAAAGGCAATCTCATTTCTGAGGTTGCCTTTTTAATGCTATCCCATTTTATTACTATCCGCTAACCAATGCAACTTACCGTTCATCAGGAATTTGAGCTATAATAACGTCCGTTCGATGACTTGCTTTAGCTTGTTGAGTCTAGCGAAAAATTGTTTTGTCGGCTTGCGCCCTGAAAGGGCAAAGTTTGCTCTTAGCCCAGGGCAACGCCCTGCTTTTGCCCCTACAGGGCGAAATTGACAAACTTCAATGTACCTAGGGCGATGCCCTAGGCTATTAGCTTGTTAGCCTTGCAGGCTGTTTCAGCAATTCGTCGAACTCACGTTATAATAAGACAAAAACAATAAGAACCCCTTAATGTCTTAGAGTCTCGTTCCTCGCCTCTTGCTGCTATGCGTATTTATTTTTTCTGGTAAGCCTTAGGGCTTCCCGATAAAAACAAATCCACATATCAGGCCTACGGCAAGACATTAAGGTAAAAAACAGGAAAAAGCCGCATGTTAATTGTTCGCAAGTTCACCAGCTTCGCAGTT
>OMXX01000231.1 GCA_900315105.1 uncultured Prevotellaceae bacterium | reverse complement strand
TACATTGCTAATTTCCGAAATCTGCTACATTCATTTTTCCGAAATCTGCTACATTGCTAATTTCTGAAATTTGTTGGTGCAAAGATACCGATTACAGCAAGGGTATCTTCCGCCTTTGTGAGCAGATACGGACCGAGCTGTCCATGGATCCAAGTGATACGACTATTGTCTACATGTTCATGTCGAAGTCACGTAAGATAGTAAAGCTTCTGCATTATGAGCGGGGTTTCTATGTTCTCTATGAAAAGCGTCCTGTTCAGGGAAAGTTCAAGAAGCCCATATTCGACGAAATATCCCGCAGCTGCCAAATAAGCTGGTCGGACATGGCTTATCTCACTGAGAGCCTCGTAATCGACCGTATGCAGGTGAGCAAAGTGGATGGCAATGGAATATAATTTATTGATACACAATAATTTATATGCTGAATCACTTGCATAATCCGGATATTTTTCGTACCTTTGTGGTATGGAAGATGAACGTGCATATGAGTTATTCATGTCTCAGATGGGCCTTCTCAAGGAAGCCAATGCCCATCTTCGCAAGCAGGTCGATGGCCTGCTTCGCGAACAGACTGCCTCCCGCAAACTGCAGGAGGAGCACGATCGTCAGTCTATGGAAACCATAAAGGAACTCACTAACAAGGTGTCTGAACTTAACCTTTCAATGCAGATGCTCCAGTCTATTGTTGACCATCAGAATCAGATCATCCAGGCAAAGGAGGAATATGTTCAGGCCTTGCTTCAGAAGATAGCCAATCTGGAGAACGAAGTGAAGGATGGCCGCAAGCATCGCTTCGCACGTACTTCGGAACAGCAGAGGCTTCTTAACAACAGAGAAAGCGATACACGTGCCGAAGAGAAGGCTAATTTTAACGGCAAGGATACCGGCTCTGACAGAACTTCAGCAACTACTCCCAATGATGCTGCTCCTAAGTCATCATCTTCCAAGAATGATAAGAAGAAACGCCAGCCCAAGCAGTACCATAAATGCGACGAGACCAGAATGCACTATGTAAAAGACTACTATAGTCTTCCGAATGGAGCAACCTTTGTAAAGCGTAAGGGGAAACTTGATGTCTGCTACTACCGCACGGTAGAAGTCATCAAGGCCAAATATATCGAGCATATCTATGAAGTGGCTCGTGTCCGCCTTAAAGACGGCAGTTTCGTTAATACGATGAACAGACCCTTTGCCGAGCTTGAAGGCATCCTCTCACCGGCAGTCCTGGCACAGGTGATCTGCTGGAAATATGTCTATCACCTTCCTGTGAACCGCATCAAGAGACTGCTTCGTGACTCTGGCCTTCACTTCAGCAAAGCCACGCTGAACCGCTACATGCAGAATGGTCTGCGCCTCCTTAGAGAATACTTGGAGGATAGCATGAGAAGCGAAGTCATCAGTACAGACTACATAATGACAGACGAGACCACGGAGCTCGTCGGAGTGAAGGACGAAAACGGAGGGAAAAGCTACAAGAAGAAATATCTCTGGGCTTTCTACGCCCAGTTAAAGAAAATCGTTTATTACCTCTATGAGAGTGGCAGCCGTGCCCGTAAGGTAGTCGTTGACTTCCTGACGGACTTCAGTGGCTTTATATCAACAGATGGCTACGTTGCCTACAGCATCTTCGACGATGCAGAGAGACACCCGGGCATCGTACATGTCGGCTGCTGGGTTCACGCGAGAAGGAAGTTCATAGATGCTCTCCCTAGTGACAGAAGAGCGATGGAGATCATCAATATGATAGCTGAGCTCTTCAAACTGGAACTTGCATTTAAAGTCCAGAAGCTAACTCCCGATCAGATTAAAGTGCGACGGGAGCGACGGTCCAAGACAATACTCAGGCGGATACATGACAGAGTTGTACTGATGTCGACAGACCTGAAACTGATGACAAACGAGATGATGAGCAATGCCGTTAACTATATGCTCAATCAATGGAAATCACTTGGGAACTTCATCAAGGACGGCAGGGTGCAGATTTCAAACAATCTCTGTGAACAGAGAATGAAACCAGTAAAACTGAACTTGAAGAACTGCCAGAATATAGGAAGTGAGAATGCTGCTGAAAATACAGCCTTCGTCTTTTCGCTTACGGAGAGTTGCAGGCTCAACGGCATCAATCCAGAGACATACCTTGAGAGGCTCTTCAAGTGCATAGTCAGCAAAGAAACCTATGACAAACGGAAATTGCTGCCCTGTTATATCAAAATATAGGTTAAACTTGGAAAATCATTTTTTTTGCGTAATCCACATAACCGGCTGAAAAACAGCCGGGAGATGTGGTGTGGCGGAAAATAAGACGTTTACCTGTCTATGAAACTTTATTTTACATTCGGAAAGCAGGTCTGACAATTTTATTATTTGCCGTTTCTTCAACCATTTCTTTTTCTGTAGCAAGTTCTTTTGATTCTTGCTGTTGCGGAGATGCGAGGTCAAGTTGTATCTTCCTGTCCAACACCGCCAACTCTGTTTTCAATCCTTTCAGTTCATCCTCTTTCTTCCAAGTCTTGTCAACAATCTCTTGCAGTTGCGATATCACCTTCTCCAAAGCCTTGCACCTTGAATCATACTGCTCAATGTAGCTTGGTATCTTCTGTAAGGCATTCAGAAAGTTGTTTGCCGCTGTTATCGGGTCCGACTTGGCAATGTGACCGTAGTTGTACTGGTACTTGTAATTGCCCTCGACAAAAAAGCGGTTGTCAACAAATGGAAGACCATTCTCGAAACTTGTCTCGCTGACAATCTTGACAGGAAATCCGTAGATTTCTCCAATCCGCTTGTATTGTCCGCCAGTTGTCTCTTTCTCCGCCAACATTTGCAGATGCTTTCCTATAACCCCTCAATTCCGCAACCCTACTAATAGTCTCAGGTCATTGCGGTCAAAACCGCCCAGAATGCGATTTCTCTTGTTCAAACTGACTTTTTGCCATATCCTAACTGATATGAGCGTATAAAGCCCCCTTACCCCCCATTAAGGATATTAAATTGTTAACCCTCCAAAACGTTTAGCTCATCCGTAGCTGGCGTTGAAAATTGTCCAGTAGTGCAACCATCTGTTCTTAGTGTAGATATTCAGAGT
>OMXX01000037.1 GCA_900315105.1 uncultured Prevotellaceae bacterium | reverse complement strand
CGGATGCACGGAGAAGAGTCCTTCGAGAGCCCAGTTGACAGCCTCACGATACTTGCCACTTACAATATCCCTATCCGTGGAATTGCCACACATAATAACGATTGGGACGCCTTTACCAATCGTATGTTTCTGAAGTTGTGTAACCTTGCCATCCTCAACTTCTATGGATTCATCATCATTATCAACATCATCATCATCTTTACTGCATCCTGCAAGTGCAAGGAACATGATAGGCAAAAAAAGAAATTTGTACCAGATTTTCATATCCATTAATTATTTTATGTTTTCAAATTATCGTGAAGCCTTCATATTAAGGATGTAGAAGAAGTTGAATGTTGCTCTTTATCTGCCTGATACGCGGCCTTCGCCTTCTCAAGATCAAATTTTACAAAATCCTCATAGTTGAACTTCCAACTATCACCATAGGCAATCTTCATACAACGCTTGTATATCATCACACGAGCGACTACATTGAAATAGGAACTCGTCTCGTTATCTCTCATGATGCTGTTCTCCGTAGGACGATAGACACCCTTTTCCTGGTATTCTCCTCCTTCATAGCAGCCAAGCTTTTCAAAATCATATCGGCTGTCAGCAGCTAAGTCTGCCCAGTATGACTTCGTAACATCACTATCAAAAGATAAATTCCTTTTGTAACCAGAGTTTTGCTGGTCCATTACGAACTTCTTACACCCCTCGATATCATCCCATTTGGAGGCCTCCTCAACATATTCATCACCAAGTCCTGCAAAAGCATGTCCGAACTCATGCAACAAAACTGAAGGGTCATAGTCTTTCCTTATCGTCCCATCATATCTCTGCGGGAACCAAACGAAAGCCGAAGAAAAACCAGAAGGAATATCTGACTCTTGAGACGAAGAACTCCAGGAAGCACAACTTCTAAAGTGTTTATTGTTAAGAACGATTAATACCACATCCTCCAAATCCTCCATATCCTCACCAAATGCTTTGTGCGCATATCCGAATACGCCATCATCGCTTTCATTCTGTACATATGACGGCGTACTCGAGTCTTGGGAGTTATCGTACCAAGCAACCGCAGTTATCTCATACACGTCAAAGTAATCTCTCAACGACTTCATTGGATGTACGGAGAAGAGTCCTTCGAGAGCCCAGTTGACAGCCTCACGATACTTGCCACTTGCAATATCCCTATCCGTGAAATTCCTACACATAATAGCGATTGGGACGCCTTTACCAATCGTGTGCTTCTGAAGCTGTGTAACCTTGCCATCCTCAACTTCTATGGATTCATCATCATCATCTTTCCCGCATCCAGCAAGCGCAAGGATCAGGACAGGCAAAAATAGAAATTTGTACCAGATTTTCATATCAAATATTTTTATGTTTTTGAAATTATCGTGAAGCCTTCATCTTAACAAATCGTGGAGGAGCACAGAAGCGCTTGGATGTTGAATAATCGTCAGGATACCGTTCTTTGTATGCTTGATACTCAGCCTTAGCCTTCTCAAGGTCAAATTTTACAAAATCCTCATAATCGAATGTCCAGCTATCACCATAGGCAATCTTCATGCAACGCTTGTATATCATCACACGAGCGATTACATTGAAATAGCCACCATATCTCATAATACTGTTCTCTGTAGCACGATAGACGCCTGTGGGGCGGTAGTCCGCGCCCTCATAGCAGCCAAGTTTCTCAAAATCATATCGGCTGTCAGCAGCAAAGTCCGCCCAGTATGTCTTCGTAACGTCACTGTCCAAAGATATATTCCTATAGTCACCAGACTTCTGCGAATCCATTATAAACTTCTTTTCCCATTCGAAATCATCCCATTCGTACTCCTTATCAATATATTCATCAGCAAGCCCTGCGAAACAATGGCCTATCGCCTCATGCAACAAAGTCCTAGGGTCATAGTCTTTTATTACCGACCCATCATTTTCAAGCGGGAGCCAAACGTAAGCCGTAGAAAAACCTGTAGGAATATCAGAACCAGTCTCATCATGCCAGTGGCTCATGTAAGAATAACTTCTAAAATTTTTTTTGTTAAGAACGATTAATATCACATCATCTATATCTTCGCCAAAGGCTTTGTACACATACCTATATACTTCATCAATGCTATCATTCCGTACGTATGATGTCGTACCTGTGTTTTGGATGTCTTCGTAATAGGCTACAGCTGCCACTTCATACACGTCAACGGATGCACGGAGAAGAGTCCTTCGAGAGCCCAGTTGACAGCCTCACGATACTTGCCACTTACAATATCCCTATCCGTGGAATTGCCACACATAATAACAATAGGAAATCCTTTTCCTACCGTGTGTTTCTGAAGCTGCGTAACCTTGCCATCCTCAACCTTTGAGGATTCATCATCATCATCGTTACTACATCCCACAAAAGCAAGGATAAGAATAGGTAAAAATAGAAATTTATACCATTTTTTCATGTCAAATATTTTTATGTTTTGAAATTATCGTGAAGCCTTCATCTTAACAAATCGTGGTGGAGCACAGGAGCGCATGGATTTTGAATAGTCAGGATATTGCTTTCTGAGTTCTTCATGCTCAGCCTTAGCCTTCTCAAGGTCAAATTTCACGAAATCCTCATAATTGAACTCCCAGCTATCACCATAGGCTATCTTCATGCAACGTTTATAAATCATCGAACGTCCAAAAACGTCAAAGCCGAAATAGTGATTTCTCATCATGCTGTTCTCCGTAGGACGATAGACGCCTGTGGGGCGGTAGTCCGCGCCCTCATAGCAGCCAAGTTTCTCAAAATCATATCTGCTGTCTGCTGCAAAATCTGCCCAGTATGTCTTCGTAACATCACTATCGAAAGATATATTCCTATAGTAACCATATTTCTGCCATTCCTGCACCCACATCTTTTCAGAATCGTAATCGTCCAATTCTAAGTCCTCTTCAACGTATTCATCAGCAAGCTTAGCGAAGCCATGACCTATTGCTTCATGCAATAAGGTAGGGTAATATTCGACTAATTCGTTTAAGTAGTCTTTTATCGGTCCTTCGCCAAATGGAAGCGAAATGCATGCAGTAGAATTGCCCGTAGGGATATCTGCATAATAGTCAGAGTCTAAGCTGAAGCCTATGGTACAATGGTCTCTAAATTCTTTGTTACTTAGAACTATGGTTGTCACATCCTCAGAACGCTCTTCGCCAATAATTTCCAATACTCTATATTCATATATCCAAGGATCGATATCATCATATATAATGCTATCCCCATCCGTACTCGTGGATTGGTTGGGATTGCAAACCGCAGTTACCTCATACACGTCAAAGTAATCTCTCAGCGACTTCATTGGATGCACAGAGAAAAGCACTTCCATAGCCCAGTTGGTAGCCTCGCGATAGTTGCCATTTGTAATATCCTTATCCGAAAATCGTTCACACATAATAATGATAGGAATACCCTTACCAATCGTATGTTTCTGAAGCTGTGTAACCTTGCCATCCTCGGCCTTGTATTGACCGAGAGATACAGATACAGATTCATGCTCATCATCACTACATCCGACAAGAGCAAAGATGAGAATAGGCAAAAAGAGAAACTTGTACCAGATTTTCATATCAAATATTTTTATGTTTTTGAAATTATCGTGAAGCTTTCATCTTTACAAATCGTGGTGGAGCACAGGAGCGCATGGATTTTGAATAGTCAGGATATAGCTTTCTGAGTTCTTCATGCTCAGCCTTTGCCTTCTCAAGGTCAAATTTCACGAAATCCTCATAGTTGAACTTCCAACTGTCACCATAGGCAATCTTCATGCAACGTTTATAAATCATCGAACGTCCAAAAACATGGAAAACACAATCACTGGTACTCATAATACCTCTCTCAGTAGGACGATAGACACCCTTTTCACGGTAGTGTCCTCCCTCGTAGCAGCCAAGTTTCTCAAAATCATATCGGCTATCTGCTGCAAAATCTGCCCAGTATGTCTTCGTAACATCACTATCGAAAGATATATTCCTATAGTAACCATATTCCTGCCATTCCTGCACCCACATCTTTTCAGAATCGTAATCGTCCCCTTTTAAGACCTCTTCAACGTATTCATCAGCAAGCTTAGCGAAGCCATGACCTATTGCTTCATGCAATAAGGTGCTACGGATACAATTTTCGTAGAATTCGGTTAAGTCTTTTTGCAGTCCTTCGCCAAAAGGAATCGCAACGTATGCACAAGAATAGCCCGTAGGGATATCAGCATAATAGTCAGAGTCTGAAGGGGAAATGAAAGCACAACTATAACATTCTTCGTCACGCAGGACTATGGTTGTCACATCGTCATAACGCTCTTCGCCAATAATTCCCATTACTATATTTTCATATCTACCAATATCGATACTAACGTCATTGTCATAGTATATAATGCTATCCCCATCCGTCCTCGTGTATTGGTTGGGATAGCAAGCCGCAGTTACCTCATACACATCAAAGTAATCTCTCAGCGACTTCATCGGATGCACAGAGAAAAGCACTTCCAGAGCCCAAGTGGTTGCCTGACGATATACGCCATTTGTAATATCTTTATCTGTAATTCCATCACACATGATAATGATAGGAACTCCCTTACCTATCGTGTGCTTCTGAAGTTGCGTGACCTTGCCATCCTTAGCCTTGTATTGACTGAGAGACACTGATTCATGCTCATCATCACTACATCCGACAAGAGCAAAGATGAGAATAGGCAAAAATAGAAACTTGTACCAGAATTTCATATCAAATAATAAATTTAGTTTTTTTTGAAAAGGATATCGATTGCAAAGATATTACAATAAAATGACAAATTACAACTTTTTTAACGTTTTAACCTTGTTTAACTATCGATATCCGCAAAAAAAACATTTCCCTATTCCATCCACATTCAATCACGAAATACAGATTTTCTGCATCTGATAAAGCTTCGTCCTTCTTTCGCTTCTCCTTCGCTCTTCCTCCGTACCAAAGTCGGTGCAAAGTCGGTGCAAAGTCGGTGAAGCTCTTATTTTGAATGGGAGGTTCATCGAGTTTGGTACGGAGGAAGAACGGAAGATCAACGGACTTGTATAGGATTTACGTAGAATTCCTTTGCACTATTGAAATTTTTATTTACCTTTGCAAAATAAAAGAATATAAACAATGGGTAGGAGAATTATCTATATATTGATAGGTCTATATTTTTCCCTACAGGTTTATGCAAACGGCGACCCTGTAGTGACCTATTCTGCATTAGCACTAACATGTACTCCTGAGCCTCGAAGGATTCCTGAGATTCAACTTGTCTCTGAGAATCTGACAATAGATGCAGGATGTCCAATGTCGCATATAAGAGTAAAATATGTTCTCAAAAATAATTCTGATAAATATTTTGACCGCATTGACTATGGATTTCCTATTGACTGGTTTGGCGGAAGTGATAGCGCAAGAATAGAAGGCGCAACTTTCCATACTATGGCAGAACAGGAATTCGGTTGGAGGGATGATTATGTGCAGTCGGTAAGTTTTCGCATAGATAACCAAGAACTTTCTTGGAAGTGTTCAAAAGATACAGTTCTCAGAGAGGCAATTGATATTGATTGGTATGAGGATGAAGGAGATAGTATCATATCTGCCAACAATTATTTTGAGGACAGAATGGGATATTGCGAAACTCAAAGAATAGCCGAGATTCGCAGGAAATGGTATTATACATCCTTTGCCTTTGAGCCACATCAAACTCGCGTTTTGATTGTAGATTATAAGATTGCTAACAGATACACGCTACACATGGATAATGCTTATAGTGTATTTAAGGAATATGCACGTGAATATCGAGAAAATCCAGAGTATAGTGTTGGTGATTGTTCTTTGGGATATGATTTCCGTCCGGCAGCATATTGGGGAAATGGCAAGACAAATGACATGCACATTTCGCTAACCATACCTAAATATCATTATCAAGACATCTCGCCTGAGATAATAGGTTATGAAATGAATCAGGCAGATTCTACAAAATGGTATTATGACTCAAAGGATTTCGATTTTAGTAAAGCTAAAGCTCTATATGTAAATTATCTTGCTAAAATTGATCAACATGAGGATATAGAAAAACTTCAGGAAAGAAGAGTTTCGACTGATTTCTACCATATTGAGGCTACAGGAAAGGATATTGAGAAACTATCAGACAATAATATAAATAGCGTTGGGCAAATATTGCCTAATGCTGAAGGAAAATATCAGATAAAGATTTTCCTCGATGAAAACATCACCCTTTTTGGTATGCTTATCTATGCTGGCGATTGTAGAAGTAGAGAAAAATACATCAAAACTGTTCCTTGGAAGGATATTAAAATAAAGTGCAATTATGAAGATCCTACGGAGTTCCGTGTTAATTGTCATACATCATTTGCACGCTCTATGTCACTTCAAGATTTAACAGACGCAGCTGAAAAGATACATTTTTCCCCATATGATGGAGAAGGCTGTAGTACTTTTAGTCCTAAAGAATTCACTATTGAGATTACTGGCGCTCCAGAAAATACAGGAAAGCCTATATATATTTCTGATATTGTTTTATTAGGAATTGATAAAAGGAAATGGGATGAAGAGAGAGGTATAGTATATTTTGAATAATATATGCATTTCAAACAAATAGTAAATAGACTGACAGCGATATATGATGAAAGAGAAGCCAGTAGCATAGTGAAGATGCTATTGGAGGAATCTTTCGGGCTTTCTTTTGTGGATGTTTGTCTTGGGGCTTTGGATAGTCTTTCGGATGATGATAAGGAGAGCCTTGAGGGGATGATGCTGCGATTGGAGAAAGGCGAGCCTGTGCAATATATAATAGGTTGTGCGGATTTCTATGGAAGACAGTTTGCGGTTGAGCCGGGTGTGCTTATCCCACGTCCTGAGACGGAGGAGCTTGTTTCTTGGATAAAAGAGGAGAGCAAGGATATTCGCGGAAACAGGAACGGAAAGAAGTATCTTCTTGATGTGGGATGCGGTTCGGGTTGCATAAGCGTGACTTTGGCATTAGAGATTCCAGAGGCAGAGGTTTCTGCTTGGGATGTTTCAGATACGGCCTTGCGAGTTACGAAGAAGAATGCAAAGGCACTTGGGGCAAGCGTGGATATATATATGCAAGATGCCCTTAATGCGCCTGACGGCGATAGGGACTTGTGGAATGTGATTGTGAGCAACCCTCCTTATATATGTGTAAAGGAGGCTGAGGACATGGAGAGGAATGTGCTAGAGCATGAACCTCACGAGGCGTTGTTTGTGCCTGATAGCGATCCGCTTCTTTTCTATCGGGCAATAGCAGAATACGGAACTCATGCCCTTTGCAGAGGTGGAAGACTATATTTCGAGATAAACAGGGCATACGGAAAAGAGACCGTGAAGATGCTTGAAATGCTTGGCTATCACGATATTGAATTACGTCAGGATGCCTTTGGGAATGACAGAATGATAAGGGCGATTTATAATTAACAATTAACAAATTAATAATTAACAATTAACAAATTAATAATTAACATGCCTTTCGCCTAAGGGCACAATTATCAATTTGATTGCGCATTGTCATTGACCTTAGAAAGGAGAAAGTAAAAAAATACTAAAAAATTGCAGTAAAGAGTGGTTTATCCAAATAAATTCACTAATTTTGCACCCCGAAAACGGGGTGCTGACTTAGGTTGGCTGAGATTATACCCATAGAACTTGATGCAGGTAATGCTGTCGCAAGGAACGAGTTAACCACAATTTACCCCTGTTTCACGTACCCAAGAATTTGGTACTGAGATAGGGATTTTTTGTATATACCATTCCCGAAACTACATATCTGTGTCTTTGTTTAAGACTAAGGTCGAAGGACAAAGGACTAAGGCTTTCGACTTTTGACCTTTGACTTTTGACTTTAATGTAAAGAAAACAGATATGAATATAAGCGTAAACAACAAGCCGGTAGCAACAGAGGCAACTACCCTTCTCGCTCTCTCAGAGGAACTTAACCTTCCGGAGAAAGGCGTTGCCGTTGCCATTAGCAATCAGATGATTCCTCGCTCAGAGTGGGCCTCAACCACAATAAGCGAAGGAACAAGTATTATCATTATCAAGGCTGCTTGCGGAGGATGATACAATTTATAAGTCATTATAACGACCGCTATTCCTACCTTGATTCTATCCGTCTGGCATTGGAGGGCGGTTGCCGTTGGATTCAGCTCAGGATGAAGGATGCAACGGATGAGGAAATTCTGCCTGTGGCTCTTGAGGCTCAGAAAATGTGCCGAGAGGCAGGGGCTACATTCATCATCGACGACCATGTGGACCTCGTTAAGCAGATAAAGGCAGACGGCGTTCATCTTGGCAAGAAGGATATGCCGATAGCAGAGGCTCGCAGGATTCTTGGTGATGACTTCATCATAGGAGGAACAGCCAATACTTTTGAGGATGTCCGTGCTCATTATGAGGCTGGAGCAAACTACATAGGTTGCGGACCTTTCCGTTTCACAACGACAAAGAAAGGATTGTCACCTATCCTTGGTCTTGAGGGATATATCAGCATTTGCAGTCAGATGAAGGCAGAGGGCATAGACCTTCCTATTGTTGCCATAGGCGGAATAACCTTGGATGACATTCCTCAGATAATGCAGACTGGCATGACTGGCATAGCCTTGAGCGGAGCAGTATTGAATGCTGATGATCCGGTAGAGGAGATGAAAAAATTTATAGCCCCCCTCCATCTCCCCCGAGGGGGGAGAGATTTTAGATAGTATTTGAACCTCAAAAACAAATTAATAATTTACAATCAATATACCCCCATAAGGATTTATACAATCCTAAAAATTCCCCCTCGGGGGATTCGGGGGGCTTCTAATTATGGAAAAACTTATTATTGCAGGTCGTGAGTTTAATTCACGCCTCTTCCTTGGAACAGGAAAATTCAACAACAATGAACTTATGGCAAAGGCTATCGATGCATCAGAGTCAGAGATGGTTACAGTTGCCATGAAGCGTATCGAACTTGAGGATAAGCAGGATGATCTCCTGACTCATATCACTCAGAATCCTCGCATTCAGCTACTTCCTAACACATCAGGTGTGCGTAATGCGGAGGAGGCTGTATTTGCCGCACAGATGGCTCGCGAGGCTTTCGGAACAAACTGGCTGAAACTGGAGATTCACCCAGATCCACGTTACCTGCTTCCTGATTCAATCGAGACATTGAAGGCTACAGAGCAGCTCGTAAAGCTCGGTTTCGTGGTGCTTCCTTACTGTCAGGCAGACCCTACCCTTTGCAAGCATCTTGAAGAGGCCGGAGCAGCAACCGTAATGCCTCTCGCAGCTCCTATCGGTACGAACAAGGGACTGCGCATGAAGGATTTCCTTCAGATCATTATCGAACAGGCTAACGTTCCTGTCGTTGTTGATGCAGGTATCGGAGCTCCAAGTCATGCAGCAGAAGCTATGGAGATGGGCGCAGACTGTTGTCTGGTTAATACCGCCATTGCCGTTGCTGGTGATCCTGTTCAGATGGCTATAGCCTTCAAGGAGGCTGTTATTGCAGGTCGTCGTGCATACGAGGCAGGTCTTGGCTCTGTAAGCGATTGCGCAGAAGCATCAAGTCCACTCACAGCATTCCTTAATTAATGATTCAACTTTCGCATGGCTCAAGTTGAAAGTGAAGAGTGAAGAACTAAGAGTGAAGAATTTAAGTTAGTATTGCAAGTTTAAGGCCGTTTATTAACCTTGCACTATAAAATGTAATTTAAATTTTTCACTTTTCACTCTTAACTCTTCACTTGAAGTGGAGCTTGCGACACTTTAGATTATATTTATAATGCCACAAGATAACAAAGCATACGCAAAGCGTGAGAAAGCCTATATGCAGGGAAAGCTGTTCCCTTACATAAAGGTCGGAATGACTAAGGTCAACCTCACCCCTACCGTTACTAAGGATGAGCGCGGTATTCCTCACACGGAACCAAATGCTCCAGTTTATATCTATGACACAAGCGGTCCGTTCTCAGACCCTAATATCGAGATAGACCTCAAGAAAGGTCTTCCACGTCTTCGTGAACAATGGATTATTGACCGTAACGACACAGAACAGCTCTCAGAGGTGACAAGTGAATATGGTAAGCAGCGTCTTGCCGACCACTCACTTGACTCTCTCCGTTTTGAGCATATACAGTTGCCTCGTAGAGCTAAGGCAGGCAAGTCAATCTCTCAGATGGCATATGCCAAGGCTGGTATCATTACTCCTGAGATGGAGTATGTAGCCATCCGCGAGAATATGAATTGTGAGGAACTCGGAATAAAATCGCATATCACCCCAGAGTTTGTGCGTGACGAGATTGCCCGTGGTCGTGCCGTACTTCCTGCAAATATCAATCACCCGGAGGCAGAGCCAATGATTATCGGTCGTAACTTCCTTGTGAAGATTAACACCAACATCGGCAATTCTGCTACTACATCTTCTATTGAGGAAGAGGTTGACAAGGCTGTATGGTCATGCAAGTGGGGTGGCGACACCCTTATGGACCTCTCTACTGGCGATAACATTCACGAGACTCGCGAATGGATTGTACGCAACTGTCCTGTTCCTGTTGGTACCGTTCCTATCTATCAGGCATTGGAGAAGGTGAACGGAAAAGTAGAGGATTTGACATGGGAAATCTATCGTGACACCCTCATAGAACAATGTGAGCAAGGTGTTGACTACTTCACAATCCATGCAGGTATCCGTCGCCACAACGTGCATCTTGCAGATTCACGTCTATGTGGAATCGTCAGTCGTGGTGGAAGTATCATGTCAAAATGGTGCCTTATCCACGACAAGGAGTCTTTCCTCTATGAGCACTTTGATGAGATATGTGATATCGTAGCTCAGTATGACACAGCCCTTTCACTTGGTGACGGTTTGCGTCCTGGTTGTACGGCAGATGCCAATGATGCAGCTCAGTTTGCCGAGCTTGACACAATGGGTGAACTCGTGCTTCGTGCATGGGATAAGAATGTACAGGCATTCATCGAAGGTCCTGGTCATGTTCCTATGCAGAAGATCCGTGAGAATATGGATCGTCAGCTCGACCATTGCCATGAGGCTCCTTTCTATACACTCGGTCCTATCGTTACTGATATCGCACCGGGCTATGACCATATCACTTCCGCTATCGGTGGAGCTCAGATAGCTTGGATGGGAACCGCTATGCTTTGTTACGTAACGCCAAAGGAACATCTCGCTTTGCCTAACAAGGAAGATGTGCGTGTAGGTGTTGTGACCTATAAGATTGCAGCTCATGCAGCTGACCTTGCTAAGGGACATCCTGGTGCACAGGTTCGTGACAATGCCCTTTCAAAGGCACGTTTCGACTTCCGTTGGCGTGACCAGTTCCACCTCTCACTCGACCCAGAGCGCGCGCTTCAGTATTTTGAGGAGGCAGGTCATACAGACGGAGAATACTGTACGATGTGCGGTCCTAACTTCTGTGCAGCAAAGCTGACACACGACCTTAGAAAACTCAAGTAACAATGAGTCAGGAAACAAAGGAACTCACATCCGAACAGAAGCGACGCTATAACCGTCATCTCATTCTCGACGGCTTTGGCAAGGAGGGACAGCTTCGTCTCCTCAATGCCAAAGTGCTCGTGGTAGGTGCAGGCGGATTAGGATCACCGATTATCATGTATCTTGCAGCTGCGGGAGTTGGTACGATAGGCATTGTAGATGGAGATACAGTCTCTATCACAAACCTTCAGCGACAGGTCATCCACGGTACTTCAGATATTGGCCGCCCAAAGGTTGATTCTGCTTTTGAACGTGCCAAAGACATCAATCCTGATGTGAAGATTATCAAGCATGAGCTGTATCTAACTGAGGATAACGCTCTTGAACTCATACGTCCTTATGACTATGTACTTGAAGGCTCTGACAATTTCTCAACAAAGTATCTTGTCAATGATGCCTGTATCATGCTCGATAAACCATTCTGTATCGGTGGTATAAACCGTTATTCCGGTCAGATGATGACGCATACCCACGGCACAGCTTGTTATCGTTGTCTATTTCCAGAGCCACCAGAGAAAGAAGATGTTGAGACCTGCTCAATGGTGGGTGTCCTCGGAAGCATAGCCGGAATGCTCGGTACTATTCAGGCTACAGAAGCTGTGAAATACCTCGCAGACGTAGGAGAGCCGATGACAAACGCCATCCTTACCTTCGATGCCCTTACTATGGAATGGAACAAGATGTCGTTCCCCAAAAATGACTCTTGTGCCCTTTGCGGAAAAAATCCAACAATAACCGAACTAAAGGAGTATGCCTTCAAACCATGCTCCAAACGTAAGTAAAATAAGTAATTAACACTATGTTTAGTGATGAATTAAAAAAAATATCATGGGATGAGACCACTCGCAAGATTGCCTCAAAGACAGATCTTGACGTGCGTCGTGCCCTTGCCAAGGAGCATTGTGATGTAGAAGACTTCATGGCACTTATATCACCTGCAGCAGAGCCATATCTTGAGCAGATGGCACGTCTGTCGCAGAAATATACCCGTGAGCGTTTTGGCAAGACGATGTCAATGTTCATCCCTCTCTATATCACCAACTCATGCTCAAATTCATGCGTGTATTGCGGTTTCCATCGTGAGAATCCTATGGCACGCACCATTCTTACCATTGACCAGTGTGAGGATGAATATAAGGCAATCAAGAGACTCGGTCCTTTCGAGAATCTTCTCATCGTAACAGGTGAGAATCCAGCAAAGGCGGGCGTTGACTATCTTGCCAAGGCTCTCGACCGTGCCAAGCCATATTTCTCAAACCTGAAGATCGAGGTTATGCCTCTCTCAACAGAAGACTATGCCATGCTTACCCATCATGGTCTTAACGGAGTTATCTGTTTCCAGGAGACTTACAATGAGGCTCATTACAAGAACTATCATCCACGTGGAATGAAGTCAAAGTTTGAATGGCGTCTTAACGGTTTCGACCGTATGGGAATGGCCGGCGTTCACTCTATCGGTATGGGTGCCTTGCTCGGACTTGAGAAGGAATGGAAGACAGATGTAACTATGCTTGCATATCATCTTCGTTATCTTCAGAAGAAGTATTGGAAGACAAAGTACTCTGTCAACTTCCCACGTATGCGTCCTGCACAGAATGAGGGTTTCCAACCGAACTGCTTCGTGAACGACCGTGAACTTGCACAGGTCACATTCGCTATGCGTATCTTTGACCATGATGTGGATATCAGCTATTCTACACGCGAGCCTGAGTTTATACGTAATAATATGTGTACTCTTGGCGTTACTACCATGTCGGCTGCAAGTCGTGTGAATCCGGGTGGATACTATAGCTATCCACAGGCTCTTGAGCAGTTTACCGTGAGCGATGACCGCACGGTTGAGGAAATCGCCAACGCGCTGAAGGCTCATGGCATAGAGCCTGTATGGAAAGATTGGGACGGCTCATTCGACCATGTCAATCTGATGATTAATCAGAAAGCTGTGTAATGATAATTGTAATCACACTTCCATATTTCATAGAGCGGGAGGCTGAACGAATCGTTCAGCGTCTCGCTCATGTGGATTTAATACATATCCGAAAGCCGGAAAGTACTTCTGATGAAATGGAGCGGCTAATTCGTGAGATTCCTGCGGAATATTATTCACGACTTGTACTTCACGATCATCATCATCTTGCTGTGAAATATGGTTTGTATGGTGTACATCTCAACTCTCGCAATCCTATTCCTCCACAAGGGTGGAAAGGTAGCATCAGCCGAAGCTGCCATTCTTTAGAAGAAATAAAAGAATGGAAAGACAGATGCAACTATCTCTCACTTTCACCTATCTATAACTCAATATCCAAGCAAGGATATAATTCGGCATTCAGCATAGAGCAGATAGAAAAGGCTGTGGCTGAGGGTATCATAGATAATAAGGTATTGGCATTAGGCGGAGTTACGTTTGATAAAGTAGAAGAAGTATTAAGCCTCGGATTTGGAGGTGCAATGATTTTAGGAGATGCATGGAAATAGTATTGACAATAGCAGGAAGTGATCCTAGCGGAGGCGCAGGCATACAACAGGATCTTCGTACCATAGAGTTTTTAGGATGCTATGGAGCCTCTGTCATAACAGCCCTCACCACCCAAAACACACTTGGGGTACAGTCAGTCATGCCTGTACCTGCAGATGTCGTGCGCAGCCAACTTGAAGCCGTTCTTTCCGACCTTGATGTCAAGGCTATAAAGATTGGCCAGATACCTTCTGCTGATGTTGCCCATGCCATTGCAGAAACACTAAGCCATCACCTAACACCTATCACCCATCACCCAATTATCCTCGACCCTGTGATGATTTCCACAAGTGGCCGTCGCTTGATGTCGGAGGATGCCATAGACGTAGTTGTTTCCGAACTTTTCCCTCTCTGCACGCTTATCACGCCAAATATTCCAGAAATGGAAACTTTATCTGGATTATCAGGATTTAATGCATGCAACTATAACATATTAATAAAAGGTGGTCATGCTGAAGGCTCAGAAATGGCAGACAGACTTTGCCTTACCAATGGCACAGAGCGCGTCTATGCTACAGAGAAAATAAACAGCACCAACCTTCACGGAACGGGCTGTGCACTTTCAAGTGCCATAGCTTCATCCCTGGCCCTTGGATATTCGCTTGAGGATGCCGTTGCAAGAGGAAAGGACTATGTAACGGAAGCTATCCGCAGAGGCAAGGACTTAGGCATAGGGCATGGCAATGGACCGGTGTTTTGTAAATAGCCCCTAGGGGAGAGGATGCCCGTAGGGCAGGTGAGGGGCCATCTTTAATCCAAATGGAAAACTTCCTTCAATGGAATAGTAATAGGAGAGTTATCCTCGGGGTGCACCTCCATGATGTCAGCCATCATATCCCACCACTTTTGAGTAATAGGATCTATACCATTACTCGTGTCCTGCGAGTTCCCTTCACCCGAACATTCCTGATAACCAAACAATATATTCGTATCCTTATCCCAGTAGATAGAATAATTCCCCACCCCACTATCTTTTATCATCTTTACCAGTTCCGGCCATATTGCAGCATGGCGTTTCTCGTATTCAGCCTCAAAACCCGGTTTCAGGAACATTTTAAATGCAAATCTAGACATAGTTTTAGTGTTTTATTTATTAGTAAAAATATGTAGGTTTTCCCACAATTAGAATACAAAAGTAATGATTTGTTTTAAAAAATGCCATTAAAACGCCTCAGAAAGCACTTTTTTATAAAAAAATGTCAAAAAAACCAATAAAATTTGTGTATTATTTGATTTTTTACGTATCTTTGCAATCGATAAGTAATACAGTAAGTAGTAATACACTGAATCTATTAACATTAAACTTATAATAAAATGAAAGAATTAGTAGAAAAGATCGCTGCTGCTTATGCAGAGTTTGCTAAGGACGCAGCTGCTCAGGCAGAGAATGGTAATAAGGCTGCAGGTGCTCGTGCTCGTAAGGCATCACTTGCTATTGAGAAGGCAATGAAAGAGTTCCGCAAGGCTTCTATCGAGGCTGCAAAGTAAGCATTGTTTCTTAGTAATCAGAAAATGCACCACCTTACTTATCGGGTGGTGCATTTTTCATTTCTACCCTTTTGGGGGGATAGAGGTTAGTGTTTCACCCTTAGAGCTTAGAGCTTAGACCTTCAACCTTAGACATTTGACTTTTTGTCTTTGACTTTCAACTAAAATGTAAAAATTTTTAACTTTTTCCTTGGTTTTGTGTATTTTCTTGGGAAAAAATAGTAAATTTGCAGCGTTAACTACTATAACCACAAAAACGACTACAATATAACTTAATAGATTATGATAAGAAAATCAATCGTAATGACATTGCTGTCGCTAGTAACCTTATTACCGGCCAATGCACAATTCGCACAAGCCCCTGCTTTTCCAGGAGCTGAGGGATATGGCCGCTACACAACAGGCGGACGAGGTGGCAAGGTTTACCATGTAACGACACTGGAAGACAATATCGAGCAACCATCTGAAGGAATGCTGAGATACTATATCCAAAAAAAGAAAGGACCGAGAATTATCGTGTTCGACGTTGCAGGAACCATAGAACTCAAGGGTGAACTGAAAATCAACAAAGGCAGTATCAGCATTTTGGGACAGACAGCCCCGGGCAAGGGAATCTGCCTGAAGAACTATACCCTCACTATTGGTAGTGCAGATAACGTAATCATCCGTTTCATACGTTGTCGCGTTGGTGATATTGTTGATGCAGATGCAATGTCAGCCTCTCACCACGACCTTGACAAATACGGTCTTGACGGCACTCATCGTCGTATTATCATTGACCATTGTTCTATGTCTTGGAGCACAGACGAGGTCGGATCTTTCTATGGGAACAGGGACTTTACGCTCCAATGGTGTATCCTTTCCGAGAGTCTTCGTGCAAGTGCCAACAAGAATGCTGTTCACGGATATGGAGGTATCTGGGGCGGTGAACGTGCGTCATTCCACCATAACCTTCTTGCCGACAACGATTCACGTATGCCACGTTTCGACCACGGCTATGTATCAACGCTTGCAGGTCCTTTGGATTGCGTGAACAACGTCATCTATAACTGGGGAGGTAACTCCGCATATGGTGGAGAGCAGTTGCCTGACAAGGAGCCAAAGAAAATCAACCTCTGCTACAACTACTATAAACCGGGACCTGCTACTCAGGAAAAGGTAATGACACGCATCTTCAATCCTACTACCTTCTGCAAGAACTGCTGCAAGGAGAATGGCGCACTTTGTGTTCCTGCCCAGCTCTATATCAATGGCAACTTCATGGAGGGCTCAGAGGAAGTCACCAAGGACAATACAAGCGTAAAGGCTATCAAGATGGACAAGAAGGGTGACATTACATACGATGAGTGGAAAGCGAAGTGTCTTGCCCCAGAACCTTTCAAGTCTGACGAGTCACGCTGGAACTATCCTATCATCAGTCTTGACAAAGACCCACATCGCCTATTCGACAAGGTTATCGACTATGCAGGTTGTTCCTTAGACCGTGATGCCATCGACAAGCGCGTCACAACGAATGCCCGTAAGGGGGCATCCAAGATAGAAGGCAGTAATGGTTCTGAGGGTGGTCTTATTGACTCTGCTGATGATGCCGGAGGTTGGCCTACGCTTAAAGGCGGCAAACCACAGACAGATAGCGACGGTGATGGAATGCCCGACAAATGGGAGAAGGCTCATGGCCTTAATCCAAATGTTGATGATAGCGGCAGTTTCACACTTGATCCAAAACAGTATTACACCAACCTTGAGGTATATGCCAATAGTCTTGTAGAAGACATCGTAAAGGCTTGTCGTGCCAACTGCGAAGAGACTTTCGAGGAGTATTATCCAGACCTCACAGAGGCAAAGAAGAATGCAAAGAAATAATTATTCAGCATATACGCAACAGAAAAGCCCCCTGATTACTCAGAGGGCTATTTTCACTAAATGTTACTTACGTTTCCATTCGGTCAACGTATGCATTCCCATACACTTGCTACGTTCTGTTATGCCTCTATCACCATCATTCTTGACAAGTTGATAGAAGGCAACCTTGTCCTTACCATCAGGCATCTCGTAAACTATCCAATAGTTAAGTCTATCAATTGTATATGTTGTTTCATTCCACTTATAGCGATTCTTGTAGCCTGTTTCGTGCAGCCATCTACTCATTAGACCAATCTCAGCAATCTTTCCACCCTTTGTTGCAGAGTTATAATTGAGAAAGCCTTCTTCAATCTTCTTAATCTGAGCCACAGCAGCTTCATCTTTATATTGAACAAAATCCCTGAGTTGAGTCTCGGTAAAGGTCTTGGTGATATCATATCCAAGCTTGTTGATGAGAACATCGTTCTGGTTAAAGATAAGGCCAAAGTAAACATAGGCAACAATCAGAGAATTTACGGTTGGATCGCTAACCTTACCTTTGTTCACACCCCATTTTATCTTGCCAGTTTCCGACTCTGACCAAGGATTATGGCAATTGTAAATCATTAGTCGATAATTGTCGCTAACTCTTGTAATTTTGTATCCGTCAATAATCTTTGCGTCACGCGGATTAAGCAAAGTGGTTGTAGTTGCCTCCAACTTAAGCGTTCCCAAACCAGGCGATTCAACTGTGCCATCAGCACTAATTGAACCCATAGCCTTACCACTCGCATCAGTAAACTTACCAGTTGCAGGATTCAGTTTCACAACAGTACCCGGCTTGTTACCATTACGGTCGGTATTGATTGTAATCTCCAGCGTTGCAGGATTCCATGATGCTGCCACCGCCTCATTCTTTGTCTCAAATCCTATTGTTGACTCCAAACTGAAATTGACGACAGCACCTTCCTTCGCTTGTGGGATTGCAAGTTTATAGGCTTCGTTATGAGCCGCAACCTCTTTGTCTTCATTCGATTTACCACCTACTGCCGCCTTTGCCTTCTTTAGAAGTCCACCAAACTGAGCGTCAGCAACTGTGTTGAACGCAAACATGGCAACTAATGCCATCAACGAAATTTTCAACGAATGTTTCATATTCGATTCAGATTTAAAAAAATTATTGGTTTATAGATATAAGATATAATTACAGATAACAGATTGGGCTTCTCCTGCTATTGCAAGAAAAGCCTATACTTGCGCGGACATCCACGACTTAACAATAAAATACGAGGGTTTATAGTGTACCTACAGATATATGAGAGAGAGAGAGAGAGAGAGAGAGAGAGTAATCAAATTCTCGAAATGACCAAACAAATCGGCCATTCTTTTTACTCCGTTAACAATATTTATGCTATCTCTTTTCATGTTCAGGTTCTATGAATATTTTAATTGCGATTGCAAATATACAACTTTTTCCCGAAACAGAGAACAAAAATGAGAAAAAATGTATATTTACACTTTAAATTCGTATAATTCGACGGATTTAGGGAAGGTTTCAAATTCTGTAAGGGCTGTTATATGATGAATACGAAAAATATTTGGTGAGAATAAAGTCAGAAGTAAATCCGCTGTAAATCCCTTCTACCTCCGTACCAAACTCGATGAACCTCCGCTCTCCCACCGACTTTGCACCGACTTTGCACCGACTTTGGTACGGAGGATGAGCGAAGGATGAGCGAAGGAAGGACGGAGGAAGAGCGAAGGAAGGACGGAGGAAGAGCTATGGTTAAGACAAAGAATAAGCCGAAAAACACTTATACAGCCATCATTTGTGAATAAATGTAAATTTCCACAAGAAAATAATAAATAAATCTTAATTATTTAGTACCTTGTATTGCAAAGTACTAAATAATACATATCTTTGCACTCAGAAAATCAAAGACCGTGCACCAGCCTTTGGGCTGACAAGCACTTTTTCTTTCGTGCGAGGATGCTTCGCACGTTGCAATCGAAAGATTGAAACGCGCACCGGCTTGCAGCCGACGTTCGCTATCTTTCGAGTGCGAGGATGCTTCGCACGTTGTACTCAGAAATCAAAAACATTAATAATATGGTAAATGTTGATAACACGAAATCGCAGATGAGAAAGGGTATGCTTGAGTATTGCATACTCCTCCTGTTGAGACATCGTCCTTTGTATGCCAATGATATTATCTCGCAACTGAAATTGGCAGAGATGATTGTGGTGGAAGGTACGCTATACCCGTTGCTCAACCGTTTGAAAAAGGACGGGCTGTTGAAATACGAATGGCAGGAGAGTACTCAAGGACCACCTCGCAAATATTACGCCTTGACCGAGGAAGGAGAGGAAGCCCTTCAGCAACTCGACGCGAGCTGGAATGAACTTACAAAAACAGTTAATATTTTACATAGCAATCACTAAAACTCTTACGAATATGAAAAAGAATATTTCAATCAATATATGTGGCACAATATATGCCATTGACGAGGATGCATATCAGTTGCTCGAGAACTATCTCCAGAGCATGAAGAACTACTTCCGTAATGAGGAAGGTGGTGATGAGATTGCCGATGACATAGAGCATCGTGTCGCCGAACTGCTCTGGGAGTATAAGGAAAAGGGCATGACTGCCGTTAACATTGAGACAATCAAGGAAATAATAAACAAGATTGGTAATCCTGCTGATATTGACGGAGAGGCTTCTTCACATTCTGAGACATCAGACGGTAGCTATGACCGCTCTGAGCATAGCGAGAATTTCTTCAGCTCGTTTGGCGATGAGACCTCTGTTTTCGGTAAGATAAAGAAGAACATAAGTACCCGTCGTTTCTACCGTAATGCCGATAACAAGATGCTTGGCGGTATCTGCTCAGGCTTGGCTGATTATTTCGGCGTTGGCGATGTGACTATCTGGCGACTTGCCGTATTGGTACTTGCCTTTGTCGGATGGGGATTTAACATGTCATTCTTACATCATATCTTCCCCTTTAACATAATAAACTTCACATTCAACTTCCTTGTTCCACTCACATATCTCGTGATATGGATTGTGGTTCCAGAGGCAAGGACAGCCGAGGATAAACTGCGTATGCAAGGTATGGATGTAAATCCAGAGAATATCAGGGAACAGGTGGTTTCTGATTCTGAAGGAAATAAAACAGAACGTGTGACTACGGGAAATAGTTCCTCTGGATGCCTGAAGGCCATACTTATATGCTTTGCCATACTGTTGATGCTTCCATTGTTCATCGCTTTCATTGCCGTACTTATCGCAATATTCGTTGCGTGTCTGTTCGTCTTCGGTGGAGTTTCTGTTGTTGCTGGAATTTTCCCGGAAATTGTAGATCTGGCAGAACCAATTACCGCTTGTGGACCTGCACTATGGGTTGGTCTTATTGCCGCTCTGCTTGCTGTTGGAATACCTATCAACTTCTTTATAAGACTATTCAAGAGTAACACCAAACCTCTCTCTTCATTTATGGTGACAGGAATAGTAATTATATGGCTCTTGTCTATTGCCGTTATTGTTGGTTCTGTGACAAGTGGTGCTATGAATATAGAAAAATTCAATACAGAATTGCGCGAAAAGAAGGCTACGAGGAATGGAATTATACTTGGCAACTCATACCAGTGGAATGTAATCGACAGGCTTGGCTGGGATTTGAAACAACTTAAGAATGTGAACAAATGGCTATCTGAAGATCGTAGTGGCTATGGCAATCTTCCAGACAAGGCTTTGATACTCAGCCGAGATGATTCCAGGGCAACAATGTCGTTTACCCTTACTCGTACAGAGCATTTTGACGAGGGTGACTATGTTCTTGAATCCCTTACTGATGTTGAAGGCAAGGGCGGAGTAATCAAGGCTGTTGATGGCAGTAAGGATGTGGCATTCAACGATTTGAGTGATGAGGGCAAGAAGCTATGGACAATGGATTGGACAGAAGGCTCAAAGCTCCCTATCTTCGAGAATCCTGACAGCGCGGGGTGGGATGGCTTTGCAAAAGTCGATAATGAACATTGGACCTATCGCGTTTCAAAGCCTTTCCATCATAAGGCAGGAGATATGACCATCAGCATTTCAGCAGACAAGGCATATCTAAACAAGTTCAATATCCGTCATATACAATTACGAAAGGTCAAATAAGATTTTTACATTGAAAAGGTTGCATGGGATATTCCCCATGTAACCTTATTTTTATAAAGGAGAAAGAAATTTCCGGTTTCCACGCAATAAAACAACAACTATCGCGTTAAACAAAAGAAGAGGTATTGTTTTTTATAAAAGGTATATTAATCCATATCTTGTGGGATATGAAACTGAAATATATTATATTTTTGTTTTTAAGCCTTATGAGCTTATCTGCAGGTGCCCAGTCTATTATGATTGATGACGATATTGCAGATAAGGAACTGCAGATAGAAAGATGTCTGCAGCAGATGGATGTGGACTATAGTACCAAGTATGACGCACAACAATTCGGTCTTCCTACCCCCGATTCTCTCTATCTCCAAAACCAATATGGCAATGAGGTCATAGCATACGAGATATGTCCTGCCATTCCTATAGGAATAGTAATATGCATATCAGGAAGGGATGCGCCGTCAGCCTCTGCATACTATGGTCACGCTATGGAGTTCTATAAACTCGGCTATGCCACATTCACCATGGACGTAAGCAATCACTCAAAGACAGACGGCAGCAAGAAATACGAGGAAGTAAAGGACGTTCAGGCAGTAATTGACTATATAAAGACAAAGATGGACTATATCAATCTTCCTATCGTCGTAATGGGGGTTGCTATGGGAGGAACTGTTGCCATCCGCTCAATGATAGAAAGCTATGATATCAATGCTGCGATATCACTATCAGCATATTCTTCATTCGAGGATTACTTTGCCTTCAATCATAACGAAGCAGATCCGAAGTACGACTTCCCGAATGTCAGTTTGAAGGACATAGAGGACATGAGTGCCGCTGACAGCATAACACTATCCAAGCTTTGTAGCGTGAAGGGCATTGACCAACGTCCGATACTACTCATGCAGAGCAAGAAAGACAAAATCGTTCCATACGCATATTTCACCCGTCTATCTAAAGAAATGAGGAAATACACCAACGAACTGGTGTCATTCGTAGTGGAAGGCGACGAGCATTATATCTGTCGTGATTTTATAAACCCTTCCTCCGACAAGGCATACTTTGAGACACTTACAGATTTTCTCAAAAGAATAACTCCAAGTGTCCCCCTTTCTGCATATAGGAAATTGGAGGATACGCAGGAGATATAAAGACCCACCCCATCCCTCCCCAAGGGAGGGAGTCTTTAGATAGTATTAGTATATAAAACACTCCCCCCTGGGGGGAGAAGGAGAGGGTCGCAGGAGATACAAAACAAGAGCGGTATCACCTCTTAGTGATACCGCTCTTGTTTGTTGTTAACTTAGGTTTTTAGTCCGTCCAGAACTCTGATCCAATACAAGATATAACAACACATCCATAGGATAAACCAGTGACAGTCATATTGTCTTTCATCTTGTTCTTACTGTCGATGGTAAACTGAGAAGTAGTCACCACCCCATTGTTTTTCTGTAGGTTCTGCATAGTCTTTAAGCATTAAGTATTATAAGTGTAAAATTCTATTTTAAATCCACTGCAAAAGTAGTCATAATTTCGGAAATTCACAAATATTTATCCACTTTTTAAGATTTTTTTACACACTATATATTTGTCGATGTGAGTACAATTATATCGATACTGTTTTCTTAATATTTCATAAAAATTCATGTTGGATAGCCAAATAGATATATTATGTCGATAAAAATTGATTAAGTATTTTGGATTTACGACGAAATTATTTATTTTTGCCCATGATTTCCAACATCATCTCTATGAAACGCGGATAATACATCGATTAAACTTTTTCAATGGTAATGAGTCCAAAGGCTAAATACGAATGGCAAAAGACTTTAGCCACCAGTCTGACATTAGGCAAATATTAAATCAAATAACAAATGAACGTAAAGAATTATTTATTGGCAGCATTGCTCATTTCGTCGATTCCGACCTTTGCGCAGAAGAAATGGACGATGCAGGAATGTATTGACTATGCCATGGCGAACAACATATCGCTAAAGAAATCCTCTCTTCAGCGTATGTCAACCAACGAGGACTTACAGTCGTCAAAGGCGCAGTTGTTGCCGTCCCTTAATTTCTCAACGAGCCAGAATTTAAATTATCGTCCCTGGCCTACGGCTGGTATGTCAACCGTGGTTGACGGACGAGCTATGGCAGGTGTGGATAAAGTCTATTACAACGGCTCATACAGTCTTAATGGCAACTGGACCGTTTGGAATGGTAACAGAAACCACAATCAGGTAAAGCTCAACGAAATCACCCTTGAACAGCAAGCTGTTGATTCAACCACTACAGCACGTAGTATTGAGGAACAGATAGCACAGCTCTACGTGCAGATAGCATATACTGAGGAGAATATAAAAGTTCAGAAGGCCACTCTGGAGTTCTCTAAGACAAACGAGAACCGCGGAAAGGATATGGTCGAGATTGGCAAGATGAGTAAGGCTGACCTCATGCAGCTTACCGCACAGCGTGCTCAAGACGAATACAACGTAGTATCAGCAGAGAGTCAGGCACGTAATTACAAGCGACAGTTGAAACAGCTCTTGCAGATTACATCTACCGAACCTTTCGAGATAAGCGGTCTGGATGCTACAGACGCATTGGCAATGGCTCAGATTCCGTCATTGCAACGCGTATACGAAAAGGCTCTTGCCAATCGTCCAGAGTTCAAAAGTTTGCAATTGCAGATTGAGTCATCCGAGATAAGCAAAAAGATTGCCAATGCACAGTCGCTCCCTACCATCGGTGTAAATGCAAGTGCAAGTACAAGTACATCCTCTATGAGCGATATGGGATGGGGTGACCAGTCAAAGCAGAACTTCGCTTTAGGTGGCGGTGTCAGTCTCAGCGTTCCTATTGTGGATCAGCGTCAGAAGAAGACAGCCGTAAACAAGGCTGAGATAAGCCGTCAGCAGGCTTTGCTCGACCTTCAGGACAAGCAGACCTCTTTATATAGCACTCTTGAAAACTACTGGATTCAGGCAGAGAACAACCAGCAGCAATACAAGGCTGCGAAAGTCAGCACAGAGAGCGCACAGACAAGCTATGAGCTTCTCAGCGAGCAGTTCCGCCTCGGACTTAAGAATATCGTAGAACTTCAGGATGGAAAGTCACGTCTTCTGTCTGCACAGCAGAGTGAGCTTCAGAGCAAGTATATGACAATCCTGAACATCAGGATGTTGGAATTCTATCAAAGATAGCCCACCCAGGCCCTCCCAAAGGGAGGGATGCGATATAGTAAGATAAACATTAAAAACAATTATAAAAATAATAGCCAAGCTTTCTTTAAGCGATAGAGTGTATAAAACATCCTTCCCTTTGGGAAGGCTTGGTTAGGCTTTTAAACTATGAACAAGAAAGTTATCATCGGTGGTGTAGCTGCTGTGGCTGTGGTTGCATTGGCTGGATTTTTCTTCTCTGGAAAAAAAGAGAGAAAGGTAAGTTTTGAAACAGCTACAATCGTAAACACCACTATATCAAGCAGCGTCACAGCGACAGGTACAATAGAACCGGTAACAAGTGTCACCGTAGGTACTCAGGTAAGTGGTATCGTCAGCCGTCTGTATGTTGACTATAATAGCGTCGTTAAGAAAGGACAGGTAATTGCAGAACTTGATAAGACAAACCTTATATCCGAGCTTTCTACCCAGAAGGCAAACCTTTCTTCTGCAGAGAGCAAGTTCGCTTATCAGAAGACGAACTTTGAGCGCTATCAGAAGCTCTATGACAAGGGACTTGTATCTGCCGACGACTTCGAAAATGCAAAGCTCTCATATCTTCAGGCTCAGGAAAGCGTGACAACAGCAAAGGAAAGCGTACGAAAGGCAGAGACAAACCTCAGCTATGCAACTATCACATCACCTATTGACGGCGTAGTGCTCAGTAAGGCTGTAGAAGAGGGACAGACCGTGGCAGCAAGCTTCAATACCCCTGAGCTTTTCACTATTGCACAGGACCTCACCAATATGCAGGTTGTAGCAGACGTTGACGAGGCCGACATCGCAGACGTAAAACAGGGTGCCCGCGTTACATTCACCGTTGACGCATACCCAGACGATGTATTCGAGGGAAAGGTAACACAGGTTCGCCAGTCAGCTACAACAACTAATAACGTTGTGACTTACGAGGTAGTTATCTCAGCTCCAAACTCTGATCTCAAGCTCAAGCCTGGACTTACAGCCAATGTGACAATCGTCACTCAGGAGAAACAGAACGTACTCGCAGCTCCTGTTGCGGCCCTTCGTTTCGCTCCTCTTGAGACAATGCTTGAACCAGAAGGTAAGATCATCGACTGCGACTCAAAGACAAAGGTTTGGGTGAAGGATGGTAAGAACCTGAAGGCTATCCCTGTAAAGACAGGCGTCAGCAATGGTGCTCTTACCGAGATTACGGAAGGTATCAGCGCAGGTAAAGAGGTTCTCACAGGCTTCTCTTCTGGTATGCCTATGATGATGCCAGGCGGACAGGGCAACAGCAATCCGTTCATGCCAGGCCCTCCAGGAAGAAGAAATGGACAAGGACAAGCAGCAAGTAAGTAATACAGCCCCTCACCCGCCCTACGGGCACCCTCTCCCCAAGGGGCGAGGGGATGTTAGTATTTTCACTTAATAAATAAGAATAAGCCCTTTCGCAAATAAAGGTAACTTCTTCCTCGCCCCTTGGGGAGAGGATGCCTGCAAGGCAGGTGAGGGGCTGCAATTATAATTTTTATGGAAAATAAATCAGATACTCAAGAGCGTCGTGTGGTCATTGAACTGGATAACGTGAGGCGTGACTTCATCGTTGGTTCAGAGACCGTACATGCGCTCCGTGGAATATCATTCAAGATATACGAGGGTGAGTTTGTCACCATCATGGGTACCTCTGGATCAGGTAAGTCAACCCTGCTCAACCAGTTGGGCTGTCTTGACACTCCCACATCTGGTGAATACTACCTCGATGGTGTGAGCGTCCGTACAATGAAACGTCGCCAACGTGCCGTGCTGAGAAACCGTAAGATCGGATTCGTGTTCCAGAACTACAACCTCCTCGCCAAGACAACGGCTGTGGAGAATGTGGAACTGCCTCTTATGTATAACAGGAACTTTTCATCCTCTGAGCGTCGCAAGGCTGCGATAGAGGCACTTGAAAGAGTAGGACTTGGAGACCGTCTCATGCACAAGTCCAACCAGATGTCTGGCGGACAGATGCAGCGTGTGGCTATTGCACGTGCATTGGTAAACAATCCTGCGGTCATCCTTGCCGACGAGGCAACGGGTAATCTTGATACCCGCACATCCTTTGAGATGCTCGTGCTGTTCCAGAAGCTTCATGCAGAGGGACGTACCATCATCTTCGTAACTCACAACCCGGAGATTGCACAATACTCCAGCCGCAATATCATGTTGCGCGACGGCAAGATCCGTGAGGATGTAATCAACACCAACATCCTCTCCGCACAAGAGGCTCTGGATAAATTGCCAAAACCGCAAGACGATTAATGTAAGTGAAGAGTGAAAAAATTGAGTTTCTCTAAACTCTAATCACCAAACACTAATCTCCAAACTTTAAACTCAAAAAAAATGAGCATAATAAACTTATTCAAAGTTGCACTTCGAGCCATAGCCAACAACGCATTCCGCTCGTTCCTGTCAATGCTCGGCATCATCATCGGTGTCGCTGCTGTGATAGTGATGATGGCTATCGGTCAGGGCTCAAAAGAGAGTATTCGTAAGAATATCTCACAGATGGGTACCAACGTGATTATGATACGTCCGGGTGCTGATATGATGGGAGGCGTCAGACAAGACCCTTCATCCATGCAGACCTTAAAGGTTGCTGACTACGAGGCTATTATGAACGAGAAGAAATATGTCACTTACGTTTCTCCAGAGGTAACGGCAAGCGGACAGGCTATCTATGGTGCGAACAACACTAATGCCACCATCTACGGAGAGTCGCTCGACTATCTCGATATCAAGCAATGGGATGTTGAGAAAGGTGTTCCTTTCACAGAAGACGATGTACACAAGAGTGCGAAGGTATGCCTTATCGGTAAGACAATCGCTGACGACCTCTTCCCTAACGGAGCTGATCCTGTAGGTAAGACCATCCGTTTCAAGAGCATACCTTTCCGTATTTGCGGTGTGCTGAAGGCTAAGGGATATAACAGCTGGGGTATGGACCAGGATAACGTGATTGTGGCTCCTTACACCACGGTTATGAAGCGTATCGCTGCCCAGACGTATTTCTCAACAATCAACTGCTCTGCCATTACAGAAGAAGTAACAGATCAGGCAATTGAAGAACTGACAGAGATACTTCGTACTACACATAAGATAAAGGAAGATTCTGGTGAATCCGAAGACTTTACCATACGTTCACAACAGGAGATGATGGAAACAATGTCATCTACTATGGATACCGTCACTATCATCCTCGTAGTGGCTGCGGCATTCTCGCTCCTCGTAGCCGGCATCGGCATTATGAATATCATGCTTGTATCCGTAACCGAGCGTACAAAGGAAATCGGTCTTAGAATGTCAGTTGGTGCCCGTGGCATCGACATCAGCAACCAGTTCCTCATTGAGTCCATAATAATATCGGTGACGGGAGGACTTATCGGCATAATCCTCGGAGAAACCATTGCCGGACTTGCCTCGTTCCTGTTCCATCTCCCGACAAGCGTTCCGGGTTGGAGTATCACCGTCAGCTTCATCGTATGTACTCTCATCGGTATCGGCTTCGGATACTTCCCTGCAAGAAAGGCTGCACGTATGGATCCTATCGAGGCTATAAGGTATGAGTAACAGCCCCTCACCCGTCACTTTGTGACACCCTCTCCCCAAGGGGCGAGGGGGAAGTTACGTTTTTAATCAATAATTAATAACAAGGCCTTTCGCAAACAAAGGTAACTTCTTCCTCGCCCCTTGGGGAGAGGATGCCCGCAGGGCAGGTGAAGGGCAGATTTCTTATCTATGAAAATATCCACAATAATCCATCCAATTGCCATACTGGTATGGCTACTCATTCCGCTCATGTTCATTGGGCCTTATGAGGAAATAAGTATCAAACGATACCTATTCAATAGTTGCATGCCGTTCATGATGCTTCTTGTTTTCTACCTGAATTATCTGTGGATACTTCCAAGACATATTGAGGGGAAGAGCAAGTTAAAGGTATTACCCATCAATGCGATCTTGATTGTAGTGGTTTGTGTTCTCGTTGCACTCGTTCGGGCATACGAGTTTACGGTTTCTCCACCACCCCGATTCCCGATACACGAGGATGCGCCTGAGTACTCAACCGATTTCAGTTGGCTATTCCTGTTTCTTGTCTTTATCCGCGATGCGCTCAACCTGATTTTCGTCGTCCTCATAGCATATAGCCTCAGAATGTCAAAACATGCGCATCGTCTTGAGCATGAGCGACAGGAAGCCGAGGTTGCAAGACGTGATGCCGAACTTAACGGACTCCGTTTGCAGATTTCACCTCATTTCCTGCTCAACACCCTCAACAACATCTATGCGCTTACGGCTATAAGTTCTGAAAGGGCACAGCAGGCTATTATACAGCTCTCGCAGTTGCTTCGACACATGCTCTATGAGAACCAGCATGGAATGGTGGATTTCTCCTCTGAGTGTAAGTTCATAAGTTCTTATGTGGATTTGATGAAGCTTCGCATGGCGTCAAATGTGAAAGTGGATGTGGAGATATCGATTCCCGAGAATGACAAATCACAGGTTGCTCCCCTACTCTTCATCTCGCTCGTCGAGAACGCTTTCAAGCATGGCGTAAGCAGCACAGAGCCAAGTTCCATCTTCATAAGGCTCGCTGCCACGGAGACCGAGATAAGGTGCGACATCACGAACACCAACTTCCCGAAGACAAGCAACGACCGCAGCGGACACGGGATTGGTCTTCAGCAGGTGGAACAACGTCTCAACTCTATCTATCAGGGAAAGTACTCCTGGACTCACGGCATTAATGAATCCGATGGGTTATATCATTCGGAGATAGTGCTAAAGAAATAAATGTAATTTACTATTTGACGATTTACGATTTACTATTGATGTACTATTTTATAAAATTTACTATTGAACATTCGGTTAGGGATTGACGATAAATAGTACATAAACCAAATAGTAAATAAATAGTAATTAGTAAATAATAAAATAGTACATCCGACATTATAATAAAAAAGAAAAATATGACAATCAAATGTGCAATAATCGACGATGAGCCTCTGGCAGCAGAGATGCTGGCCGGATATGCCAGTAAGACTCCGTTTCTCAACCTCGTTGGGGTTTATAATAGTGCTATAGAG
Source organism: uncultured Prevotellaceae bacterium (assembly GCA_900315105.1). The sequence goes on along the minus strand of OMXX01000037.1, from coordinate 9,805 downwards.
GCTATACGCAATCTGCGTAGTGAACCTGTTGACCTCCTTTTCCTCGACATACAGATGCCGGAGCTAAGCGGTCTCGAGTTTGCCACCATACTTCCTCCTGAGACGCTTATCATTTTCACTACGGCATTCGACCGCTATGCCATTGACAGCTATAAGGTCAATACCGTTGACTATCTCCTCAAGCCTATTGCTTACGACAGTTTCCTAAAGGCTGCGGATAAGGCATTACGCCGTTTCATAGAGAGCAAGAAGCAGACAACATACGCTGCCGACCGTTTCATCTATGTGAAGAGCGACTATAAGCTTGTCAGAGTCAATCTTGACGATATATTGTATATCGAAGGCGTAAAGGACTATGTGCGTATTGTCCTGGCAGACAATTCACAGCCAATAATGTGCCTTATGAATATGCGAACCCTTGAGGACTATCTCCCAACTCCGGAGTTCCTGCGTGTGCATCGCTCGTATATCGTACACATGTCGAAAGTACAGACAATCGACCGACTTCGTTTCGTCTTCGGAGATACCTATATCCCTATTTCCGAGTCATACAAGGACTCTGTGACAGACTATGTCAGTATGCACACGCTCAACTGACGATGAATTATTTAACGCTTCCTGACAAAAACAGAGAAAACGCCTTAATGCCTTAGAGCCTCTTGCTGATTCTCTTCTGTTATGAGCCTTTATTTTCCTTGTAAGCCATTGGGCTTCCAGATAAAACAAAACCTCATATCAGGCCTACGGCAGGCCTTTAAGGTAAAAAACATAAAAAAGTCGAATGTTAATTGTTCGCAAGGTTCATCAAGCTTCGCAAGTGTTAATTTTCATTGTTGATTTTTTACTGTTAATTAATTAGTTTTTTTCTTGTTTTTTACCTTCAAGATTAAAACCCTCTTATAGGGTGCAGACTTGAATGAATGAAAGACTGGAAGCCCCAAGGCTTACAAGGGTTTCATAAAGGCAAGGCGGCATAGGCTTCGCAGAAGCATATAAACTTGAAGGTATTTTTACGGTTTTTGTCATCTAGCACAAGCGAAAATTGAATTATTTTTATTCTACAAATCAATAATTTAAACAAAATGAAGAAAGTTTATTTAGCAGCATTGCTCTCTCTCACTTTGACGACAGCAAATGCACAAGAGCCAAACATCCCAATGTTCGGCAATCAACCCAAAATCGATGTTAAATTCGACGAGTACAAAGCTGCTCCACAGGGATTCGACCAGGAGCGTGCAGGAATAGCTCACGGAACTGTAAAGCTCATCGAGTACCAGTCAGAATCAGTAGGTACTACCCGTAAGGCAAATGTCTATCTGCCTCCTAAGTACGATGCAAAGAAGAAGTATAGCGTGCTCTATCTGCTTCACGGCATTGGCGGTGACGAGAACGAGTGGTACAAGGACGGTGGTGTGCCAAACATCATCATGGACAACCTCTATGCTGACGGAAAGGTAGCTGATATGATTGTCGTAATGCCTAACGGACGTGCACAGAAGGACGACTCTCGTGCAGGAGGTATGGGCTCATTCAGAGCATTCGGAGACTTTGATAAAGACCTCATCGGAAGCCTCATTCCTTATATCGAGAAGAACTTCAGCGTATATACCGATAAGAACCATCGTGCTATCGCAGGTCTTTCTATGGGTGGCGGACAGTCACTTAACTTCGGTCTCGGACACATGGACGTATTTGCATACGTAGGCGGTTTCTCTTCTGCTCCAAACACAATGCGTGCTGCTCAGCTCATTCCAGATGTAGAGAAGGTGAAGAAAGAGAACAAGCTCCTTTGGATGGTATGCGGAGGTGCTGACGGCCTTATCAACAACAGCGCACAGCTCAAGAAATTCTGCGATGACAATAGCATTCCTTGCACATTCATCAAATATCCTGACGGAAAGCACGACTTCGTTGTCTGGAAGTATGGTCTCTATAACTTCGCACAACTGATTTTCAAATAGGAAAAAAGAATTTTAACATAACTCTGCAACTCGTCACCCATAGCGCTGTATAGCACTATGTATCAGTATTTTGCAACGGTGATTCATTTCAAGACACTCGTCACCCACTCATCACCCATAAGTAGCATATCATACTGATATCAAACGAGTTACAAAGCTAATTCACTCATCACCCTAAAGTCATCATAAATGGGTGACGAGTGAATTTTGTTTATAACAGACACACTCTCAACAACATACAAAGATTCTGGTGACGAGTGGGTGACGAGTGCTTTAAAATGAATCACCGCTGTAAGCAACTAACAATCTGCAAGTTGCAGTGCTACGGGTGACGAGTTGCAGAGTTCCGTAAAAATTCTTTTTTTCAAGTACCAATCCACCTTGTCTATTCTCAATTATTACCCAAGTACTTTTATGCCTTCGCTTCACCTCCGTTCCAGGTCCGTTGTAAGTCCGCTCTAATACCGTTCTGAATCCGTTCCTTAGAATAGGCGAAAAATGGGACTTACATAGGACTTGCAAGGGAGGAAGAAGGGAGTTGCTTTGGAAACAAATTTAACGTCAGGATTATGGACGTGCGATTTTTTTTAGAATTAAACGACAAACACGTACATATGTCCTAAAATGTGGGTATAACAATCAGAATATCAAACAGTTTAGTAGCATGTACGTGTTTGCTAAACACGTACATAAGTCGTACATAATATATACATATTTTTGCTCAATTAGTAAAGAAATAAGGCATGACGACTCATGTACGTGTTATGTATATGTTAGACAAACACGTACATGCACTTAACTTCCTGACCATCAATATAGATAGAAGCATTTTTCCCGAGCATGTACGTGTTTGGCGTTTAATTCTAAAAAAAATCGCACTTGTAATCTCGACATTGCAAACCATGAATATTAACCTCGTGGCTCTTTTATGCCTTCGCTATGCCTTCGCTTCAAGGCCGTTTCAAGTCCGTTCCAAGTCCGTTCCTTAGAATAGGCGAAAAATGGGACTTACAAGGGATTTACTTGGGAGGAAGAAGGAAGTTGCTTAGGACTGCTATATGTGGAAAGTGTAAACCGTGACAAGAAACAGATTTATGAGAGAGCATAGACGAGATTATGCAAAGTTTGTTTACTTCAACTCAAGTGATAGCTTCTCGGCAATTATCTTGAAAGGCTTGCTAATTTCAAGCAATTGTTCATATTTTTCCTTTGGAGTGGGTAATAAAGGAAGCACTATATCAAGAAACTCTATGTAGGCATCAATGTATTCATAAGCTTCAGGTACACAATCGCCAAGATATGCCCTTATACCAGTTCCTTCGGCAAGAAGAAAGTTTTCCTCCAATACTAACAACATCTTATGAATTAAATCCTCATTCGTCCTATCAAGCACATCGCGAGTTTCTTTCTTCTCTGCCAAATTCTTGAAATCATAGCACGCAAACGCTGACATAAAAGGTAATAAGTTCATGAAGACTTTGTCTTCATAAGTCCAATGACATCTCCCATATGTTTCTCTAAAAGTCCAATTACATGCCTCAAAGTAGACTATTTGGCTATAAAATCCATCTTCGATATACGAAAGTTCAATCCATGCACGATCTTCATATATTGATAATTGGAACATGGATGATTTAACTCCCTTCCATCTTCCACGATCAGCTTCTTCTTTAAGTCGTGGAAGTATTTTTTCAGAAAAGAGTTTCTTTGTATAATGTAAAAAAAATTCACGATCCATCATTCAATAAATATCGTTTTCTATATACTATAGAGATTGTAATACACCTCTTATGTATTACATGGAATCCTTATGTCAAAGTTATATAATCATTAAATAATATCCAGTTTCTTAGTAGTAAGGAACTGGTTTAATCGTTTTAAAACAGTATTCATCAAAAACATTTCAATTGGAGATTCCTTGAATTCTTTTAGAATCTCAGGATGTTCACATAATGGATTCATGTACAAGGCATTATAGATGAACATAGGCGTATACATCGAACTTTCTGCAAGTTTTTGCTTCTGTTCTTTATAGAAATTGATTCTTGAATTGATAAAAGCAACGACATCATCAATATTATTACACTTATTGAACATAATTTTATCATGCAATAAGAGAAAATAGCGATCTTCTTTCTTGTTCAGATTTAATTCGTTTCTATAATTAGTGGGCAAATCTATAAGGCATGTTGTACAATATATTAATGCTTCAATCCTACCAGTATCACTCAATTGTTTATATTCCGAGGATATATAATCTACCCCTTCCTCTGCCAAAGCTAATAGTCTGTTCTCCTCATGGTCAAATCCAGAAATATCAGGAGCTAACGTGTCAACAGTTTCTTGGATTTTTTCATACATATGTTTCTTCGCATCTTCATCCAACTTCATACTGTCAAGAATCTTATTCAACATACTGGACTCTTTTTCTTTTTGATGTTTTTCTTGTATCCATTGCAACTTAAAAGCTGCAATTGTATTATCCAAAGAAATATTAAAATTAGCAGCTTCCTCAGCACGTTCTCTTTTAAATTGATCTACAACTAGAATATAGTTCAACTCATCCGGAAATGTCTCAGAATCTTTCAGGAAATAGTCTTTAAGCTGATTAATCGGACAACCTACATTCTCCGACCATCGTTTAAGACTAGTAACTATTTGGGACGCATCTATATCCGATACTTTACTCATATCTTTTTCTGTAAGAGCTTCAATATCAGCGGCTAAATCCGGTTCCTTAATTTTAAAATCTTGCCAACGAAAAACTTTTTTGTCGGTTTGAGGTGTTAATTTCTTCGCTTGATCCATCAATCCGACAGAATTAACTTGACGAGTTGATTGCTGCTGGTTTTTCACACAATGACTACGAGTCATTTTCTCAAATTCCTGTTGAGTCATTTCCTCATAAATAGAGTAGTGCCTGAAGATTTTTATTATGTTATTACGAAAATCGCACTCTTCTTTCATGAATCCAAAGCGATTTGCTTTTTTATCCCAACCAATTGCGGCTGCCAAAATCGCTAAAACATGTGTTTTGTTAGACTGAAACATAAAGTACAACATTTCATTTATCACAGAGCCGAAATCTATAAAATTAGGAGTCTTATTAAGATTGGCAGAATAGTCATATAGTTTCTGAATCTTTGAGGATTCTGCTACTTTACGTAACACTTTTTCAACCTTATTGCTTCCATAATTTCGAAGATAAAAGGACTTGATGTAGTGTTCCATAATTTCTTCAAGCGTCATATCGCTTGCGTAATAATAATCGTATAAAGGATAGAGCATAATATAATAGTTTTATAAATATTTTAGTGATTCAAAGAGTACCCAACTCTTTTTGTTCTACATAAAGAGTCTGTAAATAATCATCAAAGTAAAAAAATTTCACTATTAGACTCAATCTACAGAAAATCTCATTTACATTATAATTATAATTGCACTTTACCATTTCAATTTTAGTTCCTTTCAAACTAAATCTATAACTCTTTTCTTTAATTCATTAATACACTTTGTTATATTATTTCGGTCAATAAATATTGAACGTTATATTAATCAACCAAAAATCCAACAGGCTAATGCAACAACCAAGAAAACAAAGAACAGTTGTAATAAGCAGCTTCCGCCTTCCAAAAGACCTGCAAAAGCGCCAAATAAGCAACCTTTTCCTTCGCCTTCACTAGATATAAAACCTAGAATTGCACCACCAACTACAAAAATAATAATAATCCAGATCCACATGTCGCATTTTTTTAGATTTTCAACATAGTCCAGAAAATTTTTCTCAAAATACGAAACTCTGTAATTGATTATTAACAGCTTACATGAGTAGAATTATGCTTGAAATCAGCTTTTACAATTCCCAAATTATATTTGGATTGCATTTGCTTGATATTAGGATTGCTTTGTTATATTGAGGAAAAATCCAGACAGTAATTATGATTATATAGAACTCCAATTAATAAATATTTGGACATTTGATAAAGCATAAACTTACTGATTGTTTATACTTATCATGAAAATAAGTGATATTTTAAATATCTGTTTCTTAGATGAGTTTGTTATTTCGCCTTTCTGATACCCAATTAAGGCATTTTTCGGTTTAGTTATTAAGTTTACCACATAAAGAAAAACGCAGGTATCCACTTTTGCTCGTCCGATAATTGAGGTGTAGGATACCCTTAGAGTTGAACGAGACAAAGTATAATACCCACGTTCGTATGATAAATGTAATCGGAAAGTGTGCAGAGAAGATACAACACCTTCGTTTGCACACTCCGAGATACAATATTAGCATACTCGTAAGCACTCACTTTATCTTTGTCCTTGAACTCTAATTTGAAATTTCCTACGTTTCAATTATCCAATAGACAAAGCATCAATGACGCTTTTTCATTATGTAGTGTCTACCACTTACAATAGTTTCGACGCTACAAATATAGGCATTTTATTTCTTAATACGAAAGGAAATATGTAAAAAAATTATGACACACCACTATTTTCTTTATTTTTTGTAAAACCAACCTAACAAAATAGCAAATTACATGCAGAATCTTAGTGGAAAATATTTCTATTTCATCAATAAAAAAGCCCATCAAACTGATGGGCTTCTTTCATTTATAAACGTTATTTTTGTTTCGTTGATGAATTTACTTTGAGAACTCAAAGCCGAGCTTCATGCCGCTGTAATTGCTTGCTATTGCTGAGATAGAGCTGAGGCTTGATGAAACTGCTGATGCGGAATTAACAAGCGTGAGGAGCTTGCTTGCATCGAATGTGAGGCCCATGGTTGTGCCTGCAATGCTGACGTAAGCTGTTACCTGATTGCCCAGGGCGGTGGTGATGGTCAGCGTCTTCTTGCTGGAGTCAAAGGTATATGAGCCTGTGTAGGTCTTGCTACCGATAGTATATTGGAGGCTGTTGTCCTTATTGAATACGAACTTACAAGCGCCTGGCTTGATACCAACCTTCTGATAGTATGACTCAAGGGTTGCCTCCACCTTGCTTGACACGATAGATCCACCAGCCTTTGCAAGAAGGTTCTCGCTCTCGAACTGTACGCAAGGCTTCTGATAGTTCCATGTGCCAACGAGGAAGTTCTTGTTAGTAAGAATATCGCCTGCAAATACAGAGATGATATCACCGAGCACATTACCTGTGCTTGCTGCTGTTGAACCACCAGTTGAATTTGTAAGGATTGCGCCAAGGATGTCACCTGCGCCTACTGTTTGCTGAGAGTTGTCGGTTGTAGCGGTACCTGTAGTACCAAAGCCACAACTTGTTAAGAGTCCGCAGCAGAGAGCTACGGCAATGGAATAAGTTACTTTTTTCATAATTGTTTGGCCTCTCCCCCCGCCCTCCCCCATAGGGAGGGAGCCGGATTGCTCAAGAGGGGGTAATTCCGGTTGTTATTAAAACTGAGCTAAGAACCAAGAGCGGAATTTTCATTCTTCACTTTTCGTTAAAAACATCCTCGCATGATGAAAATAGTGCGTGTCAGCCCAAAGGCTGGCGCACGTCTCTGATTTTCGAATGCAAAGTTACGTCTTTTTTCGCAATTCCATTAATTTTTTATAGTTAAAATATGGATAAATTGATGTTTTTTCATTTTCTTGTAATATCTTTGCACTTAATTTCTGTTATTTTTATAACCATACTGTATTTTTTCTGATATGAAACTAAAGAATTACATCTTTTTATTGCCATTCCTCATCCTCGCTCTCGTTGGATGTAAGGATGATGACGAAACCGCTTCCTCACTTAAGTTTCAAAAAAGTTTTTCACTAACTCTACCTCTTGATATAAATGATGGAGAAACATTGACATTCACAACTCCCGATAACTGGACGATTCCCGGTGCGGACAATTCCCTGTTGTCTTTTTCGCAGACATCGGGAAAGTCTGGGGCTAATAAGATAACAATAAAACCTAGGCAATACAACTGCACAAATGACACTATCCGCTATTCCTTTACTATTGCATCCTCCAATGGAAACAGTAGCAATGATATTGATGTAGAGCTGTTTCAAGAGCCCCTGTTCAAGATAGAATCTCTCAACTACGAGGCTGATCCTGCGGGCGAGACCTTGCATATCAGACTGAAGACAAAGGCTACCATCTACCCTCGCTCATTACAATTATATTATAACCCGGACAGCGATTTTGATGACATGATGGACACATGGAACTCTCCATTTCTTGCAAAGGAACAATCGCTGTTTGCTGACGGGAAGATGATGCGCCCTGCCACTATTACCACACGCGCAAGGATTTCTGACGATGAAGAGGAAGTGACTCTCGTCATAAAGCCAAACACCACCTCACGCGTACTCAAGGGCGATTTCTGTTTCTGCATAGGCGACGATACCAATATGCGCTCAGAGCTAATGACAGTTGTTCAGACTTCCGTTAACACTTACTGTTCTAAAGATATGGTGACAGGCGACAGCATTGTTACGCAACTTCAGAAACACAAGATCGGCAATGGCGTTCCCGTCGTTATCCTTGGCGATGGATTCCTCGACAGGGATATTGCGAGTGGTAAGTTCCGTGAAGCGACAAACAAGGCTATCGACGCACTTTTCTCTTTGCATCCTATGACTGCGCTGAGAGATTATTTCGATGTATATGAAGTTTCGGCTGTTTCATACAACGACTATTTCACCCCAACCTCCAGCACAGCATTCAACTCCAAGTTCACAAGTCCTGGATCTTCCGAGATACGCGGTGATGATAACAAAGCAGAAGGATATGCAAAGTTAGCCATTGGCGATATGCGTATCAACGATGCTGTGATTATCGTCCTCGTTAACGAGAACCAATACGGAGGTACATGCTCTATGAGAATCTTCCCTAAGATTTCAGACATCCCTAACGGTATCTCAATAGCTTATGTTCCACTCTATGAGTCTGACGATCCGCAGAGGTGTTTTGCCACAATACTCAACCATGAGGTAGTAGGTCATGGTTTCGCCAAGCTCTCCGACGAGTACGATACGGAAAGATTAGGAAAGATTTCATCCTCAGAGAAGCAAGAATATGAAGAAATACAGAAGTTTGGTTTCTATAGGAATATTGCATTCGACAGCGATGTGACGAAATCATATTGGGCAAACTTTGCCGCTGACAGCCGATATAAATCAGAGAATTTGGGTTGCTATGAAGGAGGAGCATGCTTTACATTAGGTGTCTATCGTCCTACGGAGAATAGTATAATGAACGCAAACATCGGTGGCTTCAACGTAGCTGGCCGCGTTATGATCTACAAACGCTGTATGAACATAGCCTTCGGCAACAGGTGGAAATACAACGAAGCAGATTTCATTGCTTTCGACCTCGAAAATAAAGCAAAAGCATCTACCAAGCGCAATGCACCAGCTAAACGCTCTGGCACATTCAAGCCTCTTGCACCTCCAAAGCTGATTATGATGCCAACAGCCAAATAGAATAAATTGCATAATTCATAATTATAATTACTCAAGCCCCCATCTTCCGCAAGGAACATGGGGGCTTAAGCGTGAAATAACTTTATATCTTAACCTTTCGACTATTCTGCCAATCATTCCCATCTCTCTATGCCTTCAAATGTATCTACTCCCCCTGTGGGTTAAAGGGGGGAGTTTGTCACATACTCCGATGTTATCAACATCGGACTACCCTTTGGGAAGGAATGGTTAGGCTTGTAGGAAGGACTGGTCAGTCAACAAAAAAGCCTCGCAAACTCTTCGTTCACGAGGCTCTCTGTTTTTGAAAGGAGGCGGCTACCTACTCTCCCGCATTGCATTGCAGTACCATCGGCGCAAGCAGGCTTAACTTCTCTGTTCGGAATGGGAAGAGGTGGAACC
>OMXX01000020.1 GCA_900315105.1 uncultured Prevotellaceae bacterium | reverse complement strand
GGTCCTTCAGACCTCATCCCTCTAATAACGGCAAATATAACAGCCCTCACGGACTGCCCTTTTAGGTGCCGCTCCTTCAGAGCTCTTTCAACCACATGATATTCAATGACATACGAATAGAGGAATTCATCGAACTCACGTTAAAGTAGAAAGAATAAAGTGTAAAGAGGAACTGCGAAGCTGATGAGTTTGCGAATAAAGGGTAAAAAAAAGTATGGTTACAACTTTCGGTTTTATGACATAGCCGCTAAGTGTAACCATACTTTTTACTTTTATTTTTCACTTTTTACATAACTCCTATCCAACGGAGGATATCATTTAGGTTGGCTACAACCATTAAGAGGAGGAGGAAGATCATACCAATGTTTTGGGAAATCTGCATGAACTTCAGACTTGGCTGTTTGCGAGTGATGACCTCAACGAGAAGGAAGAGGATATGACCGCCGTCAAGTCCAGGGATTGGGATGATATTCATGAAGGCAAGGATAATGCTAAGGAAGGCTGTCATCTTCCAAAAGATCATCCAGTCCCATTGGGTCGGGAACATGCTGCCGATAGCACCAAAGCCACCAAGACTCTTGGCTCCTTCCTTTGATGCCACATATTTCAGGTCGCTGATATAGCCGCCAAGCACGTCAATGCCGTAGGTACAGCCTTTCTTTATGCTTGCGAGGAAATCGTAATCAACCTGACGAGGCTTGTAGAAATTATAGATCGTTGACTTCACAACGCCCATTAAAACACGCTCGTCCTGATATGCGAATGTGACCTGAGCAGTATCCATAGTACCGTCGGCCTTCTTCCATACAACATTATTAACCAACACGCTGAGACTGTCTCGTGATGTCTTTGCATCAGTAAGGGCATCTGTCATTCTGCTAATCTCATACTCGAAGGTTCCCCATGTGTCTATCTTCTTACTGCCGAGTTTGACAATAGTATCACCCTTACGAATGCCTGCCTTGTAAGCTGCTTCTCCCGGGATAATGCTATCCACGAGTGCAGGGACAAAAGGACGGCAGAACATAGGGTCTGCCTTCAGCATATTGAGAAGATTGAGGTCGCCATTGAGAGGCACAAGGCACTCACGACCGTTACGAAGTACTATGACCTCGTGAGCCTTTGAGATGTCGCGCATAAGGTCGGCAGAGAAATCCTTGAACTCGCCAAGGTCAGAACGCAGGAGAATGTCACCATCCTGGAATCCGTAAGACTTAGCCTCATCGTTGAACTTCATACCCATGGTCATGTCCTCAAGGGCATAGTATTTATCACCCCATGTATAGAATACGGTAGAATAGATGATGAGAGCGAGGATGAAGTTGACCATAACACCACCTGCCATGATAAGCAGACGCTGATACGCCTTCTTGCTACGGAACTCCCAAGGTTTTGCAGGAGTTGATAGTTTCTCGGCAGTCTGGGTCTCGTCGATCATACCGTCGATCTGGCAATAGCCGCCAATAGGCAGCCAACCGATACCGTACTCCGTACCTACCTCGTCGTTGTATTTCTTATTACCTACGTTCTCCGTTACAATCTTATCCTTCTGATTGGTAAGGGAATAGTAGTAGTTCTTTAACTGCTGAATGAAATTAACGCTCTCGTTGTCGCGCTCGGTAACAGGCGCCTTGCCTCTGAGACGACGCCACCAGTTGTCGTATGAGCTCCAGAGGTGGAACTTCCAGTTGGCGAAAACATAGAAACGTGACACACGAGTGCCGAACATCTTAGCGAATGTGAAATGACCGCCCTCATGAAGAAACACGAGAATGGTGATAGCAAGAATAAACTGTGCTGCTCTTATCAGAAATGATTCCATTATATAAAAAGTGGCCTCTCCCCCCGCCCTCCCCCGTAGGGAGGGAGCCGGAAGGCGAAAAGGCGTTTCAATTATTAATTATCAATTTTCAATTATCAGTTGCGTTAGGCTCTCCGGCTCCCTCCCTACGGGGGAGGGCGGGGGGAGAGGCCGATTTATATCATCTCCCCTGCAATCCTCCTTGCCTCCTTGTCGGAAGCGAAGTAGTCTTCGAGGGTAGGAGTCTTGATGACTGTTGCCTTGTCGAGAGTCTTGGCGATGATATCACCCATGTCGAGGAAACCGCATCGGCCTTGACGGAAGGCGAGGTTTACCACCTCATTGGCAGCATTGACGACACAGGCGGCATTACCGCCACGACGAATAGCCTCGTAGGCAAGGGCGAGGCATTGGAACTTCTGCATGTCAGGCTCGAAGAACTCCAAAGGATGCGCGAAGAGGTTCAGGCGCTCGCCAGTCATCGGGAGTCGCTCGGGGAAGGTGAAGGCATACTGGATAGGCAGACGCATATCAGGCACGCCAAGCTGCGCCTTCACGGCACCGTCACGATACTGCACGGCAGAATGCACGATGCTCTGAGGATGGATGAGCACCTGTATCCTATCGGCATCAACACCGAAGAGCCACTTAGCCTCGATAACCTCAAAGCCCTTGTTCATCATAGAGGCAGAGTCGATGGTTATCTTTGCGCCCATATCCCATGTAGGGTGCTTGAGGGCATCGGCAGCGGTAACGGTCTTCATCTGCTCGTGGGTGAACTTACGGAAAGGACCTCCAGAAGCGGTGAGAAGGATTTTCTCAATCTCGTTGTCATGGTCGCCAACGAGACTCTGGAAGATAGCCGAATGTTCAGAATCGACAGGAAGGATTGGCGCATGATACTGCTCTGCAAGTCCCATGACAAGCTCACCAGCCACCACGAGGGTTTCCTTGTTGGCAAGACAGATCTTCTTTCGTGCCTTTATGGCATGGATGGTAGGATCAAGTCCGGCAAAGCCCACCATAGCGGTGAGTACCATGTCGATCGGTTCAGCCTCAACCACATCGCATAGAGCCTTGGCACCGGCATAGACCTTGATGTCAGGACAATCGTCGAGGAGAGTCTTGAGCTGCTCGTACTTATCCTCATTGGCGATGACCACGGCAGCCGGACGGAACTTACGAGCCTGCTCGGCAAGCAGTTCCACCTTATTATTAGCAGTAAGACAGTAGGCCTCGAAACGCTCGCTATGCTCTTCGATAACCTCAAGAGCCTGAGTGCCTATTGAGCCTGTACTGCCCAGAATACATATTTGTTGTTTTTTCATTTTCTATTATTAATGTCAAAAGGCGAAAGGCGAAAGTCAGAAGCCCTAATTCGAAACAAAGCTTTTGCCCTTACAGGGCGAATTGAATTGCTCGCCACCCCCATGGCGATGCCATGGGCTGTTAGCTTGTGGCCTTTCAGGCCGATTGTTACCTTATTACGAATAATCTATTAGTCTTTAGCCTCACTACAGATCGAGTATTCCCTCCGGAATATCAAGGGTGATGGTGCGATTCTTCTGATCAACATCCACGATGAGTTCCTCGGAGGCAGGGATAAGCCTTCCGTCCTCAAGCTCGAACATGATATTGATGGTCTGCTCATCCACGTAGGCAATAGTTCCAATCGCTTTTCCTGAGTTGCTATCAATAAGGGTATAACCCACGAGGGCAGCATAGGAAAGTTCTGCTTCCTCATCCTGCTCGGCAAGCTCGCGAGGGAAATAGACCTCCACGCCTGTAAGCTCACGGGCACGCTCCTGAGTATCAACGCCCTCGAATTTCACCAAGGCAACGCTATCGCTCTTGAAGCGATATTCCTCCATGAAGAAAGGCACGAAGATTCCGTCAAGTTTCAGCACGAGATACTCGGCATCCACACGGTCGAATACATCGTCATCAATCTGGATGCTAAGTTCGCCCTTAACGCCATGAGCCTTGCCGATGATTCCTATTTTATAAACCTCCTGTTCCTTTATCATACCCTTGTTATCTTTGCTCCAAGTGCATTAAGTCTTGATTCAATGTTCTCGTAGCCACGGTCAATCTGCGCGATGTTATTGATCTGCGATGTTCCGTCGGCACTAAGGGCTGCGATGAGAAGTGCGATGCCGGCACGGATATCAGGACTTGACATACGACCTGCACGGAGTCGGAGCTGATGGTCATGTCCTACGACCACGGCACGATGCGGATCACAGAGAATGATCTGCGCGCCCATGTCGATGAGCTTATCGACGAAGAACAGACGGCTCTCGAACATCTTCTGATGAATGAGCACGCTACCCTTTGCCTGTGTTGCCACGACGAGGAGCACGCTGAGAAGGTCAGGCGTGAGTCCCGGCCACGGAGCATCGGCAAGAGTCATGATAGTGCCGTCGATAAAGGATTCTATCTCGTAATGGTCATGATGAGGGATGAAGAGGTCATCGCCATCAACCTCAATCTGAATACCAAGACGACGGAAGGCATCGGGTATGATACCGAGGTTCTCGACAGAAGCATCCTTGATTCTGATTCCATCGCCCACCATAGCAGCCATGGCAATGAATGAGCCTACCTCAATCATATCAGGAAGAAGCTTATGCTCAGTACCGCCAAGAGTCTTCACGCCCTCAATACGGAGGAGATTAGAGGCAATGCCCGAAATCTTTGCTCCCATGCGGTTGAGCATATTGCATAGCTGCTGTATATACGGTTCACAGGCAGCATTATAGATAGTCGTGGTGCCTTCTGCAAGTACGGCGGCCATGATGATATTGGCAGTACCGGTGACAGAAGCCTCGTCGAGAAGCATATAACAGCCCTTGAGCCTGTCGGCCCTGAGTTCATAGACATCACGACCAGCCACACGACTGTAACTTGCGCCAAGCTTATGGAAACCGAGGAAGTGGGTGTCAAGACGACGGCGGCCTATCTTGTCGCCACCAGGCTTTGCCACGGTAGCATGACCGAAACGGCCAAGCAGCGGACCTATCATAAGCACAGAGCCACGGAGAGCCGCACATTTCTGCACGAACTCGTCGCTGCTAAGATAGTCAAGTCGGAGTTCGTCGGCCTTGAAGCTATACTCACCGTCATCGAGCTTGCGAACTTTCACACCGATATCCATCAGCAACTTTATAAGGTTGTTGACATCGAGGATATCGGGGATATTCTTTATCACGACCTCCTCATCGGTGAGAAGAGTGGCGCAGATGACCTGAAGAGCCTCATTCTTTGCGCCCTGAGGAACAATAGTACCACGAAGCGGATTACCGCCTTCAATAAGGAATGCTTCCATAGAGTGCTACTTCTTCTTTTGTTTCTTCTGTTTAGCCTGCTGGGCAATAGACTGCACATCGATCTTGTCAAAGCGGAAGCTGTCAAGATCCAGCTGTATCACGCCGTCGGTGAAACGTGCAAGGTCGTCGGCAACCTTCTCGTCGTCGCCATTGCCATGTCCCCAGAGCAGAAGACAACGCTTCATCTGATTGGCAGTCATGCGCACGAGGGTATCGCGCTCCTCACCCGGCTCCATTGTCTTGAGCGTCTCAAACAGCTCAAACAAGGCTCTGCCATAGTGACGTACAGGAATACGGGTATTCGGATATGCCACAGGCTCGGGCTTTGAAGCCATCTGTTCTGCCGTCGTTATCTCCACAGGATAGTCAATATCCAGTTTGAAATCGCTCATCAACGCCAGATGATCCCAAAGGGTCTGCATACGGTCGTTGATGTTCTGGTCGCTTGGATTCATCTTACGCATTGTATCGATGATAGCCTCAGCACATACCTGTCGCTCCTCCCTGTCAGGAATAGAGACACAGTAGTCAACCATCTGCTGAATCTCACGACCATACTCGTTGAGCTTGATCCTTTCACGCTGGGTATTATAGTCAAGTCCTTCGATATTCATATTTTTCAATTAACAATTAACATGTAACAATTAACATGCCTTTCGCGTTCCGGCTCCCTCCCTACGGGGGAAGTCCGATGTTAATAACATCGGAGTATGTGTCAGGAGCGGGGGGAGAGGCCTCTCTTTACAACAACTTCTTCGGCAACTTAGCCACATAGTCCTTCAGATAGGAAGGAGTGAAGTATGCCACATCCTCGAACTTACCATCGTTGAAGCGACGCTCAGCCAACGGCATCATATACTTTGCCAATGGAGATATGTCCTCAATGAGATGCGCATTAGGATGATTTATTGTCTCCATACACTTGGCAGCTCCGTTTCCGAAGAAATAGACAGGCTGCTTGTCGAGAAATTCCTTGTAGGTCTCGGCAGTCACGATGTCAGCACCGATCTCTCGCACAGGCTTCAAAGCACGACTCCAAAGACCTGCGTAAACCTCCATACGGCGGGCATCGAGCATCGGACAAAGCAATGGCTCCGGCTCTTCGGCTGCAAGTTCCCTAAGCAGAACAGGCACGCACATCAGCTCAAGCGTTGGGATGGAAATAAGCTTTGCATCACGTCCGTAGCAGATGCCTTTTGCCATTGAAACACCAATTCTCAAGCCTGTGTAAGAACCCGGTCCGGCACTCACCGCAACGGCATCAAGCGGAATGAGGCTCTGGTCAATGAAACTGAGTGCCTCGTCAACATATACGCCGAGTTGCTCGGCATGATTCGGACCGCTGAAATCCTCTTTTTCGAAGATGACGGTTCCGTCGTGGCTAACGGCCACAGAACACACATTTGTGCTCGTTTCTATATGTAAAATGCACGACATTTTCGTTTTGTTTTAAAAATAATGTGCAAATATACTCATTTTTCCCGTATTTTTTTGTACTTTTGCAGAAATTTAACGAAAAAGTAATCAAATGATACTCTCAATGACCGGCTATGGCAAGTCAATAGCCACTTTTCAAGACAAAAAAATCAATGTTGAGATAAAATCTCTCAACAGTAAGGCACTCGACCTTTCAACTCGCATCGCCCCACTCTATCGTGAGAAAGAAATGGAGATGCGACAGATGATTCAACAGAAAGTGATCCGCGGAAAAGTGGATTTCTCAATCTGGATTGAAAAGGACGAGATGGCAGATGCAGCATCTATCAATATCGAACTCGCTAAGAATTACTACCAGCAACTCTCTGCACTTGCCAGCAGCAACAACGAGGCTACCCCTTCCATGACCGAGATGATGCCTATCATCTTGCGGATGCCAGACATACTCGTAAAGCAGGATCAGACAGAAATCCTTTCTGAAGAGGAATGGGAGGTTGCCCGTCAGGCTATCGACTCTGCGCTTGACGCTCTCGTTGATTTCCGCCGTCAGGAAGGTGAGGCTCTCGCAAAGAAATTCGGCGAGAAGATTGACAATATCGAGGCTCTGCTGAAGAGCATCGAGCCATACGAGAACTCTCGCGTGGAGAAAATCCGTCAGCGTATCATTGACGGATTGAAGCAGATTCCGGAAATCGACTACGACAAGAACCGCCTTGAGCAGGAACTTATCTACTACATAGAGAAACTCGACATCTCAGAGGAGAAACAGCGCCTCACCAACCACCTCAACTACTTCCGCGAGACTATGGCAGAGCCAGAGGGCGGTCAGGGCAAGAAGCTCGGTTTCATTGCTCAGGAAATGGGACGTGAGATTAACACAACTGGCTCTAAAAGCAATCAGGCTGAGATGCAGAACATCGTCGTTAAGATGAAGGATGAGCTTGAGCAGATCAAGGAGCAGGTGCTTAATGCGATGTAAAGCCTAACCAAGCCTTCCCAAACAGGTAGTCCGATGTTAGTAACATCGGAGTATGTGACCTGATGTTTTATAGTTTCTATAGAAAAAAGTATGTCAAAAGGCAAATTACTTATATTCAGCGCTCCTTCAGGTTCAGGAAAGTCAACTATCGTGAACTTCCTTATGCAGGAGCATCCGGAACTCAACATGCATTTCAGCATCTCATGCACCACACGTGCTCCTCGCGGAACTGAGAAGAACGGTGTGGAGTATTTCTTCCTCACCCCGGAGGAGTTCAAGGCAAAGATTGCTGAGGGTGCTTTCGTAGAGTACGAGGAGGTATATACCGACCGTTTCTACGGCACGCTGAAATCACAGGTTGAGAACCAGATAAACAATGGCGAGAACGTGGTTTTCGACGTTGACGTAAAGGGTGGTTGCAACCTTAAGAAAATATTTGGCAACGAGGCACTTAGCGTATTCGTACAGCCACCTTCAGTAGAGGAGCTCCGCCGCCGTCTTGTAGGTCGTGCTACTGATGCACCAGAGGTTATCGAACAGCGTCTTGCAAAGGCAGAGGAAGAACTGACCTACGCGCCAAAGTTTGATGTCATCATCGTTAATGACGACCTCGCAACAGCAAAGGCAGAGGCATTGAAGACAATTGGGGAGTTCCTAAAATAAAAGATCCGCAAAAATTTACTATTTAGCTATTTACTATGTACTATTTATGTACTATTTCCTATCGCATTTAGCATTTACTATTTGTGATTGTCGAAAAAATAGTAAATCCACCCCAAATAGTAAATAACGTGAGTTCGACGAAAATAAAACGCTACGCTTGGCTACATGAATTTCCATGAATTTATCATAAATTAATCATAAATTTTTATCTTTAAAAGTATTAATGACAAATTCGTGGAAAATTCGCGGTAATTCGTGTAGCCCCACGCAGTGGTTAAGGCAGTTTGCTGCCATTCGTAGAATTATTCGCTATGGCTCATCAAGCTGAAGCAAGTCGTCGAACTCACGTTAATTTACTGATTTAATTTACTCCTAATTTACTTTCCAAGCATCCGGGCGCAAGCCCGATAAAACCTTTCTTCTTTATGAGAGTCGGACTTTTCGGAGGGAGTTTCAACCCTATACATAACGCTCATATTGCCCTTGCAAGCACCATTCGCAAGGAGGCAAGGCTTGATGAAGTCTGGTTTATGGTTTCACCACAGAACCCTCTGAAACAGGCGCAAGACCTTCTTGGAGAGAACGAGCGATACGAGATGGTGGAACTGGCTCTGGAGAGCAGGGAGAAAGAGTTGAAGGCAAGCAACTATGAGTTTCATCTTGAACGTCCATCTTTTACTTGGAAAACGCTGAGAGCCTTGAAGAAAGACTTTCCGCAACATGAATTTTCCTTGATAATAGGTGGCGACAACTGGAATGTTTTCCCACGTTGGGCTCATAACGAGGAGATTCTTGCCAATCACCACATATATATCTATCCAAGAGAGGATTCCGAGATTGACGAAGCTACACTTCCCAAGAACGTACATCTCATCCATACGCCCAAGATTAACATCACAAGCACTATGCTAAGGGAAATGGTAAGGAACGGAAAAGATATAAGTACATTTGTTCCGGAGGCTGTAGCAAAGACAATTACTGAAAAGAAATATTATATAGACCCTCTAAATCTCCCTTAAAGGGAGACTTCTTATCGCGAACAGGCTCTCTCCCTTTAAGGGAGAGCGGGGAGTGGGTCTTTAAATATAGTTTGCCTATGCTTTTCACTATCATTACATGCACATATAACGCGAGCAAGTATATCGATCGTACGTTGGAAAGCGTGCGAGGACAGTCGTATCCGCATATCGAGCACTTCATCATTGACGGTGTTTCGAAAGACGACACCGTGAAGAAAGTCCAGACATACGCATACGACTCTCGCTATCCTGTTATTGTGAAAAGCGAGCCTGACAACGGGTTGTATGATGCTATGAACAAAGGCATACAGCTTGCCAAGGGTGATTATATCATTTTCCTTAATGCCGGGGATGTGTTTCACGAAGAAGACACCCTGACCTGCGTTGCTGAGAAGTTGAAGGGGAAAGAACTCCCCGGAGTCATCTATGGCGATACGGACATTGTTGACGAGAAAGGCATTTTCATCAGAAAGCGTCGTCTCTCACCTCCAGAGGTGCTCTCTTGGGAGAGTTTCAAGGAAGGGATGCTGGTTTGCCATCAGGCTTTCTATGCAAGAACAGACATAGCAAGACAAGTGTCCTATAATCTCGAGTACAAATATTCTGCCGATGTGGATTGGTGTATCAGAATAATGAAAGAGGCAGAGAAACAAGGTCTTGAGCTAATGAACACCCACAAGACTCTTTGTTCGTTCCTCAAAGGAGGAATGACAACTCAAAGTCATCAGGCATCCCTTATCGAAAGGTTCAAGATTATGGCTCACCACTACGGCGCATTAACAACAATACGACAGCATCTTTGGTTTGTGGTGAGGGCGGTGATTAAAAGGTGAAGTCCCCAAAGCCCAAAAGCCCCCAAAGCCCACCCAGGCCCTCCCAAAGGGAGGGATGCGATATACACTATTTCGCGAAAAAAGCTGATCAGCATAAATATAGCAACTAATAATATCAATCACAATTTTAATGATTACATTCAGCGTCAGTACTATAAAACATCAGGTCACATACTCCGATGTTATCAACATCGGACTACCCGTTTGGGAAGGCTTGGTTAGGCTTTTTCCTTGGGAAGGCTTGGTTAGGCTTTTCGTCTGCCTTCTATTCCCCCTTTCCTTATCTGCACAGTCAGACTCCTTGAAACAGGAAATAGAGGCTTACAGAAATGCTCCTCAGTATGTCAAGGAAGACATGTCGCCTCTTCCTGACGCATCATGTTTTCTGCCAACACCTACAGACGAGAATGATACGAGATTCGCATCAGACAGCTGCATGTATGAGTGGGGCAAGACATTCCGTGGCACTCTTCGCGGAGATACTGCTATTGCTGATGCCGGATATGCCATAAGCTATTTCCTCAAGCGATTTTCTCCTGCCGTGAATCTGAATCTCACAAAGGAAACACACCCTCAGCTCACGCAACTCCTTCTCTCTGTGATGAATGCAGGCAACAACAGCATACAGAAAGCGAAGAAACGTTTTGCCCGCCGTCGCCCTTACCATCATTTTAAAGAAGGCACCCCGATTCCGCACGACGAATACCCAGACGATTTCACGTCCTACCCTTCCGGTCATGCGGTAAGGGCTTGGATGGCAGCAATGGCCCTCTTGGCTGTCTCTCCCGAAAATGCCGATGCAATAATGAAGATAGGCTATGAGATTGGTCAGAGTCGCGTCATCCTCGGTTTCCACTACCAGAGTGATGTTGATGCTGCCCGACTGGCAGCCTCAGCCACTTTTGCCCGCCTCTGTGCAGAGAAAAGTTTCCATGAGGCGATAGAGAAAGCACAGAAGGAAATTGAGAAATCAAGGAATTGAAGTTTCGCAAGCTCATACTCCGTTCTTCCTCCGTTCTTCCTCCGTTCTTCCTCCGTTCTTCCTCCGCTCTTCCTCCGTACCAAAGTCGGTGCAAAGTCGGTGCAAAGTCGGTGAAGAAGCAATTATGAAGCGAAGGAACATCGAGTTTGGTACGGAGGAATAAGAGAGGATCTGCGAAGTTACAACGAACCCGCCCCACGTTAAATTATCTAAAATTCAAGACCACAATCTTGGTATTCTCGCTATTTTACACTACCTTTGTAAGTTAGTGTGCGTATTAACGAAATAACAACTATAATAATTAAGACAAGACAAATGTATTTACTCGGTTATGACATCGGTACATCATCAGTGAAGGCTTCACTCGTTGATGCAGAGACAGGAAAGACAGTTGCTTCTGCTCAGTATCCTGACGCAGAGGCTCCAATCATGGCAAAGCAGGCAGGTTGGGCAGAGCAGGAACCAGAAATGTGGTGGGACGAGCTCAAGCAGGCAACAGCACGCGTAGAGGCTAAGGCAGCAGGTTCACTCGCAAAGGTAGCAGCTATCGGTATCTCTTATCAGATGCACGGTCTCGTATGTGTTGACAAGGATGGCAAGCCACTTCGTCCATCTATCATCTGGTGTGACGGTCGTGCCGTTCCTTACGGTAACGCAGCATTCAACGCTATCGGTGGCGACAAGTGCCTTGAGCACCTTCTGAACTCTCCAGGTAACTTCACAGCAGCAAAGCTCGCTTGGGTTAAGGAGAACGAGCCTGAGACATTCGCAAAGATCGACAAGATCATGCTTCCTGGTGACTATATCGCACTTCGTCTCTCTGGTGGTGATAAGAAGACAACTATCTCAGGTCTTTCTGAGGGTATGTTCTGGGACTTCAAGAACAACTGCGTGAGCAAGGACGTAATGAACTATTTCGGCTTTGACGAGAAGATCATCTCTGAGATCGTTCCTACATTCTCTATCCAGTCACGCGTTTGCAAGGCTATCGCTGACGAACTCGGTATTCCAGAGGGTACACCTATTTCATATAGAGGTGGTGACCAGCCAAACAACGCTCTCTCTCTGAACGTGATGAAGCCAGGTGAGATTGCAGCTACTGGCGGTACTTCTGGTGTTGTATATGGTGTTCTCGGTGAGGTGAACTACGACAAGCTCTCTCGCGTAAACACATTCGCTCACGTTAACCATAACCAGCCAGACACACGTCTCGGCGTGCTCCTTTGCATCAACGGTACAGGTATCCTCAACGCATGGGTAAAGCGTACAGTTGCTCCAGAGGGCATTTCATACGGCGAGATGAACGATTTGGCAGAGTCTGTTCCAGTTGGTGCAGAGGGACTTTCTATCATCCCATTCGGTAATGGTGCAGAGCGCGTTCTCCAGAACGAGAACCCAGGTGCTTCTATCCACGGCATCAACTTCAACATCCACAAGAAGGCACACATCATCCGTGCTGCTCAGGAGGGTATCGCATTCTCATTCGCTTACGGTATAGAGATCATGCAGAAGATGGGTATGGAGATCAGCACAATCAAAGCAGGTCACGCAAACCTCTTCCTCTCTCCATTGTTCCGCAGGACTCTTGCTGCCGTTACAGGTGCTACAATCGAGCTTTATGAGACAGACGGTAGCGTAGGTGCAGCTTACGGTGCAGGTATCGGCGCAGGCATCTACAAGGATAGCGATGATGCATTCAAGACCCTGAAGCACATCTCTACCGAGGCTCCTGTTGCTGAGACAGCAGAATACAAGGCAGCTTACGAGCGTTGGAAGGCAGCACTCGGAAAATAATTTGCGACTCTTATACGTTAAATTTTCTTAAAAATACGGACTGCAAGGAAACTCATTGCACAGAAGTGCGGAAAAATGAGTACCTTTGCAGTCCGATTATTATGTGGGTACACTTAGAGCCCCGCGAACGATGGTGTTAATAGTCATGCGTTTGGCCGCGCAGACGGTTAGTGAATCCGCGTTCGAAACAATTGTTTTTTAGTAGTATTTTTAAAAAGATTTTTAAAGTTAAATGAACACTTTAAGTTACAAGACAGTCTCTATTAATAAGGAGTCTGCCAAGAAGGAGTGGGTTGTAATCGACTGCACAGATCAGGTTGTAGGTCGTCTCTGCTCAAAGGTGGCTAAGATACTTCGTGGTAAGTACAAGCCAACATTCACACCAAATGCTGATTGTGGTGACAACGTAATCCTCATCAACGCAGCAAAGGTAGTCTTCACAGGTAAAAAGGAAACCGACAAGCTTTACACACGTTACACTGGTTACCCAGGTGGTCAGCGTTTCAACACCCCTGCACAGCTCCGCACAAAGGAGAACGGTATCGACAAGATGCTCCGTCACGCAGTTAAGGGTATGCTGCCAAAGGGTCCTCTCGGCCGTAGCCTGTTGAACAACCTCTACATCTACGAGGGAACAGAGCACAAGCAGGAGGCTCAGCAGCCAAAGGCAATCGATATTAATCTGTACAAATAAAAAATTAAGGAAAAATGGCAGAAGTAATTAATGCAATCGGTCGCCGTAAGAGCGCTGTAGCTCGTGTATATCTCACAGAGGGCACCGGTAAGATCACTATAAACAAGAAAGACATCACAGAGTTCTTCCCATCAGCTATCCTGCAGTATGTTGTTAAGCAGCCTCTGCAGCTTCTTGAAGTAGCTGAGAAGTATGACATCAAGGCTAACCTCGACGGTGGCGGTTTCACAGGTCAGAGCCAGGCTCTCCGCCTTGCTATCGCTCGTGCACTCGTTAAGGTTGACGCTGAGGATAAGAAGAACCTCAAGGATCACGGCTTCCTCACTCGCGACTCTCGTGAGGTTGAGCGTAAGAAGCCAGGTCGTCCAAAGGCACGTCGTCGCTTCCAGTTCTCTAAGCGTTAAAGTGATTTACTATTTGACGATTTACTATTTACTGTTTGTAGGTTGTCGGATAGCAGATACAAAGAGAACAACAGTTTAGTATCTAAACCAGCGAGATCCGTTTGGCTACTCACTGGCTGATTCTAACAAACAATAGAATTAAAAAGAAAGTAAACAACCCGTGTCTTTACACAAGGCACACAAAAACAAAAGAAAGACAATGTCAAGAACAAATTTTGACCAGTTACTGCAGGCAGGCTGTCATTTCGGCCACCTTCGTCGCAAGTGGAACCCAGCAATGGCTCCTTACATCTTCATGGAGCGTAACGGCATCCACATCATCGATCTCCACAAGACCGTAGCTAAGGTTGACGAGGCTGCAGAGGCACTGAAGAATATCGCAAAGTCAGGTAAGAAGATCCTGTTCGTCGCTACTAAAAAACAGGCTAAGGACGTTATTGCTGAGAAGGCAACAAGCGTAAACATGCCTTACATCAACGAGCGCTGGGCTGGTGGTATGCTCACCAACTTCCAGACAATCCGTAAGGCTATCAAGAAAATGGCGAACATCGACAAGCTGATGAATGACGGTACATTCAGCAACCTCTCAAAGCGTGAGCTCCTGCAGATTACTCGTCAGCGCGCTAAGCTCGAGAAGAACCTCGGTTCTATCAGCGATTTGACACGTCTTCCTTCTGCTTTGTTCGTTGTTGACATTTGCAAGGAGCACATCGCTATCAAGGAGGCTCAGCGTCTCGGTATCCCAGTATTCGGTATCGTTGACACAAACGCTAATCCTAACGAGGTAGATTTCGTTATCCCTGCAAACGACGACGCAAAGGATTCTATCGATACAATCCTTTCTGCTTGCTGCGCAGCTATCGCTGAGGGCTTGCAGGAGCGTAAGGTAGAGAAGGCTGACGAGAAGGCATCTGCTGAGCAGGCTGAAGAGGCTGCTGAGGGCAAGAAGCGCAACTCTCGTGCTCGCAAGGAGGCTGCTCCTGCTGCTGAGCAGGCTGAAGAAGCTGCAGAGTAAACATACTATAACATTATCGGGCAGTACGGAAATGCTACTGCCCGGTAATGATTTGTCGTTATCACGTAAATATTCCACGATGGTGAATCGTCATCTCGTAACTGCGTGATAGCGACAAATATATTAAAACTGAATTCTTTAATTTTTAAAACCCAAAGAAACAATATGGCTATTACAATGGAAGCCATCAAGAAGCTCCGCGCTATGACAGGCGCAGGACTTGCTGATGTAAAGAAGGCTCTCACAGAGGCTGAGGGCGATATGGATAAGGCTAAGGATATCCTCCGTCAAAAGGGTCAGGCTATCGCTGCAAAGCGTGCTGACCGTGAGACAGCAAACGGTTGTGTACTCGCTAAGGTTGGTGACGGTTTCGCTGCTATCATCGCCCTCAAGTGTGAGACCGACTTCGTTGCTAACAACGCTGACTATATCAAGCTCACTCAGGAGATTCTCGACGCTGCTGTTGCTGCTAAGGCTGCAGATCTCGACGCTGTTAAGGCTCTCACACTCTCTAACGGTCTCTCTGTAGAGGCTTCTGTTACTGAGCGTTCAGGCGTAACAGGTGAGAAGATGGAGCTCGACGGCTACCTCACAATCACAGGTGAGAACATCGAGGCTTACAACCACATGGGTCGTAACGGTCTCTGCACACTCGTTCAGACAAACAAGCCAGCTGCTGAGCAGGCTCACGTTATCTGCATGCAGGTTGCTGCTATGAAGCCAGTAGCTCTCGACGAGAACTCTGTTGATCCAAAGATCGTAGAGGAGGAGTACAATGTTGCTGTTGAGAAGTCAAAGCAGGAGCAGGTACAGAAGGCTGTTGAGGCTGCACTCAAGAAGGCAGGCATCAACCCAGCACACGTTGACTCTGAGGATCACATGGAGTCTAACATGGCTAAGGGCTGGATCACAGCTGAGGACGTTGCTAAGGCTAAGGAGATCATTGCTACTGTTTCTGCAGAGAAGGCTGCTTCTCTCAACATGAACATGATTGAGAACATCGCTAAGGGTCGCGTAAACAAGTTCTACAAGGAGTCTTGTCTTCTCAACCAGGAGTTCATCCAGGACTCTAAGATGAGCGTTAAGCAGTATCTCCAGGCTGCTGACAAGGATCTCACTGTAGTTAACTTCAAGCGTTTCACTCTCGTAGCTGACTAAACAAACACTCTTTATCCCTTATAGGGAGAAGAATAATAAATATAGCGTCAGTGCCCAAAAGGCGCTGGCGCTAATTCTTTTAATGTAATACGGATTGACCGGGATGTCCGGAACAGCCAGAAAAGCCGGAAATTCCAGCCTCACTAAAACTACCCACAACTATGAAAATCTTCGCCGTGGGCATGAACTACCCACAACACAATAAAGAGATTAAAAACACGTTATTACAACAGAGTGTTTCCGACTCTGCTGACAGATCTCCTGTTATCTTCACCAAGGCAGACTCTGCGTTACTAAAGGACGGTAAACCATTCTTCATACCAGACTTTATGGGAAGAATCGACTACGAGACTGAAATCGTAGTACGCATCTGCAAGCTCGGGAAATCAATACCTGAACGCTTTGCACATCGCTACTATGATGCCGTGACCGTGGGAATTGACTTCACAGCCCGTGACCTTCAGAAGAAACTACGCGAAGAAGGACAGCCTTGGGAAATCTGCAAGGGATTTGACGGATCGGCAGTAATAGGTGAATGGATTTCAAAGGATAACTTCCTTAACATCCAGAACCTGCGCTTCGCACTTGACATCAACGGCAATCGCGTTCAGGAAGGCAATACCGCCGACATGATATTCTCCGTTGACCGTCTCATAAGCTATATCAGCCAGTTCTTCACCCTGAAGACAGGCGACATTCTCTATACAGGAACCCCTGTAGGCGTTGGTCCTGTCAATATCGACGACCATCTGGAAGGGTATCTCGAAGGCAGGAAAATACTCGAATTCAACTGCAAATAACAGTTACGAAACTTGAATGAGAAAACTATACACCATAATATTACTACTCACCTGCATCATTACGGTTCAGGCGCAGAAACGATTCTATAACCTTACCGCAGAGGAACTGCGAATAGACTCGTTTCTTCCCAACGTGGCGTATAGCGTTCCCCTCCCCTCCAATTATCAGGATTCAACCTATACCCTTAGTATCAGATACCCGGAATATATCGACATGCCGGCATCCGACGTAAGGAAATACAAGGCTATCTGCAAAGATATAAACACAGAGAAGAATCCTAAGATACAACATAGCATTTCAATCAACAAGAAAAAGGCTACATTCGTGGCTCATATCTCTCCTGTCGTATTCCGCAACGGGAAATACCAATACCTTGTATCCTTCCTTGCCGACCTAAAATCATCACCCGTCAGCAAAGCCAAGGCAAAGCGTCTTGCCAGTCCGAAAGCCGAAAGATATGCAGAGCATTCTGTCCTTTCCCAAGGAAAATGGGCAAAGATACGAGTTTCAAACTCAGGCATCCACCAACTTACGGCAAGCACAATAAAAAGTGCTGGTTTTTCCGATTTATCCAAATTCAGGATATATGGCTATGGCGGTTACCTCGTTCCAGAGGTTCTTACCGATGAATATCTGCGCGATTATGACGATCTGAAAGAGATACCGACATGCACCGTAGGAGACAAAAAACTCTTCTATGCCAAAGGCTCTGTATATTGGGATTCCAAAGATTCAAGGGTAAGAGTACGCAATCCTTATTCCGACTATGGCTACTACTTCATCACGCAAGATGACAATGAGCCTCTCACATGCACAGAGGAAGAACTTCTGAATACAGCATGGCCTACACCTGATGCCTACCACACTCTCTATGAAGAAGACCAATCCACATGGATGTATGGTGGCAGAAACCTTTTTAACAGTGAAAAGATAGAAAGCGGGAAAAACAGCAAGAATTATATCATTAACATCCCTGAAGGCAACACGCAAGCCGATCTCACGATTAGTGTTACAGCCAATGCCCGAACCGAAATCAGGATTTACCTCAACGGCAAGGAACTCGGTTCACGGTCAATTTCCCTTATGGCTAATGACAAGGCAAATGGCTTTACCGACACATGGAACGTGGACAATCTTCACGGAAATGACACTGTCATTATCAAGAACGTTTCTGGCGGTACGGCAAGACTCGACTACATTTCCCTTCGCTATGACTCTCCGAAGCCTGCCCCAGTCTTGGCAACTGACAACTTCCCTACTGCAGAATTCGTCGAAAAAATAAAGAGAAACCAGGACCTTCACGCAGATAGGAACTATGACATGGTGATTGTCATCCCTACTTCACAGAAACTACTTAATCAAGCGCAAAGACTCGCCAAGCACCACGCCGACCATGACGGATTGAACGTGAGGATTGTACCTGCAGACTCACTATACAACGAGTTCTCAAGCGGAACTCCTGACGTAAGCGCATACAAGCGCTATATGAAGATGCTCTACGACCGATCTGACTCTCTTCATGCGCCCAAAAGCCTATTACTCTTTGGCGACTGCACCTTCGACAACAGGATGCTGACATCAGAACTAAAATCAGAATCGCCCGACGATTATCTGCTTTGCTACGAAAGCGAGAACTCCTTCAGTTCTGTTGATTGCTATGTCAGCGACGATTTCCTTACATATCTTGACGATGAGGAGGACATATCCACATTCGCAGGTGTGCCGGATATAGGTGTAGGGCGATTCCCTTGCACCACAGATTCCATAGCAAAAAATCTGGTTGACAAGACTATCAACTATGCTTTGAATGCAAATGCCGGTTCTTGGCAGAATACAATCATGTTCTTAGGTGATGACGGCAATAACAACACCCACATGAATGATGTGAATGATGTTGCCGAGCAGACCATTAGCGACCACCCGGGATACTACGTCCGAAAGGTCTATTGGGATGCCTTCAAGCGTGTTTCTTCATCCACAGGCAACCGCTATCCTGATGCTGAGAGCATAATCAAGCAGCAGCAGAACAACGGAGCGTTGATTATCGACTATGCCGGCCACGGTTCTCCAACAAGCATATCCCACGAAATAGTGCTTAGCATCAAGGACTTCGCGAATTTCAAAGGCAATAACCTCCCACTATGGGTTACCGCCTCATGCGAGATAATGCCATTCGACAGCAATGAAGAAACCATAGGTGAGAAAGCGTTCCTCAACGCTCAAGGTGGAGCCGTTGCTTTCTACGGAACGACACGTACCGTTTATGCCCCTCAAAACAAGAAGATCAACTCTGCCTTTATGAAATATGTCCTGACCTATGACGAGAACGGAAAGCCTATTACATTAGGCGAGGCTCAGAGACTGGCAAAGAGCTATCTCGTGAATAACAATATTGAAACGACAAAGAACAAACTTCAATACTCTCTTCTTGGCGATCCTGCACTAAGCCTCGCACTACCTACATATACTGCGGTTATCGACAATATCAATGGCGTAGCCGTGGAAGGTGACAGTCTGCCACAGCTTCGGGCTGGCGACAAGGTCAGCATCAAGGGACACATAGAATTTGCAGGCAGCAAAGCCGATAATTTCTCCGGAACCTTTGACGCAATGGTACGCGACACAAAGGAGACGGTCAAGTGCAAACTTAATAACACTACAAGCGAAGGGGCTGATACCGCCTTTATCTTCACCGACAGAAAGAACACCCTTTACCACGGAACCAATAAGGTTGAGAACGGCGAGTTCACCTTCACGTTTGCCGTTCCAAAGGACATCAACTATGCTGACGGTACAGGTCTCATCAATATCTATGCATACGACGCCACACTCAAAGCCTCTGCTCATGGAGCATGTGATAAGTTCACGGTCAATGGCTCTAACATAGCAGAGAACGACTCTATAGGTCCGTCTATCTATTGCTATCTCAACTCCGAGGACTTCACATTCGGCGGAGAGGTGAACAATACTCCTTTCTTCGTGGCACAGATAAGCGACAAGGACGGAATAAACGCCTCCGGTGCAGGTATCGGGCATGACATGACGCTTATCATCGACGGAGACACGGAGAAGTCATACAACCTGAATGACAACTTCGCATTCGACTATGGGTCCTATACTTCCGGCCAGACATACTATGTTCTTCCTGCTCTCTCAGAAGGCAAGCATACGCTGAAATTCCGTGCATGGGATATCCTCAACAACTCCTCAACAACCACCCTCGATTTCGTGGTAAAGAAGAACATTCAACCAAATATCGTTGATGTCTATGCAACAAACAATCCTGCACGAGAAAGTACTACATTTGTGGTGGCACATAACTTCTGCGGAGCAGAACTGAATCTCGAAATTGATATAATGGACACATCAGGAAGACTTCTCTTGAGCGCTTCTAAAAGAGATATAGCCACAACAAATACGATGTCCTATCCATGGGATTTGCGAACAGATAGCGGAGCCAAACTTAATACTGGAATCTATCTTTATCGCGTAAAGCTCAGCAGCAATGGAAGCTCATACGCAAGCAAGACCCAAAAGCTGCTAATTATACAATAAAAGCCAATAGCACTCGTTATTATAACGTATGAAAACATTAATAGCCACAACACTTTTCCTTGCATGTAGCCTTACTACAATGGCACAGGACAAAAGGGACTTTTTCAACCCTGTGAGCACAGCAGTTACATCACAGACCATTGCACCAGACGCCCGCTCGGCTGGTATGGGTGATGTTGGCGCTGCTACCGATCCTGATGCCGTATCACAATACTGGAATCCTGCAAAATACCCATTCTGTATCTCTCGTGCAGGTGTGGCTCTCAACTATACCCCTTGGCTTCGTCAGTTGGTTAACGATATGGATCTTGCCTATCTTGCAGGCTACTATCGCATAGGCGACTATTCAGCTATAAGCGGATCATTGAGATATTTCTCACTTGGTGAGGTCTTTTTATCATACACCGGCGAAAACTCTATGACCATTAACCCATACGAGATGTCTATGGACGTGGCTTACTCAATGATGCTCTCTGAGAAATTCTCTATTGCAGCGGGGGTACGCTGGATATATTCTGACCTCACATACGACTACCATGAGGATACAACGCCGGGAAGTGCCTTTGCAGCCGACCTCTCCTGCTATTATCAGGACTATATCAATCTTGGTCAACGCGAATGTCAGATTGGCCTTGGTCTCAACATCTCCAATATTGGTTCTAAGATCACCTTCGGCGGAACTGACCGTAGCGAGTTCATCCCAACAAACATGCGTCTTGGAACATCATTGATGATTCCTGTAAACGAGTACAACCGTTTCACAATCGCCCTTGATGCCAACAAGCTCCTTGTCCCAACATATCCTAAGAAGGGAGATGACGAGGATGGAGGTACATACGATGACAGAATACAGACAGAGTATTACGATGTGTCAAGCATCGCAGGTATCTTTAAGAGCTTCGGCGATGCGCCTAACGGCTTCAAGGAGGAATTAGAGGAGGTTCAATGGAGTCTCGGTGCAGAATATGTATATAACGACCAGTTCTCTATTCGTGCAGGTTATCATCACGAGGCAGAGAACAAGGGTAATAGAAAATACTTCACCGTTGGTGCAGGCTTCAAGATGAACGTATTCTCGCTTGATGCCGGCTATGTAATTGCCACAGCAAAGAGTAACCCTCTTGACCAGACTCTCCGCTTCTCCCTCACATTCGACATGGACGGAATTAAGGACTTGTTCAATAGAAGATAAAGCCCAGAAAAAAAACAAGAGAGAGTTTAAAGAGGGAGGTGCACTTTTACCGATTTTAGGCATATAACGCTCTGATAATCAAAAGATAGCGAAGTGTGCACCTCCCCCTAAAACAGTATGATAGGGTGCACTTGTTTTTAGGGGGAGGTACACTAAACGTAAATTGCTGATTATCAATGTATATATGTCGTTTTTTATTAAAAGTGCACCCCCCTCTTTCAACTCTTTTGATTTTTTTCACTTGCACCTCTTTGCGTTCACTTTCTCTCCTATGATTATTAAGCCTTTGATACTCCTCCACTACACCATCACTCTATCGCCCTTTTGTGAATGGTATTTGGAACGGACTTACAACGGACCTGAAACGGACCTGGAACGGAGGTAGAGTATAGGATAAATTGAAATTATTGAAATCCCCAAAGGAATTTACTTTACGACCATATGTTAATGCGTAATGAACTTCTCAAACGCTTTGCGGAAAGCATCGCTTTCGAGGTTCTTAATGCCATCGTCCATTATATCAATTCGATTAATAAGGAACACAGCATTATCATAGAGCAATGGGATTGGGGTGTCATGATTCAGTAGAGCCATAAGGAACACCATACGGTCTGTTTGATACAACTGCCTTGCAATATCTTCATGAGCATCGAGATAGGCTTTTAGTGGCTCGGAGAGGTCATCATCAGCAAAGCGAAGAAGGAGTTTGTTGCGAAGCATGGCATGATAGTTGCCGTTCACAAGGTTCTTCTGTGCCATCTCATGAAAAATAGCACCCATACTCCATTGTGCGGTTTCGAGAGTGGCGATAACACCATTCAACTGTCGGGAGAAGAAATCATATCCCTCCCAGTCTTCTTTGCACTTATATCGCAGATCGTGCTCCACCTCATGCCAGCCTTCAGAGAACACGGTACGTATCTGAATCTCAAGCGTATCATCGAGATATGGCGCATATTCCTTTGGCAAGGCTGCACGGAAATCCTCCACATACTTCTGTGGAATCTTCTTCACGAGGTTAAGCCTCTGCGGACGGAAAGTAGAGACGTCAAGGTCGTCAACCGAACGGTCCACAAGACCACCATTGCAAAGGTACATCTCCATAGCCTCCACATCCTCAGAGAAATACAATACGATTCTGATACCTATCATATCCTGTATCTTATCTCCAGCACGATATTTGTCGCCCTTTATCTGCATCTTATGCTCAAGAGAGCGAAGACTCTTTGCCCTACCAAAGATACGGAACATGATTCCGCTCTGTGTCATTCTTTGGGATAAATCATTAAGAATGCTATCTTTTATTTCTTCTAATGTTAGCATAGAATAATAGTTTTTTGCAAAGATATAACATTTTTCTTGTTTCCCCAAAATAATCAAGAGAAAAGTTACATATATGCCTCCGATTGTTTTTTCAAAACTCGCGATTATATTTGGTTATATTGTTTGTCGGACGCCTGTAATTTCTCATTCCCCTCTGAGTCCTATGTAACTCCTATGTGAGTCCCTATAGTTCCGGAGCGGACTTGAAACGGATTTGAAGCGAAGGAGGAACGGAGGTACGGCTATGGCATGACAGGCTACAAGTGATTTTTTTTATGAATTAAACGCCAAACACAAAAAACACCGTAGGAGTGATTCCTACGGTGTTTTTTTCATGAGGCTGTAACGATGTTTACTTACATATTATATCAAAGAGTACCATGCTTAAAGGAGAGGAAAATAATCATTTGTAAATGAATTTCTTACCACCACTGATATAGATTCTGCCTTTTTCCATACTTTTTACCTTCTGACCGTAGATGTCATATATAACTTCTGCGGCTTTCTTCTCCTCATCTTGTGTAATGGTATCAATACCTGTTGGGGCATCTATAACGCTAAAATAAAGCTCGCCGCCTGTTAAGTACGGAATTATCTCGTCTGATTCATAGAATGAAACCTCGAATCTCATATCGGGTATGAACGGTTCTGGTGAAACGGTGATATCGATAGTCTTTGTAGCGTTCTTTGACATAGCAGGTACTGTTATGGTCTTTTTTCCTACATAAGGGTTAACTACACCAAGCCCCCATATCTCACAATCAATATTCCTTGCCTCAATTTTATTTAATGCCTTAAACTTTACTCTTATAGTAAAGTCGCTTATATTGGGTTTCAGGGGCAGGATTTCGTTTGCAATTACCTTCCCGTCGTATATCAATTCCGGCTTCTCTAATATACAGAGATCGTCTTCGTCGCCATAAACCTCAAGTACAGGTTTCTCTATGCCGGGCAAGTATTTCATATCCTTCCACTCGGTATCGCCGGCAGTAAGATCCTTGTACACTAATGATAGTGTGTATTTACCGTTTCGGAGAATATAAAAATTGAATAGATATGTAGCACTGAAGGTTGTAACAGGGGTGACTTTTCCCTCATGTATTGTTGTTACATACTCGTATTTCTCACTTTTTGCTTTTATTCCAATGGCGTATTGTCGATTGGAAAAACCATTGTATCGTGTAATGAATGGTTTGCCAATTAACTGAATAGGGTAACTATATTGTATTCTGTCTTTAAGTTCTGCTCTGCTTATACTCTCAATCTTGACCATGTTACCACCGCTACTATAATCTTCTACCCTTAATTCGTAAGGGTTTGATACGACCCATGGGAATTCACATTCCTTGTTTTCGTCGAAAGGCTCTGATGCCGGTTTTAGATTCAGGATGGCTGTTTGGTTTTGGGTAAATAGGTGTGATTTCTCATCATTGTCATTGCTCGACATAAGGAAATACCCATTATCCCAACCATCCCATCCCCAGTTGAAGTGGAACAGGTTGCCATTTGCCTGATAGCCATCGCATACAAATTCATGGCCATTCCATTCTCTATCGTTTCCGCTAAAGAGTATAGGGAGTCCCTTGCTAAGGTTCTCGTACATAAGATCTTCCCATTCTGCATCCCCATAAACATATCGCTCGGCCATTATGGCATTCCTGTCATAGTTGAAGTGTTTTATTAGGGCTAGGAGAGCATTAGATTCCCATGCGCCTGACGAATACAGACCATAATCCATATTTGTGGCTACACCGCAGTCATACATAAGTCGTGCTACTGCCTGTTTTTCTTCGTAGGATTCAATTCCCATATAAGTTTCTGGCATCTTATCCCAACGGTAAACGCTCTGTGTAAAGTCGGTTTTCAGTGTGATGGGTTCATAAGATGTATCATCGTCATAATCTATGCTAAAATTGCATTTATATTCGTTTTTGCCTGTTCCCCTCTTTGGCCACTTGTGCATGCGCATGATCTGCGCCATAGCTGTAGCAACACAACCAGTAAGGGCTTTCATACCATTATACTGTGGACAAAGATCATTATATGGTTCTCCCTGTCCATAAGCGATATTACCGAGAAGTGGAGCAATGTTTTGCTTTGTTGCAGATGAAACATACTTCTTGCCCTTGCTGGCATAGTTGGAAATTGAAATGTCGTATTGGCTAAGCCACCACTTCATGTTATCTGGCACTTTGTTGATGTCAAAGTTTCCACGATCTACCACACCGAGTACAGCTGGCATGCAGTCGTCGGCACTAAGAATGACGTAACCTTCGTTATCGTCTTTGTTGAACACATAGTAGGTATTGTTTCCATTGAATGAAGACGTGTATGCCAATTGCATAGGAGTCTTGTCAGAAACAAAGCCCTTGGATTGTGATTGGTTGTTGTTCATGCGTGCCAATGCCTCCTGAGGAGACAGTTGAGCGGCATACACTTTACAAGCCATGAATAATGCAATGGCACCAAACGTAAGTTTTTCGAACATAGGATTTATTATATAAATAGTTAATAGCTATAATAAAGATAAGTATGTAGAATATCTTTATATCCACCTATGGATTATGTCTTGAAGTTTTTTTTCGTATTTTAGACATTTACATCCATAATTTATGAAAATTATATAAATCGATTGCAAAAATACAAACAAATAACCTAATTACCAAATTTTAGAGGAGATTTCTTCCTGGAGAAACGAAGATGTTGGTATGTTAGTAGAAACGCTATTTGGGGCAAGAACAACACTACCTACTTCTTCTTCGGTACTACGTAGGCACTCAGTTCGTACAATATATAGATAGGAAGTGATACTATCATTAGCGTGAAGGCATCTGATGTTGGAGTGATGAATGCAGCCACGATAAGGATAAATACAACGGCATGACGGCGGTAGCTGTGCATGAGTTCGCGGTTTAGTAATCCTAACTTGCCAAGGAACCACGAGATTACTGGCAACTCGAACACCACACCGAGCATAAGAGACAGAATAACGAATGTGTCGATATACGATGTCAAGGATATCATATTCTTCACATCGTCCGACACCTGATAATTGCCGAGGAAACGGAAGGTGAAGGGGAATACCACGAAATAGCTGAATACCACGCCCGCCATAAACATAACATATCCACTCGTCACTATCCTCACGGCATATCGTTTCTCTTGCTGATATAGCCCCGGGGATATGAACTTATACAACTCATAGATGATATATGGAGCCGCCATGATGATACCGGCATAGAACGATACCATCATGTGAATCATGAACTGGGAGGTCAGCTCTGTATTGATAAGCTGAACCGAAGGATCCTTTGGACCAAGGACAACGGCAAAGAGCTCGTCCTTGAATCCAAAGGCGAGCAACGCAAACACCATAGCTACTGCCAGCGACCGCAGGATGCAGCCACGCAGTTCTTCAAGATGGTCCCAGAAGGTCATACTTATTTACAAATTACCGGCCCCTCACCCGTCCTGCGGACACCCTCTCCCCAAGGGACGAGGGGAAAGTATGTAATGAACCATCAACGGAATTCCTCGTAGCGTTCAAATGTAATTCCTTCCTCGCCACTTGGGGAGAGGATGCCCGCAGGGCAGGTGAGGGGCTGTTTTTGTTTTTCTTAATTTTTACTTTTCTCTTCTTCCTTCTTCTCCTCCATCTTGAGATTGTCACTTACCTCGTTCATTCCTTCCTTGAAGGAACGGACGCCCTTACCCATGCCGTGCATGAGTTCAGGGATTTTCTTGCCACCAAACAAGAGCAGCACTACGAGTACGATGATAAGCAGTTCGGTGGTGCCGAGGCCACCAATGAATAGAATGTTGTTCATAATAATAAAAAGAATAACAGCCCCTCACCCGTCCTGCGGACACCCTCTCCCCAAGGGGCGAGGGGGATGTTTGTATTTCTAATCATGTGTTTTGCCCCATAGCGCTCAATGGTAACTTTTCCCTCGCCCCTTGGGGAGAGGGTGTCACACAGTGACGGGTGAGGGGCTGTTATTATTTTCTTTGCTTCAGCTTCTCCACAAACTCATTGATTCGTGCGAGTTGCTGAGGAATGTCGATATTCTGAGGGCAATGCGGATTACATTGACGGCAGTCTATGCAATGATCAGCCTGACGGAGGGTAGGGATTGAGCGGTTGTAACTGATGAGGTATATCCTGCGAGCCTCCTCATAGTTCTCAGCCTCCTTGCTCTCTGGCACATTACCCTTGTTCACGCACTTGTTGTAGTGGGTGAAGATGCCTGGGATGTCAATGCCGTAAGGGCAAGGCATACAATACTTACAGTCGTTGCAAGGTACGGTAGGGTAGCTCACGATAAGGTTTGCCGTTTCACCCTCAAGCCAGTCCACCTCTTCCTTTGTCAATGGCTTCAACGGACTGAACGAGCGGATGTTATCCTCAAGATGCTCCATATAGGTCATGCCTGACAATACGGTAAGAATGTCAGGTTTTGTACCGCAATATCGGAATGCCCACGATGCCACGCTATTCTTTGGCTCACGTTGCTTGAGATGCGCTACCACATGATCTGGCAATTTTGCAAGTCTGCCTCCGAGAAGAGGCTCCATGACTATTGCCGGGATGTTGCGCTTCTCCAGTTCCTCGTATAGATGCTTGCCGTCAGAGTGATTCCAATCCACGTAGTTCACCTGAATCTGCACAAAGTCCCAATGATATTTGTCGTGAAGCGAGATCATATAGTCGTAGAACTCCATATCACCATGATATGAGAAGCCCAACTGACGGATAACACCTTTCTTACGCTGCTCCAAGAGGTAGTCGAGTACGCCATTGTCTATGTATCGGCGGTTAAGGCCGTCAATCTTTCCACCACCCAGAGAATGAAGCAGGAGATAGTCGATATAGTCTGTCTGAAGATATTTCAGCGAGTTCTGGAACATCTTTATGCCCTCGGCATGAGTCTGTTGCTCAGGTGCGAAATTCGAGAGTTTCGTTGCTATAAAATAGCTCTTGCGGTCATAGCCACTAGCCTTGAGTGCCGTACCGAGAGATGCCTCACTCTTACCGCGCACATAGGCCGGACTTGTATCAAAGTAGTTTACACCATGATCCAAGGCATACTTACAGAGTTTGTTCACCTGTTCCTGGTCAATCTCCTCCTCAGGCGGTTTGCTCATATTCTTCGAAGGTTTCACCGGAAGCATAGGCAAGCGCATCCAGCCATACCCCAACAAGCTGACGCGGTCGTTATTGTTAGGATTGGTGCGGTAAGTCATCTTATCCGTAGGCACAGGTCCGTCATGGTGGCCCATAGGATCCACATCACCCAGTTCTGCATTCGCATTATTTTTACAAGAAGCCAGGGCTACTGCTGCTGTAGCTGCACCTGAGAGCTTCAGGAAATCACGTCTATTCATAGACCTTAAAACGGCCTCTCCCCCCGCCCTCTCCCGTAGAGAGGGAGCCGGAGCGCGAAAGGCATTTCAAATTATTAATTAGTCTTTTTTTCTTTTATCAATTAGTATTTGAGGGCTCTCCGGCTCCCTCCCTACGGGGGAGGGCGGGGGGAGAGGCCGTGGGTGGACCTGCCTCTCTTTATATCTCCCTATGCACCTCGTGCCCTTCTACATAGATAGCGCTGAAAGGACGTGCCGGACAAAGGTTCTCGCAAGCACCACAGCCGATGCATATCTCGGAATCCACTACAGGAATGCGGAGAGTCTCACGCTCGTTTATTGGTTTGCCCTCAGCATCTACCCATTTGCCATCCTCGTTCATCTTATAAGACTTGTCGATAGGCACCATCTGGATAGCTCCGCTTGGACATTTACTTGCACAGTTGCCACACGTCTTGCCGTCTCTTAGCGGTATGCAGTTCTTCTTCACCCAAACGGCATGACCAATCTGTATGGCTGTCTTCTCCTCTACGGTTATAGGAAGAATAGCGCCTGCCGGACATACATCAGAGCATCTCGTACACTCTGGACGGCAGTATCCCTTTTCGTATTCCATAACAGGTTGCAAGAATCC
This sequence comes from uncultured Prevotellaceae bacterium, assembly GCA_900315105.1. Next base: position 31,131 of record OMXX01000020.1, on the reverse strand, counting down.
TTCGAGCGAGGTGTTTGGTCTCAAAACTCCGTTAGGACAGTTGCTTATGCAAAGTTGACAGCTCGTACACTTCTGCTGCAAATTCCTTGCAGATATTGAGCCTGGAGGCGTCAGCGGAGTTTCGCGCTTCGGAATCTGCTTATCCTCGATAGCCGCAAAACCGCCATCCGTTGTTTTCTCCTGAGCATTAACAGCAGCGGCGGCAGCAAGTCCAACCACGCCGATGAAGTTGCGGCGAGAGAGACCCTCTCCCCGCTCTCCCTGCGTAGGGTGAGAGCCGGATTGCGATGAAAGTCCCCCTATGCAGGGGGATTTAGAGGGTCCAAAACTTATTGCCCCCTTTGGACAAACATTTTCGCAGTTTCCGCAATCCACACATCGTGTATAGTCCATTGTAACTGCCTCGCCTTTCTGCACGTTTATGCAGGAGGTCTTGCAGTTCTTCATACACAATCCGCACTTTATGCATTTGCTCTCATCCACCCTCATTTTCAGCCACGAGTACTTGCTTACATAACCAAGTACTGTACCTACTGGACAGATGGTATTGCAATAAGTACGGCCGTTGCGGAAAGCAAGAACAAACAGCACTAAAGCAGAAATGCCCGCTACTATGCATAATAGGGTAGGGGTGTTGTGTGGCTCTACCTGATAGAAGGCATAGCTATCTGCACCTTCTGCCCATGTGGCAAGCAGGTTATTAATACCTATATATATAGGTTGCAAAGCAGCCGTCACAATTCTTCCGTATGAGCTGTAAGGAGCCAAAAGCATAACACCGGCGTTGAAACCAGCCAGGATCATCACCACCATCAGACCAAGCACGCTGAGGCGCAACCATGTCTTAGGTTTTGAATGTGAATACTTGTTGGCTGCCTTTGTCTTCTTGTTCTTACGGAAAACGCGCCATTTGCCAATCCATGCAAACACATCCTGCATCACGCCCAATGGACATATCACCGAGCAATACAGTCTTCCCATTGCGAGGGTGAGTCCTAACACCACGATAATGGAAATAAAGTTCAGCGCCAGCACGCTTGGCAGGAATTGCAGTTTTGCCATCCATCCGAGGCAAGGTTGCACAGTTCCTGAGAAATCAAGGAACAGAGATGTGATGCCTATGAAGAAGATGGCGGCAAGTAGAATTCTGATTCTTCGCAACATAAAAGGTTCAATAATGTTCTGTATAATATATAGCAAGGGCAAAGATACTCTATTTCTTGCAAAAAACCAAACAAAACACGTTTTTTTCAAAAAATTATGGAGAAAAAGTTTTTTCTTCTTTTTTTCGCGATTATTAATTTGATGAAAAAACTGATAGCCCTTATGCTTTGTTTCTTGCTGAATACCAATTAATTATCAATTGTTAATTGTCAATTGTTAATTAATAACAAGGGATTTCCCCCTTTTGCTTTAGGGAGATTCCCCTTCCGAATAGGGATAAATAGTTTGGTATCTCGAATTTTCACAGTACTTTTGCTCTCAGAAACGATGAAGCAGCGAGAGCAGAGCCAAGCTCGCTTGAGATTTGCCGAGTCGCGACAGAGTTCATTAACATTAATAAATCAGAGATAGTTCTGATGACAACAAATTTAAAACATACAATTATGAAAAGATATATTATCACCCTCGTTACAGTAATGGCATTCATCTGCACAGGTACAGTTTCAGCACAGCGTCATCATGATCGTCATCACGACAGAATAGAGATGCGTCATCACGATCGTCATCATCACGCTCCTGTAGCAGTTGCACCACACCATCGTCATCATCATCATCACCACCACGCTCCTGTAGTGGTAGCTCCACACCATCGTCATCATCATCATCACGCACCAGTGGTTGTTGAGCGTCCGGTTGTAGTTGAGCGCCCAGTAGTGGTAGAGCGCCCGGTAGTTGTAGAGCGTCATCATCACCATAACAATACAGGTGCTGTGATTGCAGGCGCAGTAGCAGGTGCTGTTCTCACTTCAATTCTTGTAAAATAAGACACTACAATATATAGCATTAGGTTTAGCTTCTATTAAAGAAGGTGAATAGATTTATTCAGGTTTAAGTTATTAGGTACAAAAAGTTTCATGAGTTTAGGCAAATGTATTCTATTTTAGTTTAGGTTTAGTTATGTAAGATTAAGTTTCCACACATTTACGATTTAGTTTATACTGTCAATACTATTACAACAAGGTGGTAAGACCCACTTTTAACCAATCAGTCGGAGTAAGGCGTTGCTCCGGCTGATTCTCGTTTTATCCCATTCTCTCCAAAGAATATGCTCTTTTTTTCGGAACGAAAATTTATTCGCAGAAGCTCATCAAGCTAAAGCAAGTTTCGACGATGACCAGAAAAATTATTCCAGAAAATTATTTTTTAGAACGCAAAAGACGCAGAGACGCAAAGTTTTTGGAGGAATAGAAACGGATGTATATGATTTTTCTGATTTTTCGCCAATCACGCCCTTAATGCGCCAGCTTCAGATAAATCAGATAAATCCGTTTCCCGTTTTTTCGAGCATTACTTCCCTGTTGTCTGTGGACAAGCAACAAATATAGTTCTGATTCGCAGATATAACGTTTAATTAGTTCTGTTTGAAGAAATAGGGAGGATTAGAGAAGAAATGTGTTTTATCTCTTTCTAAAAACAATCTAACAAAAACATCCTCATCTGTTCTCCATAGAATCTTATATGTGGTAAAGTCCTTTGAAGAATTACATTCAGCATCCTTCATGATCATACGTGCTAGCATCTGAAGTCTGACCAAATAATTCTGTGATGGTTTCTCTAATACTTGCCTTGAAGCGTGAGCAAAGAAAAGAGCTGCCAAACTCACTGGATTTTTCTCCAAACACTTCTCGCTCTCTGCCAGTATCTCTTCGTACTTTTTCTTTGCAAGTAAGGAATCAACATCCACGACAAATAACTTTTCACTTGTATGCATTTCCGTACATGCAAAGCCAAAGTACACGTGTGCCACTTCTGAATTGGTAAGCGATTCATCTGCGTTTTTGAAACGTTCTAATAGGCTATCGTATTCCGCACGATTATTCTTCACCCATTGTTTTATCTCCTCAAAGTCGATATTCAATGGCTCAATATCGTCAAGCATTCTCTTGGCGTCAGCAACAAATGTCGGATCGGAACTGTCAAGAAGCATCGTTGCGTACTTCTTGCAATTCGCATTGTCACCTTTATTCTTATAACACATTGCGAGTACACATTGTATCTTATCAGACTTTGGGAATTCCTTGTGTGCCTTTATGGCAAACTTCAGAGCTTTGTCTTTTTCATCCTTAGCCAGCAGACCTAATGCCTTCAGATATCTAAAGTCTGGCTGTTCTGGGAATTCTTTCACAAGATCATCACCAAAAATATTGAGTAAGCCTACCTGCCCCAGATCATAAAATCTATGACACATAGAATCCATTTCTTCTACAAACATAGAGTCTGATTCTGTCTTAGAAAGCGGTACTCCTTTAGTACTAATCCAATCAGTTGTTTTGTATATCCTGATTAGATTTCGTGCAGATGCAGCAGCATACTTTGTCTCACACTTAGCCAGATATACCTCTATACGATGGAGGTAAAGTCCGAGCATCTTAGGGTGTAACTCTATGTTCTTGTTTGTATAACTAATAGCCTTTTTGAAATTATCCAAGGCACCACCTTTATCCTGATAGTAGAACCTATAAGGTTCCACGTCGTCAACTCCGAAACCACCAACTGTATCTGGAAGCATAGGATTCTTGTCGAAATCATAATCCATTACACCTCCACTACGTACTTCCAAATTATCCTCCGTCAACATAAGGTGATAAATTGTCATCGCACTTAGATAACGAGCATCTTTGGAATCTTCTTTTCCCCATTCACAAAGATATCTATATAAAGAGTCGCGCGTAATGGATGGATTATCTATGAGATCTTCAAAAATATCAAATTTGTCTTGTGCATAAACTTGGCAAGTCATCACAACAAGTAAGACCGAAAATAGAAACCGATAAACAAGCTTCATAAGAAATAATTATATGTTTTATAAATTTACCATCTTTATCATAATTGTTTGCAAAGTTAATCAAAAAATCTTACAAACAATCATTTTCGTCATTATTCTTTAAATAGTAAAGCTGAATATAAATTAAACCTCGCATTAATCTATATTCATGTGTTCTAAAAAATGTAACATTATTCTAATATCCGCAAATTCCTGTAAACCAATCTTAAATCTCGCGTTAAAAACGCATAAATATAGCTGATTATGATACTCGCGTCTTGCAAGGGTCAAGGAATTATTTTAATTTTGCTCTCGAAAGGTAAAGACCGAAGTCTTTTACAGATTAGAAGGACAAAACAATTGAAAATTGAGAATTGATAATTGAAAATTAATTTTTTAATCTCTTAATCTCTTAATTTCAATGAATGTCCGACCTATGAACCTAAAAGACCTTTGACTGTTGACTTTCGACTTAGACAAAACTCACAAGCATGAAACAGATACTCATTCTGCTTATCCTTACCTCCTTCGCCCTCCATCTTCGGGCGCAGCAGATGATAAGTGTCATTGATGATGACACTCATGATCCTATTGGGAATGCCCTCTTCATTCTTGATGGCGATACCATTGCCTATACCACTCCTCAGGGCATAGCTATGGTTCCAAAGCGTCCCGGTATTGTCACCGTAATGGCAAATGACTACAAGTCCATGATATTCATAGCCGACAGCATACCTCCTGTTATCCGTCTAAAGAGCGAGATAAAGAAACTTGACGAGGTGTTCGTCTTCGGCAAATTCGGTCTCCGAGATAAGTTTACCGATAATAGCGGTTATGATAGAATTCAAGGAAAATATGCGGGTGCAGGAGGCGACCTTAATGCTATCTTCCGTATTTTCGGCTATCGACCTGCAAGTGAGAAACGTCGCGAGCGTGTAAAGAAGAATCTTGAAGCCTTTGACAAGGCACCCTCCATCCCTGACCCCCAAACAAAGTAGCATGATATGAGGCCCTTTCTTGTCTTATTACTTATTTTCGCTACCAGCGACATCTATGCCCAGCAGATGGTAAGTGTCATAGACGAAGACACTCGTGAACCTGTAGCGCGAGCCGCCTTTACGCATAATGGCGACACCCTTATCTATACCTCTCCGCAGGGTATAGCCATGTTGCCAAAGGTGTCGGGACTAATTATATTGACATGTAAAGATTATAAGTCTATAGAAATAAATGCCGACAGTATCCCTGCCGTCATCAACATGAAATGCCTTGTAGAACGTCTTGAAGAGGTTGTTGTTGTCGGCGACAGCACAAAAACAAAGAAGAAATTCGACCTTCCCGACAACATCCTTCTTGAATATGAATTGAAAGACGCCTATAACAAAAGTGGAGTGAAAATACCGATGACTGAGCTCTACAAGTTAATAGGTTATAAACCCAAAAGTGAACGTCGCCGAGAGCGTGTAAAAAAGAATCTCGAAGCCTACGACAAGAAATAAAAGTCAAAAGGCCATGACTTTTAGTTTTTTCTGTAGAGTTTTGTATTCTCTTTGTTGTCGGTTCAAAGTCCGTTGTAAGTCCGTTCTCTGAATTGGAAGGAAGTGGGATTTTGAGTTGAAGCAGAAGGGGGAGTGTTGCTGAAACTTCGTAAATGGTTTTATACGAAAACAATAAAAACACCTCAACAATGCCCTTATATAAAGGGAGTTGCAAAAATACAACACATCCTTAATAGATTCTTTAAACTTATTTTGTGAAAAACTTGCAGGTTTGCAGATTATTTACTATCTTTGTCGCGTTGATGCAAACGTTAACTCCGAATTTGTGGTATAATAGAAGCAATAATCGACGAAAACAGATTAATGGGAGTTGCGGATGTTTGATTTTTTTGTGCTAATAACGCTAATAAGTAAAACCATTAACTTCATATCACGATGAAATACATTAGGATATTATTGGTATTTTGGGTGATTAATGCCGTAACTCCTGTTGTGGCGCAAACCGACACCGAGGCTCATGATTTCGTATATCTGTTGCCAAGCAAAGAGATTGCCGAAACAGGCGAAGACCTATGGTTTAAGGCATATCTCATAAATAGTCAGACCTTGGCACCGTCCGACCGCAGCCACACACTCTACCTCCAACTCCGCACAGCATCCGATAGTGTGGTTTGGAGCGAGAAATATCCTTTGGTTGAAGGACGAACCAACGGACACATATATATAGGAACAGACTGGTCTCAAGGTGAATACTTTATGGAAGGCTATACCATGTCTTCGTTCTCCTCCGATAGTACCAAAGCCATTCTGCCCCGCCGTATCCTTGTGGTGGATCGTGTTATGCAGATGGATTCTATTTCAAAACAGGAAATTAAGAATTATGCAAACCAAAAACTCTATTCGAAACATCGTTTCGACCTTTTTCCCGAGGGTGGAAACCTAATCTACGGCATCAACTCTGTAGTAGCATTTAAAGCTACTTACGGAAACGGATTGCCTGAAGATGTCTCTGGAATTATTCTTGAGGATGGAAAGGCAATCGGGGAATTCAAAACCCTTCACGATGGCATGGGGTACTTCTCTCTTACTCCGAAATTAGGAAAAGAGTATAAGGTGTTTCTTGATGATTGTCGAACCATATCATTTCCGACCATAGAACGTCAGGGAATATCGCTACGTGTTTCGGAAAACGATGCAAAAGGATTATCCTTGTTGGTTTCATCATCTGAAGATGCTCCACAAGACTTCTCGATAACAGCTAAGCAGAACGGAATGGTGCGCTGTACGGCAGAAGGCAAAGTTAAAGGACAGCGAACTGTTAATATTCCAATAGAGTATTTCCCACTTCAAGGCATTGTAGAAATCACACTATTCGATGCCGTAAAACGACCTGTTGCCGAAAGATTGGTGTTTGTTAACCCGGAAAAGCAACTTTCCATAACCGCAACAACCGACTTGAAGCAATACAAAAGCCGTGATACGGGTAAGGTGCGTCTTCAGGTAACAGACACTTCAGGCAACCCCATCAAAGCAGAACTTGCCGTTAGCATTTTCGACAAGGCATACCTCTACCAGCCAGGACATGAGAATATTCTATCTCATTGCTTCCTTTCTGAGCAGATTCGTGGCAATATTTTCAACCCTACATATTATTTCGATGAGCAGAATGAAGATCGTATTGCTGCTCTCGACCTTCTGATGCTGACACAAGGCTGGCGCAGATACGTTTGGGATTGTGAACCAACACCACAACGCCCGCTATTGACTGATGGTGTGAGCGGAATGCAGATAACCAAGCGTGAGATTAACGCTGAAACGCAGATAATCCAAGCTTGTTCATCAAATGGCGATGCTCATCTTGTCTTAACCGATTCGTTAGGCAGATTTGAGATTAACTCGGAGTTAATGGAGAAAATGCCAGGTCGGATATATCTAAAATCCATGTTGAAAAATAAAGACAAAGCAAAGCTCTTCATTGTCAATCCGTTTGATACAATCAATGTCCATCGACTATACCGACCGAAGTATTTAATTCAAAATCAATTTCTTGAAAGTAATAACGGTGAGCGTTTTATCGGTAGCGACGATAGTGCGATTCTTTTAAAAGAAGTGGTTGTCAATTCAAAGCGAAAGTCTGTCTATCGCGACAAAATGATGGGATATTTGGATAGTCTGGCAAATGCGCCGGCTAACGTTACTGCATGGGTATGTGTTCATACTATGTATGATGGGGAGAAAAGAACTTTCCTTAATGATTATAGGGATGACTATACAGCACATCCTATGGATATTCCTTTGGACCCTTCTTGTAATCGCGACGATAAACCTGTTCCAGGCGAAAAATATTGGCTGGTAAAAATAGAACCTATTATACCGCCTCATAATGGGGCGATTGGGGTTGTAACAGACATGTTACAAATTGTTTTCCCCAAGCGCACATTTAAAGATGAACAGTTGCTTAAACAATATGGTCTTGTTAGGGTGCAAAGCTACTACCCCAAGCGAGAGTTCTACCAACCCGACTCTTTCGATCTTCAATCTTCTACGCCCGATCCGCGCAACCTACTCCAATGGCACCCCGAAGTCCTCACCGATGACAACGGTGTGGCAGAAGTCTCATTTGCCGCATCCGATATCAACACCGAATTCATAGGCATAGTGGAAGGCATCGACGGAAACGGATTAATGGGATGTCAGACGTTTAGTTTCAGGGTGTTGAAAAAGTAATGTGTTAATTTGCTTTTCTCTCTCTTCTTTTTTCACCAAAGAACGGGAGATTTAACTTGCAAGAAATTCCGCTGTTTTACCGCTTTTCCACCGTAGATACTCCATCGATACTCCATCGATACTCCATCGATGGTCCATCGTTTCGATGGAGGATCGATGGACTACTGATGGACAATCGATGGAGTATCCTCGGAGTTTTAAGGAGGGAATTGCTTTATTACGCCTTGAGAATTAGAAACGCGCACCAGCCTTTAGGGGCTGACGTCCGCTATTTTCAAGTCGTGATTACTGTGCAATTTTCACTTTTTCTTTGGAAAAGTTGCATGATTTGAAAAAACTTTTAGTATTTTTGCCCTCGATATGAGCAATATCCGAACATACAGGGTTAATCATGCAATGCAGATGATTTCTATTCCTCTGCATTCTACCACTAGCGAACACTGTTCAATAACGGAAACATTGCAAATGCAAGATAAAATCAATAACGGAATTTTAAATTACAATATAAAATGACAAAGAAATATATATCTATTTGCAGTCTTGTAATTGGGTTGTGCATTTTATTAATAATTTTAGTACAATATCAATATTTTGGGGGTAATAATATTCCTAATGATAATGAACTTGAATTTATTTATGAAGGCCCAAAAGAGATAACATCAAAGGAACTTTATTATAATGAAAATGAAATCGCATATACAACCAATCCGAATTACCCAGAAGAAGTCAATGAAATTGGAATAATCCCAAATGACACAATGGCATATAAAATATCTTCTATTATTGTAGCAAGTATATATGGATATGAACTTGTTGAAAAAGAAAAGCCTGCTCATATTAGGTTGATTAATGATTCTATATGGTGCGTTTCAGGATCCTTACCCAAAGGGTACGACGTGGGGGGGACATATTCTATATTGATAGAGAAATATTCAGGGAAAATACTAAGAGTAACTCACGAAAAATAATCCGTTTTTTATTCAATAATTCTCTCATTTCCCGCACCTCCATCAATTCCTTGTGAATTCCTTGGCGGTGTGGGAATTTAAACCCTCTAAATCTCCCTGCATAGGTAGACTTTGCCCTATTGCACCTTCGTAGCAAGTCCTATGTAATTCCTATGCAAATCCCATATTACTCCCCTTCTATTAGTCTTTAGTGCTGAGAAAAGGGGATTTTTCTATGCTTTAGGTCTGTTCTTCCTCCTATGCTCCTCCCTTATGCCTTCTAACCAAACTCGATGAAGCTCTTATCCTTTATAAGAGAAAAAGCGGAGGTCCATCGAGTTTGGTTAGGAGAAACAAGGGAAGAAGATACAAGGCATTTCTTGGGCAAAATGAAAAAAAAACTATTTTCTTTGGAGAAGAAAGAAAAAGTTTGTATCTTTGCACTCGAAGGATCTAAAAGATCGTGCGCCAGCCTTTAGGGGGCTGACACGCACTTCCTTCTTCGTGCGAGGATGCAGCGCACGTCGCTTTTGAAATTAGAAACCAAAAAAACAGACAGAATCATGAACAATATTACAAGCAAGCATAAGAGTTGTATAAGTTCAAAGGCTGCAACAACAGAAATCACAAGTAAGGCGGACATTGACATACATTCAACTACGAAGTCGGATGTACGTTCAGAGTATATGCAGGAACGTGATGCGTTTCTTTGTACGGCAAAACGTAATGCCTCTTTGATGTTCTCAAAATACCTTTGACTATGAAATACGAGCAACGCGACATCGTAGAGATTAACTTCGTGTTTCCTGATGGCACAAGTAAACCTCATCCTGCCTTGATTGTAAGTAATAATGAACTTCAAGAAGTGGAAGGGTTTATATATTTGTGTATGATTTCGTCAAAAGCATATAATCCAGAGTATAACTATGTGCTGTCAGATGAAATGCTCACAGTTCCTATGGTGAAACAAAGTTATGTCAAATGCCAATTACTCGTAGGTGATATTGAGAGAGATGTGATTAGAAAGATCAGTAGACTCAAGCAACCTTATTTTGATGAGGTTGTAGAGAAAATCAAGGAAACCATTTTCTAAAGTAATCTGTGAACAACTAAAACACTAATTGGCTTGATGAGCATTGCGACTTGCTTCAGTTTGTTGAGCCTTAGCGAAAAATAAAGTCAATTTTAGTCCCTCTAAATCTCCCTGCATAGGGAGACTTTCCTTTTTCTTTCTTGCCCTATTGCACCTTCGTAGCAAATCCCATATAACTCCAATCCCCGATTGGAGTTGAATTGGAGCTGGATTGGACTTGAATTGGAGGTGCTACGAGCCTACATCGAAAAACAAACGAGACCTAGTGATGATAAAATAATAACTTAATCGCTATTTGCCGATTAAGTTTTTCATTGGCATAAACAAAAAAAGTTTTTTTGGCATTTTTCCTGTCACACCGTCATACTTATTGTGTTTCAGTGAGTTATGCGTGACAGGAAGATTATTCTACTGTCACATTGCCGTCACAAGGAAATGTAGGTGTGACAGGAGGGTGACAGGAAAAACAGGCTCCTGTCACATGTAATTAATTGATACTCAGGCAATGTGACGGTGTGATAGGAAAATCGCGAAAAACTTTTTTTTATTCTTGATCCCCCTAAAAAGAATAGAGGTATTTCCTTTCAAAAAACTCCGATGTTTCAAGAGAAAACCTACTTTTTGACAAGAAAATGCATATTGTAAGGAAAATACACAAAAATACTTTCATAGTGTAAGTGATATAATTAAAAATACTTACAATTTGTTATTTTAGGGTATTTTTAAGGAAAGTGCTGAAAAAATATTTTATCTAAAACTTTGCAAAAAGAAAGGAAATTAGTAATTTTGCAAGCAATTTGAAAGTAAATAACGAATTTAGTTGACATTAAGGTCAAAGGTCTAAGGTCTGAAGTCAAAAGGGATAACATCGAGGGGCTAAGTCTTTTGTCATTTGCCATTAGGCTTTCGCCTTAAAAGAAATTTATGAACTTAAAAAATCATTACAGTTTAAATAGATATTAATATGGGAAATGGATTGTATAGTGCCGAGTATGAGCACGATGCGTGTGGTGTTGGCATGGTGGTCAACATACACGGAAACAAAAGCCATGAACTGGTAGATAACGCTCTCAGGGTGCTTGAGAACATGGAGCATCGTGGTGCTGAGACTCGCGACAAGACCGGTGATGGCGCAGGTATCCTCCTGCAGATTCCACATGAATTTATTCTTCTTCAGGGTATTCCTGTACCAGAGAAGGGACGTTACGGAACAGGTCTCGTATTCCTTCCGAAGGATGAGAAGCGCCAGTCAGGTATCCTCTCTATCATGATTGAGGAGATTGAGCGTGAGGGACTTTCTCTCTCGCATCTTCGTAACGTGCCTACAAATCCAGAGGTGCTTGGTGTAGGTGCTCGTGAGGTAGAGCCGGACATCAAGCAGGTGTTCGTTACAGGTGTTAGCGACGATAAGGTAGAGCATTTCGACCGTATATTATATAAGGTGCGCAAGAAGATCGAGAACCGCATTGATGATGAGGAGTTCTATATCTGCTCACTCTCCTGCACCGACATTATATATAAGGGTATGCTGACATCAGGTCAGTTGCGCCGTTACTTTCCAGACCTCTCCAACAACTACTTCACATCAGGTCTGGCGCTTGTTCACTCTCGTTTCTCTACAAACACATTCCCTAAGTGGAAACTTGCCCAGCCATTCCGTTTCCTCTGCCATAATGGTGAGATAAACACGGTGAGGGGCAACCGCGGTTGGATGAAGGCTCGTGAATCTGTGCTCTCGTCTCCTGCTCTTGGCGATATAAAGGAGATTCGCCCTATCCTTCAGGATGATATGTCAGACTCTGCTTCTTTGGACAACGTGTTCGAGTTCCTCGTAATGAGCGGTCTGTCTTTGCCACAGGCAATGGCAATTCTCGTTCCTGAGTCATTCAACGACAAGAACCCTATCTCAGAAGACCTCAAGGCATTCTATGAGTATCACTCAATCCTGATGGAGCCTTGGGATGGTCCTGCTGCGCTCATGTTCTCTGATGGTCGTTTCGCTGGTGGTATGCTTGATCGTAACGGTCTTCGTCCATCACGCTATACCATTACAAAACAGGGTATGATGGTGGTTGCATCAGAGGTTGGCGTAATGGATTTCGAGCCAAGCGACGTTGTTTCAAAAGGCCGTCTTCAGCCTGGTAAGATTCTGCTTATCGATACCCAGGAAGGCAAGATATACTATGACGGAGAGATAAAGGAAAAGCTCGCACATGAGCATCCATACGGACAATGGCTTTCTACAAACCGCATTCAGCTGGAGAAGTTGAAGTCTGGTCGTAAGGTGGATAACTCCGTTGAGAACTATGACCGCAAACTCCGTGCGTTCGGATTCGGTCAGGAGGACATCGACAAGACTGTCGTTCCAATGTGTACAAATGGTCAGGAGCCAGTTGCAGCTATGGGTAACGATACTCCGCTTGCTGTCATTTCTGATAAGCCACAGATCTTCTTCAACTACTTCCGTCAGCAGTTTGCACAGGTAACAAATCCTGCCATTGACCCAATACGTGAGGAGCTTGTAATGTCGCTCACAGAGTATATAGGAGCGGTTGGTACAAACATCCTGACACCTGACGAGAGCAACTGTAAGATGGTTCGTCTGCCACAGCCTGTGCTTACAAACACTCAGCTTGATATTCTCTGTAACATACGCTATAAGGGATTCAACACCGTGAAGCTTCCTATTCTCTTCGAGATTGAGAAGGGAGAGGCAGGACTTCGTGAGGCTCTTGACAACCTTTGCAAGAAGGCAGAGGAGAGCGTTGACAGCGGTGTGAACTATATCATCCTCTCTGACCGAGACATCGACCAGACACACGCAGCAATACCTTCTTTGCTTGCCGTAAGTGCCGTTCACCACTATTTGATTAGCGTACAGAAGCGTGTTCAGACCGCCCTCATCGTTGAGTCTGGTGAAATACGTGAGGTGATGCACGCTGCATTGCTCCTTGGCTATGGTGCATCAGCATTGTGTCCTTACATGACATTCGCCGTGCTTGACAATCTCGTAAAGACACATCAGGTACAAGAAGAGTATGCTACTGCCGAGAAAAACTATATCAAGGCAGTTGACAAGGGTCTGAAGAAGATCATGTCAAAGATGGGTATCTCAACCATCCGCTCTTATCGTGGTGCAAAGATATTCGAGTCTATCGGTCTTTCCGAGGATCTCCTCAAGACATACTTCGGAACAGAGATTAGCACAATTGGCGGTATCGGTCTGCGTGACATTGCCAAGGATGCCATCCGTCTGCATGATGAGGCATTCGTGCCTGACGAGATGCCTCAGTTCCTTCCAAATACAGGTCTGTTCAACTATCGCAAGGATGGTATTCAGCACGCTTGGAACCCAGAGACGATTGCCAACCTCCAGATTGCAACTCGTCTTGGCTCATATACCAAGTTCAAGGAGTGGGCAAAGAGTGTTGACGAGAAGGAGAAGCCAATCTTCATTCGTGACTTCTTCGGATTCAAGAAGGCTGCAAAGCCAACTCCAATCGACGAGGTTGAGCCAGTAGAGTCAATCGTAAAGCATTTCGTGACAGGTGCTATGTCGTTCGGAGCTCTCTCTATCGAGGCACACGAGGCACTTGCCATCGCTATGAATAAACTCGGTACCCGCAGTAATACTGGTGAGGGTGGAGAGGACAATGCCCGCTACCACACAGAGGTTGATGGCGTGAGCCTTTCTAGTAAGACAAAGCAGATCGCATCTGGTCGTTTCGGTGTTACTGCCGAGTATCTCGTGAATGCAGAGGAACTCCAGATTAAGGTCGCTCAGGGCGCTAAGCCTGGTGAGGGCGGTCAGTTGCCTGGATTCAAGGTGAACAAGATCATTGCTAAGACACGTAACGCGATTCCTGGAATTACCCTTATCTCACCTCCACCACATCACGATATCTACTCAATCGAGGACCTTGCACAACTTATCTTCGACCTTAAGAACATCAACCCTACGGCAGCCGTAAGCGTTAAGCTCGTAGCCGAAAGTGGTGTGGGTACTATCGCTGCCGGTGTGGCAAAGGCAAAGGCAGACCTCATCGTTATCTCAGGTGCAGAGGGCGGTACAGGTGCTTCTCCTGCTTCTTCTATGCGCTTCGCAGGTATCTCTCCAGAGATAGGACTTGCAGAGACACAGCAGACTCTTGTCATCAATGGTCTGCGTAATCAGGTTCGTCTCCAGACCGATGGTCAGCTCAAGACAGCCCGTGACGTGATCATCATGGCAATGCTTGGTGCAGATGAGTTCTCATTCGGTACGCTTCCATTGATCGTGCTCGGTTGCTTGATGATGCGTAAGTGTAACACAAATACCTGTCCGGTGGGTGTTGCTACACAGGACGAGAAACTCCGTGCAAAGTTCCGCGGTCATGCAGACTATGTGGTGAACTTCTTCACATTCCTTGCACAGGAAGTTCGTGAATACCTCTCAGAGATTGGTGTTAAGAACCTCAAGGATATCATCGGTCGCACAGACCTTATCGAGGTAAAGCCTACTGATCCTGCAACAAAGCAGGGCACCATTGACTTCTCTCGCCTTCTCCACAAGCCAGAGACCGACAAGGCACTCTACTGGGATCGCGGTGAGTTCACAAAGGTTGATGGTGTCAAGGATCTTGAGATTATCAACGCTTGCCAAAAGGCTATCGAGAACAAGGAAGAGGTAAACCTCGACTATGCTATAAAGAATACAGATCGTGCCGTTGGTACTATGCTCTCAGGCGTCATCGCCAAGAAGTATGGTGAGGACGGTCTTCCTGACGGAACTATAAACATCAAGTTCAAGGGCTCTGCAGGACAGTCATTCGGCGCATTCGCCGTGAAGGGCGTCAACCTCAGACTTGAAGGTGAGACAAACGACTATTTCGGTAAGGGACTTTCAGGTGGTCGTATCTCTATCCTCCCACCTGCACGCTATGATGCTAACTTCGTGGCAGAGGATAACATCATCGCAGGAAACACAGGTCTCTATGGCGCAACAACTGGTGAGCTTTACGTGAACGGTAGGGTAGGTGAGCGCTTCGGTGTTCGTAACTCAGGTGCCATTGCTGTTATCGAGGGCGCAGGCGACCATTGCTGTGAGTATATGACAGGCGGTCGTGTGGTTGTGCTTGGAGAGACAGGCCGCAACTTCGCAGCCGGAATGTCAGGCGGTGTGGCTTATGTCTGGGACAAGAACCACAACTTCGACTACTTTTGTAATATGGATCAGGTGGAGATCAACCTCGTAGAGGAAGCATCAGCACGCAAGGAACTTCATGAGCTTGTTCGTCAGCACTATCTCTACACAGGTTCAGAGCTTGCCCGCCGTATGCTCGATGACTGGAACCACTACATCGAGGACTTCGTTCAGGTTGTTCCTATCGAGTACAAGCGTGTGCTTCAGGAAGAGAAGCTCCGCGAGCTCCAGCAGAAGATCGCTGATATGCAGATTATTAATAACTAGGCCCATCCAGGCCCTCCCAAAGGGAGGGATGCGATATAGTATTGTTGATTAAAAGACAATCTATATGGGGCTGTTTTAATAAAAAGCAAACATTTTCAATTAACATTATTAAATTGTAAGTTCTGATAGGTTTTTAACCGATTGGAATAAACAATAAAATCTATAAAACATCCTTCCCTTTGGGAAGGCTTGGTTAGGCTTCAATATGGGAAATCCTAAAGCATTTCTTACCGTGCCTCGCGTTGAGGCTGGTTATAGACCAATAAATGATCGTATTCACGACTTCGGAGAAGTCGAGCAGACATTGAATACACACGACCGCAAGGAACAGGCTTCACGCTGTATGGATTGCGGTGTACCTTTCTGTCACTGGGCTTGCCCACTGGGCAATAAGGCTCCTGAGTGGAACGATGCCCTCTACAAGGGTAACTGGGAACTGGCTTATCGTCGTTTGAACGATACAAACGATTTTCCAGAGTTTACGGGGCGTATCTGTCCTGCACTCTGCGAGAAGGCTTGCGTACTCAATCTTACAGATCATGCCGCTACCACAAACCGTGAGAATGAGTGTGCCATCACCGAGGCTGCATGGCGTGAGAACTTCATCACCCCTAAGCAGTACAAGCGCAATGGCAAGACCGTTGCCGTTGTAGGTGCTGGTCCTGCAGGTCTCGTTGCAGCCAACCGTCTCAACAAGATGGGCTACAAGGTTACAGTATTCGATAAGAACGAGGCTGCTGGAGGTCTTCTCCGCTATGGCATTCCGAACTTCAAACTCAACAAGGCAGTCATCGACCGTCGTATCAATCTTCTTGTAGAAGAAGGTATCGAGTTCAAGTATAACACCCCTGTAAACTTCGAGGGTGACAAGGTTTCTGAGGCTGACATCGAGAAGGCTCTTGGTGCAAAGTTTGATGCCGTTGTTATCTCTACAGGCACACCAACAGCTCGTGACCTCAAGATTCCAGGACGTGAGCTCAAGGGCGTTCACCTCGCTCTCGAACTCCTCTCACAGCAGAACCGTGTCCTTGCAGGCATGGAGTTCTCAAAGGAAGAGCGCGTAACGGCAAAGGGCAAGAACGTACTCGTAATCGGTGGTGGTGATACTGGTTCTGACTGTATCGGAACATCTCACCGTCAGGGTTGTAAGAGCGTTACCCAGATTGAGATTATGCCAAAGCCTGTTGAGGGCCCAGAGGATCCTCAGAATCCTTGGCCAAACTGGCCTCGCACTTTGAAGACCACTTCTTCACATGAGGAAGGCTGTGTTCGTCGTTGGAACATCAACTCACTTGAGTTCCTTGGTGAAGACGGCAAACTCACAGGTGTGCGTGTTCAGCCAATCGATTGGAAACCAAACCCAGAGGGCGGTCGTCCTATCATGGTTGAGGCTGGGGAACCAGAGATTATCAAGGCTGAGATTGTCTTCCTTGCAATGGGCTTCCTCAAACCACAGCAGCCTGAGTTCCCATCCAACGTATTTGTATGTGGTGACGCAGCCAATGGTGCCAGCCTTGTTGTTCGTGCTATGGCAAGCGGTCGCGACGCAGCAAAGAAGGTGGATGAATTTTTAAAGTAAAAAATAAAAAGGAGATCCATTCCCAAATATCTCAAATAAAACACCTTTGGGCGTACGTTCACGTTGAGTGACCGTTCGCCCTTTTTTTCTTCTAAATCACTCTATTTGCATCATTTATAGTTAAAATTGGGGCAAAAATAACCTTTCTTTGGGCAAATACAAACAAAAGTCGTACCTTAATGATTATTATTCTAAATATTTTTGTTATATTTGCACCCAGAACTATTTGTTGTCTCTGTAAGCAAGTCTCGGATAGAGGTGTTGAACCTTAGACAATTTAATGTTAAAATATTGAACAATAATTTAAAAAACGCCAAAATATGAAAAAGATATTTTTTGTTTTTGCCATGATGTTTTTGCCGTTTATAAGCGCAATGGCTGAGGAATCGAGTGAACTATCCGAATTATTAAACTTGAAAGATCCTTTAGTTGAGGATGGAGACTATACTTATACTGGTTCTTGTTTCGTCGTTAAGGGTGACCTTGGGGATTATCACGGTATGTATATAAACGATGGATATAAGATTACAGTGCGTTCCAAAACTGGCGAGAAAATTACAAAGGTGGAATGTGATTTTAGCTATGGATCTTCATACGATAAAAAACTTTTGAAGGCTACTCCTGGTGATGTTTCGATTGAAGACTTCATCATAGACAATGTTAATGCTACCGAATTGGTCATCTATAGCGATGCAACGCATAGATTAGAGATTTCTGAATTACTGGTTTATTATGAACCGCAAGGGAATGGTGGTGAAGAAGAAAATACTTCTATATCAGAAGAATATATTCAGTTCGAAAGCTTTGCTACAACCAATGGAACGGAATATTGGGGTAACAATGTTCAAGTAACAGGCGCAGAAGCTAATGCTAATGGTCTGTCTATAGGTAATGGTAAGACCATTACCATAAGCCCTTATAACGACAATGATGTGAGAATCTTGAAAGTAGAACTGGAATTTGAAAATGAGTTTAATGGGACTATCAATGGCTTGGATGGTATAGAGGGTAGCGGAACAAGCAAGACGATAAGCAATTTCTACTCACCAACTATCACAATTTCCAGTCTTAATGGTAGTGGACAGATTAAAAATATCACAGTATATTATGTGAAGATGTCTGAGGAAAAACATGTAGACATTGAAACAAACACAGGAAATGACTATACTGAAGGCAATATAAAAGTATCAGGCACAGAAAGCGTGATTGGGGATTGGGGGGGCTTGAATATAGATGAAGGTGAATACGTTACCATAACATCTGTTAAAGGTGCGGAGATTTCGAAAGTGGATTTAGAATTTGTTCATTATTATGGTTCAGATTCAATAAGTAGTACTGCTGGTACTCGTGTCATAAGGAATGTTAATTATCGTTATCCTTATCAATATTGGACAATAAGCGATATCAACTCATCAAGCCTGACGATTTCTCACCCAGGAGTATCTGAATATGAGGAAGTACTGCTAAGAGTAATCACAGTATATTACAAGGAACCAGTACCTAATTCTACGATGGAAGTGGCTGCTAATAAAGCAGGGGACTACTACTGGACTACATTCTATAGCAATGCCTGCAACTATCAGGCACCAGAGGGCACTCAGGTGTTCAAGGTGAGCTTAGAAGGTTCAAAAGTTACAATGATTCCGATAGAAGACCGCATCGTGAATAGGTATCAGGGCGTGGTATTGAAGAGTGAGACTGATAATATTATTACGATGACAAAGACTGACGACAATAGTTCTTATAGTTATGCTGGTAACAGCCTTTATGGAACTGCTTACAAAATCACTAACCCGGGTAATGCATACGTACTTAACTATAGGAAATCGGGGGGCGTGGCCTTCTACAAACTAAGTGACAATGGTACAATTGCCGCAAACAAGGCATATCTTAAAGCAAATAGCGACGCTTCTGCTCACGAATTCTTCACCTTTGACTTTGATGCAACCGCTACAGGCGTGGATAGTATAAACACGCAAGATAGCGAAGAGAATGCAGATGTTAAGATATATGACCTTCAGGGACGTCGCGTGGCTAATCCTGGAAAGGGTATATATATTGTGAATGGTAAGAAGGTATTAATGAAGTAAACAATTAAATAGGAATATGACTATGAAGAAGATATATGAAAAGCCCTTTATGAAGGAGCATAAGCTTCTGCAAACAAACAATCTGCTTGGCGATGCCAGTCAGAATTATGATCTGAATGGAGAACTACAGAATAATGAGGAGGAAGATGAAGAACCAATTATCAATGGCTGGTAAGCGCTTCGTTTCAATATCCATGTGATATTTAGTATATATGCCAAAGTGCCTTTGCTTGATAGCAAGGGCACTTTTGTTTTCCCTATTCTCCGCAAAAAGTCATAGGATACTCCATCGTTAGTCCATCGTTAGTCCATCGATCCTCCATCGAAACGATGGACCATCGATGGAGTATCGATGGAGAATCGATGGAGTATCTACGGAGGAAGAAGGGAGGAAGATGGGAAGAAGAAGGGAGGTGGATGGATGGAGAATGGATGGAGAATGGATGGGGAAAGAGAATGGACTGGGAGGGCGTTTTAAGTTTTTTTCCTGTTTTTTTTGGTTAGTTCAATAATTCTTTATATCTTTGCAGCGCATTTGGTTCTTCACCGTTCATATTAATGCGGCATTTCGGGTTGAAAATGCACGCATAAAGTAATGCACGCGTCGGAGCTAAGACGGGAATGCAGTGAGAATCTGCAACATTACCCGATGCTGTGAGTCCTTTCTTGCAACTCCGACACAACAAGTCACTGGATTATTGTCCGGGAAGACGTGTCGGATAAGGATAAAGTCAGAAGACCTGCCATTTGCGATTTAAACGCGTGTCCGCGGGATCACGGGCATTGACGGAAACACATAAAAATTTATACATGATTAGAAAAGTACTTGTTGCTAATCGTGGTGAAATAGCAATACGCGTGATGCGTTCCTGCTATGAGATGGGCATACGCTCAGTTGCAGTCTATAGTACTGCCGACCGCCTGTCACGCCACGTTTTATTCGCCAACGAGGCAGAATGTATCGGAGGAGCCCAGAGCTCTGACAGTTATTTGAACATTGATCACATCCTTGAGGCTGCACATAAGCATCAGGTGGATGCAATCCATCCTGGCTATGGCTTCCTTTCGGAGAATTCCGAGTTTGCCCGCCGTTGCGAGGCAGAAGGATTTGTGTTCATTGGTCCAAAGCCGGAGACCATGGATTTGATGGGTGATAAGATTAGCGCCCGTCAGACTATGATTAAGGCAGGTGTACCCGTTGTGCCCGGAACAGAAGAACCTCTGAAGAGTGCCGAGGAGGCCGTGGAGGTAGCGCGTAAGATTGGTTTCCCCGTCATGCTCAAGGCAAGCATGGGTGGCGGTGGAAAGGGCATGCGTCTCATTGAGCGTGAGGAGGATGTCGTTGAGATGTACAACGCCGCTCGTAGTGAGGCTCGTTCAGGATTCGGTGACGATACCGTGTATATCGAGAAGTTCGTTGAGGAACCTCATCACATTGAGTTCCAGATTCTCGGTGACAAGCATGGCAATGTCATCCACCTCTATGATCGTGAGTGCTCTGTTCAGCGCCGTCATCAGAAGGTAGTGGAGGAGTCTCCATCACCATTCCTTGACTACAACCTCCGTATGGAGATGGGTGCTAAGGCTGTGGCTGCTGCAAAGGCAGTAGGCTATGAGGGAGCCGGAACTATCGAGTTCCTTGTTGACAAGCACCATAAGTTCTATTTCCTTGAGATGAACACCCGACTTCAGGTGGAGCATCCTATAACAGAGGAGGTAGTTGGCGTTGATCTCGTTAAGGAGCAGATTCGTATTGCTGATGGTCAGCCGCTTCGCTATAAGCAGGAAGACCTTCGTCAGCATGGTCACGCTATCGAGTGCCGTATCTGTGCAGAGGATACAGAGCATAACTTCATGCCATCGCCTGGTATCATCCGTCAGCTCACAGAGCCACACGGAATAGGTACACGTATCGACTCATACGTATATGAGGGCTATGAGATTCCTGTTCACTACGATCCTATGATCGGTAAGCTCATCGTTTGGGCAACCACCCGTGAGTATGCCATCGAGAGAATGCGTCGTGTGCTCTATGAGTATAAGATAACTGGTTTGACAACCAACATTCGCTATCTGCGTCGTATCATCGACGTACCTGAGTTCAAAGACGGTAACTATAACACCCACTTCATTGAGCGTAACGAGGAGCGTCTTCGTCCGCGTTCAGGCTTCAAAAACGACTCAGAGCCAATGGCTGTCATAGCAGCTTATATAGATTATCTCATGAACCTTGAGGAAAACTCATCTGTAAGTCCTACGAATGACGGCTCTGCTATCAGCAGATGGCGCGCCTTCGGATTGCAGAAGGGTGTGCTGAGGGTGTAGCCCACCCAACGGCCTCTCCCACCGCCCTCTCCCGTAGAGAGGGAGCCGGAGAACCTAATGGGTGAATGACACAAATAATTTTAAAGTAATTCCAAGCACGACTAAATGTATAAAACATCCTTCCCTTTGGGAAGGCTTGGTTAGGCTTCTTATGGAAATTCAAGTTGGAAATAAACTTCAGGAAGTAACCCTCCTGAGTAAGGAGGGAAACAAGGTGAGCATCAGCATCGACGGAAAGGTATATGACGTTGATGTGGCTATGCTTCAGAATGGCACATGCTCACTTATATATGGAGGCAACTCCTATAATGCCGAACTCATCAAGGGTGAGGGTGGCAAACACTATACAGTAAACCTCAACTACTCTGCCTATCAGATCGATATCCTCGACTCACAGGCTAAGTATATGAGAATGCGCAAACATCAGGGTGATGCCGTTCAGGCTGATACCGTTACCGCTCCAATGCCTTGCAAGATCGTTAAGGTATATGTAAAGAAGGGCGACAAGGTGAAGGCTGGCGATATGCTCTTCACCATGGAGGCTATGAAGATGCAGTCAAACTACAAGGTGGCAACCGACTGTACTATCAAGGATGTCCTCATTGCAGAGGGCGATACAGTTCGCGCAGAACAGGTTCTTATTAAACTGGAGGTAGAAAATGCAGAATAAACTTACAGCAAGAGAGAGAATAGAAACCCTGCTCGACAAGGGTACATTCGTCGAGATGGACAAGCACGTAGTGCATCGTTGCAACGATTTCGGGATGGATCAGAAGCGCTTTGAGGGCGATGGTGTCATTTCCGGCTACGGTAAGATAGACGGTCGTATCGTCTTCGTATATGCTTTTGATTTCAGCGTTCTCGGAGGTTCACTCTCTGCTGCCAACGCTCAGAAGATAGCTAAGGTGCAGGATCTTGCACTCAAGAATGGCGCGCCTATCATCGGTCTTAACGATTCTGGTGGCGCGCGAATTCAGGAAGGCGTAGAGTCGCTTACAGGTTTCGCACATATCTTCCGTCGTAATGTGATGGCAAGTGGTGTTATTCCACAGATCAGCGCAATCATGGGGCCTTGTGCGGGTGGTTCTTGCTATTCGCCAGCACTTACCGACTTCATCCTCATGGTGAAGGGACAGAGCCAGATGTTCGTTACCGGTCCTAACGTTGTAAAGGCTGTGACAAACGAGGATGTGGATAAGGAAACCCTCGGTGGTGCAATGACACATAACTCAGTAAGTGGTGTTAGCCATTTCATTTGTAGTGATGATGAAGAGACTCTTATGACTATCCGTGAGCTTATCGGATTCATTCCTTCAAACAATATGGAGGATGCTCCTGTACGCTCTATTACAGACGAGGTTACACGTGTATGTCACGAGCTTGACAACGTGGTGCCTACTGACCCTAATATGCCTTACGACATCCACGACATCATCGAGCCTGTCTGTGACCAGCAGTATTTCTTCGAGGTGCAGTCGGAGTTCGCCAAGAATATCGTCGTAGGTTTTGGTCGTATAGCAGGTCGTACAGTTGGTTTCGTTGCTAACCAGCCAAACTATCTTGCTGGTGCTCTTGACATCGATGCATCAGACAAGGCTGCTCGTTTCATCCGTTTCTGTGACTGCTTCAACATTCCTCTCATCGCTATTGAGGATGTTCCAGGCTTCCTCCCAGGTGTTAAGCAGGAGCACAACGGTATCATCCGTCATGGAGCTAAGATCGTGTATGCGTTTGCAGAGGCAACCGTTCCAAAGATTACTCTCATCACACGTAAGGCATACGGTGGTGCGTATATCGTGATGAACTCAAAGTGTATCGGTGCTGATGTGAACCTCGCATATCCAACGGCCGAGATTGCCGTTATGGGTGCAGAAGGTGCTTGCAACATTCTCTATCGCAAGGCTACTCCAGAGGAGCGTGCCGAGAAGATTGAGGAGTACAGGGAGAAGTTCGCTAATCCGTTGCCAGCAGCACAGCTCGGTTATATTGACGAGATTATCCAGCCATGTGATACTCGTATCCGTCTTATTCAGGCTCTCGAGATGACTCGCAACAAGAACCAGAGTAATCCACCGAAGAAGCATGGTAATATTCCAATGTAGTATATTGAAAAAAATATATATAAAGTATTGTGTATTGTATTAAGTAGATTATTAGTCATGAAGAAAGCGCCCGAACTGTGAAGTCCGAGCGCTTTCGCATTTTTACACTTGACAGTTATTAAAAAAGCGTAAAAATAGTGTATGTTGGCAATAGAATTATTGTAATTAGAAGAAAAAGATGTAATTTTGCACACATGCTTAATAAATACAGGTGTGCAGAATCCTCCTCGCTATATGGAGAACCTACATACCATCAAACCTAAATTCGTGTAAATGATTAAGAAAATTCAGATGATGGCTATTGCGCTCACGATGTGTAGCGTAGCCAGTGCCCAACAGTCAAACGTCAATCTCTGTTACAACCCGCAGAAGGATACCGAGGGACTTGTTCCTTTTAGTGCCTCGCTCAACTCTCCACAGGTGAATGATGACCACACCGTCATCTTCCGCATCAAGGCACCACAGGCGAGTGAGGTCAAGTTGTCTGGTGCAATGCTCACAGTAATGCACCAACGGAATCCTCTGCCGTTTACAAAGGGCGACGACGGCATCTGGACACTTAAGATTGGTCCGCTGCCTGTGGATATGTATCAGTACAACATCATCATTGACGGCGTGAGCGTTGCAGACCCAAACAATACCTATGCTGCCTTCACAGCAATGCCTCCCTACAGCGAACTCATCATTCATGGAGACGGGCCTCAGTGGTATGATGCCAAACCCGTGCCTCACGGTGCCATCACCCGCCACATCTACACAAGTTCGGTGACAGGTGGTGAGCGTGACATGTATGTTTACACTCCTCCTATGTTTGATCCGAATAAGAAGTACCCCGTGCTCTATCTTATGGGAGGTAGTGGTGAGCTGCCATCCAATTGGATGTACGATGGTCGTGTGAATTTCATCATGGATAACCTCCTTGCAGAAGGGAAGTCAACACCTATGATTATTGCAATCATCAACAACCAGGTTGTGCATCGCAACCATCCGAAGCATGCCGACCTCACATTCGATATTATGGCCCGTGAGTTGCGCGAGGTCATTGTACCTTTCGTGGACAGCCACTACAACACTATAGCCAATCCACACGGCCGTGCCATCTCAGGACTGTCCATGGGAGGTCGCCATACTATGTTCAGCGGACTTGAGAAGAACCTCGATCTGTTCGCTAACTTCGGTGTTCTTAGCGCAGGCGATGCTGACCCTGCAAAGACTATGCCTGTATTCATGAATACTCCTAATGTGAACGACAAGATAGACTACCTCTTCGTTGGACAGGGTACCGAAGAAGAGGCTGGTTTCTTCAATGTTCGTGTCAAGGGATTCATCGATGCTCTGAAAGCCCGCAATATCAAGCACGAATACTATGCTGGCGGACATGGTGGTCACGACTGGTCAACATGGCGTCACCTTCTCTATTACAGATTTCTCCCAAATCTGTTTAAAGGGACTAAGTAATGTAACGTGAGTTCGACGAATTCCTTCTATATGGCAGCAAGCACCAAAGATGCGTATTCGCCGAACTCACGTTAAATAACGCGACGAACATATCATTTTTGTTCATTCTTAGAAAGGATTCTTCGTCGAGTTTGGATTCCTTTTTTCTTTATCCCGAATTTTCGAATTAATTTTTTTGCAGAACTCAACAAACTGCGTAAGTCGGGATGAATATTTACGATGATTTATGGTTGAGAGGAAGGTATATAAAACTCATTTTGTACTTGTTTTGAGGAAAAGGAGTTGGGAGTATCTGTAAAATCGAAGAAAATGTTGTAACAGAATTCGCATAGTTTGCAAAGGAATGATTACTTTTTTCTAAGATTTGGCTGCATTTTATATATATAATGTAAAAAAATAGTATGAAAATTTGTATATTTTGTTTTTTTGCTGTACTTTTGCAGTTGGATAAAGTAAGAATACTTTTTTGCCGATGATTTTTAATTACAAATTTATATAAGCACTAAGAACATATAGTGTAAAACATTACAATTATTATGAAGAAATTAATTATTTCAGGTTTGGCGATGTTTATGTCGCTTACTTCTGTTATGGCTCAGGAGGAAACAGGTATTGGTAATCATCTCGGTTGGGGTGTCGGCTTCGGTACAGAGGGTTTTAATGCTAGTATCGCTACTGATTTGACTCAGTATGCAGAGTTGGAGTTTGGCGTAAACTGGGCTCCAGGATTTGCTCGTACAGAGTCTGGTGATGCTTTCTATTTTAAAGAAGACAATAAAAGACATGGTGTTGGTGATATGGATATCAAGGCTAGGGTGAACCGTGCAACTCTTGATTTCAAGGGTAGCGTTTATCCATTCGCAGCAAATGAAAATTTCGCTTCTGATTTGTTCGTCGCTTTAGGTGTCTCATTTGCGGGCAAGGAGATAGCTTCGCTTGAGGGAACGTTGAATGCAACCGAAGGAGCTGATAAGCAGAAGTACGTTCGTGCAGGAAAGTATCTCCTTCCTCTTGATGGTAATAAGGCTGATGCTTCTGCACGTGTAAATAGC
The DNA here is from genome assembly GCA_900315105.1 of uncultured Prevotellaceae bacterium. Next base: position 4,822 of record OMXX01000020.1, on the reverse strand, counting down.
GTACGTCCATACGTTGGACTTGGCTATGGTCGTCTCGTTCCAAAGAATAATCTAGGTTTCCGTGTAGAGCTTGGTTGTCAGTTTAATGGCAAAATTAAGCTTTATAAGGGCGATAGCGAATGTGAGCTTCTCAGCAAGAGAGGTATAGAAACTGATACCGATATGCAGGATGTTATGGATCTCTTCTCAATCTATCCTGTTCTCAAGGTTTCTCTTCGTGGAAAGTTCTTCTAAGCAATCAGATTTTATATAAATATAAGGAAGGCTCGTACAAATCAATGTGCGGGCCTTTTTCTTTTCTTCGTTTTAATTTTCGGAAAAATTTGGAGATTACATTTTTTTTCTATATCTTTGCACCTAGTTTATGTACCATGTACCATTTATTCGCTGGAGCTCATCAAGCTAAAGCAAGTTCCAATGTACAATTTGCAGGCGCAGTAAGGCCGTATGTTTACTGGTAAATGAAGAAATGTACAAATGAAAATGGTACATTGTACATGGTAGATTGTAAATGGAGAGATGCTCGAGTGGCTTAAGAGGCACGCCTGGAAAGCGTGTATACGTCAAAAGCGTATCGGGGGTTCGAATCCCCCTCTCTCCGCTGTAACAATGTTGTAACTTATTGATTGTCAGTTTGTTACGACGTTTTCTTTTCTCTTGAAACCCAAAATCAGACCCATAAGTATCTGAAAAACACGAAGATACAAGAAAATCCAATTCTTAAAGTTTCCTAATACTTGCGAAAGATTCCTGTTATAATCTGTGCTATTATGTATTAAAAGCATCTTTTCTTGCAATATTACAGGTCTTTTAGTGGGTCTAAGTCTTGTCTGAAGATATAAAAAGACATACTCTTCCTGTTACTTAGATACCAAAAGAGTAGTCTCTTGCATGGCTAATCATCTTGTTCTTGGGATGAAAACATAGAAAGAGAGAAAAGAAAACTCCCCACACCGCCAAGGAATCAAGAGTAACTGGTGGAGATGTGGGAAGCATAATACAGACTATGCTATTTTAGTTCATATTCTGTGTATTTTACTTCTTTATAATGATAGAGTATGAAATTAAAATCATCCGCAAGATACAATTTGTCCTTATAAATAATATATGGATGTGGAGTGCCTTGCTCAACTCTATAAACATTAGCCTTTTGTGTATCTATAATTTTATTATATACAATCCACGGACCAAATACCACGCTCTCGTATTTATATTTATTATAATCATTAGTATCCACAAGCATCAATAAGTGTTTAGAGTTTATTGCAAAACATATTGAGTCATAATCAGACACAGACAAACTCGCTTGCACTTCTTTTGGCAATTCTTCATAAGCAAGTTCTCGATTTGGAAGTTTGCTTAGCCTATAATCATAATCTGTACAAGATGTAAGAAGTACAACAAATACAAACAATGAATGTATTAAGCGTTGATAATCAGCAACTTCCTCGTTAAATGGTAGAAAAGTGAATTGACGAATTTGAAATGTGCAAAAACGGGAGCAGATTTAACGAATTTAACCTTCATTAAAAGGGTGCGTACGTTTAATAGGCTACAACAATTGCACTAAAAACGCCAGAACAAACATGGTATGTGTTCTGGCGTTGAATGAAATAGGATTGCTTTATTTCAGTAGTTCTTCTGGATAGGTTGGCATGGCTCCATTCTGTGTGCAGACGTAGGCGGAGACCTGAACGGCGGTACGATGGGCCTCAGGCACGGACTTGCCGTTGAAGATGCTGCCCACGAACGAGCCGGTGAAAGAGTCTCCTGCTCCTACAGTGTCGGCCACTTTGACCTTAGGCGTTTCCTGGAAGGATACGTGACCAGGAGTGAATACGTAACTGCCGTTAGTGCCACAGGTGAGAACGAGCATGTCGAGGTTGTACTTACCCAGAATGAGCCAGCACTTGTTCTCGATGTCAAGACCGGGATAGCCAAACATACGGCCGATAAGCACCAGTTCCTCATCATTAATCTTCAAGATATTGCAACGCTGGAACGACTCGCGCAGAATCTCCTGCGTATAGAACTGCTGGCGAAGGTTGATGTCGAAGATCTTCAGACAGTCGGCGGGTGTGGCATCAAGAAACTTCTGGATGGTCTCGCGACTGACCACGTTGCGCTGAGCTAATGAGCCGAAGCAAACGGCGCGGCAGTTGCGGGCAATCTCGGCGATGTCGTCATCGAAGGGGATGTTGTCCCAAGCCACGTTTTCCTTGATGTCATACGTGGGAATGCCCTGCTCGTCGAGCTGCACCTGCACCGTGCCGGTGGGATAAGGTACGCGAGGCAGCAGGTCGTTCAGGCCGTGCTCCTTCAGGGCCTCGATGGTCTCGTCTCCTAATTTGTCCTCGCCGAGTGCGCTGACGGCGATGGTGTTTTCCATGCCCAGGAACTGCCCGGCATGATAGGCGAAGTTGGCAGGTGCGCCACCAAGTTTCTTACCTTCGGGAAGTACATCCCACAGGACTTCTCCGAGTCCTACTACATAACGTTTGTTCATATTCTATGCGGTTTTTAATTAAACTTCGTTTTTTGTTCTCTCGCCATGACATAGTCCGAACAAGTTCGGCTCTGTGCATGACTTATCGAGAACATTGTTTGATATACGTAAAGAGATAGATGACACCCACAGCCATCACCAATACGGCACCGGCCTGTCCCATTGTGTCGCTTAAAAGGCCCATGAAGAGCGGGAAGATGGTGCCGCCGAAAAGGCCCATAATCATCAGGCCCGATACCTCGTTCTGCTTCTCAGGCATCGACTCGAGGGCGGTGGCGAAGCACATGGAGAAGACGTTAGAATTGCCGTAGCCTACAAGGGCGATGGCAGCATAGAGCATCCACTTCTCCGTACCCACAAACAGGCCGCACAATGACAGGGCCATCATACAGACGGAGATGATGAAGAATGTACGCATCTTCAGCACACGCAAGAAGAATGAGCCCGTCAGACAGCCTATGGTACGGAAGATGAAGTAGAGCGAGGTGGCAAAGGCGGCCTCATTGAGCGTCATGCCCAGTCGCTCCATCAGGATTTTCGGAGCGGTAGTGTTCGTGCCCACGTCGATACCCACATGGCACATAATGCCAAGGAACGACAGCAGCACGATGGGCGTGCCCAAAAGCTTGAAGCACTCTATGAATGTCGAAGGCTTACCCTCTATTGGCGGCTCCTCAATTGGTGTTACGAACAGCAAAATGGTGGAGAGTATGCCTACCACGAGGAAGATGCCGAACAGCACGCGCCAGTTCAGTCCGAACTCAGGAATGACCATCGTGGCGCCCCACATGGCCAGGTAAGGAGCCGAGAAAGAGGCGATAGCCTTGATGAACTGTCCGAAGGTCAGCGTCGAGGCCAGATTGCCGCCACCCATCACCGTCGATACCAGCGGGTTGAGCGATGTCTGCATCAGGGCGTTACCAATACCCAACAGCGAGAAGGCCACGAGCATGATGCAGAAATTCTCACCAAAGAGCGGCAGTAACAGCGACAAGACCGTCACCACGAGCGAGAGCAACACGGTCTTCTTACGACCAATCTTGTTCATCAGCATACCCGTGGGCACGCTGAAGATGAGGAACCAGAAGAACACGAGCGAGGGGAATACGTTGGCTACGGAGTCCGTCAGTCCCAGGTCTTCCTTCACATAGTTGGAGGCGATGCCCACCAGATCCACGAAGCCCATGCAGAAGAAGCAGAGCATCACGGGGACGAGATAAATTGTTTTATTTTTCATTTTTGAATTTAGATTTTAGAATTTAGATTTTAGAATTTAGAGTTATTCTCGCTTTGCTTCGATTAAGAGTTAGGAGTTTAGAGTTATGGCTGCGCATGATAATTCTTAATTGTTAATTCTTAATCGTGTAGCGATAACTCTTAATTTCAAAAATGGTTGCCTTGCCGCCTTTCACCTTGATTGTATTGTAAGGCTCTGAGGGGAACACGAGGTTGGTCATGGCCATCTTGCCGTCGGCATCGAAAGCCTCGATGGAGCAGCGGTCGATGAACAGGCGCAGCTGCTTGATCTGGCCGTAGGTGGGAGCTGTGGTGACGCAGGGAAAGGCCTCGCTGAAGCTCACGTCGCCGCTCTTCGTGCGGTCCATGCAGAACGTCTGCTTGGCTGCATCGTATTTCATGATGACCTGCTCGCCCTTGGCGTTCGACAGCACGATCTCTGCCTGTCCCTTCACGTCGACCAGGATTTCGCAGGCCTCCGTGGGCTTCTTCGCCTTGGCACCGCGCACGGCCAGCATCTCCTTCGAGGGCACCACGCTGACGTAGGTCTCCTCGCCGCAGGTGAACAGGCCGAGGTCGCGGGGAATGCTGTTGGCCGAGCGGAACTGCTTCGTGGGCACCTGGTTGGCATACTGCCAGTTCGACATCCACGCCAGCACGGTGTGGCGGTTGTCGGGAGCATTGTAGAACGAGACGGTGGCATAGTGGTCCTTGCCGTAGTCCAGCCACTTCGTCACCTTCGGCATCGACTCGCAGGTGAACTTATGGCCGTCGAACTGGCCGACGAAATACTGCGTGGCCGAGCCGCCAAAGGGACCGCCGGGGTTGATGTTGCACAGCAGCACCCACTTTTTGGTCGTTTGGTCGTTTGGTTGTTTGGTTGTTTGGGTAAGAGGGAAGAGGTCGGGGCACTCCCATACGCCGCCGTGGTTGCCATACTCCTTACCGAAAGACGACTCGTACTTCCATGTCTTCAAATCTGGTGATGAGTAGATTCGCATCTCCTGTCCCACTGCGAGGATGAGGTTCCAGGCCTTGACGTCCTCGTTCCAGAACGGACGAGGGTCGCGGAAGTCCTTG
>OMXX01000049.1 GCA_900315105.1 uncultured Prevotellaceae bacterium | reverse complement strand
CTGTGATAGCCTCGGCAAGGAAAGTCCCCGTTCCTTATGTTTCATGCTACCTGTGACGTTACGGTATGTACGGCATTTACACGCCCTGGGGCAAGAAAATGCTGTATATGCCGTAACTATGATTGTCTATTCCTTATGCCCATACACCCGTCGGGGATCTTGCTTTTTACCCTGCAAAGGTACTTCACGTCAGCTGGACGGCATCGGTTTTCATTCTGAACACATCGGAAATCTTCCTTTCAGAGCAGGCTTTGAAAGCGTATTTCCGACATCTTCGGCACAAACCTTCCGAATGCCATGCGGCTGACGTGACCTTTTGGGGCAGCGTAAAAAACAAATCCCTGACGGATGGAGCTTAGCTCCAGAACAAATGGGAAAGAGAACACGAACCATCAAACAAGCATTTTAGTATGAAAGAACGTAACTATCACATTGCGAAGGCCGAAAGACCGATGTATGAGCGGTATGACAACGCCGTGGAGAGAAATGACAGGAAGGAACTGGAATGGTTTGCCCAGTTTGGCAGCAGCAAGTGGGAAAACCAGATGATTACAAATGCCAGATGCTATGAGCAGTATCTGAAATGCGGTTACAAGGGGCAGCCCTGCTTTGATAAATACGGATGGCTGAGAAACGGTCATTGCACGGAACTGAAAGAAAGGGCTGAAACGATTGAGGTGTTCCGGGATGGCCAATTCCATGCTGTGGTCATGGTTGTACAGCATCCTAACGGGACATGGACGGCAAGCACGGAATACACTCTCTCACAAAGTGGTGGCGGTGCCTATCCGAGTATCTGGGGAGCGGTATATCCATCCAGACGCGAGGCGTTGAATGCTTCTCTCGACAGAATCATATCCAGCATTGAGAATAGCCATGTCAAAAATGACAAACGCTATCTTGCTGAGGTGAAGAAAATGAGGGGCGAGACTGGGCAGCTGTCTCTGTTTGATTTCACTTAAACTGATAAAACACATGTCAAACTAAAAAGTATAATATGAATTTTGCAGGTACTTTTCAGATTCCAACTTATGCCATCTCTTATATCGAGTATGGCGATGCTTCAGGTCTTGATGACCTTGATGTTGAACTGGTTGACGGATTCATAGAATCAAACTTCCCAAAAGGTTTTGTTGTGGACTGGCACGGCATTGATACGCCTTATTTTTCCAGCAACCCAGAGTTCGGCCTTCCGATGGATGTCGTGGACGCTGATTTCTATTATTGCTAATCTCCTTCATTATGGAAAGAAAGACTTTTGAACTGATTGACGCCATTTGCAGGGAAGACCTGACAAATGATGTGTGGGGAGTCATCGAGAACGGGAACACTGCCGACTGGTTTGGCGACTGTGTTTCCCACGAACTGCATGGACAGTTTCTCTATGTGTACAACGAAACGGATGACCGGCAGGAATTGCTGCTGAAGCCCTTCAAACCGGATTATGTCATCCATGATAAGGATGGGGCGATAATCAACCTATATGAGTTAAAATAGACGGTTTTGGGAGGTCTTAACCTCCCAAAACTCTCTATTTCCCATTGGTCACGACCTGAGGCTATTCGTTTCATATCGCCAGATGTGTTGTGTAAGTATGAGTGATTGTCAATGCCGGGAGGTTCTTTTTGGGGGCTTGTCTTTCTTATATTTGGCAAGTTTCTCCTCCAGTTCCCTTTTCCTTTGCTTCAACCTCTCATTCTGCTGACGCTTTTGCGATAATTGTTCTTCCAACTGGATTTCATGCTCTTTCAAAATAGTCATTTCCTCTGTTTTCTGAAGCAACTCCTTTACCAATAGTCCATTGTCTTGCCATTTGGAGGCAACACGCAGGAACTCGCTGATTTCAGCTTTTCCGTATGGTGAGATCTCCAGAAGACCAACATGGTACATGAACCCTTCTAGTAGTTCCTCCAAGTTAAAGTACATATAGCCTTGTTTTTGGTCTTCTATCGCAAGGTCAAGGGTATAGCCGTTGGATACTGTGGCGACACAAACTTTTATTCGATCATTCATGACAATAAGCTATTTCTTTTCAAATGGGTGTGAATAGTTGCAGCCCTCTTTCCAACGGCTGCAGCGGTAGTTGAACTTCGCTTTGAATATCTTCCCCAGGCCACAGAGTGGGCATGTCATTCCACCCTTGACTTTCGACGATGAATGAGTTCTCCTGAAGGTCTTTCGGGAAGCTTCTGAGGTACGCTTGCATGATGTAATTTGATGCGATTCCTTATCAGACATTACTGCATTGATAACGTCCATGAGCTGCTCTTTAAGTTCGTTCATAAAATCATTCGGGTTATATCGGCCTGCCTCGATGTCCCGTAACTTCTTTTCCCAAAGGCCTGTCAGCTCGCAGCTTTTTAACAAGTCTGATTTGATCGTCTCAATAAGTGCGATGCCTATGGGAGAGGGGATGAGTGTATTCTTCTCTCTGATAATATATTGCCGTTTGAAGAGGGTTTCTATAATTCCAGCTCTTGAAGAAGGCCTGCCTATGCCATTCTGTTTCAAGGCTGCTCGTAATTCTTCGTCTTCCACAAATTTACCTGCTGTCTCCATGGCACGAAGTAGCGTGGCCTCTGTATAGGGCTTTGGAGCCGAGGTCTGCTTTTCTTTCAATTCCGGGGTATGTTGTCCATGTTCTCTCTCTGTAAACTTGGGGAGAAAGGCTTCCCCTTCTTCGGAATCATTTTCATTGACATTGGCAAACAATTCCTTCCACCCTTTCCCAATTATTTCTTTCCCCATAGCCCTGAATTGGATGATGCCTGAATGGCCTTTTACAACTGTCGTCCAGAATGTACAATCTTCATAGAAGCAGCAGATAAAACGTCTGGCGATTAAGTCATAGACCTTTTGTTCCTTTTCGGAAAGAATTGATGCAGGCTTTCCTGTTGGTATGATAGCATGGTGATCAGTCACCTTTTCTGTGTCGAATACTCTACGACTTTTCCTCAATGGCTTTGACAACAGTGGAATAGTCTCCTTGTAACGTGTTGACAAGCCTTGCATGATTCCTGGGCATTTCTGATAGATGTCATCACTAAGATAACGGGTGTCAACACGTGGATAGGTGGTCAGCTTCTTCTCATAAAGGCTTTGTATGGTATTCAGCGTGGTTTCTGCTGTATATCCATATCGTTTGTTACAATCGACTTGCAATGATGTTAGGTCATAGAGCTGTGGTGGAGCTTCTGCCCCCTTTTTTTGTGTTACCCCATCGACATGGAATGCTTCGCTCTGTACTAATGACAAAGCCTTCGTAGCTTTTGACTTATCTGTATATTTACCATCTTCTGCCTGAAACGCACATCCACGATAATGGGTTGTCAGAAGCCAATAGGGTTCTGGTTTGAAGGTGTCCATCTCTTTCTGGCGGTTAACAATCAACGCCAAGGTCGGAGTCTGGACTCGCCCAATGGATAACAACTGGTCCTTTCCTCCATATTTCAAGGTATAAAGTCGAGTTGCGTTCATTCCAAGTAGCCAGTCACCTGTGGCTCGTGACAAGCCTGCCATATAGAGGTTGTCATAATCCTTTTGCGGCTTCAGATGATTGAAACCACTGCGGATGGATTCTTCTGTTAATGATGAAATCCAAAGTCGCTTGACGGGACATTTTACTTGTGCTTTCTGCATAACCCATCGCTGAATGAGTTCTCCCTCTTGACCGGCATCACCACAGTTGACGATCATATCAGCTGACGCAAATAGCTTTTTTATGATGGCAAATTGCTTTTTAACGCCAGAGTCAGCAATAAGATTGATTCCAAATTTTACTGGTATCATAGGCAGGGAAGATAGCGACCAGTGCTTCCACTGATCATTATACTCTTCTGGGGCTTTGAGACAACACAGATGACCATAGGTCCATGTCACCTGATAACCATTGCCTTCAAAATAACCAGCACATTTCTTTGTCGCTCCTATCACTTTGGCAATATCTTGTGCCACACTGGGCTTTTCTGCTATGCAAACTATCATCGGCTAAACTTTATAAAGTATTTAGGCAAAGTTACCTTCTTTATACGTAATGCCAAAAGAATAAAACATAATATTATAATAATATCTTTCATTCGAAAGTAAAGTCACCTAAATGTCTGGTTTTGTCACTTTTATGTCCAATTACTCAAAGTTTTTGGACTTTAATCTTAAAAAAATAAGAAAAGGCTTTGGATTATGAATAAAATATAATAAATTTGCGTTGAATTCATAATCCCTTTTGACATGGAAGACCTAAATAGAATCAAACTCGTTCTTGTGGAAAAGAAAAAAACGGGTAAATGGCTGGCAGAACAACTGGGTAAGAACACTTGCACAGTTTCAAAATGGTGTACAAACACTTCACAGCCCGATCTACAGACATTAGAGAAAATCGCAACTTTATTAGGGGTGAACAAAAAGGACTTGCTTACATGAATTTGATGCCTAGAAACAAAGCTATCTGAAGAACATCCCCGCCAATCTATTATCACGAATCGAGAATGGAAATAAATTCTTTTTGTATTGTCACTATAACAATAGGTATTCTATTACTCATCGCCTTAAAGGTATACTCATATCGTAAAGCAAGGCTGTTAAGGCAAATAGGATATGACTTCGTGTATTATTACATGAAGAACTGTGGAGCATTGGACTACTATCGGGTAAAAAAATCACATATTGGAGTGATATTTTTCTCTTCCAATGAAGTCCTAAAAAGCAACAGAAAGAAATGGTATCTCGCAGTTAGCAGTAGAAACATTATTGAGAAAATGATAACTTTTTTCGACGATGCCGAGAAACTATCTGATGAAATACGCCCCTATTTCCTTCTTAACCACTATTTTGCATATTCTGAGTGCCAAAGATTCATAAACATGGCTTCTGAACTGGAGACAAAAATGAATAGCATCGTTAATAACGAGTGCCAAAAATTTATCTACAAGAAGTATAGTGACGCTGTGTTCTATCTTGAATATCCTAGGAAAAAACAATATCAGCACAACCTGGAGGGCCTCCGGCAACAACACAACAAAGAATTCGTTGACAAAGAGCTGAGTGACAACAAGGATTTCTTCGACCATGTGCTTAAATATCCTCTTGATAAGCAACAGCGAGAGTCGATTGTAAAGCTGGAAGATAATTGTCTCGTTATCAGTAGTGCAGGAAGCGGCAAGACATCTACCTCTATCGCCAAGGTAAAATACCTTTTAGACAAAAGGCACCTTTCAAAAGAAGAGATTCTTGTCATTTCATATAACAGAAAAACTGCTGAGGAATTTCAGGAAAGATTAGATGTGCCAGGATTGACGTGCAAAACGTTTCATGCACTTGCCTTGTCTATTATCGGTCAGTCTGAGGGGAAAAGACCGGATATTTGTGATGATACATTTTTGCTTAACTGCTATTATAAACTTATCAGGACTAACGAAGAATACAAAAGTGCCGTAACAAAATTTGTAACAGAGGTTTCTTCCTTGACAAAAGGTGAACACGAATATGAAGAATCAGAAGAGTACTACAAGGATAGAGAAACATACGGAATCATGGCTCCTTATGGTGACATGAATGGAGACCCGATATACACTAGAAGTGAAGAGGAGAAGAAAATATGCACTTGGCTTTCCTCGCATGGGGTCAGGTTCCAATACGAGCAACCTTATCCGTATATAACAGCAGATACTCAACACCGCCAATATAAGCCTGATTTTACTATTTTCTACACTCAAAACGGTCGGGAAAAACGCATCTTTCTTGAACACTTTGGTATAGACAGGTATGGAAATGTACCTCAATGGTTCGGTGAAGGAAACGGAGGGTTCTATGCAGCAAACCAAAAATACAATTCTGATATTGTATGGAAAAGGCAAATCCATAGAAATAACAACACCATACTTCTTGAGACAACAAGTGCCATGTTCCATAACGGTACAGTATATTTACAGTTGGAACACCAACTGAGAAATATTGGTGTGCCGATCCGAGAGCTTTCTGAAGACGAAAAATATCGGCTGCTGTTTGAAAGGGATCGCACCATGGAAGATAACATCATGAATTTGTTTACATCTTTTATAAATCTGATGAAATCAAATGGCAAAACATTTGATACCATTATGGAAGATATAAAGAAAGATAACCAGGGGGATGATTTCAATGAGAGATGCAGATTCTTGATGTATGAGCTTATAAAACCATTATATGAAGAATATGAGCGCTCCCTCAAAGACAGAGGGCAAATGGATTTTACGGATCTCGTTCTCCATGCTTCTGAACTATGCAGTTCTGGCAGATGGGAATCTCCTTATTCTTATATCCTCGTCGATGAGTTTCAAGACATATCAGTAGACCGATATAAGTTCATTCTTTCGCTAAGGAAACAATCGCCACTAACGAAAACTTTCTGTGTAGGGGATGATTGGCAATCAATCTATCGCTTTTCGGGAAGTGATATGAACCTGTTCAACCATTTTGAGAAGTATTTTGGTTTTACAGAAAGATGCAAGATAGAGACAACCTATCGTTTTGGTAATCCCCTAATCCAAATGTCTTCTTCTTTTATCTTAAAGAATCCATCACAGGTCCAAAAGGTTGTAAAGCCATATTCAGAACAAGCAGAAACGAAGTTGTCATTCTATCCATTCTCCAGGCTAAATAAAGATGAGTATCTTAATCGTATCAAAGATGTCTTGGATAGCATTCCCAGAAATGAAAGTGTAATGCTGTTGGCCAGATACAACTATGAGGTAAAGGTGTTCCCGCGAGAGAATATAGAACAAAGGCCAAATTCTAAAAAGGCCAAGGTTAGATTTGCAGGAAGAACCATGGATTTCATGAGTATTCATGCATCAAAAGGATTAGAAGCCGACCATGTTCTCATTCTCAATTGTAGTCAAGATGCCGGAGGATTTCCTTCCAGAGTCACTGATGATCCTATATTAGGTTACGTATTAAGTGAAATTGATACTTATGAGTATTCTGAAGAACGTAGGTTGTTCTATGTGGCTATAACAAGAGCGAGAAAGCATACACACGTATTGTATAATGAAAATATGCCTTCTATATTTGTAACGGAGATTATGGATAAAGAAGGACCTGGACAAATGCTTTGTCCCCATTGTAAAAAGGGAAGGCTCAAAATGATTAAGGATGCTGTTTCCATAAATGGAAATCGCTATAGAAATTATCTTTGCAGTAATTCTGTGGCAGGATGTCATTTCTTCTGGCAGGTATATTTTGATGAGGAAAGTGATATAATAAGAAAATACCATGCCCAAATGGGATCATATTTAAGTAGTATAAGAGGAAGGAACATTGTACCTCAGCCTTCCAGATTTCCAGCGTCTGTTCCCACTCCTAACGTCAGAATTTCAAGAAGAGTGATTCCACCGCCAGATTTGGGGGACGACTTGCCCTTCTAAATGATGGAAGGAACTTGGAAACTCAATAATAGACTTTAAAGTAATAATCTCACAACTCGAAGAAACGATTTCATAATCTAAAATGAATCATTATGTCATATCATGCATAAATTGTGTAACTATAGTTGTTGTAGTGTACCGAACGTCATTTGCTGAATTATCTACCTCGTAATCCTTTATGACGGATAAATGTTATTTCTGTTACATCTTTAGCATGGCATGTCACACCAATAGTTTGAGTAGAATTAGGAAAATAAGTCTTATCATAACCATCCTCATCAACCATGTGGCCTGATACAAGTATTATTGGATATCTGTATGATTCTTCTGCTTCATAATTCCCATTATTTTCAAAAAAAACAGCCTCTATAACTATCAATGTTGGTTTGTCGTAATAGCGATTTTTAATTATCACAATATCCCCTTCTTTAAATGTATAGAGGGATGATATGTATGATTGTTGAATCTCGCTTAATTCTTTATGAAATGTCTTTTTTGTAGTCCACAAATTTTCATCAAATCGTTTTTTCGCATCTAAATACCTTTTGTAAACTTCAGATGACTCCATTGTTGAATTTGACTTCATTGGTGAAATTGAACTTTTCTTCATTGTTAAAATTAATTAGTTGTAAATTCTTTTTTGTATTGTGAATTCTTTATTCTTGTTTGATTGATAGAATGTTCTCTCGATTTCCTTTGCAGCCATATGGACTACACCCAGGTGCAGTCGGCAATTGCCAACTAATTCCACTGGAGTATAGTAAGTAACTATAGGCAGATTACAAGTCTCGTTAGGCATTCATTTCAATCTTTTTTGTTGACTAATGAGTAGCCAAATAGCCTATTTGGTTCATGTAGTCAACCGCGTAAGAACCTCTTTCCCTAAATTGTCCCAATAATCCCATCGCTTTGAAAAGCGCATAAGTGTAATGCGAAACATCATCTAAATCATTACTATTTCCTTTTTGTATCAAGTCATGCCATGTTTGCTGGCCGTCGACAGTGTACTCTCCACAAATTTCTCCATAGGAACTTTTAGTTTTAAAGCCATATTTATCAGGGTTATCCAACCATTTCTTTTTGGTATGATTAGCACCAACAGCGGTACCTATCAGGACATTAGTCAGAGCAATATATTTAAAATATGAATGTTTTACTATTTGACTCAGAAGTCCTTTAATAAATGCGATTTCTTCCTCTTCACTATAGACAACAGGAACAGGAGGAATCGTCGTTTCATTTGTTGGTACTGGGCGATATTCGGGCTTCAACAACATAGGAAAAGCTAATAGTTCGTCTTGCTCATACTCTTTAAGCAATGAATAGTAACCAATAAGAGGTACTGCTTTTTTGAATGATTCAATAACCAAAGCGCTATTAGTCTTTAGTTCCTGATTGGTAGTTATCATGTCAATCATCAGAATCACATTATACTTTTCTTTGTTCTCAAAATCATATAATTCATCGATATTACACCAAGGATGTCCTGTTTCTGTCAACTTATTACGAAGGTAATTATAGTGATAATTATATGTGTTTGTTGACCATTTAGAATTGTTTCTGGTAACAAAGACAGCAAGTGTGTTCCCTTTAATCACGCTATCAATTTTACAGATAATTTCGAATATGCCATCATAAACACTTTCTTTAAAATGTCTTGTCCGATTATTGAACCGGCTGACATTTGTAAACTTACGTCTAAAGCTGGCATCTTGTCTTTCTAACAAGCTACTGCAATAATGATCACAAAAACCCTGCCAGATTTCAAATTGAGATTCTTCCATTATACCTGAAAGGGCTATCTTTTGAAATGGAACTACATAATTATATTTTCCATCGTGAGGTCTGGTTTCATCTAGTATTTTCCGATATGTGTCAAAAAACGACTTTTGACGTTCTTCCCAGCCATTGAATGCTTTATGCTCTTCATATATCCTTTGTAATTCGATAATGTTATTTTGATCCCTGATAATATCAAAATCTGTAGGAGAACCGTCCTTCAAATTTTCACAATATGCCTTATAACCTTCGGAATACTTTGTCTTTATCTTTTGAACCGCACGATGTCTTTCTTCTATCTTTTCTAAATTACTTTGAGGTTCAGCGGTTATCAAACGGACCTCGTCAAGTAACAATGAGGTTATAGCAACGTCATGATTCTCCATGCGGCTTTTATCTGGCCGATGGTATTTAACAAAATAATCTCTTCTCTGTATCTTATCCCAATATCCAGAAAGAAGAGCATCAAAAGCATTTGGATAATTCTTAGACAATCCTAAACATTCCCTCGAAAGGTTCTCCCATTCTGTCCATTCTTCATCACTTAGAGACAACAATATTTTTTTTTCGGTTTTGGACAATTCGCTTATTGTTGATGGTTTTTCTGCTCGATTGAGGAGAATAACAGCCCTAAGCCAGTGATTATCAAGGACTGACTTTAATCTGCCATTCAAGGAGTTCTGTTTTTTGGCATAACCAAAAACAACTACTAATACTATTAAGCAAAATAGTAAGATGACTAAAGGGCTGCTCATATTGGTCTTAATTTGTAGTGTCTTCTAATTTGGGTCTATTAATCTTTGGGATTATCTGTATGATGAAACGTTTGTTATATTCCTCTACTTTTTGATCTCTGTTGATTCCGTTGAACCCACTACCAGCGATTATGACTTCAGTGTTATATTTTCTGAAATCTATACCTTTCTTTAGCCAATACAAATATAGGGCCAACGCACGATGGTAGCTGAGTTCATACATAGAGACATCATCTGGGTTATAAGTTCCAGATTTCAACTTATCCCACTTGATAGCGGCATTACCCTCAATAACCATTTGATAATGGAACTGCTTTTTCTCATTCAATGATTGGAGGATTTTCAAAAGATCTTTACCAACTTTATCTACTATGGGGTAATACTCTGTCTTGATAGTATCATCCATTGAATAGAAGATTTCCTTTTCCTGGAAATCCTTAGCATAGAACATTTTCTTGATGGAGTCATATTCAAGGGATGTTGATTTACTCAAGACCTTGAATTGATCTTGTAACTGCAATATGTTTTCATACTCCTCTTTGTCTGCGATAGCTTGCTTATACAATGTACGTAACTCTCCATTCATTCCCCCTACCTTCACAAGGCAAATTATGAAAAGTACAAGCATGACAAAGAAGAGACTAGTCATCAGGTCTGAATAACTGGTCCAGAAAGGATCTTTATGTTTTGAATGGGCCATAACTACTTTTCCTTTATTGTCTTGATGGCTGATATCATTTCCCTAACAGCTGTCAGGAGATCGGAATTTAATTTCGAATTGTCAGCTTTGGCACTGATTTGCTCTTTCTTCAGCTCTTCTATCTCCTTCTTCAAATCTTTATAGCAGTTAGCCTGAACATTAGAATAGCTAACAAGTGATTCTATCACACTCTTCAAATCAGCCAACGATTCAAATGATGTCTGATTGTTCTGTACAAAAGTTCTTATATATTCCGAAGATGCCTTTAGCTGATCATTCAATTCTTTAGAAATCTCTGTTGCATCAGAAGACAACTCATCAAACTCTTTTCTCCACATCTCGCGTGCTTCTGAACCAGTGGGGAAATGCTTTTCAATAGCGGTTTTGAAATCTTTCTGCAGTTCTCCAGCAACGGCCTGGTTATTCACAACTATCCTAAGATTGTTAGAAAAATCATCAAAATGTGAGATGATATTGCCAATATATGAGACTACACCTTCAATTTCCTTAATAGTCTTGTTCAAATCATTTTGATACTGCCTAAAAATACCTAGAGAATCCGACGACTCCTTCAGTGACTTGAAAGACTCTGCTATTTGTACCGCCAGTTTTGGCTGATCCATCTTATTCAGTTCCACAAGCAGCAGATGCTGTTTTTCAATATTGTCATTCAACAATTCAGCAGAATTGGCATATGCATCAAGATTATGTCCGAACTTGCCGATAAACTCTCCAAGGACACTTTTGAGAGAGTTTAAACTGGATGCCATACTGTTTGAGAGTACCGGCATTAGCTCTCGACGGAGGAAATCATAATAGGCGTTTTTATTCAGGTCACATCCTACAATCGCTTTCTTATAATTTACAGATGTGTTCCAAATCATTAGCCCCAATCCGAATAAACTAGCAATCATAGCCAGTCCCACACCTAAAAGAAGGTTTCGTAAAGGAGACATGTCACCAGAGTTAAACAAAGCATCGACATTAAAAGCAATACCAATCAGACCAATGATAATACCTACGAAGGTACCTGCAAGACCTAAATAAAGTGGTGAGTTGATGGTGCTGGATATTTGGGACTCCAATGTATCTATCTTCCTTTCACATATGTCTTGCAACAAAGTGAAATCAGCAGACGTTCCAACATTTTTGCAGAGGTAGGCATTGGTTTCTTCAATAACCTCCATGAAAGCCTCACTGCATGAGTCGTCTTTCACACGTACCAGATCGACATCGTAATATTCCTCTATGTCACTGGAGATTTCTATAGTTTCTTCCATGTCATCATCCGTATGAAGAACTACGGGAGGTTCTTTGACATGTCTTGCTGGCAGTTCTTCAAGGAAACTCTTCAGACGTGCCTTTGAGGACAAAATTTGATTCGTAACTGATGATTGTACAATTTCCAATCTATTTTCATTGGGGAAGAAGCCTGACAATTGGCGTATTTTCTCCTTAGTCTCTTTGTAAGCGTTGTACTGCATAACCAAAACTATGCCAACGGCTACTATGGCAATAGAAATAAGGGCTATTTCAAGAATCCCCATGCCTAAAAAAACAGTTTCTCCCATACTATTTGAATAAATTTAATTGTTTGTTTTTATTTTTCTTTTCTTGCTTCAAAGCCTCTTTCTTGGCTTTCGATTCTTCAATGGACATCGCGGTATAAGTTTCTCCCTCTTTTGGATATAGTCCTTCTATGTACAACTTTACCAATCCTGCATGAGAAAGAGGGGATGTAACATCCCTGAACTCAACATTCGTATTATAGTCAAGCAAAACTATATCGTGAGTTTTTGACCTTTCTGCTATCCTCATAATAACATGGTGAACCTCTTCTACATTGTCCAGAACCCACTTATATGTTGGAAGGTAAATCTGCATACGCGCATCGAAGTAATTCAACAGTTCCTGTCCATAAACTCCTTTTCGATGCCCAAGAGGAGGTCCGAATCTACGAACCGTCCGTTTGAGCCCCTTCATGGTGTCATTTTTGAACATCTCCACATCAACATCGACATTCTGAAACACTTTTAACCCCTGCCATATGGCTTCCACACAGGTGGCATACATTCCTGGGGTGAAAGGTACGGGTATTCCGCCATGAGGATAGAATGGACTAAGTATCTGCGCATAATGTGCAGTCGAGGCTGAGGTTATATCCAGAATATCGGCATTTGGATATTGGGCCTGAATATTTTCTATCTTCCTTTTCTTGTTTTCTATATAAATCATAAACTTAAAATGTCATCTTAATTGGATTGTTGATATTGATTATATATTCTACTGGGATAAATGTTTTAACCATACACTCTGCTTGGTGTAGAGAAAATATCTCACCCTCATCACGACTTACATAATGCCTTTGTGTGGCACTAATATTCACATTCTTCAGGTGCTCTATACCAGAACCACGAGAAAAATCGGAGGATGCAGCATTCTTGTCAGAGAAAAGAGCACTTCGAAAAGCTGCAACATCAATACTAACCTTTAGAAGGAATAAGTCTGCTCCCTCTTGATGCTTACGGAAAGCCATCGGGTGGTCATCGCAGAAGCTTAAACGGACATAATCTTCCAGACCTTGTCTTCTGTCTAATTTTCGGGAAAGGCTGTCACCGCCCGGATTGGGAATGTCGATATTATGCTCTTTACAATAGTCCCATGACAGCAAACCTCCATATTTTTTGATAGAATTGATATTTTGCTTATCTGTAAAATGAT
This sequence comes from uncultured Prevotellaceae bacterium, assembly GCA_900315105.1. The sequence goes on along the minus strand of OMXX01000049.1, from coordinate 14,528 downwards.
AAAAACACCTGACACCTTTCATCCTGAGATAATTCAGAATCTCATCAGATTGATCTTTTTTTCGGGTGACTAATCGTTTCAGGCGATTAATCTCATCTTGAAGTTGCTTTTCTTGTAAACGTAACCTCTCCTCATACTCTGCCGCAGACTTCAGACGCTGGAGGCGTTCATTCTCAATCCGCTGCTTTTCAATCTTTTCCTCTTCAAGTTTCCTTTGTATTTCTTCTTCTCTTCTACGTTCTTCCTCTTCTTTTTTCAATATCTTACGCTGTCTAAGCGTTTCTTTCAAGCTATTGATTTGCTCTAAACGGGTATCGAATGTAGATGTAATCCGTGCATCATTAATCTCTTTGACTAAAGGAGAAACATGATATAGCTTTTCTTCTGCATCCCTGACATTCTCGTCTTGGATAAGTTGTTCAACGGCATCGAGCACCTGGTACGCATTTACCCTTATCTGTCTAATATGCTCTTTCTTTTCTTGATCACGTTTCTCAAGAAGATCTTTCATGGTCCGAATCTTCTTGTACTGAAAAGGCGTAAAAACAACAACGTCTTTTTTCTTCTTTTCAGTTTCAGGCAGAGTAATCTTATACCATGACAAGTCAATATCGGGCAACCTTCTATTGTCAATCTCTGCTGCTGCATCCATTGCCTCGGCCCGAAGCTCGACAATACGACGAGATATGCTCTTTTCTGATTCATCATCAGGGGGCAAAATTAATCGAAATAATTTAGCAAAGAATCCCATCTGCTCTATTTATTCTATTTCGTCTTTGTTGTAAACTATGTATTGGCTTATGTACTATACTATTGGGTATGTTTACTATTAAATAATATGGCGCAAAATTAGCAAATTATATTCAAATTTGGAATCATATTTTCAATTAACTTTTAATACAACAGCAAAAAATATCCATTTCTTTCTTTTCGTCTTCGGATTCTTCCTCCAAATCATACATGTTTGAACCTTCATCACCGCGACAGAAAAGCAAAGCGACAGGGTTCCATAATGGAATCAGACAGTAAAGTCCGGATTTACCAATATCATGGAACCTTTTAAAACACTGGAATATGTACAATACAAATAATATGTCTATAAGTATCAGCAATGGAAGAAAATCAATACCATAAACGCCATGCCATTGTAAAACCATGTCATTTATACAATAAAGATTGAACATGAGAAGTGGCAACAAGCCAAAAATAAAACCGAAGATTGTAACCGTGTAGCTGATACTCATAGAAATATTAAACCTGAGATTCCCCCAAGGATAATGTTGATAGAACATAGAATTCGCCAAATAAACGAATATATGTATGAGAACTATAGCCAGCACAAAAGTAATGATGAACTCTCTTCGGTTGATACGCCCTTTCCAAGTAAACAGTCTTTTAAACATACTCTTTTCCTTTATAATTCTGGTCCATAATACTTATACAAGATAAACTTGCCAACAGTTTCATAGGAGTCAACCTTCCCATTAAGGATGTGGATTTTTGTCTCCTCCCTGACAAGTCCTTCATAGTTACTCCAATAACAGCAAAACACATGGCCAGTTATACCCTCTGGTCCTTTTACAATTTTTATAGAAGGATACAGATAGTTTTGCCGGAGGAGGTCCCTCAGGTTGTAAAACAATAATGGCTTTATGTCATATAGTTCCTTGCCTGTCAAGACAAAAGTCTTCTCATCATCATAGCCAGCACCAGCCGGCGCTATCTTTGAAGTGTTCATGAGCAGATAGACTTGCCAAAGGCCCATCGAAGTCTCTTCAACATGGATGTATTTCAGGATGTCCTTGTCCTCTTCGCTCTTTTCATTGTATATGTAGAAATATGAACCTGCGTCTTTCTTGTTGATGTCGGCATAGCGTAATGACATATGACATCCGTCATCCAAGGAAAGGGCATCAAGATCTGTAAAAACAGCGTCTCGGCCCTTGGCCATCAAAGAGTCAGAGTTGACCTTTATCCTCCAATGATAATCTTTTGCCTTTGATGAGAAAATATTTCCGGTATAGATATATTCCATGAAGGCTTCCGTTACCTCGAACACATCTCGGTCACTATTGTATAGTGGGTTACCTCGTTTACCCAATATTTCGTATAAAATCTTGATGGCTTTGTCGGCAGATTTTTCCTTAACTGGATTGCGTGGATAATCTTCACCCATAAAAATGAAAAAGGCATAGTTCCAAAGGCATTTTAACGAAGGTGAAGGATTGTTCCTGATTTGCGCCAGGAAATCAACAGCCTCTTGATACCTACTATCACTCCATAGCACAGTAAACATGTTGAGCATGGCATGGTGAGACCCTCCATCTATTGCCCTCCTGAACATTTTGATTCCTTCTTCGCTATTGCCCTCAAAGTTGGAATATATTATACCGAGATTGTTGGCGGCCTCGTAGACTCCGTATTCCAATGCTCTAAGATAACAGTTCTTTATCTTATCTAAATCTTGCCGGCCCATCGTAAAGATGATGCCCCAGTCGGATTCTTCTGCGGCGACTTTATTCTTGCCAGATAAGTCCGCTACATATTTTGTCCCTTTTAACGGATCGCTATTCTCAAAGTTCCTGATTCCATATAGCTTTGGGCTATAATCTTTTTTGTTCTTTTGATGTGGAATGGGGAAATTCGTATCTTCCTGATCAACAGGCTCAGCATATCGAATGCGAATCGATGGATAATACTCAACTACCTTTTGGCAATGAGGGCACACGGATACAAAGCCACTATAACCATGAAATCCTGCTTTAAAAAGAGAACTATACCATCCCAATTTTTCCGAAGGCATACCACATGTCAAGCATGGAATCCGGTTTTCTTTTTTCTCGTCATCGTCAACCTCTGAAAGGGCTTCAACCTTTGTTAGACACGGCATTATACTATTCAAATCAAACGGAAAGTCAAGCATGTCATCATGATGACCTACCATCCTGTTTATGAACCGTGGGATAAAGAGCGTTTTAGTGACATACCCGTCCTTTATGAGAAACAGAACGACCATGCTTCCCAACAACAAACACGAATCGGAATAATAGTTGGAATGAACAACCTCAAATTTTGTGGCTTTCTTCGTTTCGACATAGCGGCTTCGCCATCCCTTCCAGTATTTGATGATTTCATCCTTTCCAGAAATGCTTTCTCTCCGATAGTTTACATGAACAACTTGCTCACTGAGCATTTTTTCAAATTCCGAAAAATCGCCATCGACAATGCCTCTCCCTAAAGCTGTTGCAGCAGTAGTACAAGGTGTTGGTGGAATATTCTCCTGAATCGTCAGTTTGCCATAACTGGCAGATTCTTCCACGATCTTTCCATTCGTATCTTCGGATAAAGAAGCAAGGTATTTCTTGCCATAGACATCTTCCAGGCTATAGTTGGTCCCATGCTTATAGTTGTATTCTGACAACGAAACCGTTGTTTTGTTTTCGTCTAAAACACAATCCTGTTTAAGGTATTTCCTCATTCTTTTGGGGATTGGCCTGGGGCGATTCGTATAATATGCATTCCTGCATTTGTGCAATAACAACACAACGGCAACAATAGGCAATGCCAAAGGGCTAAGCAAGATGAGAACAATGTGTTCCCAAATGGATGTGTTACTACCAGAAGTGTTCCTTCTTCCTCTCCTGATTACATAGACTGCAATACAAGAAGCAATCCAATAAGCTAAAATAATGATTATATACATATACTTTTCGATGTTAATGATTATTACTCACTGAAATACCGGGGCCACCTATAACCACATTTATAACAAGAATATTTTTCGGGACCAGCAACGCATCCTCCTGCGATCATCCGTCTTTTTCTCATCTCTTCTCTAAAAGAATCAGGATTTGCTATTTCCCCTTCAGACAAGAGGCCATACATGATTGTTGCTATACTATCGCTTTTGCATCTTGGACAGATAGAGCCATTCCTGTCGTCATCTTTAATGCGTCCCTCGCTAGTATAATACCCTCCCATCATGAAGATGGCAGCTCCCACTATCAGCCAAGTTATTACCTTCTTCATATTCTCATGTTTTTGGGGTCGTAAAACTACGAATCTTTGTTTTTGACATTCCTCTGTCTAATTGTTTTTGATACTATGATCATGTCTTTATAACTCATAGATTCTTAGTCATGATGAGAAACTTGTATTGATGACATGGACAATATCAAAAAAGATCACTATTCCTTTCCGAGGGATTTTCTTCACTATTCAATCCACCCATGAAAGCCTTCACTCCGTTATTGCTGGACATCTTGTCTTCATTAAGGCTAGCACGTTCCTCACTTCTGCACATGAGGCGCATCTTATGGAAGGCCCTCTCTTTTCCAGAAGAAATAATTCCTTTATGTTTAATGACCTTCATTCTGACATAACCACGTAGATTATTACCTTTTTCATCCATGAATACTTGGTGGTTGGCAAAATCCAGAAGGCCAATGATATTGTCGGCAAAATTAGAAAAGTGGTTCTTCTCAAATTGTTGGAATGACAGTGGCTGTTCATAATCATTGTACCAAAACTCATACTCTGCAACAATCGCCACTTGCAAATCCTTCGCTAATTGCTTAAGATAATATCCCAGTCTGGAAATTTTCCATCCTTTTATCTTCATCACAGATGCCTGTTCAAAGAAGACAGCCTTTATCCCTTTGGCAGAAACAAATTGTTTTATTGAGTCGGAATCCATTGCCGATATATCTTTAGTATCAGCAAGGTAAACAGGTTTCTTTTCCAGGAGACGCCAATAGGCTTCCACTTCATCTTTGTGTACATCGTCTGTGTATACTTGATGTACATCGTTGGTAATAATACTGCAATAATAAGCGGCCATACATGCAAGGAATGTATGTTCGCTCATTCCGTTCAACACCATCAATACCGGGATTTCTTCATCGAATGCCAAACGATGAATCTGCCTAATCATCAAAGCCGTTTTTCCATCATCAGCATCACCGCAGATGACGGTCATCTCACCTGGATATAGCCCTCCGAGATAATCGTCTATATACTCTAAACCAAAAGGAAGAGCACTGACATTCTGATTCCTGACCTGATCTATGCTGTCTTTAATATGTCTCATATTGTTTATTAATCTGTTACTTTTAGCCGTTATAGCAAATTATTGATTATCCTTCACTTGATTCGGATATGGTCTTAGCCATCCTTTCAAGCATGTCAGAGGTTATACGGTCGTATGTAAGTTGTTGGTTGGGACTTTTCTTTGCTGTCAATAGACCTTTTCGGATTTCTATCCACTCTTTGGCAGTCTTTAGGAGTAGTGGTTGGGTGTCCAGTACTTGATGATAGATACTGTCATAAGTGGTCTCGCTTTCCTTATCATAAAAAGAGTCCATCTCCTTCATTCTATCCGTACTGGTGACTTTCCCTGCTGTTTCCTTCAAGGCATTCTGGAACTGGTACATGGCAGACTCTATGCTCCACGATGAAGGAAAGATACCTTTTTTAAGGTAATCGAGAATGTTTTGCAAGTCCGTTATTCTGTCTCTGCATACGATGTTTCTGGTTGCTATAGAAACAGGAATGGCACCGCTGCCACCGAACCAGTCCAAGTGGACTACACCACAACAGTATGCATTCATTCTTTTATGTAGCTCATTCCACTTTCTGATTTCCTTGTCAAAGGATTTCTCGTAGTCGAGGATTTCCTTCGACATAGAGGCTATCTTGTATGTCAGGAAACTGTTCTCCAAATCAAGATTGATGATCATCCCCATGGTGGTTTCATCAGCATCTTCCGCGAAGAACTTGCTGATGACATTAACCATGGAATCTGTTTTCTCATATAGAGACAACCTGGAATTGGGATAGATTGAATCAAAACAATGTACAAGGCTCTCCTCACATTCCTGCTGCCACTGCATCTGATAGTCATAGTCAAAGATGTCAGCATCGTCATTTTCTCTTCCCAGCATCCACAGAGGTTCTGTAGCCAAGACAAGGTCGTGGTTAATGGAATCCTTTTCAGGAAACCAATATGCCAGCCTTTTGGAATCGTCTGTTCTGACATATCCTTTTTGCACAGAGGAAACGACACCAATCTCTCGTGATTGTTTCATTTCCCTTTGCTTGCATGCGACCAGACACATGGCGGCAAGAAATATTGTAATAATGAAAGTCTTGTACATTGTTGTTAATCTTTATACTTGTCAAGCTAAAAGCCCATCTTCAGTCCAAGGACATTCCAGAACTCAATAGGCAGTGCAACATTCTCCAAATCAATGCAGCCCTTGAAGAGGGGTGCAATGTCTCTCGGTGAATAGCCAGCAATGCCGCAACCAACCATTGTGACGAGGAAACGCAGTTCCTGATGCTGGTCGGCAAAGGCAGCGAATCGGTTGACGGCCTCCCTGAGCTGATCAAGCCCTTCCATCGTGGGGATGGCATAGCTCTTTCCCTGCAGTCCTTCACCCTGTCCCCATACAGCGCCGAACTCCCGCATGGCAAATGCAGCTGCACCTCCTCGATGGTAACCATTGGCATTGCTTCCGAAAACAAAAATCTCGTTTTCTCCAAGCTGTCTTATCATTTGAGGTGTTACCCTAGGGCCATAGTACTCCTTTGCATACCTGCGCTTTTCTGCCATGATTTCCTCGTCCGACAGTGTTTCTCTCATCGAATAAGTATCGCTCATCTTCTGATAGTAAGCACGGCGCGAGGAACGCTCGCGGCCCCAGGTATTGCCGGCTCCCAGCTGGTCATGCGAGAACTCCACAACGTTTTCAATCGACAGCAGATCGGTCACTTCCTTCACATCGTGTGCCGAACCCATATACGAGAACGACCATCCTTCCTGCTTCAGCTGCTCAATCAGTTTCCGAAGACTCTGTGCATTCCATTCACGGGAAGCATTCTCCAGGCCGTCAGTAAGTACCGTGACAACAGCACTGGCGTCAACATCTCCTTTGATGAGCGTGTGCAACCGTGTCAACGACTGTCCCATGGCATCGTAAAGGGGAGTGCAGCCATTGGGCATATAGTCCCTGAATTTCTTAACATTGGCTATAGGCTGGTTGTCGATCATCGTACGTACAGCCGGACGATTGGAGTCTGTATCAAAGGTTACTAGGGTCAGGGTGTGCACCTGTGTCTGTGCAAACTCCTTCTGGGCATTCCGAATTGTTCCGATGGTCTCGTTAATACCTGACAAAGTGACTTCACGAAGATGACTCATCGATCCGCTTTCGTCCACTATAATCAGATTATAGATGTGAGCCCTGCCATCTGATTTCTTCTTTTCCTCTTTCTTGGTTACTTCTTCTTCATGGATTGAAGAATTACTTTCCTTTACTTTATTCTCTTCTTTCTCATGTTCATCATCAACGCGGTGTTGTTCGTTGGTTCCTGTTTCGGCAAACGACGACTGTTGCTTGCTGAAACGATTGAATAGTTTACTGATCTTACCCATTGTTTCCTATTATTAAAAGATTAATACGATGTTTAGTTCAATTTGATTCCTACGTCCCGGAGATTTCAATATTTTCTGAATGAAGATAGTCTATGTCGGTTTGGAAAAAGTATTCAATATTATTTGTATGGTTTATATTCTGGATATCGTTTACCATATTGGCGCTCATATTCTTCACGCCTTTCCTGACTTTTTATCCATTGCTGGTCTGCCTTTGTGGAATTATTGAATGCCTGTTTGATTAACGCCCTCTCATTTCCTTTGTTTCTTTTGTATCTGTCGTGCATTTCTTTCCTTGCAAGGGCTACGTTTCCGCTTTTCTTGTCCTGGAACTCTGCTATCAGGTCTTCTACAGGCATCGTGCGAATCCGTTCCTCACGTTTCCCTATCTTATCAGAAAACAGGACTTTGAAGGCCGCCTCTTTAAGAGGGTGCTTGGCCTGTAGGAAACGGCTTCTGTAGACATTAAACAATTCTTCTCTGCTTAACGTACAAAGTAGTTCTTTGCACTTTCTCAACTCTGCCTCGTCCCATTTCTTTGACCGAAACCTCCGGCATTGTGTCATAATGTGTTCGTAATTGCTCATATGTACCTACATTTTTGTTATATGCTGCAAAATTACCACCCCAAAAGTACTTTTCCAAGCAAATGCCTTCCACAAGCCTTGTGAAATTGTCATTTTATTCCCATTCCACAAGGTCACTGTCCAATGCTATCTTCTTTTCCTTACCTCTGTCTCCTGTTATATAATAGTTGCTTGCTAAATGATCATCAAAATGCCGGACAAAAGCTGAACGTATCCTGGCACATTTCTCGTTGATGGAATTAAGGATGGGGTTTGTCACATCCTCTATACTTTGCAATGTTTTTTCGCTTAAACCCCACGGACGAAGATTCTTATAGATGTTTGTCAGTTCTTCCCTATAGTCTGGAAGGTGTTTGAATACAATGCCTTCAGGATGCTTTAGGAACAAGAAATACACGGCTTTTACCAACGGCTCCATCTTAATCTCGATGTTATTATAGTCAGGAAGATATATGCGGTTGTTCTTCGTAATGACAATCCGACTTAATTTGTCCTCCTGATGGATAATCTTTTCAAGCAAGCTCATTGACACTCCATATTGCTTCAGTTCTCTGACATCCTTTTCCAGTCTGGCCATGAGGTTGGCAATCTTTGGGTCAAATTCATGGAACTTACGGTCTGCTGTGTTATCGTCTTCCGGGGATACTGTACAGAACAATCCATTTCCGTAACGCTCTCCTCCATGTGTAAATTCATACTCATGGCGAATTCTTTCCATCTTCTCATGATGGGCTTCCAGAATCTCTTTGATCTGTTCCTTCAAGGATGGAACCTTACATTTATACAGTATAAGTGGATAATACTCGAATATAAGTATTCCATTGGGCTTTTTGTCCCGAAAGAACAAGAAACCTGGTTTCAACATGCGTGCATCATCTGGATCAACCAGATACTGGAGCATGATCTCTGTTCCAAAACAATGTAGTTGTTTTAGCTCTTCATCCTTCAGAAAGGGAAAACGATAGTGCAGTTGTTTCTTCCGCTTCAGTTTTTTCAACTCATGCGGAATAAAAATAAGATTAGTAAAACCGCCTTTGTATGTATTGAATACACGCTTTTGAAGGTAACGACGGTGCCACTTGAAATAGCGGTTCAGTCGTGGCTCGTACTCATTTTCAATGTAGATGGCATCGTTGAAGGAACCTGACGTCAACCCTTTGAATTCAACAAGGCACGAGTCCGTCCTATATCGTATATTTGTGTTGTCTAACATGATTTCTTGTTGCCTTTTAAACGAAAGTAATCTTTTTCTGTTTGGGATTAAGAGATTCGTCGAAAACGACTTCTTCGACCTGAGCCCAAAATTCGTATATAAAGTCATGGGTGATATAACTCCTTTCGTCCCAATCATTCGCTTTAGGATGCAGCTTGGGGCTCAAACGAAGTCGTTTGAGATTCTTACAGGTAGTAAAGGCATACTGCTTGACTTCAAATACAAAGTCTGGAATCGTGAATTCTTCCTCTTTGGACAGGCAGAGAATCAGAGAGGTGTTGGATAGCCTTGGAATGCCTGAATATAGCGCGTTATTATAGAACCAGAATATGTTTTCCGGATAAGGATATTCAGACTCTTCTAGTTTACAATCGTCTGAGTACTCCTGCCAATATTGATGCATCCGTTCAAAGAATGCATTGTCAGGAGACATCGTTACCTCGCGCAGGCTCCAGCAGTTTTCACAGCAGCTACCACCGAATGATTTCATGTTCATGGATAAATGAAGTTTCTGCATGGAGTAACAGTTGTTAAAAGTTCCGACTTCTATGAAGCGTACTTTCTCGGGCATGATAAACTCCTTTAATGACCTACAATCCTCAAAGGCCTTTTCGCGAATCATTTCAAGTCCTTCATTCAAATGAATATGCTCCAATGAGATACAGCGTGCAAAAGCTTTCTTGCATATCATATTCACATTAACAGGAATGGTGATGTCTTTAATTGCTCTACAGTTGTAAAACATTTCCTCTGGTATTTCAACCATGGATGAAGGAAGCTTGACTGATTCCAAGGAAACGCAGTTCTTAAAAACAGCATTTCCGATGCTTTCTACCGAATCAGGCACTACCAGATTCTTGATTAAAACACATGAGTTGAAAGCCTGGTTGCCAATCCTCCTTATCGTTGACGGGAAGGTAACTGTTCTTAGCCTTGTGCAAAGCATGAAGCATTTGTGATACACGTTTTCTGTTCCCTCGGGTATGATGTATTCCTCTACATTCTCATGTACATAAAGTAATGTTCGGCCGTCGCTGCTATAAAGAGCGATGCCATCCTTAACAACAGCATCTGGCCAAAGCAGTTTTGCACAAAATGTCTTGGCAATCTCACCATCAAGAGTCAACCTTTCCTTTATTTCATCTTCTCTTTCCATTTCAGCGTCAATATCATCATCTTCTTCCAAGAAGTTTTTCCTATATGCTTTCTTTAAGCCTATTGACCGCATGTCTATCAGCGTAAGTATACTTTTGTAAACGGGGCGTATTATAAGCCCATATATGAGCATAAATGGAAAACAAACTACGAAAAGAATGACCGTTATGATTAAGACCTTAGCATCGTCTTTTGTCATATCATCTATCAGGCGATAGTACAAGCCAAAGACTTCCCCCTTAAGCTTTTTTACATTCGTAACAACTTTCCTCATAAAGACATTCGTAGACTGAAAAGATTTGCAATATAGTAGTAAAAGTAGTTTATATCGTAAAAGAAGGGTTATAGATCCTTATATCCGAAACGACTCTCAAAATCATGCAGGACTTCCTTGAAAGATTTTGGAAGGTATTCCATCGCACGTTCCCGGATGTCTCGTGGAACTCCATAATAGGCTTCGGCTATGCTGCCGGTGATACAACCAATCGTATCACTGTCGCCACCTATGGAAATGGCATAGCGAATACAATCTTCAAAGTCTGTCCCATCCAAGAATGCCACGATGGCCTGAGGAACACTGTCTTGACATGTGCCTCCCCAAGAGTAGGTGGACCGGATCTCATCACAGTCGAAATGAAGATCGTAGCCTATTTCATGTTCAATAGCAGCCCTGATTTCTTCTTTATCTGCTCCCATTCGTGCCATAAAGATGGCAAGTGCTGTCGCCTGGGCACCTTTGATACCTTCCGGATGGTTATGCGTGCATTCGGCGCTCTCCTTTGCTTTTGCCAGAACGTCTTCCTTGGTGTCAAAAGCCCATCCGACAGGTCCTACACGCATTGCAGACCCATTACCACAACTGTTATAAGGACGGAAATCATTCTGTCTTGATGAACGGACAAGCCATAACTGGAATCCTCCTCCGTAGCCACCCATCGGCCAAGGGTTCTCCACTCCATATCTGCTATAATAATGAGCCACATCACCACCATGCAACAGCCAGTCTGCGGTTGCAATAGTAAGGATGCTGTCATCCGTATAGCTTCCTTGCTCACTGAAGAACTCGAATTCTTTTGTCTTTATGTTGCCAAACTCGTAGACACTTCCAACAATGTCTCCTATAATACTTCCTATCATACTTACCTTACTCTAAGTTACATAATTTATCAAAGCGCTCATTGACACTGACCATCCATTCCGGCAGTGTCTTCAATGCCTTGTATACCAAGCTATCTGGCATTTCCTTGTAAAAGGCATAGGCCATAGGTCCGGCAATTGCGGCGAGAGTATCTGCGTCACCTCCAAGTGAGATGGCCAGGCGCAGACAGTCAACATAATCTTTCGATTCGAGAAAGCAAATAATGGCAGGACCAACGGATCCAGGACATGTTGAATTGAAGGTGTATTCGTCATGGAAGTCACCATAATTAAGGACAGCCCATTGGGGATAATACCTGCTCAACACCACGTCCTTGATAAAATCTTTATTACATCCGTTTTTAAGATAGAACACTGCAAGAGCTGTTGCAACCGCTCCTTTGATTCCTTCTGGGTGGTTATGGGTGGGAGCGGCTGTCTCGGTAGCCATCCTAATACATTCTTCTTCTGACTTTGCCAGCCAACCGGCAGGGGAACAGCGCATGGCACTTCCGTTCCCAAAACTTCCATAAGGTTTGGGGTCATGGCTGGCCATCCATTGTTTATACCGATGCCCAAAACCTGCATGGCGGTGTTCATTGCTGCACTTCCACAAATTTTGGGCCATGTCAAGATTGTCAATGAATGCCTCGGCACATGCAAACGTACATACTGTGTCGTCCGTAAAATGAGCACGACTACTGAACATCTTTACACTGTCATAGTCCTTTGTCCTATGGCTTCTTCCTTCATATGCACTCCCAGCGATGTCACCGACAGCTGCACTCATCAATAGATTCTTCATTAAAACTCCAATCTAAATCCTTTTTCTTTCATTACCTGATAGTTCTCGGCATTGAACGTATAAAGGAAGGCTACCTTCTTGTTGACAAGCGTGAGCTTTTCCTCCAACTCTGTCAATATGCCAAGCTTCAACATCTTATTATAAAAGTTCCTACGATCGAACTTCACGCCAAGGATGGCTTCATAGAGATGCAGTAGCTGTGTCATTGTAAATTTCTCCGGCAATAGCTCGAAACCAATCGGCTCAAAATGAATCTGCTTACGGAGTTCATTCAGAGCCTGGCGTAATATCATGTCATGGTCGAATGCCAGTGATGGAACCTGTTCAAGCGAAAACCACTGTGCCTTCGCTGCATCATCCCCACCTTTCACCTCACTGGTACGCACCAATGCATAATAGGCTACTGTAATTACTCGTTCACGAGGGTCACGATCTACTGCTGAAAAAGTATGGAACTGGCGGATGTAAGCATCTTTAAGGCCAGTCTCCTCGTATAATTCTCTCTTAGCACCTTCCAAAGTGGTCTCATCCATTTTAACAAAACCGCCAGGAAAAGCCCAACGGCCCTTATACGGTTCAACACCCCGCTGAACTAGAAGGACATTGAGTTTCGTGCCATCAAACCCGAATATCACACAGTCTGTCGTAACACTGGGATGGGGGTATTTGTAATGATATTTTAATTCTTCCATGTTATTATGTAAATTTTACGCAGCAAAGATACGTATAATATCTGATAGTACAAAATTTTATTATGTAAAAATTACATAATTAACCTTTGTTTACAATAACAGATTCGTTTGTTTTTATAAGTAAACATTTCACATATTCTTATCTTTACCTTAATTAAATATATAAGAGACATTGAGCTTCTATCCAAAATTATTTGTAATTTTGCAGTGTTATTCAAGGCTTTTCTATAAATAAACAATGCCTGAAAAGATATATATAGCAATAGACCTGAAGTCATTCTATGCTTCGGTAGAGTGTGTGGACAGGGGACTTGACCCGCTGACCACCAATCTCGTGGTGGCCGACGCAAGCCGCACGGAGAAGACAATCTGCCTGGCGGTATCGCCCTCGCTGAAGGCATACGGCATCGGCGGACGTGCCCGTCTGTTCGAGGTAGTGCAGCGTGTGCGTGAGGTGAACTACGACCGTAAGCGCAAGACTAATTGGCATTTTAGGGGGAAATCCTTCGTTGATACGGAACTGAAGGCCCATCCAGACTGGGAACTCGACTATATTGCGGCTCCTCCAAGAATGGCTCACTACATGGAGGTGAGCAGCCAGGTGTATCAGACCTACCTGAAATACATAGCCCCAGAGGACATTCATGTCTATAGCATCGATGAGGTGTTCATGGACGTGACGGCCTATCTGAAGAGCTACAAGATGACGGCACACGAACTGGCCATGAAGATGATCCGCGACGTGCTGAAGCAGACGGGTATCACGGCCACGGCTGGCATAGGTACGAACATGTATCTCTGCAAGGTGGCTATGGACATCGTGGCCAAGCATATTCCAGCAGACAAGGACGGGGTGCGCATCGGCGAACTGGACGAGATGAGCTATCGGCAGCAACTATGGAACCACAAACCGCTGACCTCGTTCTGGCGCGTGGGAAAGGGTATTGCCGAAAGGCTGGCCCCCTACGGCATCGACACGATGGGCAAGATAGCGCGGATGTCCTTGCAGAATGAAGAACTGTTCTATCGGCTTTTCGGTGTAAATGCCGAACTGCTGATAGACCATGCGTGGGGATGGGAGCCGTGTACGATGGACTTAGTGAAAGCCTATAGGCCGGAAAGCAACTCATTCAGCAGCGGTCAGGTTTTACAATGCGCCTATGATTTCAAGAAGGCGCGTGTGGTAGTGCAGGAGATGGCAGATGCTGTCGCTCTGGATCTCGTTGCAAAGAAACTCGTGACCGACCAGCTGGTGCTGACCGTGGGCTACGACATCGAGAGCCTGACGAACCCTGTCATCAGAGCGAAATACAACGGCCCCGTCACTACGGACTACTATGGCCGTCAGGTGCCAAAGCATGCCCATGGCACGGCCAACCTTGACCGTCAGACATCTTCATCGTCAATCATCATGAAGGCCGTGGCAGAACTCTATGACCGCATCGTGAATCCCGACTTGCTGATCAGACGGCTGAACCTGACCACCAACCACGTGGTGCCCGAA
>OMXX01000263.1 GCA_900315105.1 uncultured Prevotellaceae bacterium | reverse complement strand
CCACCTTTTCCGCTAAAATGTTGTATTTCAATTGCTTATAAAGTCAAGGAATTGAGTTGTACCGTATCTGTACCGTTTTTTAGAACCTCTACAGACCCTCTACAGACCATTTCCTAACCCTGCATGACTTGAAAAACCCACCCGAAGGCAGTAAACAAGCCGAAATTTAAAGATCTCTTTTATTTGGGTTCAAAGTTAGTAAAAAATGAACTAACCACCAAATATTTGAGAGACAATTTTTTATCTTGCGTTTTGGTACATAAGCAGTGCAGGGTGCGAGGTTATATTTATATGGCCTTGCACCCTGCACTGCTTATGTACCATGGCAAGCGCTGGCTTTGGCCTTCTGCACGCTGTTTGATGGTTTACCTTATATGCTATGGAATCTGCCTTCAAGTTCAACCATTCGCTCAAGTAATTTATCGAAAGGAACTGAATTGCCATAGATCATGGAGAGCTGCATAGCTTCGTAATCTTTCTTCCATACGTCAAGATATTCCTTTGGTGGAGTCAGCTTTATTCTTTTTCGAATGTCCGGGGTATAATCAACGCCGTGAATGCTGGTGAAAACCTCTCGATGATGTGCGATAGTATTCCACAACTCATCATCATTAATGCCATTAATGGCAAATTGCTCGTCCATCATTTTCTCAAGGTCATACAGGTGACGTGATTTTCTGTCTGCGACATGTGCTCTTTCCGTTGTGAACATCTCGTGAAGCAAAAATGCTTTTTCAAGGAACGTCTTTTCAGCCTTTGCTGTCCGAATATCTGTATCTACCACGTCAGTGTTTACCTGAGGGAAAGAAGAAGTCACAAGACTGGATACTCTTGCAATCTCTGTTGGCTCAAAAAGAGAACGGGAGCCGATTTCCAACATCACCTCCGGATTTAGGTAAGATGGCTTACCGAAGAGTGCATTGTATCTAATATGAATCTTTCGTGGCTCGGGATAAGTATTGTCACCTTCACCGTCAGGTTCAGGTTCCACGGTAAGATATTGCTCCAGGCCGTATTCTTTCAGTCTGTCCTCAAGCTGACTTGCGAATTCATCTCTGACGAACAGAGACGACTGTTTCCTCAACTTCTTGGTTTGTCTCTTGGTCAGATCGCCGGTCAATCCAAAGAAACTTCTGTCTATTGCGAGGTCAATGTCCTCAGACATCCGGTCGATGAGGTGATAAACCTTGCTCAAAGAGGTGCCACCCTTGAAGACTAGCTTATCCGCAAAAGGCAACGTGAATACAACTTTGAGTATGGTGGAAACCCATAGGTCCTTTTCAATTGCCTGGACAGGAAGTCCTATCTTGTTGGCTGTCTGAGTGATAACCATCTTCTTTTGGTCATCACGTAAATCGAAATAACTATTCATAAAAGCTCTTTATTATTTTTCTAATCCATGCCGGCATCAGCTTATAATCCGCCTCAATGGATTTCCCGTTAATGGTTGTGAATACATGTTTCAGTGTTTTCAGATGCTCTTCATTGACATTGTTTTGACCTATCTCCTTCAATGCGAATGTTGCCAGTTGAGCTGTCTTGTTCGTGAAAGCAAGGTTTTTGGGAACAGTATGCTTAAACGTTATTGTTCTATTGTTGCCGAGCCTAATCTTCCTTGGCGAACCGTCTGTCATGAATACGACGTTCATGGGCACCTGAGTAGATAGTCCGAGTAGATTCATGGCATACGCACCTGTCGGAGCAATGTGTGCCCTGTCTCTTTTTGCTACCTGCAAGGCAATGTCTTCCACAGATGGGTATAATACCCCCAGTCCCAGTTCCTTGTCTATCTTCGGATATAGATAGATGCCATTAGACAACCTTATTATGAATGAGTCATTGGTCAACCGCTCCAAAGACTTGGAGACAGACTTGATGTCACCATAGGCCGTAAAGCTGCTCGGAAAGAAGATAGAACCCCTTCCGCACTTCTTAATGCTACTAACAATCTGTTTACCAATGTTTTCTTGCATATATAAGCTTCTATTTTGTCGCAAATTTACGATATATTTTCGACAAAAACAAATATTATATTGGTTTTTTCACAATAACTTTTGAATAACAATTGTATTCGGAAGCCTTCAGAAGATAAGCTTCTTGAAATAACAGAGAAAATAAGGAAAAATGTGCTTAGCGTGATATACGGTGTCAACCGTCAAATCTCCAACTAAACAGATATTACCACTAACACAAAAGGATTTTACAAGCGCAGGGGCATCAGTCTTTATAAGGCTCCATTCGCCAGCTATACAGTCTTGTAACTACTTATCAGCATCTTGAAA
>OMXX01000051.1 GCA_900315105.1 uncultured Prevotellaceae bacterium | reverse complement strand
CGTGCAGGATATTGTGAAAAACACGGGGATTCTGCAGTTGAGGTATTCTCGCCCTGTCCTGCCTTTATGCCCACGGTCTTACTCCGATGTGATTCCGCTCTTACTCCCAACCAAACTCGATGAACCTCCGCTCCCCCACCGACTTTGCACCGACTTTGCACCGACTTTGGTACGGAGGAAGAGCGGAGGATGAACGGAGGGAGAGCGGTGGATTTACGGAGGGACAAAAGCCTAATCCCTCAGTTTTTCTATACGGAGTGTGCGTGAGCAATAATCAACAACAGCAGGACGATGAGTAATAAAAATAATCGTATGCTGACTCGACTTCATAATATTGGCAAGTAGGTTCTTTTCCGTCTCAGGGTCAAGAGCACTTGTAGCCTCATCGAGAAGAAGGATTCCACGATTACGAAGAAGCGCACGGGCAATACAGATCCTCTGAGCCTGCCCTTCGCTTAATCCGCCGCCGTTCTCAGAACAGGTGGTGTCAAGGCCTTCCGGCAACGCGAACACGAATTCGGCACACGCTATTGTGAGCACCTCTCGCATCTGCTCATCCGTTGCATTCTCATCGGCAAGAAGAAGATTATCACGAATCGTGCCACTAAGAAGAGTGTTCCCTTGAGGCACATACACAATATTACAGCGAGTAAGAGGACTCACTTCTATACTCTCCTCCTTATTATATATATAAAGAGAACCAGAATCCGGACGAAGAAGAGCCTGAATAAGTCTGATAATGGTCGTCTTTCCCGCACCTGTCTCGCCAAGGATAGCCGTACACTCACCCGGACGGAAGTCGAATGAAAGATCACGAATGACAGGATGAGCCTTGTCATCCTCATATCCGTAAGTTACATTCTCAAGACGGATTCCGCAAGGACAACCAAGTTGAATATCATCGCCCTGCTCCTCAAGAGGAGTCTCCTCAAGAAGCATCAATCTCTCCGCAGCAGTAAAAACGCCTACAAAAGCAGGAGCCAGTTTCATGATACTACGGGCTGGCGACTGTATTCTATTCACAAGTTGCAGAAATGCAGTCATACCTCCAAAGGAAAGCGTACCGGCCGACATTCGCAGAGCACTCCACGCAAAAGCAACAAGATAACAGAATGCAAAACCGAAATTAAGAATGAAATTAGAGAAAAGGCGGAATTTCGTTCTTTTCTCCACATTACTCTGCAACATACGATGCTGGTCGTCAAGTCGCTCCACCATCATTTCTTCACTCTCAAGCGTCTTTACGAGCATACGGTTCTGCACAGTTTCCTGAAGAATGCTCTGTACACGAGAATCAGAATCACGCACATCACGCGAAAGCTGTCGCATACGACGGACATATATCTTACTCAGAATGGCAAAGAACGGAATCATCACCACAATGATTAGTGCCAGCCTACGATCCATAAGATACAGATATGAGAAAGCGCCAAGGAACATCGCAAGGACGGAAAGCGTATTTGGAAGAGTCTCGGTAAGGAACACCACAACCTGATTCACATCCTGTTCAAGGCGATTTATGACATCACCACTATGAAGACTTTCCTTTCCATGCCACTCAGAACGCAATATTCGGTCAAGCATCCGTCTCTGCATGCGGTTCTGAGCCCGAACACCAAGGATATTCTTCACCCAGACAGCAGTCATATTGATAGCAAAGTTACAAAGGACAAGTCCTCCCATTATTCCTACAGCCATAAGCACATCCCCTTCAACAGAATGAGATGCCACATCAATGGCATGCTTTACGGCCCACACAGAAGCAAGACTTACTCCAACCTCAAGCAAGCCAAGAAACGCATTCAATGAGGCCTGAAAATAATTTCCACGCCACGAACGCAATAGCCAGCGAAATATCTGTTTGGAAGAATAAGCCTTTGGTCCCATGGTAGAAACAATCTATTTATCTCTGGTCAGCGCCCCACATCATCTTTTCCCTAAGAGTAGAGAAATAGCGATGATCGCAGAAACGCACAACCTTTGCGGTATAATCAGCCTTACGTATAGTGATGAGCGTACCCTCAGGAAGGCTCTCTGAACGGCCATCCACAGCAATAAGGAAATTGTGGCTGCGGCTCTCCACCTTCAAGGTAACAACGGAATTGTCAGGAATAACTATCGGGCGGACATTCAAACTATGAGGAGCCACAGGAGTAAGACAAATAATATCAGTTTCAGGAGTAATGATAGGACCGCCGTTGCTAAGAGAATAGGCAGTAGAGCCCATAGGAGTAGTAACAATCAGTCCGTCAGCCTGATAAGTAACCACATACTCGTCATTTACGCTCGTGCGAATAGCTATCATGGAAGCAGAGTCACGCTTCAGCACAGAGATATCATTAAGAGCATAAGGGCATTCCTTAATAGGAACACCATCACTCTCGGCTACAAGAATCGCGTGTTCACTAACCACATAATCTCCAGAATAAAGATTAGCGATAGCACGCTCAAGTTCTGTAGGATTCACATCAGCAAGGAAACCCAATCTGCCGATATTTACACCAACGATAGGAATATCCTTACGACCTACACGAGCCGCAGTCTTCAGCAAAGTACCGTCACCGCCCATTGATACAGCAAAATCCGCATCAAAATCATCACCTTCAAAAACGCCATCAACATCCAGGTCAAGATGCTGTCCCTTTGTTAGGAAGTCATAGAAAGAGCGGTCAATAAGAATCTCTCCCTCACGCTGATTAAGAAGCGAAAGGATTTTCTGAATCGCCGCAGACTTCTTTGCCTGATACTGATTGCCGAAAATTGCAAAGCGAAGTGACTTATCTGACATAAAATTATGAGTATTATTATCTTTATGAAGTGAAATATTTTGAATTATCAGGAAACTTTCGTATATTTGCAAATGATTTTGCAATGCAAAAATAACAAATTAAATTCAAAAAGCAGAATAAATAACAAAAAAAATAAAATATTATGGCAAAAGTATATGAATTTCTTGCCAACGGCACAGAAGAAGTCGAGGCTCTTATCACTGTTGATATCCTAAGAAGAGGTGGTGTTGACATCAAAATGGTCAGCACAACAGGTTCGGAATACATAGAGTCAGCACATGGAATTGTAATCAAGTGCGACCAGATGATAGAAGACTCTAATTTCTCAGACGCAGATATGCTGCTGCTACCCGGCGGACAGCCAGGAACGACCAACCTTCTTAATCATGAGGGTGTGAGAAAGGCTATTTCTGCCCATTATGCAGCCGGCAAGAAAATCGGTGCTATTTGTGCAGCTCCAATGATTCTTGGCGACCTCGGAATTCTCAAAGGCAAGAAAGCCACCTGTTATCCAGGCTGTGAGAATGGTATGATTGGTGCAGAATACACCCGCGAGATCTACACCATCGATGGAAACATCATTACAGGCGAAGGACCTGCCGCTACTTTCCCTTATGCCTATGCCATTCTCGAAATGCTGGCAGACAAGGCAACAGCCGACCGTCTCAGAGAGGGAATGATGTTCAATCACTTGATGAGCAAGTAACCATGGACTATGTCATTATTGTAGCAGGAGGAAAAGGACTCAGGATGGGCGGCGAAATTCCGAAACAATTCCTACCCATCGGAGGAAAGCCTGTCCTGATGAGGACAATCGACCGTTTTCGTAAATATGACAAAGAAATCCGTATTATACTTGTCTTGCCCAAAGCACAACAGGATTACTGGAAAGAATTGTGTCAGAAATACCCTTCCTTCAATTCAGAAGGAATACAGATAGCTGATGGTGGACAGACTAGATTCCACTCTGTACAAAACGGCCTTAACCTCGTGCCTGACGATGCCCAGGGAGTTGTCGGAGTACACGACGGGGTACGACCTTTCGTCTCTGTCGAAACTATCAGAAGATGCTATGAGACCGCCCGAGAGGTCAAAGCCGTACTCCCTGTAACTGAAGTAGTAGAGACTCTCAGATACACACCGGAAAACAGGAACGTTTTCAGAGGCGACTACCGACTCGTACAGACTCCACAGGTATTCGACATACAACTTCTCAAGGAAGCCAACAAACAGGAATACAAGGACTCTTTCACAGATGACGCCTCTGTTGTGGAAGGTATCGGACAAAAGGTGACAATGGTTGAAGGCAATCGCGAGAACATAAAGATAACAACCCCTTTCGACATAAAAATAGCTGAAGCATTGCTTGGATAATGAGCAACATTCTGAAACAAGACATAATGTACGTTAACGGTGTAGGGCCGACAAAGAAACAGATACTCAACAAGGAGTTGGGAATCATGACCTTTGGCGACATGCTGGAATACTATCCATATAAATATGTGGATAGAAGCCACGTCTATACCATTAGCTCGCTTACTCAAGACATGTCTTTTGTTCAGATTAAAGGTCGTATTCTATCTTTCGAGACATTCCAGACAGGGGTAAAGAAGAAAAGACTCGTTGCCCATTTCGGCGACGGCACAGGAGTTGTTGACCTCGTATGGTTCTCCGGAACACAATATATCTCCAAGAATTTCAAGGTTGGAATTGACTATATCGTCTTCGGCAAACCAACCGTATTCGGAGGACGATTCCAGTTCACACATCCCGAGATTGAGAAGGCAGAGAACCTCCAACTCTCACAGATGGGTATGCAGCCATACTATGTGACGACAGAGAAGATGAAGAACGCCGGTCTCACTTCCCGTTCGATGGAGAAAATAGCCAAGGCGATACTCACAAAGATGCCGGAACTGTCCGAAACCCTTCCCGATTACATCACCATCCCACTCCACCTTGTCAGCCGTGACACAGCCGTACGAAATGTGCATTATCCTAAGTCACAACAGGATATGCAGAAGGCAAGGGAGAGACTGAAATTCGAGGAACTGTTCTATGTTCAGCTCAACATCCTCCGCTACACAGCCAACCACAGACGCAAGTACAAGGGGTATATGCTTCCGAGAATCGGCGAGCACTTCAAGGATTTCTTCAGCAAGAACCTGAAATTTGAACTCACAGGAGCTCAGAAACGTGTAATGCATGAGATTCAGGCAGATATGAATACTGGCCGTCAGATGAACCGTCTTGTGCAAGGCGATGTGGGTTCAGGAAAAACCCTCGTTGCTCTTATGGCTATGCTGATAGCTGTTGACAATGGTTTTCAGGCTTGTATCATGGCACCTACCGAAATACTTGCCGAACAACATCTTGCCACTGTACAGGAGTTCCTCAAAGGACTTGACGTAAAAGTTGAATTGCTAACCGGAATTGTAAAAGGCAAGAAAAGGAAGGAAGTCCTCGAGCAACTCGTTACTGGCGAAATTGATATTCTCGTAGGCACTCACGCCCTTATAGAAGAGACCGTGCAGTTCAAGAATCTCGGACTTGCCGTTGTTGACGAGCAACATCGTTTTGGAGTGGCACAGAGAGCAAAGCTCTGGGCAAAGAACGAGAATCCTCCTCACATTCTCGTAATGACGGCAACGCCTATTCCACGAACTCTTGCTATGACTATCTATGGCGACTTGGACGTAAGCGTTATCGACGAGCTTCCTCCAGGAAGAAAGCCAATACAGACCCTGCACAAATACGATAACCAGACAACGAGTCTGTTCAACGGCATCAGACAGCAGATAGGTCTTGGCCGTCAGGTGTATATCGTCTATCCTCTCATAACCGAGAGCGAGAAAATCGACCTCAAGAATCTTGAAGAAGGCTATGAGTATCTGCAAGGAGTTTTCCCCGAGTACAAAATGAGTAAGGTACACGGAAGGATGAAGTCTGCAGAGAAGGAAGAGGAAATGCAGAAATTCATCTCAGGCGAGACACAGATTCTCGTTGCGACCACCGTTATAGAGGTTGGAGTAAACGTGCCAAATGCCTCTGTGATGGTGATAATGGACGCTCAGAGATTCGGTCTTTCACAGTTGCACCAGCTCAGAGGACGAGTAGGACGAGGTGCCGACCAAAGCTATTGCATCCTCGTTACAAGTCACGAACTCGCTCAGGAAACCCGCAAGCGCATGGAGATAATGACCGAGACAAACGACGGTTTCCGTATAGCAGAGGCAGACCTGAAGCTTAGAGGTCCAGGTGATCTTGAAGGTACTCAGCAATCAGGACTTGCTTTCGATCTCAAGATTGCCGATATTGCAAGAGACGGACAACTCGTTCAGCTTGCAAGAGACGAGGCTCAGAAGATAATAGATGATGATCCAGAATGTAACTCACCTCATCACGCTATGCTTTGGAGGCGTCTCAACGAATTAAGGAAAGATGATGTGGATTGGGCTCAGATAAGCTAAAAAAGCCCCACCCCGCCCCTCCCGAGGGAGGGAGTTGGAAGGCGACAAACCTCATCTTCAACTATCAATTAACAATTAAGAATTAACACTTGCGAAGCTTGATGAACTTGCGAATAATTAACATGCCTTTCACGACAAATACGATAATAAAAGACTCCCCCTCGGGGGCAGGGGGGGCTATAACCAGCGCTCAAAACCCGAAAATAAAGCGATTGCTTCAGCTACAACAGAAGTCTTCCGAGAGAAGGAAGGCTGGTTTGTTTGTCGTTGAAGGCATCAGAGAGGTGGAGAGATGTGTGGAAAAGGGCTATGAGATTGATACTATTTTCTACCTAAATAAACCTATGGCGGAAAATATATCAGAAATCATAGAGAAGAACAAAGGCATTAAATTATTTGAGGTATCTCCAACCATTTATGAGAAGATAGCGTATCGTGGTAGTACAGAGGGCGTTATTGCCGAGGTAAAGACAAAAGACAAAACGCTTAAAGACTTGAACCTCTCAAAGAATCCGCTTGTCGTGGTATTAGAGAGCGTGGAAAAACCGGGAAATCTTGGTGCTATTCTACGTTCTGCTGATGCCGCAGGAGCAGATGCCCTTATCGTCTGTGATCCTCTTACGGATCTCTACAACCCGAATCTCATAAGAAACAGTACAGGTGCAATCTTCAGTGTACCTTGCGTTGCCTGTACTTCCGAGGAATGTATCAAATTCCTGAAAGAGAACAACATTCAGATTCTAACCGCCCAGCTTCAAGACTCAGAACTATATTATGATACCGACATGAAACGCGGCACGGCTATCGTTATGGGAACAGAAGCCACAGGTCTTACCGACATCTGGCGTAAGGCTGCCGACGCCCATATCCGAATTCCCATGCTCGGAATAACAGATTCCTTGAACGTATCTGTAAGTGCTGCGATATTGCTTTATGAGGCGGTGAGGCAGAGAAAGACCCTCTCCCCGCTCCCCCATTAAAGGGGGAGAGCCGGAAGTCAAAAAGTCCCCCTTTAAGGGGGATTTAGAGGGTCTTTACTTAATCGTAACCCTACCCGACCCTGTCACGGTCGTATAATGTGCCTTGATTTCACCAGAGAGCTTAACATCACCGCTGCCCTTGATGGTAGCCGTTACATTATCACAGTCAACCTTACCGGTCACGTTACCGCTACCATGAATCTCAACATTCACCACATCGGCCTTACCGCTTACTGATGTGTTTCCAGAACCATTGATAACCACAGCCAGTTTCTTGTTGATCTTCATTCCTCCCAAGGAAGCATTTCCACTTCCGTTAGTCTCGACGTTGACAGAAGAAGCACTAATAGAGCCCAACTCGGCATTACCGCTACCGCTAATATTGACATTCATTTCATTGCACTCCAACTTCTTCATCTTAAGAACACCACTGCCCTTCACCGACAGAGACAGGTCTTTACCGGAAGTATTAATCATATCCTGAGCTGTAATGTTACCTGACCCTATAAGAGTTATAGACTCAATAGAAGGAGACTCTACATTAATCTTCACATTCTTTGTTTCCTTGATAAATGTATTGTCTTCCATTTCTATCTTCAGCACACCATCCTCCACATAGGTATTAATCTTGTCAACCTGTTCCTGTGGAGCAACGACAGAAACCTTGATAGTCTCACCCTGCTTGTAGAACACATTACATGGAGTACTGTTTTCTATTGCTGTAAATGTAGAACAGTTACGTTCCACGGTGACAGGCTTAACCTTCTTAGAAGCCATCATTGTAGCCATTTCAGGCATAGCCTCATTATTGCCAGTCGCGAAACCGGTCATACAAACAGAAAATAAAGCGATCGTGATAAATGTTTTGGCATTCATAATAATTATGTTTTTTAGGTTCATTTCTATATTTATTGCTTGCAAAGATAAACAATTATTTTCATATCAACAACGATTTTCGCGAAAAATTACTTTCAAACGGCCAACACCACCCCATTTCTTCTTTTCACGGATTTCCCGTAGAGGGGTACAAAATATAACGGAAACGTTCATTTTAAAAGTATCAGAAAATATTGCCACGACAAATTTGCGCAAATATTTGCAGAAAAATTGCAAATTATTTGCGAATATGAAAATAAATGTATAATTTTGCACTCTGGAAAAATATCAGATACTGTAAGTAATTCACAATATACTAACAAAGCGTGGGATAACAGACGGGCGACAAAAAATGAAGACATTTACTCTAAACATACCTAGAGGCATCAGGAACTGGAGCTATGCTCTGGATGCAAAGACGATATTATGCAGTAGGTCATGGATCATAATCAATGAAGACAACGTAAAGGAAGTGTATATCTTCCAAGAAGACGGGACGCTGATTCTTTCATATAACGGAAAGGTTTGCAAGACGAGATGGGAATACATTGCGCAAAATACATCGTTAATCATTGAGGACACAGAATCCAACACCTACATGCTCAAGCCTGCATACTACGACAACAAGATGCTCATATTGCAAGTTGACGGAACAAATGAATATGCAATAATGGTCAACGAGAACCATATCGGAGAGCTGATGCTTGACTCCATCGACAAGATAAAGCAATACATAGAAGGCCAGCAGAATATGGCAAGTCAGGTTAAAGAGGCATCATTCGCCCTCAACAAGAACTACCTTGATCATTTCACCAATGCAAAGGCAGAAAACGACTTGAAACCTCACGAGACAAGAACGAAACTGATAAAGAGCAGGCAAAAGAGGAAGAACATAAACATAGGCATAGGCGTCACAGCCGTCTCATTCCTCGTCTATTCGGTGCTTAACTATGAGATTCTTTCAATATATGCCTTCGCTATCTTCTCGCTCATCATCATAGCCTTGCTTATCGTGCTCATCTTCAGGGAGTCACACCGCAACAGCGAATACAACACCTTCCTGAAAATAGAGAGAAAGCACCCTTTGCAATGGCTTAATCAATAGAAAAAGAGAATTTTAAATAATATACTTGACTTTTAAACACACACTAAAATTCTCCGGTTGCGTGTCAGAAACGGCACGCAACTATTGTTTTGGTTATCACCATAATATACAGATGTTCATGCAAAGAATATCATTTCTGCAAGTTTTTCCCATATTCCCTTTGTGATATTAGGATTTTTGTCTATTTTTGCAAGCAAAATCAGCATACGGAATAATTTCATAATGAAAACAATAAAGACATTATTAATTTTATTAGCCATACCTTTGCTTGCATGCACACAAAACAATAGTGGCTCAATCAAAGTGGAACCTTTCACGGAATATCCACAAGAAATAGACGGAGGTTCTTGTGAATTTTATTTGAACAAAGATGATATGTCCAACGATCGATATATCATGGTTAATGATTTTGCCCAACAGACATATTTGAAAATAAATGGCAAAATGGAGCTTCTTTTACTGAAGAATGATTCAGAAAAGGAAATGGAGTATTCAAACGATTCATATTCTGTTACAATAGAAATCTCCTCTAATACAGATACAGGAAATGAATCTTATACTCTAAAAGGTAAAATAAGCGTCAAAAACGCGAAAGGAGAAACTGTAAGTTTTCCTTTTATCGGCCAATGTGGTTGTTAGAAACATCTGCGTTTTTTCAAGAATTTCCTTTGTGATATTAGGATTTTTGTTTACTTTTGCCAACAGAATTAACGTAACAACGGTTGTAAAAACTATTTTTATGAAACGATTAATATTATGTTTCTATGCGACATTTTTCATCATCACGAAAATGTTAGCAACGGATATTATTGGAGTTATAAACGACAAAGGCGAAATCTCTGGCTCTGATAAATTCATCGACTCTTTTTGGAGCAATCCCAACGCCCGTCCAAGCTATGTAGAAAAGTACAATACGACAATAAATGCAAACGACGGATATTATATACTGCATCTGTATCGTCATACCGAAAGTGGAGATGAAGATGTAAAAGAAGACATCGATACTTTTGGTGATGTTTTCTTCAGCAAACTTGTCATCGAGTATTATAAAAACGAGGACAAAGTGAGTACTAACACATTTTTAAACGATGGACTTTGGTTCAAGTATAATTATTGGACATTTGCAAGCTATACAGATAATCCTTGGAAAGAAACAAGAGACATAACCGCATATGTCGTTGATTTAACTGAGGACATCAAGGCTGTTGTCTTGCGAGGAGAACGAGATTCAATAGACCCACCTTTGTTAAGTGTATTTATGCTTTTCCAAGGAAAAGTCAAACTTGTTTTCAACAAACCTGTTGAGGTAAATGCCGTTAATAGCGACGCAAGTAGTACAATATTCGATGTTCAAGAAATCAAATATGACACCAAGGGTAATTTGATTCCGAAAAGATATAAAATCGTATTTGCAAATAGTAGTATTGTCGTGGAATAGTCAAAAACATCAAAAACATACTCTATAACCTTAATTTATTCCCACACCTCCATCAATTCCTCTTGAATCCTTGGTGGTGTGGGATTTTTAGTCTTCCTAAATTCACATTCAATAATCCTTCGTCATTCCTCCGTACCAAACTCGATGAAACTCCCCTCCTCCACCGACTTTGCACCGACTTTGCACCGACTTTGGTACGGAGGAAGAGCGAAGGAACAAGGGAGGATGAACGGAAGAAGATACGAGGCATTTCTTGGGTTTACTTTTCATTTCTCCATATCACATATACAAAACAACGCGACACGCCCTTGATTACAAATTGTAAGCATTTTTACATTTTTACATTACAATTTACAACTAAAATAGTTTTTATACGAAACAAAATATCACATCTAAGATTTATACATTTACTTTTTGTTATATTTTATTGCATATTTATAGCATTTTGTCTAACTTTGCACCCGATTTCAAGACATATTGAAAGTAAAAGCACAGTAAACTTAACACAAATAAAAGAGAAAACAAGCAAAAGTTATGAAAAAGCGTTGGATTATCCTCATGACCATGATGGTCATTATCGCTATTGGCGGTTTGTTCGCCAGCGAGCCTTCTTTCGAGTGTGATATGTCGAAGATTGACGGGGCTGATGTTGCGTGGCTCATCACAGCAACCATCTTCGTTTTGATGATGACACCAGGATTGTCATTCTTCTATGGTGGTATGGTAGGAGCACGAAATGTGATCTCTACTATGTTGCAGAGTTTTATTGCTATGGGACTTATCTCTGTTCTCTGGGTGGCATTCGGATTCAGCCTTGCATTTGGAGACGACATTGGCGGCGTGTTAGGTAATCCGTTGACTTTCTTGATGTTCCAGAACGTTGGAGGTGATGTATATACCACTCCTACAGGACACATCATGGGCGGAGCGACAATACCTCTGGCACTCTTTGCCCTCTTCCAGATGAAGTTCGCAATCATAACACCTTCACTTATCACGGGATCATTTGCTGAGCGTGTCCGTTTCTCTGGTTATCTCTGGTTCATGCTCTTCTTCTTTGTGGTGATCTATTGTCCGCTTGCACACATGACTTGGCATCCTGACGGACTCTTCCTAAAGTGGGGAGTTGTTGACTTTGCCGGAGGTATCGTAGTACACGCATCATCAGGTATAGCAGCCCTTGCTGGAGCTATCTTTTTAGGTCGCAGACGCGCTTCAACACGCAACTCAGAACCAGCCAATATCCCATTCGTTCTCCTTGGTGCAGCTATGCTTTGGTTAGGTTGGTTCGGCTTCAACGCAGGAAGCTCACTTCACGCTGACGGTCAGGCTGTTAAGGCATTCCTCAACACCACCACAGCATCAGGTGTGGCTATGATGACTTGGATATTCTTCGACTGTCTCAAAGGTCGTAAGCCAAGTGCAATGGGTGCAGCTATCGGTTGTGTTGTAGGTCTTGTGGCAATAACGCCTTCTGCAGGTTACGTTACAGTTGGTCAGAGTATTTTCATCTCATTCGTAATAACCCTTATCTGTAACACAGCCGTTTACTGGGGAAGCAAGACAAACGTTGACGATGCCCTCGATGTATTCCCAACACACGGAACGGGCGGTATCTTCGGTACAGTTCTGACAGGTATCTTCATTCAGGAAGGACTCATAGCCGGCACTTGGGAAGGTTTCGTAATATTCCTTTACCATCTCCTTGCCCTCGTCGTAGTTATCGTTTATACGTTCATTATGAGTTACTTCGGCTATTGGCTTATCGACCACTTCATCCCAATGCGTGTTAGTGAGAAGAGCGAGCATATCGGTCTTGACATCTCACAGCACGACGAGCATTATGGTCTTGCTCACGTGGCAGAACGCGAGATTGCTGAGTACGAAGAGTACGAGCATAGTAAGAAATGAAAGCGATTTTTTGCACTTTCAAAGAAAAGATCTTGATTTTATCACTAAAACATTCTCAGGTTGCGTGTTAGAAATGGCACGCAACTTTTTTTTCCTTTTTCCAAGGCGAAAGGTAGCGAATAATCCCGTCATGACTCCGCTATAGCTCCTATGTAAATACCATATAAATACCATAAAGATACCATTGCGAATGGTAATATTATGGTATTATAATGGTATTATCATCAAAGGAAAGGTGGCAGAAGAAGTTACACATAGTATATCAATCCTATTAATGAATACAAAAAAAAAGACAAACATCACAAAATGCATGTTGAGTATGTAAACTTTGTATTATATTTGTAAATAAATCTTGTTTGCAAAAGGCTACACAAGTTGCCATTACAATATAAATAACAATTCGTAAGCAAAAGCAAAGCATTTTCTTTCCATTTGTAACATTTATAGCACAAACAAATACCAATATGCAACATTATAACGGTATGACATTTCTTTTTGCCAACTTTTCTTGACTTTTTATTACATTTTGCTTATCTTTGCACTTGAATTTATAACATTAGGTAAACAACAACACAAACACATTATTGAGATGAGTATTAGCATTAAAGAATTAACAAGTAGTAGGGATACGGTAAACAGATGGATGGAGCGGTATGGGGTTCGCTTCGGTGTTTACAAGAATGGCGTGTTCAACGAACAGCTCTTTCCGTTTGATTCCGTACCGAGAGTGATTAGCCACAGCGACTGGGAATATCTTGAAAAAGGGCTCAGCCAGCGTGTGAAAACTCTCAACATGTTCCTATGGGACATATATCACGAGAAGAACATTATCAAGGAAGGTATCGTACCAGAGGAGTTTGTTTATTCGTCAAAAGGCTATATGCCTGAATGTGAGGGCATCAATCCACAAGGAAAAATCTACTCGCATATCTCTGGCATCGACCTCGTTGAGGGTAAGGATGACAAATGGTATGTGCTCGAAGATAACCTCCGCATCCCTTCTGGTGCAAGCTATCCGATGATAGCACGTAGCGTGAGCCGTAAGGTATCACCTTACACATTTGCCACAAATGCCATTGCCGACAACCGCAACTATGCCGACTTGCTCCGCAATATGATGGACGATATGAACGATGACCGTGGCATTTCCGTCATCTTCACCCCAGGACGCTATAACTCAGCATTCTTCGAACATTCGTATCTTGCAGAAAAGACGGGCGCAACACTCGCCTACCCTGGTGACTTATTCGTAGAGAACGACATTGTATATTATGCCGGAATGTTCCACGAGAAGACGCGCGTGGGTTGCATTTATCGCCGTATAAGCGATGAATATATGGATCCTATGGTATTCGAATCATCCTCATTGCTCGGAATACCTAACGTCATGCAAGCCTACAAAGCTGGAAACGTGGCTCTCATCAATGGCATAGGAAACGGTGTGGCTGATGACAAAGGCATATACTATTTCGTGCCTAAGATGGTGAAATACTATCTCGGGGAGGATAGCATATTGCAGAATGCTCCTACCTATCTGCCCTACTTCAAGGAGGATTACGACTATGTGCTTGCCAACATCGACAAGCTCGTAATCAAGGATGTAAGCGAGGCTGGCGGCTACGGCGTAGTGTTCGGTAGCGAACTGTCAGCCGAGAGGCTTGCAGAACTAAAAGAACTCGTAATCAAGGAGCCTCGTCGATGGATAGCACAGGAGGTCGTGGAGTTCAAGGATCTTGAGATTCTTGAAGGTGACGAACTTGTATGGCGCAAGGCAGACCTTCGCGCTTTCGTGATAAGCAGCAGCAAGGACGTAAAAGTATGGAAAAGCGGTCTAACCCGTTTCTCTCGCAACCCCAACAGTTATGTGGTCAATTCATCGCAGGGCGGCGGATTCAAGGACACGTGGGTTTCGTTAGAATAACGCCCCTTCCTTCTCCCCCCGAGGGGAGAGATTTTCAGTTACAAATAATACTATCTAAAGTTCCTCCCCCGTGGAGAGAAGATGGGGGGGCTAATCTTTCAAATAATATGGCAAAGAACTTAATTATATCTGCAAGCAAAGCCAATCAGCTATACTGGCTCGGTCGTTATCAAGAGCGTGTCTATATGACGCTGCACTTTCTGCGTAAGTGCTACGACCAGATGATTGACGGTAATCAAGAAAGCTACCACCATCTCAGGGAAACACTCGACCCAGCGCATAGCAATCTCAGTAACGAGGAGTTCGCACTTGGAATGGTATATGACGAGACAAACCCTTCAAGCGTATTCTCTGCCCTCAACCGTGCCATGGACAATGCCATTCTCCTACGCGAGGACATCTATACCGAGACGCTGTCATACATAGAGATGAGCATTGCCTTGATGAAGAAATGCAAGAAGGAGAACAAGATAAACATGACGCTTCTCCAGTACATCACCGACTGGTCGCTTGCCTTCTGGGGCTCTGCCGAACAGCGCATATACAACACCCGCATACTCAACATTATGATGATTGGCCGTCATGTGGAGTTTCTCGACATGATGCTACGCTATAGCGACGATTTCAAGCGCATAACCATCGCTTACAAACATCTGAAGAAATACCTCAACGAACTGCCGGCATCGGTTGACAATGATGTTGCCGGACAGCTTGACGCACTCATCGTAGAAGAGGCATTCGACCTCTCAAACGAAGAATACAAGCAGAAGGTAACGAAGTATATCAACAAAATGATTAAGATATGAAAAGATACCTGTACTGTTACAACACCATCGTATCATTCTCCGAGCCTGTCGGCAACCATGAATTTCTCATTCGTTGCCAACCAGTATTAGGCGAGTATATGAGCGTGGAAGAGGAACATCTGGTTCTGCCTCCCGACTACTGGAAGCATCACGGTACAGACACATTCAACAACCGTATTGTCTATGGAGGCAACCGCGAACAGCATCGTTCCCTGGCTTATGTAAGTACCGGGATAGTCTCAATGCAGACATACAGAATACATAGTGACTCCATGCCTCTTTCCGTATGGCTCCAGCCAACACATCTCACATCTCTTCATTCATTCACTTCATTAAAACTCAATTTCCCCATGGCTGAAATGAGTTGTATGGAAAAGGCGGAGTCAATTATGCATCATATCAATTCCATCCTTACCTACGCACCTCAATCCACAGATATCGAGACAACGGCACAGGAGGTTGTCGAGTCGGGAAAGGGCGTATGTCAGGACTTTGCGCATCTGATGATAGCCGTATGCCGTCATTTCGGTATTCATGCGCGATATGTATGCGGATTCGTTGAAGGTACAGGCGAGACTCACGCATGGGTAGAGGTGTTTGATGCCCAACAGAGCTACTGGTTCGGTTTCGACCCCACCAATGATCACATTATAGACTTAGGCTACGTGAAGCTTGCCCATGGGCGTGATGCTGCCGACTGCCCCGTGTCAAGGGGGCAATACAATGGTTTCTCGAATCAGGAAACGAGGATTAGTGTAATCTTAAAAGAAGTTTAAGAAAAGCCCCCAAAGGAGGAGTTTTATTACTATGATTAAAACCATAATATCTTCCGAACTGCCTATTGATGAGCAGTTTCGCATTCAGAAGAACGTAATAACGAACGGTAAAGTCACGAAGCGCGTCTGCATCGTGACTGGTACCCACGGTGACGAACTCGAGGGACAGATGGTATGCTATGAGCTTGTGAGGATTATTCAGGCGAATATCAATCAGCTTAACGGCATTGTTGAGATTTACCCAGCTCTCAACCCACTCGGCATAGACACCATACAACGTGGCATTCCGAATTTCGACCTCGACATGAACCGTATCTTCCCAGGCATAAAGCACGGAACGCTTGCCGAACAGGCAGCCTATCAGATTATCGAGGACCTGAAGGGCGCAGACCTAGTTCTCGATGTTCATTCGAGCAACCTCTACCTACGTGAGACACCA
Organism: uncultured Prevotellaceae bacterium; assembly: GCA_900315105.1. Next base: position 17,002 of record OMXX01000051.1, on the reverse strand, counting down.
CAGGTACGTATCAACGTGAATGATGAAGAAACGCTTGTACCTCTTGCCCATCATCTCGGTATCGATTTCATCTGGGTTCACGATGCCGCCACCGTACTCGAATCCACCCTTGCCCACTCGCTCAACTCCATCGGCACCCCTTGTCTGGTGGCAGAAATGGGAGTCGGTGAGCGTATCAACCGCAAGATGTGCATCCGACTCGTCACAGGCATACTCAACCTCATGAGGGAAATGGAGATGTGGAGCGGTGATGTGGACGACACCCAACTAAAAGAGTTGCCGTATGTATGTAAGGGCGACAGCGTGGAGTTTCTAAATGCGGAAGCAAGCGGAATATTCCTTACCGACATGACCACTGGAAACATGGTCAACAAAGGCGATGAGATAGGCCAGATAGTATCGCCTCTCGAAGGTAAGATTCTCAGTCGTGTCGTCTCTCCATGCCACGGATTCCTCTTCACCATTCGCGCCTACCCTATCGTTTACGAAGGTTCACTCATGGCAAGAATATTTAAGATCAAAGAATAACCTAATGGAAAAAGTAACACTATACAGCATGTCGTCACCCTATCGTGATGAGTTCCGCATCAACGGATATTGGTTTGGTGAGGGCGAAAAGACCGTTGCCATCGTAGGTGCTATGCGAGGCGACGAGATTCAGCAGCAATATATCTGTGCCCGACTGATCCAACGCATTACGGAGATTGAGGCAGAGGGCAAGATAGCAAAAGGTAAGCGCATCCTCGTCATCCCTTCATGCAACCCATTCTCCATGAACGTATCACGACGTTTCTGGACGATGGACAACACCGACATCAACCGCATGTTCCCCGGATACGACAAGGGCGAAACAACCCAGCGCATCGCAGCCGCTATTTTCAAGTGCCTCGAAGGATTCGAGTTCGGCATACAGATGGCAAGCTTCTACATCCCCGGCGACTTCGTTCCCCACGTCCGTATACTGAAGACCGGCTATGAGGATATTGCCGATGCCCGACTCTTCGGACTTCCCTTCGTCACCACACGCATCCCCCTTCCCTACGACACCACTCTCCTCAACTACAACTGGCAACTATGGAACACCAAGGCATTCAGCATCTATGCAGGCCAGACAAATCACGTTGAGCATTCCACATCCGACCAGACAATCGACTCCATACTGCGTTTCCTAAACAAGATAGGCGTGAGTCAATACGAGGTGCGGAGCATTGGCTACGAGAGTATCCTCATGGAGGAAGAAGAGCTTATCAACATCCGCGCCCACCGTGCCGGAATATTCTACCGAATTGTTGGTGCCGGGCAGAATGTCCTTCGAGGCGACACCCTCGCCCGAATACTCGCCCCTTACGACTGCTCCGTGCTTGAAGAGGTAAAAGCCCCTGAGTCAGGCATTGTATTCTTCGCTCACAACAGGCCGTTAGCCCTCGAGCACAACATCATCTACAGGATTCAGCGACATTAGCTAACCCTACTCACCTCAACAGTTGTTATTTCCCCAAGAGTTGCGTGTCAGAAATGGCACGCAACTTTTTTGTCCATTTTTCCAAGGCGAAAGGTAGGGAACAATCCCGTTGTGCCTCCGTTATAGCTCCTATGTAAATACCATTATAATGGTATTATCATCGAAGGAAAGTCGATAGAAAACACCTCCAAGAAAAGAACAAGAAAATCCTATCTATAGGATAACATTATTATCTTCACTTATATACGAGGAATGAAAGATGTTCAGCATTTTTCCACATTGTAAAAGCCATCAGTTAATGTCTTAGTGGGGCAATACGCGTGATTTCATCACTTTTCGAAGAAAAGATTTTGATTTGTCGCGTTTTTTTAGTAATTTTGCAACTTGTAATTTGGGTGCTGGGTGATGGTTGCGGGGTAATTTGCTTTCGCCATCTAAAAAAAACAGGATAAAACCAATAAAAACATATAAAAACAAAATGTTTCATTTTGTGTTCTTTTGTTTTAATTGGTTTTTCTAAATAGCGAAAGCAACTAAACTCTAAACACTAAACCCTAAACACTAAACTTTAAACACTAAACCCAAGAAAAGGAAAATTCGTAAACAAAAAATATAGACATGATTCTTTTTTTCAAGACCCCATCACAGAACATCATCGCTACTGAGGTTGACCATAAACTCAGTCAGGATGAGACAAACGAACTTTGTTGGCTTTACGGCAACGCATCACTCGTGGATACTGAGTCTTTGGACGGATACTATGTAGGTCCACGCCGTGAGATGATTACTCCTTGGAGCACCAATGCCGTTGAGATTACCCAGAACATGGCTCTCAAGGGCATTTCGCGTATTGAGGAGTATTTCCCTGTTTCTTCTATGGACGCTGAGCATGACCCTATGCTCCAGCGTATGTACAACGGACTGAACCAGGACATCTTCACCGTTAACATCAAGCCAGAGCCAATCAAGCACGTTGACAACCTTGAGGCTTACAACGAGCAGGAAGGTCTCGCCCTTTCAAAGGAGGAGATTGACTATCTGCACAAGGTGGAGGGACAGCTCGGCCGTCCGCTTACCGACTCTGAGATATTCGGTTTCGCTCAGATCAACTCAGAGCATTGCCGTCACAAGATCTTTGGCGGTACATTCATCATCGATGGCGAGGAGAAGGAGTCAAGCCTCTTCCAGATGATTAAGAAGACAACTAACGAGAATCCTAACAAGATTCTCTCTGCATACAAGGATAACGTGGCATTCTCAGCAGGTCCTGAGATTGAACAGTTCTCTCCTACCGACCACTCTCAGCCAGACCTCTACAAAATCAAGAAGGTTAAGTCTGTCATCTCGCTCAAGGCTGAGACTCACAACTTCCCAACAACCGTAGAGCCATTCAACGGTGCTGCTACCGGTACTGGTGGTGAGATCCGTGACCGTATGGGCGGTGGCGTAGGTTCATGGCCAATAGCAGGTACAGCCGTCTATATGACTTCTTACCCACGTAAGAACGAGACTGACCCTGTTGTTAAGAACCTCCCTGCAAATACTCCTCAGTGGAGTAACGAGAGTGACTGCCACGGATGGGAGAAGATTCTGCCTGTTCGTCAGTGGTTGTATCAGACACCAGAGCAGATTCTCATCAAGGCATCTAACGGTGCTTCTGATTTCGGAAACAAGTTCGGTCAGCCACTTATCTGCGGTTCTGTACTTACATTCGAGCACAACGAGAACAACGAGCAGTACGCTTACGACAAGGTTATCATGCTTGCCGGCGGTGTAGGCTACGGCATTCAGCGCGACTGCCTCAAGGGCGAGCCACAGCCAGGCAACAAGGTTGTTGTGATGGGTGGTGAGAACTACCGCATCGGTCTTGGTGGCGGTTCGGTTTCTTCAGTAGAGACAGGTCGCTATTCAAGCGGTATCGAGCTCAACGCCGTTCAGCGTGCAAATCCTGAGATGCAGAAGCGTGCATACAACGTAATCCGCGCTCTTGGTGAGGAGGATTCTAACCCAGTAGTATCTATCCACGACCACGGTTCAGCAGGTCACGTAAACTGTCTTTCAGAGCTTGTTGAGGAGTGTGGCGGATTGATTCACATGGATAAGCTCCCTGTAGGCGATAAGACCCTTTCGGCAAAGGAAATCATCGCCAACGAGTCTCAGGAGCGTATGGGCTTGCTCATCGACGAGTCTGCCATAGAACATGTTCAGAAGATTGCAGATCGTGAGCGCGCTCCAATGTACACCGTTGGTGAGACAACAGGCGACCATCGCTTTGCATTCGAGCAGGCTGACGGCGTTCGTCCGTTCGACCTCGCAGTAGAGCAGATGTTCGGCAGTTCTCCAAAGACAATCATGGAGGACAAGACCGTTAAGCGTACATACGATGTTGTGACATACGACCTCTCTGGCCTCTCTGCAAATTCTACCCTCAACGCACAGCTCGTTGACTATCTGAAGAACGTGCTTCAGCTTGAGGCTGTGGCTTGTAAGGATTGGTTGACAAACAAGGTTGACCGTTGCGTATCAGGTCGCGTGGCACGTCAGCAATGTCAGGGTGAACTTCAGTTGCCATTGTCTGACTGCGGTGTCGTAGCTCTCGACTATACAGGTACAAAGGGTATCGCAACATCACTTGGTCATGCCCCACAGGCTGCTCTCGCTAATCCAGCCGCAGGTTCTGTGCTCTCTGTTGCAGAGTCGCTCACCAACCTCGTATGGGCACCTTTGGCTGACGGTATGGATAGCATCTCACTCTCAGCAAACTGGATGTGGCCTTGTCGCGCTCAGGAAGGTGAGGATGCGCGTCTCTACACAGCTGTTAAGGCATTGTCAGACTTCTGCTGCGAGCTTCAGATCAACGTTCCGACAGGTAAGGACTCTCTGTCAATGACACAGAAATATCCTGACGGAAAGAAGGTCATCGCTCCTGGTACCGTTATCGTAAGTGCGGGTGGTGAGGTTTCTGACATCAAGAAGGTTGTTTCTCCAGTTCTCAAGGACGTGAAGGCTTCACGCCTCTATCATATCGACTTCTCATTCGACGAGCTCCAGCTTGGCGGCTCAGCATTCGCTCAGAGTCAGGGCAAGGTTGGTTCTGATGTTCCAACAGTCAAGAATGCCGAGTACTTCCGTGATGCATTCATCGCAGTTCAGCAGCTCGTGAACGAAGGCCTCATCCTCGCAGGTCACGATATCTCTGCCGGTGGTCTCATCACAACCTTGCTCGAGATGTGCTTCGCAAATACTAAGGGCGGTCTTGCTCTCGACCTCGACAAGATCAAGGGTGACGATATCGTTAAGGTGCTCTTCGCAGAGAACCCGGGTATCGTTATTCAGGTTGCCGATGCTGACGCTCCACGTGCGAAGAAGATTCTTGAGGATGCAGGTATCGCATACGCTAAGATCGGTGTTCCTTCTGCTGACCGCACAATCACTATCAAGCGTCATCAAAGCAATGCTCAGGTTCCAAACTCAGAGCTTGCTAACCGTGAGCTTACCCTCGTATTCGACATCGACGAGTTGCGCGATGCCTGGTATAAGACATCATACTTGCTCGACCGCCGTCAGTCATTCAACGGTAAGGCAGCAGAGCGTTTCCAGAACTATAAGAACGTACCTCTTGAGTGCACATTCAAGGCTCCACAGCTCAAAACCGTTGCACGTCCAGAGAGCAACCGTCCTGTAGCTGCTATCATCCGTGAGAAGGGTACTAACTCTGAGCGCGAGATGGCATACTCATTCTATATGGCAGGCTTCGACGTTAAGGACGTTACGATGACCGACCTTATCACAGGCCGTGAGACTCTTGAGGAAGTGAACCTCGTAGCATTCTGCGGTGGTTTCTCTAACTCTGACGTTCTCGGTTCTGCAAAGGGATGGGCAGGTGCATTCCTCTTCAACCCTAAGGCTAAGGAGGCTCTGGATAAGTTCTATGCTCGTAAGAACACCCTCTCACTCGGTGTCTGCAACGGTTGTCAGCTTATGGTTGAGCTTGGTCTCCTGAACAACGATCACGCTGTAAGCAACGCAAAGGACTATGCAGAGATGCTTCATAACGATTCTCACAAGTTCGAGTCAACATACGTTACTCTCACCATCCCACAGAACGATTCTGTAATGCTCGGCTCTCTCTCTGGCCAGAAGATCGGTTGCTGGGTAGCTCATGGCGAGGGTAAGTTTAACCTCCCACTTGCTGAGTCTGAGTATAACATCGCTGCTAAGTTCAACCACTCTGAATATCCAGCTAACCCTAACGGTTCAAGCTACGATGTTGCTGCTATCGCAAGCAATGACGGTCGTCACCTCGCTATCATGCCACACCCAGAGCGTACTCTGTTCCCTTGGCAGTGTGGTTACTACCCAGAGGAGCGTCGTCTCACAGATGAGGTAACACCTTGGTACGAGGCATTCGTAAATGCCCGTCTGTGGATTGAAAAGAACAAGTAAACGTTTGGATATTGGGTGATAGGTACTACCTATCACCCATCACCCAAAACCTAATACCCCTATGAAACCTAAGCTAAACCTACAAAACCTTATGCCATGGATAAGCGTACTCTTATTTGCGCTGTTGTCATGGTATTTCCTTATGATGCGTAATGCTGACATGCTCTATATGCAGCAGATGCGCTCACTCTTCAACGACACATCGGTATTCTTTCAGCAGTATAATGCCGTTCCTGCAGGTTTCCTGCAATGGGCAGGATGCTACTTTACCCAACTTTTCTATTACCCCGCATTAGGAAGTTCCGTACTTATCCTGATGTGGATAGCCATTTTCTTCCTTCTGAAGAAAGGCTTACTAACACCCGACACCCAACACCTAACACCCCTTCTGCTAATCCCTCTGGTATGCCTGTTGGTTTCTGAAATCGACCTCGGCTACTGGATCTACTATAACAAGAACCACGGATATTGCTTTAGCCAGACACTCGGTTTGCTCTTTGCCTCATTGCTCATCGTCGTATTCCGATACGCAACAGGCGTGAAGTTCAAGTTCGGCACAATCATCACATCCCTCTTCGGGGCAGCTCTCCTTGTGGGGCTCTACCGCTATATCGGCATCTATGCCATGGCTGCATCTCTCACTTTGGGAGTAATAATGCTTACTGAGCGCAAATGGATTGCAGCCATGCTCTTTGTCATTGCCGCCATTATCCCCCCATTCCTGTTCCCTCAGTTCTTCGACACACTACGCAGTGAACAGTTCTTCACCGTCGGACTGCCAGTGTTCGAGAGCGGAAACATCACAAATCCGTCACTTACCAAGCCGTTCTGGACTGTCATCATCCTGCTCATCATCTTCCCGCTTACATATAGAATAGGTAACCGCATCAAGAGCGCAAAGGCAACCGCCATCATATCATCCATACTCCTTGTCGCAGTAATCGGATTCTCTTTCGGAGTACTTGAAGATGCCGACTATGACGATGAGAACTACCATGCCGAGTGCAAGGCATACCGCGACATTGACAACATGGAGTGGGAAAATGCGCTCAGCCATATCCGTGAGGTGCAAGGCACTCTCACCCGACAACTTATCGTGTTCAAGAACACCGCCCTTTTCAACACAGGCGACATCGGAAACAGTATGTACGACTATGACGACAAGGGCATGACACCAACTCCAAGCGACTCCCTGAAGGTTCACATGGCCAATACCGCATCGCCTATCATATACCTTCATCACGGAATGACAAACTTTGCCTATCACTATTGCATGGAGATACAGGTAGAATACGGTTTCAGCATCTGCGAACTCAAGGTCATGGCCCTCTCTTCCATCATAAACGGAGAGAATGAACTTGCGCAGAAGTACCTTGAAATCCTCTCTCGCACCATGTTCCACAAGGAATGGGCAGAACACTACCTGCCACTTGCACGTAACCCGAAACTGATTGACAAATACCCCGAACTCGTCAAGATCCGCGACCTCCATTCCAACATGGACAACATCATCGACAGCGACAGCGGTATATGCGAGAACTATCTCATACGCTATTTCTCAACCACATACACCAATGCCTCCAAGTATTTTCAGGAGATGTGTCTTGCCTATAGCGTGATGTCAAAGAACATACAGCGCTTCTGGCGTCAGTATCTACTCTATCTCCAACTCCACAAGGGCGAGAAGATACCTGAGATATACCAGCAGGCAGCATATTTCTATTTAGACATGGAACCATCCACGGCCCCTGATGTCAAGACCTACGGAATTCAATTCGACAAGAAAGTCATTGACCGCTATAATCAGTTCGACCAATTCACCCAAGGTCTGTTGAGAAGCGGATTCTCTGAAGAGTCCATCGCCCGACAAAGCGAATCGGAATTCGGCAACACCTTCTGGTGGAATTATTACTTCATTAAAGGTGGATTATGCTACTAAATTAATTGAAAGTTGAAAATGAAAATACCCGCAATAGTGAAAATACTATCTAAAATACTCCCCCTCGGGGGACTGGGGTGGCTTTTCCTCCTCTCCTGCTCCGGCCCATCCGTTCCTACAGATGCCACCCATACCGACAAACTGCCCGATATGTACCCCGACTACAGCGAGGTTACAATCCCAGCCAACCTCTGTCCGACAAACTTCATGCTGCCTGACTGCGACGAAGCCGTGGCATGCCTGTCGTTCGGCGACCTGTCCTTCACCTACGGCGACGACAACAAAATCGTCATCGACGAGGACGAATGGCAGGAACTGCGCTCTGCCGCCACCGGAAGCGACAAGGGCATAAAGGTGGAGGTCTATGGCAAGAAAGACGGCAAATGGCTCAGCTATAAGTCATTCCCTATCTTTGTAGCCAAGGACACGATAGACCCATATATCTCCTACCGTCTCATACAACCCTCATACGTAGCCTACGAGGGTATCGCCATCGTTCAGCGCAACATCACCAGCTATGAGGAAAGCGACATCTACAACAACCGCATGATTCACACCGAGGAGAAGGGACAATGCATCAACTGCCATTCTTTCCAGAACTACGGCACCAACAACATGCTCTTCCACATGCGCCAGTTCTGCGGCGGAACCATGATAGTACACAACGGCGAACCGAAGAAAATAGACCTCAAGACCGACAGCACCATCTCTGCCGGTGTCTATCCTGCATGGCATCCAACGGCCGACCTCGTGGCATTCTCAACAAACACCACACGTCAGATATTCCACACCAAGAACATTGACAAGATAGAGGTACTCGACTATGAGTCCGACCTTATCCTTTACGATGTGCAGAAAAACGAGGTATCAAATATCAGTAATGCTCCCGACGAACACGAATGCTTCGCCACATGGAGCCCCGATGGCAAGACTCTTTACTACACATCAGCATATATCGACCCTGCCATATTCAACAACGGCAACAAATCGTTCAGAAATAACTACGATGAAATAAAATATAACATCTACTCACGCAGTTTCGACCTCGCCACACATAAGTTCGGTGAGCGCGTACTCGTGTACGACGCTGCCCAGTCAGGCAAGAGCGCCACCCTGCCCCGTGTCTCTCCCGACGGCAGATACCTCACCTTCTCTCTAGGCAACTACGGCTGTTTCCACGTATGGCACAAGGATGCTGACATCTGCATCATTGACCTGCAAGCCACCGACACCCAACACCCAACACCCAACACCCAACACCTCAACTCCCCCTTCTCCGACAGCTACCCGTCATTCTCAAGCAACGGCCGCTGGATAATGACCGCCTCACGACGCGACGACGGCAACTACACACGCCCGTACATCTCCTATTTCGATGCCAAGGGCAAGTGCCACAAGGCATTCGCGGTACCTCAGAAAGACCCGGAACACAACACGTTACTGCTGCGCTCATACAATCGTCCGGAGTTCATGAAAGAGAAGGTAAAAATCACTCCGCAGCAATTTGCCACAAAAGCACAAGAGGACGCTGTGCGTGCTAAATATGTCAATAAATAGTTAAAAAGCGTAAGAATGCTGCTCAAAAATTTGGATATATTCAGAAAATACCGTAACTTTGTGGCATGAAAACCATAAAAGTATTAAGTATTTATTAAGAATAAAGCATACAAGTGATTATGAAAAAACTTTTTTTGATATGCCTATGTCTTTCTGTATCACTGGCTGGATTCTGTCAGAAAACTAATGCTTCAGCCCTCGAGCTCAGCGCAGCCCTCGATGGTGAAACATATCAGGATAGAGCCAAGAAATACTTGATGACATACAGGCTAAACGACAATGGAGAAATGGAGATCATCTCCTACCTGCAGGTTCGTGAATCAAAGGAGGTCATGTACAACAACATCATCAATTGGATTGTTAGCAATTGCACTGAGGCTGCAACAGCCATTCTTTACGAAAACGAAGAAGAAGGTCGCATCACCACACGATGCTATTTCGGCAAGATTGCAAACGACGGCAAATCTACTCCAAAAGAATGGGTTGACATACGTCCAATCCTCTCCGTAGAGGTAATGGACAAAGAAGCCATAATGAAATTCACACTCCCCGGCTTCGAGGTTCTTCAGAAAGACGACAACAGTGCCACCCGAGGATTCATGGGCAACACAAACGGTTTCCGCTTCACTGGCGACGAAACACCAAGAGAAGCGCAGTTCTGGCCAATGGCACTTTGTGCCCCTTACAATGAAGACACAAAGTTCACCAAGTCAACTTGCTACATGGCATACGTTCACGCAATAGAATGCTACAAGATTCTGAAGCAGCAGGTTCTCAACACAGGCTACTAATCAGCGAAAGCCGGCAGATTAACGTACTTAAAACAGTAACAGATAAAAGGAAAGGATACGGCATTCAAGTCGCATCCTTTCTTTTTTTATTAGAACACAGAAAGCACGGATGAAACGAAAGTTTTTCGCATAAGTTGCTTTCGCCATTTAGAAAAACCAATTAAAACAAAAGAACACAAAATAAAACATTTTGTTTTGATATGTTTTTATTGGTTTATCCTGTTTTTTTAGAAGGCGAAAGCAAAAAATACGACTTGCGTCGGGGTTGGAAAGTAAATTGTCAGAAAATTAAAAACCAGTAAATTAATTTACTGATAAAATTTATTGCCCATTTGCTTTCCTTAATTCGCGTCAGCGAGCCTTTCTTTATGGTAGAAGATTGGTAAGATTGGGAACTTGCGTAGCTTGTTGAGCTTTGCGAAAAATTATTGTCAGTTAAAACAGCTTGCTGTTTGTCTTAAGGGCAATTCATGTAGCCAAGCGCAGCGTTTATTTTATTCGCTGAAGCTCATCAAGCTGAAGCAAGTCGTCGAACTGACGTTAATTTTGAATTACTTACCACACAAAAAAAGAGACGGCATTACATCTTTGTGTAATACCGTCTCTTATATATAATAATGTGATGGTTATGAAATCACATATACCGGCTTCTCGTCATGATTGCCGCAGTCGTGATGGTCGCATGACTCGGCAGAATCTATGAGAGTGCCATTGAGATAAGCCGTAAGCACATCATTGACATTGCCATGACATCCACGCACCGTGCTGATACCGTGTGCAGCGAGCTTGTTGAAAGCTCCCATTCCCATATTGCCGGCAAGCATTACGGTTATGCCCATTTCCTGCATCACGGAGGCGATATTAGACTTACATCCACATCCCTGCGGTGAGTCAAGACGCTCTGAGCTTATCACGCTATTGTCATCACCTACAGTAAACACGGTGTAATGGTCGCAATGCCCGAAGTGGTCATCTACGTGACTATCTCTTGTCGGTATCGCTATCTTCTTCATTCTCTTTTTTGAAATTAAGAGATTAACCTTTCAATTGTCAATTATCACTTGCTTTAGCTTGATGAGCTTCAGCGAATAATTGCCAATTGCCTTCAGGCTTAGTCCTTTGGCTCAATGTTGGTAGCTGAGAGCTGCTCTGCAACCTCGTCGTTGATGCGCTGTGCGAACTCTGCCATTGACATGACAGCCTGCTCGCCACCACCCTGCTGACGCATTGCAACATTGCCTTCTGCTGCCTCTTTTTCACCAACGATAACCATGTAAGGAACTCGCTTGAGCTCGTTGTCACGAATCTTACGACCGATCTTCTCGTTACGGTTATCTACGGTTGCACGAACACCCTTTGTGTCGAGGAAGCGACGTACCTGCTCTGCATAGTCGTTGTACTTCTCTGAGATTGGGAGGATAGCAACCTGATCTGGTGTGAGCCAGAGTGGGAAGTGACCTGCTGTGTGCTCGATGAGAACGGCAACAAAACGCTCCATAGAACCGAATGGCGCACGGTGAATCATGACAGGACGCTGCTTTGAGTTGTCCTCGGCTGTGTATTCGAGGTCGAAACGTACCGGGAGGTTATAGTCAACCTGGATAGTACCCAACTGCCAGCGACGGCCGATAGCATCCTTTACCATACAGTCGAGCTTTGGACCATAGAATGCAGCCTCGCCCTCTTCCTGACGTGCATTGAGACCACGCTCCTTGCAAGCCTCGATGATAGCGTTCTGTGCTGATGCCCACATCTCGTCAGTACCGATGTACTTATCCTTGTCGTTAGGGTCGCGGAGAGAAATCTGGAACTCTACCTGATCATCCTTGAAGCCGAAGATTGAGAATACAGCCTGAATGATGTCGAGAACACGGAGGAACTCGCTCTTCACCTGATCAGGACGGCAGAAGATGTGCGCATCGTCCTGTGTGAATGAACGTACGCGGGTGAGTCCGTGAAGCTCACCTGACTTCTCATAGCGATATACAGTACCGAACTCTGCGCAACGGAATGGCAGGTCCTTGTATGAACGTGGCTTCCAAGCAAACACCTCACAGTGGTGAGGGCAGTTCATTGGCTTGAGCATATACTCCTCGTCCTCCTCCGGTGTGTGGATTGGCTGGAATGAGTCCTTGCCATAGTGAGCATAGTGACCAGAAGTAACGTAGAGGTTCTTTGAACCGATATGCGGAGTGATAACCTCCTGATAGCCGAAACGCTTCTGAATAGCGCGGAGCATATCCTGAAGACGCAGACGGAGGTCTGTACCCTTTGGCAACCAGATTGGAAGTCCCTTACCCACGCGGTCAGAGAACATGAAGAGCTCCATCTCCTTACCGATCTTACGGTGGTCGCGCTTCTTAGCCTCCTCAAGCATAACGAGGTAGTCGTCGAGCATCTTCTTCTTTGGGAAGGAGATACCGTAGAGACGCTGCATCTGCTCGCGCTTTGCATCGCCACGCCAGAAAGCACCTGCGATAGAGGTGAGCTTAACTGCCTTGATAGCACCTGTAGAAACGAGGTGAGGACCCTTACAGAGGTCGGTGAAGTTGCCTTGTGTGTATGTAGTGATTGAGCCGTCCTCGAGATCCTGATCGATATGCTCGCACTTGTATGTCTGACCGTCGGCACCGAAAGAAGCCATAGCGTCAGCCTTTGAAACTTCCTTACGAACGAGTGGCTCATCCTTCTTGGCAAGCTCCAGCATCTTCTTCTCGATGTTGGCGAAGTCGCCCTCCTTGATCTGCTCTCCGTTAGGAAGGAGCACGTCATAGAAGAAACCAGCCTCGATAGCAGGACCGAAACCGAACTGTATGCCAGGATAAAGTTCCTTGAGAGCCTCAGCAAGCAAGTGCGCACTTGTGTGCCAGAAGCTATGCTTACCCTCTTCGTCCTCGAACTTGTAGAGGGCAATCTTTGCGTCAGCATTGATTGGACGGTTGAGTTCCACTGTCTCACCATTCACTCCACAGCTTACAACGCTGCGTGCGAGAGCAGGTGAGATGCTCTCAGCAATCTGAAGTCCAGTGATGCCCTGTTCATACGGACGAACAGATCCATCTGGGAAAGTAATGTTAATCATCTTTTATATTTAACTATTAGAAGCCTAACCAAGCCTTCCCAAAGGGAAGGATGTTTTATAGTAATAATCCCTATAATGAAGGCGATTATATTTTTTCCTTAATATTACCAAGCCTCGTTCCTTTCCTCTTGATTAGAAATACTAACCACTCCCCCTTGAGGGGGTAAGGGGGGGAGGAGCCCTCCCTTGGGGAGGGACTGGGTGGGCTTAATCGGTTTGCAAAATTACTAATTTTTTATGAGACAAGCGAATTTTTCACCTAAAAAAACATGAAGTCCCCGAGGAATTGTCCGAAAACCATGTTAAACGCCCTCATCGTCCTGGCGAACATTTGCTGCGACACGACCTTAAACGCAAATACCGGCTTAATGTCTTAATCTTTCTTTATTAATCTTTATCAATCGAAAAGTATCATAAAAACTATCAAAAAGCATACGCAATAGAGGAAATTTCTGTACTTTTGCCCCCGCTAAAGGTAATTATACTTCAAATTAACTCACATTGATAATATGCGGAATTATATTTCAATCATTTTTCTTTGCTTATGCAGTTTGCTGGGACATGCCCATAACATTACATTAAAAGACTCGGTAACAAATGCTCCGATATTCAGTGCCACGGTTTGTGATGCTGAGGGTAACTATGTAGGACGCTCGGATTTGAATGGTAATATCGACCTGCAAAAAGGATGTACGTACCATGTCTCACATATTTGCTATGAGTCGAAGAAGTTTATCTGTGATGACAACCCCTCGGTTGTCATGTCGCCCAAAAGCTATACTATACCTGACCTTGTCGTTACGGCAAATAAGAAGAGATACTATCATTGCAAGGTGTTTTTCAGAAACGTTCAGTATGTTGATTCATGTATGAAATATTATATTGATGGAGTAAGAGAGTTCTTCATCGACACAAAGAGCAGGAAAGTAAAAAACGGAAATGCCATCTGCCGCATGTTTCAGACGACGAATAAGGATATTATCCAGAAAAATCGTGCTGTTATGATAGGTTTCAATCCGGGTCTTGCGGATATGGAAAAGCGGTCTCTGTATGAGGAGACATTGAAGAACAAAAGGAAACGAATAGAGGGAGATATTGTCTTTGGAGACTCTACGCAAATAGGCAGATATGAAGTCTATCCAGACAAGAGAGAGGTTGTACTGTCATGCGACCTACTCTATCCCAAGTCACAAAGGAAATTAAACCTGTTCGGATACGAATCAATACGTTCAGAAGACAATTCTACTGAGGTTTATGATGCAGACGGGACTGAGACTCCGACCATTTTTGATCTGAAATCTTTCCACCGCTATCGTCATATCACTTTTTCACGCAAGAAGAACTTTTCATGGGAGAATGACTGCGAGAATATGTTCTACGTGGTTGAGCGTGAATATACCGATACTATGGAGCCGACATCGAATGAGCTCATGAAGCTAGACTATGACAAATATTATGAGATGTATCCGGCTGATGAAAAGACAAAGGGACAGCTCGCAGTAATGGAAGAGGTAGATTATTTTTCTGCATTGTAAAAGTCTGTTCGACGGCTTGCTTCAGCTTGGTGAGCCTTGCGAAAAATTCAAAAAAAACGCATCTCCGATGCTAAACTGACAATAATTTCAGCATCGAAGATGCGTATCTAATTCTCCTTACTCCACATTCAACCAACGGCTCTTAGGGAACTTGACACGGTATGCCACGGTTAACTCTCGCTGCTCGTTAGGCTGGAGCTGCAACTGCCATTCAACAACACCTGTTGCGTCGTTCAATTTGCCTCCACTGAGTTCCTCGGTGGTAACGGTGATATTTGAATTCTCTGATACAGGAATCTGATCGCGCAAAGTGAGCGAAACGGCTTCCTTACGACTATTCTTAACCGTGATGCGCCATGTAAGGTTCTGCTCCTGTGTTGTGGACAACAGACGACGGGTAGAACGGTCTGATACCTTTGTGCGCTGGATGCGGATGCCATTGTCTCTGCCCAATGAGAAATGCAGGGTGTCATTGACTACCGTTGGGTCAAGGATTGTCTTGCCTACGAATGAGTTCTCGAAATACACATTTGCCTCACCTTCGAGCAGACTGTACTGCTGCCATTCGGTAGCATCAGCCACAAGGAATGCATCCTTATCGGCACGTGGGATGCCAAGATACTGATAGGTGGCAGGCAGTTGATAGCGTGCAATCTCCGTAGTGGTTGTCTTGCCGTCGGATGTCATGGTGAGAGGCTGCTTGATTTCAAACTCATAGCCAAACTGAGCCTTCTGCTCCTTAACGGCGATAAGGTCGCTCTCAGGCTTTATCATTTCCTTTGACTTTAACACCTCACCTTCATCTGCTTCTTCAGCATTGAGTTTTGCAAGTTTGCGACCTGACGTTTTTTTCTTTGTACCATAACCGACAACCACCACATCATTCAATGTGGTGTTGTCTTCCATAAGCTTGACATTCACTGCGCCGCTTTTGTTGACTCTTACATGCTTAGTCAGATAGCCTATATAGGAGAAATTCAGTATGACATTAGGGCGAGGCAGGGTGATGCTATAACGTCCGTTGGAATCAGTAACAGTACCAAGACTTGTACCTTGCACTGTAACTATAGCTCCAATTATCACTTCCCCTTTATCATCAGTCACCACACCATATACACTTCCTTCCGGTTCCTCCTCACTATTATAGCGAGGAGCTGACCTGCCATAGTCGAGCCAATAGGTGCGCAGCTCTGGAGCAACGTTTGAACGGTTAGGATTGGCAGAGGAGAGGGTGACTGGTATGTTCTTCCATTCCTCCTTTGTGTTCTGGAACATGTTAGCCTTATAGGACAATTGCAAAGGCTGCCCTACCCCTTCAGAGCGTAGGTCGTAGGTAGGATACCAACCAGCGTTTTTCACATAATATGTAAGGGTGAAATCCACCTTGCATGCTTGTGGCACTTGCAGTTTCAGTTCTGCCTCGGTGATGGTCTTCAGCTTGAGATGGGCAATGGAATCGGCAGTCTTCTGCTGCTTCTCACGCACCTCTGCAAGTTTCGCGAGTTCCTGATCAATGGAAATGGCTTTCTTCTTCAGCTCAAGCATTTCCTGAGCATAATAGGTGTTCAGTTCCTTGATATTAGCCAATGGGGTAACGGCGGTGCGGTTGCCTGTAGAGCAGTTGGTCTTCAACATCTCAAGTTGGGCATTCACAACCTCCAACTGCGATCTCATCTCACGTTCCTTGTCGTCGGTCTGCTTCACCTTTTGCTCAGCATCGCGCAACTGCTTTATTCGCTGCAAGCTGTCGGGATGTATGGTTCGGTAGTTCACGCCAAGCACGGTAAGTTTTCCGTGAGCCTTTATCTGCATACTCTTAACGTCGGTATATGGTGAAAGCCCTGTGAAGGTGACGATTTGCTCACCTGCCAACAGGTTCATGGAGTGGGTACGTTCCACCTGCGCACCATTGGTAAACACCGTGACGTGCTTAAGTTCCGGCGTCACTTTCTTGTTTTCAGCCTTTGCCATGGTCGCAAATATCAGCGCCATAGCCATAAACATTAGTTTTGCTTTCATGTCAGGATATATTTATGTTAATAATCAATACTATATTAACGTGAGTTCGATGAATTGCTCTACTCATATATCATTGAATATCACGCAGTTGAAAGAGCTCTGAAGGAGCGATACCTAAAAGGGCAGTCCGTTAGGGCTGTTATATTTGTTGATATAGGGGGAATGAGGTCT
>OMXX01000053.1 GCA_900315105.1 uncultured Prevotellaceae bacterium | reverse complement strand
AAAGGGCATAGCCGGAGAGAAATGGCCCATGATGCCGAAGACCGCATCCTGGGGGATCTCCCAGATACGGAAGAAGCCTAAGACATGATCGATGCGGAAAGCGTCGAAATACTGCTCCATCCACTTCATGCGCTGTTGGAACCAGTCGGGAAGTGAGACTTGATGACGTTTCTTCCTGCCTGGCTGTTCCTCATGCCAGTTGTAGGTGGGGAAGCCCCAGTTCTGTCCATTTAGTGAGAAGGCATCAGGCGGTGCCCCCGTAGAGCAGTCCAGATTGAAGAGTTCGGGATGGGTAGCCGTTTCCACACTGTCACGGTTCACACCGATGGGCACATCGCCCTTCAGGATGATACCCTTGGAGCGGGCATAGTTGGCAGCAGCCAACAACTGCACATGCAACTGATACTGGATATAATAGATCAGTTCTGCCTCATCACGAGCCATGACTCGTTTTGCTGATACCAGGTCTTGTATTCCTTAGAGTCAAGCGTCTGTCGGCCACGCTCTTCAAAGACGTCACGGACATAGGCTGCCTTAACACGATCCACCAATTCATAGTCACTATAAGGAAGTGCATTAAGTTCCTGCTGCTGACGATGATACGCCGTCATCTTCGACTTACTCTTTAAGTCTCCCAAAGCCTCGACATCGAGGTAATGCGGATGAAGCGCAAAGGCGGAAACAATGTTATAGGGATAAGAGTCGCACCAGTTTCGGGAACAGGTTGTATCGTTGACAGGCAACAGTTGGATGATCTTCATACCGGTGGCTTCTGCCCAGTCGACGAAACGCCGCAGATCACCGAAGTCACCCACACCAAAGGAATGGGTGCTACGCAAAGAGAACACGGGCACCACCACACCGGCAGCCCGCCACGTACGTTCCTTCACACGGAGACTCTCACCATAAAGCACCATCACGCCTGAGTTGAGAGTCAGGGGTAGAGAGTCCGACATTCAGTTCCACCCGACGGTTGTCGCCTTCCTCCCAGGTCACCAGTTCATTGGTCTGGTCGTCGATAATCACATATTTATATTCCAACGGCAACAGGATGGCATCGACATTCGCCGAGAGCATCCACTCACACTGGCCCAGGTATTCCATCCGCAGATAACGGGTGGGATTCCAGTCGCCTAACGTGGGATGACTGCCGATAATCGCAACCGACTGTCCTTTGGCCAGTTGGGGGGCAGACACACGGAAGAGCAACGTTTTCCGATAGAGCGGCATCCGGATGGGTTGCACCTGCTCATCAACCGCCATGTGGTTCGTGATCCGACAGGCACGGGAATAGAGATGGTGCTGCAGGGGGATATCACGCCACTGATCGGGGAAGATGTAACTCTTGGAAGCATCAAAGGGATAAGAACGGGGCACCTGTGTCCACTCCCGACGAATCACCTGTCCGTCTCCATCCTCCACCTGATAATAATAGGTGAAGGAGGCTATCGGATGCTGGGCAGAAGCCAGGGCTGCTGTCTCCAGTGACCAATAGGAGCCGTCGTCGGTGGTCATCAGCAGATTATTGCGTTTGATGGTGCCGTCGGTACTGATGAAATGAATGACCACATGTAGGTTTTCACCCCATTGTGTACCGTATTGTATGGAGAATCTCAGTTTCATATTTTTAGCAATTTGATGCAAAGGTAGAAAAATTTTTCGAGTAACCGAAGAAAATAAGCACAAAATGTTGTAACTTTGCACACGATTTATAGATCAATGACAAAGTAATATGAAAAAGGTCCATTCAAATTCCTACCTGGCGGGGGCAGTTTTATGCCTGCTCTGTCTGCTGGGAATCATATACTATTGCTTCTTCGCAAGTTTCTCAACATGCGAGGATACGCAGTATATCTATATTGATCAGGATGACACCACAGACTCTGTCTATGTCAAGCTGAAGCCCTATGGAAACGCAGGGACCTTGACAGCTTTCAGCACCTTGGCAAGGATGACGGGCTATGGCGACAACATCAGGACGGGAAGATATGCCATCCCAGCCAATGAGAATATCATCACGCTATTCAGGCATATCAAGAACGGCCGTCAGGAGCCGATCAGACTGACCATCCCTGAGAGCCGTACGACAGACAGACTGGCTGGTGCCCTTTCGAGAAAACTCATGCTCGACAGTACCGTTGTGGCCATTCTGTTGCGCGACTCCTCTTTCTGTGCCCAACAAGGCTATGACACGGCCACCATCGCCTGTCTGTTCGTGCCCAACACCTATGAGGTGTATTGGGATATCACGATAGAGAACCTCATGAAGCGCATGAAGAAGGAGCACGACCGTTTCTGGGAAGGAGAACGTACTACCAAGGCTCAGGCCCTGGGACTTACCCCTAATGAGGTCTGCACCGTGGCTAGTATCATCGACGAGGAAACTGCTAACAATTCAGAAAAGCCTATGATTGCCGGTATGTATCTGAACCGTCTGAAGACTGGTATGCCATTACAGGCAGATCCTACCGTGAAGTTCGCCTTACAGAACTTTGCCCTGAAGCGCATCTATCACGATATGCTGGTGTTCGACAGTCCGTACAACACCTACAAGAATACCGGACTGCCCCCAGGTCCCATCAAGGTTGCCTCGATAGCCGGTATCGATGCCGTGTTGAACAGAGTGGATCATCCTTATCTCTATATGTGTGCCAAGGAAGACTTCTCGGGTACGCACAATTTCGCCACGACCTATCAGGAGCATCTGAAAAATGCAGCCCGATATGCCAAGGCACTTAACGAACGTGGAATCAAATAAAGGTAAAAAGGTAAAAAAGTAAAAAGGTAAAAAATATATGGAAGAGATTATTAAAAACGAAAGCGAGGAAAAAAAGAGCGTTAGCTTCATTGAACAGAAAGTCATCAATGACCTGGCAGAAGGTAAGAACGGCGGCAGAATGCAGACCCGCTTCCCACCAGAGCCCAATGGCTACCTGCACATCGGACATGCCAAGGCCATTGCCATCGACTTCGGTCTGGCCAAGAAATACGGTGGTATCTGTAACCTCCGTTTCGACGATACCAACCCCATCAAGGAAGATACAGAGTATATCGAGAGCATCGAAAATGACATCAAGTGGCTGGGATTCCAGTGGGCTAACGTCTATTATGCCAGCGACTATTTCCAGGAACTCTGGGATTTTGCCGTGTGGCTGATCAAACAAGGCAGGGCTTATGTGGATGAGCAGAGTTCGGAGGTCATTGCCCAGCAGAAAGGCACGACAACCAGTCCTGGTACCAACAGTCCTTTCCGTGACCGTCCTGTCGAGGAGAACCTGAAACTCTTCGACTTCATGAACAGCGGCAAATGTGAGCCTGGTACCCTCGTACTCCGTGCCAAGATCGACATGGCACATCCCAACATGCTCTTCCGTGATCCGCTGATCTACCGTGTGCTGAACATCCCCCATATCCGTACTGGCAACAAGTGGAATGCCTACCCCATGTACGACTTCACCCATGGTCAGAGTGACTATTTGGAGGGTGTCACCCACTCTTGGTGTACCCTGGAGTTCGTGGAGCACCGTCCCCTCTATGATCTGTTCGTGACTTGGATGAAGGAATGGAAGGGAGAGACAGATAATATCGAGGACAACCGCCCGCGCCAGACCGAGTTCAACAAACTGAATCTGAACTACACCCTGATGTCAAAGCGTAACCTGCTGGCATTAGTAAACGATAAGTTGGTGAACGGTTGGGATGACCCCCGTATGCCGACGATCTGCGGTTTCCGCCGTCGTGGCTACAGCCCTGAGAGTATCATCAAGTTCATCGACAAGATCGGCTATACGAAGATCGACGCCCTCAATGACATGGCTTTGTTGGAGAGTGCCGTACGTGACGACCTGAACAGTCGTTCTATCCGTGTCAGTGCGGTACTGAATCCCGTCAAGGTGGTGCTCACCAACTATCCCGAGGATCAGATTGAGCATCTGACAGCCGTCAATAATCCCGAGAACGAAGCCGACGGCACCCACGAGGTGGAGTTCAGCCGTGAACTCTGGATTGAGCGCGATGACTTCATGAAGGAAGCCGATAAGAAGTTCATGCGTCTGGCTCCAGGCAAGGAGGTTCGTCTGAAGAACGCCTATATCATCAAGTGCGACGAGACACATCCCTGTGATGAGGATGAAAATGGTAATGTAACCACTATCTACTGCACCTATGACCCGGAGTCACGTAGCGGTATGCCTGGTTCTAACCGTAAGATCAAGGGCAAGACCCTTCACTGGGTGAGTTGCCATGATGCCGTCAAGGCTGAGGTTCGTCTCTATGATCGTCTGTGGAAGGTAGAGAATCCCCGCGATACCTTGGCAGAGATCCGTGAGCAGCAGAACTGTGATCCTGTAACTGCCATGAAGCAGATGATCAACCCTGATTCCCTCAGTATCCTGAGCGACTGCTACATCGAACCGTTTGCTGCCGCCATGAAGCCGCTCACCTATCTGCAGTTCCAGCGTATCGGCTACTTCACGCCCGACACCGAATCGACAGCAGAGCATCCGATCTTCAACAAGACGGTTGGACTGAAAGATACTTGGGCGAAGGCAAATAAAGCATGACAGACGACCAGGCATATTTTGAGAGTAAAGGCTTTCAGAAAATCCTAAAGAAGTATGAAGAGTCTGCCAAGTCAGGGCATCCCGTCTATATGGATGCCGATGACTTGGCCGACATTGCTGATTACTACCAACTGAACGGACGCGCCGAAGAAGCAGAAGCCGTCATCAGTCAGGCTTTAGAGTATAATCCCGAGGCAGTCGGTCCCCTACTCTACAGGGCTCGTGAGGCCCTGAACCGTCAGGACTACGATACGGCTCAATCCTATGCAGAACGTATCGAGGCCGTTGATAGCCAGGAGGCACTCTACTTCAAGGGAGAGCTATTGATCCGTCAGGAGAAGATCGAAGAAGCCGACGAGCTTTTCAGGGAGAAATATTTGGAGGTCCTGCCTGACGAGCAGATGGATTATGTCTATGACGTTGCAAGTATCTATTCCGACTATGCCGTCTTTGATAAAGCCTTTGAATGGATTGCCCGTTCACAAGGTGACGACTCCGACGACTTCAAGGAACTGATGGCCCGCACGCTGTTCGGATTAGGGAAATACAAGGATAGCGAACGAATCTTCAATGAACTGATAGACCATGATCCTTATTCTACTTCTTATTGGAATGCGCTGGCCAGTGCCCAGTTTATGAATGAGGACTATCATGCCGCCATTACCAGTAGCGAATATGCCATTGCCATTGACCCGCATGATGCGGAATCGGTCCTTTACAAGGCTAACGGTCTGTATAATCTGACGAACTACGAGGCGGCCCTCTCCTATTTCAAGAGATATTCGGAACTGATGCCCCATGATGAGTTCGGCTATCTGCACCAAGGTACGTGTCTGATTAACCTGGGGCGATACGAGGAAGCCATCGCCATCCTTGAGAAGGCAGAACAAGAATCTGATTCTAATTCGGTCTATTTGCCAGACATCTATCAGGAACTGGCATATGCGTATAGTGAGCAGAAGAAATTAGAGACGGCCTTATACTATATCGACAAGACGAAGGAACTGGATTGTGACCAGACAAACATGGAGATCGTCAGAGGACATATTCTTCTGGCAAACGGTCGGTTGGAAGAGGCAGAACAGACTTTCAGGCACGCCCTTCAATATACAAAAGATGCGCCCAGGACCATGTTAAGGATTATTGTGTCACTCTATGACAATCACTATGTCCGTTCGTCATACATACTCCTGAAGAACTTCTTCAGACATGTTGATGAAGACTGGAAAGAAGGTTATTCCTACATGGCAGTTTGCTGTTTAGACATGAACAAACAGGATGAGTTCCTGTACTATCTAAAAAAGGCTGTCGAGCGTAATCCCAAAGAAGCCAGAACGGTTTTGAGTAGTTATTTCCCTGAGGACATGGCACCTGAGGAGTATTACGAGCATATGGTAAACAAATTAAACAATTGATAGTATATGAATCTGATTACAAACATATTAAACAGTCTCGGTTGGTATCCCACAATCTTTGTACTGATGCTGTTGGAAAGTACGGTGGTGCCCGTACCATCCGAATTTGTCGTAACCCCTGCAGCCTATCATGCCGCCAGTGGCTCCCTAAACGTATTCCTGGTTGTCCTGTTTGCTACCATCGGGGCTGACGTCGGTGCCAGTATCAACTATTTCGTGGCACTTTATGTAGGCCGTCCTGTGGTCTATAAGTTTGCTAACAGCAAATGGGGAAAGATGTGTCTTTTGAACCAGGAAAAGGTTGAGAGAAGTGAGAAATACTTTGACGATCATGGCGTTGCAGCAACACTCACAGGACGTTTTGTACCTGTGATCCGCCACCTGATCTCCATCCCTGCCGGACTGGCTCGGATGCACTATGGTAAGTTCATTCTCTTCACCACCATCGGTGCCGGTGGCTGGCATAGTGTCCTGGCACTCTTAGGCTGGTATCTGCATGCGATTGTGCCCGAGGATCAGTTGAACGATAAGATCAGTGAATATGCAGAGTACATCAAGATTGCCATTCTCGGCTTAATCCTGATAGCAGTCATCTACTTCGGAATCAAGGCTTGGATGAAGAAAAAAAGCAAGAAAGACGCATAAAAATGGGATTTTTCCGCCTAAAATTCTTTTTTTATATAAATAATGTGTATTTTTGCAGTTCATTACAAGCACTTTTCTAGTTATGGCAAAGACAAATAATCATCTGGTTATCATGGCAGGCGGTGTCGGAAGCCGCTTTTGGCCGATGAGTACAGCAGACCGTCCCAAGCAGTTCATTGATGTCCTGGGTGTCGGCAAATCATTACTCCAGTTAACTGTAGAGAGATTCGGCAATCTGATCAAGCCCGAAAATATCTGGGTTGTAACCAATCAGCATTATGCAGATATTGTCAAGGAACAGTTGCCTGACATGCCGGAGGGTAATATCCTCTGTGAGCCATGTCGCCGCAACACGGCACCATGTATTGCATATGTCAGTTGGCGCATTAAGTCGAAGGATCCCAAAGCGAACATCGTTGTCACGCCGAGTGATCACATTGTCACCGACACTGCCGAATTCCAGCGCGTCATCAAAGAGTGTATGATATTTACCGGTGAGACGGATGCGATTGTCACCCTCGGCATGAAGCCGAACCGTCCGGAGACTGGCTACGGCTACATCCAGGCAGACTTGAGTATCAGTTCTCTTCGCAACAAGGAGATCTACCGAGTAGATTCCTTCCATGAAAAGCCGAATCTGGAAACAGCCAAGGAATATATCAAGAAAAACTATTATTTCTGGAACGCAGGTATCTTCATCTGGAATGTCAGCACCATCGTGAATGCCTTCCGCGTTTATCAGCCTACGATGGCACGACTCTTTGAGTCACTGCTTCCCATCTATGGCACGGAGAAAGAGCAGGAAGAGATCAACCGCCTCTTCCCTGAATGCGAAAATGTCTCTGTTGACTATGCCATTATGGAGAAGGCCGAGGAGATCTTTGTCTGTCCTGCGGACTTCGGTTGGAGTGACCTTGGCACCTGGGGATCTCTGCATGAGCAAAGCAAGAAGGATCTCTATGGCAATGCCTGCATCGGCCAGGAAATCAACATTTTCGAAAGCCATAACTGTATTGTACATACCACGCAAGAGAAGAAAGTGGTGATCCAAGGACTCGACGGCTATATCGTTGCAGAGAACGATGACACACTTCTGATCTGCAAGTTATCAGAAGAACAACGAATTAAAAACTTCTCAGGAAACAATTAAACATCAAAATATGAATCAAAAAGTTGCTCTTATCACAGGTATCACAGGTCAGGACGGTTCTTATCTGGCAGAGTTCCTGTTGGAAAAAGGTTATGAAGTACACGGCACGATCCGCCGTTCATCCGTTGACTTCCGTGAACGTATTGCCCATCTGGAGGGAAAGCCCCATTTCCATCTGCATTATGCAGACCTGGGCGACTCCATGAGTATTCTCGGCGTGATTGGCAAGATTCGTCCGACAGAGATTTATAATCTCGCAGCCCAGAGCCATGTGCAGGTATCCTTCGACTCTCCTGAGTTTACGGCAGATGTCGATGCTGTTGGTGTACTGCGTATTCTGGAGGCTGTTCGTCAGTTAGGTCTGACAGAGAATTGTCGTATATATCAGGCATCCACCTCTGAACTTTATGGCAAGGTAGAAGAAGTGCCACAGAATGAGAACACCCCCTTCCACCCATATAGTCCTTATGCCGTTGCAAAGCAGTATGGTTTCTGGATTGTGAAGGAATATCGTGAGGCCTATAACATGTATTGCTGCTCAGGTATCTTGTTCAACCATGAGTCTGAGCGTCGTGGCGAGACCTTTGTAACGAGAAAAATTACGCTGGCGGCAGCTCGCATTTCTCAGGGATTACAGGATTGTCTGTATTTGGGAAATATGGATTCTTTGCGTGACTGGGGTTATGCAAAGGACTATGTAGAATGTATGTGGCTGATATTGCAGCAGGACAAGCCCGAGGACTTCGTGATTGCTACCGGTGTCCAGCACAGTGTGCGCGAGTTTACGGACTTAGCGTTTAAGCATGCAGGTATTGAACTGAAGTTTGAAGGCGAAGGTATCAACGAAAAGGGTATTTGTATAGCAGGCCCAGAGAATCTCATTGGTAAGACCTTGGTCGCTGTAAGCGAAGATTTCTATCGCCCCACGGACGTTGTCAACTTATGGGGTGATCCTACCAAGGCAAAGGCAAAACTTGGCTGGAATCCTAACAAGACCAGTTTTGAAGAGCTTGTCAAGCTGATGGTAGAGTCCGACATTGCTAAGGTAGCCGCTGAAGGTGCAGCCGCCAAAGTTCGCACCAACCTGGCAGAATATTTGGAAAAAGGCATCGTTAAATAATGGCATTAGAAAAGACATCAAAGATATATGTAGCGGGACATCACGGACTTGTGGGTTCCGCCATTTGGAACAACCTCCTTCAGAGAGGTTATACGAATCTGGTGGGACGCAGTCACAAAGAACTGGACTTGACAGACCAGTTGGCAGTCAGGAAATTCTTCGATGAAGAACAGCCTGATGCCGTGGTATTGGCTGCCGCCTTTGTTGGTGGTATCATGGCAAACTCACTCTACCGTGCCGACTTCATCATGATGAACATGAAGATCCAGTGTAATGTCATCTCTGAAGCCTATGCCCATGGTGTAAAGAAACTGCTGTTTCTTGGTTCAACCTGCATCTATCCGAAGAATGCGCCTCAGCCTATGAAAGAGGATTGTCTGCTGACATCCCCTCTGGAATATACCAATGAGGAATACGCCATCGCCAAGATCGCAGGTCTGAAGATGTGTGAGAGCTATAACCTGCAGTACGGCACCAATTATATTGCCGTCATGCCAACGAACCTCTATGGTCCAAATGACAATTTCCATCTGGAGAACAGTCACGTCATGCCTGCTATGATGCGCAAAGTATATCTGGCAAGACTCATCCACGATGGTGCATGGGACAAGATTGCCACCGACCTGAACAAGCGTCCTGTGGAAGGCGTCACAGGCAATGCCTCAAAGGAAGATATTTTGGCTGTGCTCAGCAAATACGGCATCTATGATAACAAAGTTGTACTATGGGGCACAGGCACCCCACTCCGCGAGTTCCTCTGGAGTGAGGACATGGCTGATGCCTCCGTCCATGTGCTGTTGAATGTCAACTTCAGCGATATCATTGGTATCGAGAAATATTCTTCCGTCCACTACGGCGCCTCAACTGATGGTGCTGTGGACCGCAACCACTCTGCAGGTCGTGGCGGTGCTATTCCCAAACTGGGAGAGATCCGTAACTGTCACATCAATGTCGGCACAGGAAAGGAACTCACCATCCGGGAACTTTCAGAACTGGTGGTAAAGACAGTCGGATTTGAGGGAACAGTGGAGTTCGATGCCTCTAAACCTGATGGCACCATGCGCAAACTGATCGATGTATCAAAACTCCATTCACTGGGATGGACGCACAATGTCGAAATCGAAGACGGCGTCAAGAAATTATTTGACTGGTATCAAAGCACCTTATAAGAAAGAAACCCGCCGTCCGGCGGGTTTCTTCTTATAGATTCATCTTACAGATTCTTTTTCAAAGTTTCCTTCCAGGCTGCATAAGCACTCAGGTAGTCGTCGCGATGCTTGGCATCTGGCTCAATCACCTGCAGCTTATCCAGAGTAGCAAAGGCCTCGTTGTTATCCTTGTAGATACCGGCACCGATACCAGCACCCTTGGCAGCACCGACAGAGCCATCCGTATCATACAACTCAATCGTAGCACCGCTCACACCAGCTAAGGTATCACGGAACAAGGGGCTCAAGAACATATTGGCCTTTCCTGCATGAATTTTCTTGATGTCCATACCCATCTGCTGCATAATTTCCATACCATAGCAGAATGAGAACACGATACCCTCTTGTGCGGCACGAACCAGATGAGCCTTATTGTGCTTATTGAAGTTCAGACCGTTGATTGAGCAGCCGATTTCCTTATTCACCAGCACACGCTCTGCACCATTTCCAAACGGAACAATAGTCACGCCCTCACTACCGATGGGCACACTGGCAGCCAAGTCGTTCATATCAGCATAGCTCACATCCGGCGTTATATTGCGATGAGTCCAAGCATTCAGGATACCTGTACCATTGATACACAACAGCACACCAAGACGCGTCTGATCTGCGGTATGGTTCACATGAGCAAAGGTGTTCACACGGCTCTGCTTGTCATAGTTCACCTCACCAAGTACACCATATACCACGCCAGACGTACCTGCCGTAGCAGCAATCTCACCAGGATTCAGTACATTCAGTGACAAGGCATTGTTGGGCTGATCACCACCTCTATATGTAATCGGCGTGCCGGCCTTCAGTCCCATCTCTGCGGCAGCCTCAGCACTCACTACACTCTGCTCTGCGAAGGTAGGAACAATGTCAGCAATCAAAGAAGAATCGAAGCCATAATACTTCATCAGGAAGTCAGCCACCTGATTATTCTTGAAGTCCCAGAACATACCCTCAGAGAGTCCGCTGAGTAAAGTTACCAGGAGAATTCAACAGGTGTGTCAGACACTGGTCTGCACCGAGATCATTGAAAGCTTTCTCGCCATAGGGCACTGCACGGGAGTCACACCAGATGATAGCAGGACGTAATGCCTTCAGATTCTTATCGACGCAAACCAGTCCATGCATCTGATAAGAGATACCAATAGCCTTAATCTCCTCTGCCGTAGCTCCCGAGTCCTTCATGATCTTCTGCAGACTCAGTTTGGCATTGTTCCACCACATCTGTGGATCCTGTTCTGCCCAACCAGCCTTGACAGCTGTAATAGGAGCCTCCTTTTCAGGAAAAAAAGCTGTAGCCACACACTTGCCGTTATCGGCATTTACCAACGATGCCTTCACTGAAGAGCTACCGACATCAAAACCTAATAGATACCTGTTTGCCATAATTATATACGTTAATTCCTATTAATATTACGGTTTAAATGCAAATTTCCCTCTTTTTTTTCAGAGAAACGATATTTTTTCCAAAAAAAGCGTTTTTTTTACCATATTTTGTGTTGAATTAATTTTTTTTGTTTACCTTTGCAACGAATAATGTAATTACGAACCGAAAAAAATATTCATATATGAAGAAGAAAATATTAATACTTGATGACAAAGAGACCATAGCAAAAGTACTCTCAATTTATCTGATGAGTGATTATGATGTACAATGGTTACCCGATGGTTTGCAGGGCGTAAAATGGCTTCAGGCAGGCAACACGCCCGACTTGATTATCTCTGATATCCGTATGCCGGGCATGAGAGGTGACGATTTTCTGGAGTGGATCAAGCAGAATGAGCTGTTCAAGCACATTCCTGTGATTATGCTCTCCAGTGAGGACTCTACCAGCGAGCGTATCCGTCTGTTGGAAATTGGTGCCGAAGACTATATTGTCAAGCCGTTCAATCCAATGGAGCTTAAAATTCGCGTCAAGAAAATCATTCCCTGATTAATATTAATATATGATAGGTGTAACATATTTAGGAAACAATCCAGAAACCCAAGAACGTCTCAAGTACATTCCTGGTCGATTGGTGCAATTCGCAACCAATTACAAGGAAGCGGCTAACATGTGCTCGCCTCATGTCCAAAACGAGCATTTCATTTTGTTCTTTGAACAGAGTGTTCAGGCAGAGGATGTAACCGCCATCACCTATTTAAAAAAGAAATTAAAGAATGTCTATATTATCCTGTTGACCCATCAGTTGGACCAGGAAGACAGGAAGAACTATCAGCAATGCGGTATCAACGACACCTTGGACGCCAATGCATCCATCACGGAGATCAATAAAAAGATTCAGTTTATTGCCGACCGTGAAGGTATGCTGTTCGACGATGCGCCGTCCAAGCACCGTATTTTGCGTTTCAAGATTCCTTTCTGGAAACGTCTGTTCGATGTCGTATTCTCATTAATAGCTATTATCATACTCTCACCGGTTTTCATCATCACGGCAATAGCCATCCGTTTGGAGAGCAAGGGGCCTGTTATCTTCAAGTCAAAACGAGTAGGTACCAACTATACCATCTTTGATTTCCTGAAGTTCCGTTCGATGTATGTGGATGCAGAGAGCAAATTGAAAGAAGTGACAAAAACTGCCGGCAACCAATATGCCGAAAAAGACAAGAAGCCAGGAGAAGAACAGCCGCAGAATGTCATCACGGCCCCACTTGGTGCGGAAGCAGAGATGATGATGATGGATATGGGCATGGAGTCTGACATGATGATCAGCGACGATGAAGTGATGCTGGTTGGCGACGACTTCGTGGTATCAGAGACTGATTTCAATAAAGAGAAAGAAGAAGATAACAACAATGCCTTTGTTAAGATTGAGAATGATCCGCGTGTAACGAAAGTAGGCCGTTTCATTCGCAAATATAGCATCGACGAACTGCCCCAGCTCTTCAACATCCTGAAAGGCGACATGTCGGTAGTCGGCAATCGTCCTTTGCCCTTGTATGAGGCAGAAAAGCTTACTGTAGATGCCAGCATCGACCGTTTTATGGCACCAGCCGGTCTGACAGGTCTTTGGCAAGTAGAGGAGCGTGGTAAGGGAGGCATGATGTCAGCAGAAGAACGAAAGCAACTCGACATTACATACGGGCAGACCTATAATTTCGCTTTGGACATGAAGATCATTTTCCGCACGCTGACCGCATTTATCCAAAAAGAGAACGTTTAACAAGAAATTCCAAGAAGTCATATCATGAACAGGTTCAGACGACTTTTGCTGATGATAGCAGCCACAGGATTAAGTGCTACCGCTTTCGCCCAGTTCAACGAAAGTGGCATCTCTGCAGGCTTTTTTGATTCCAGTAATGAGAAAGACATCAATTTCTCAGAATTCCACCTGCCACCCTTGGCTGTCTTATTTGAGAACGCCAAGTCAACACCACAGATTATGACTTTGGAGAAGGCGCGACTATTGGCTGAGGCAGAAGTTGCAAAGCAGAAAAGGCACATTTTTTCTTATGTGACGGGGCACGCAAGCTATAGTTATGGTAAGACGGACATGTGGGGAAACAACACCTCTTCATACGGTCCGATGGTCTATCAGTTCCAAGGCAATGTACAAAGTTATTGGAACTTTGGTGTAAATCTCGCTGTACCCGTAGAAGATATTCTTGACCTGAAAGCGGCAGTCAAACGCAAGAGGATGGAAGTTGACCAGGCTGCACTTGCAAAAGACATCGCCTATGACGAACTCAAATTACAGATTGCATCATTGTACGTAAAGATTACGAACAATTTAGTAACACTAAAAACGCTCGGAGAGGCTGCAGCAACCTTGCAAGGTGCTGGTGCCTTGAATCGCGAGGATTTCGAGAACGGCAATATGACCATTGAAGCATTTGCAGGAACCAAATTGCATGAAAGTGGCCAGGTAACAGCTTACCAGAATATGCAAACCCAGATTACGACAGACATATTAACATTAGAAATCCTAACACATACACCGATTATTACGAATTCCACTACAGAAATCACCCTTGACACCGTTGTTAAGAAGACTGATAAGGAAGTCGCGAAAGAGCAAAAAGCAGTCAAAAAACGTGTTAAAAAAACGACAAAAGAAGCTGAGAAGAGAGAGAAGGCCTTAGAAAAAGCAGAGCGTAAGGCAGAAAAAGCCGCAGCAAAAGCCCTCAAACGAAACAAATAACCTAAAATTGTCAGATATGGATTTATTCAGATATATTGTCAGGTTCTTATATAAAATACGGTGGTATCTCGTCATCCTGCCATTGATTGCCCTTATTGTAGCTTGGTTTATGACGCGTAACATGGAGCGTATTTATGATACCAATACAACCATCTATACAGGTATGATTACGGGATACAATATTGAAGGCGGAACAGGTTCCGCTGGCGGAAATCCCCAGGCCAACATGACCAACCTGATGTTGTTAATCACCACAGATGCAACCATTCACGAGGTCGCGCTTCGTTTGTTTGCCCGTTGTATGATGTATGGTAATCCTAACAAAGACAACAACTATATTTCAGCAGAGCATTTCCGTCAACTCAACAATAGTGTACCGACTGAAGTTAAGGCATTGATTAACCATAATAGTGAAAATGCGACATATGCGAACTTGAAAGCTTACGAAAAGCCGTCTGCAGATAACTTTATCTTCGGATTATTAAATTATCACCCTTATTTCGGCATCAGTAGTATCACTTCACGTCTAAAAGTTGTACAACTCCAAAGAAGTGATATTATCGACATAGGCTATTCTGCCAATGACGCAGGCATTGCTTATAATACGATAGATATTCTGAATGAGGTCTTTGCCCGCCAATATGCCCAGTTGCGTTATGGGGAGACCAACAATGTCATCAAATTCTTCGAGCGAGAGGTTGCCCGTCTATACCGCATCCTGACGAATGCAGAAGATGATTTGATACGCTACAATATAGAGAAACGCATCATTAACTATGGTGAGCAGACCAAAGTATTGGCGGGCATGGATGCGGCACAGCAAAATGCCGAAAATGATCGATATATGAGGCAGACAACTACACGTGCCCTGATGGACTACTTGGAACGCCAGTTAGGTGATCGTGCCAAGATTATTAGGGCCAACAAAGAATTTACCAATCAGGTTACAGACATATCCCGCATCCAGTCACGTATCTCTAACCTTAAATTGATGAGTAGTGAAGCGGGTAGTGGTATAGAAGCTCAACAGGAATTGGCAAAAGCAGAGCGGATGCTTCAAAGTGCTACCGCTAATGTAAAAGGGCTCGTCAAAGACATTGAAGCAGGCTCCTATAGCACAGAAACGGGTGTTCAAGCCAACGATATGATTGGCAGATGGTTAGAGCAAGTCTTATTGCTAGAAAAGACCAAAGCAGAAGTCGGAGCACAAAATAAGATGCGTGACGAACTGGATCGCCAGATTCTCTATTATGCACCGATTGGAGCTACCATCGCTCGTAAAGACCGCCATATATCCTTTATTGAGGGGAACTATATGTCAATGCTAAGTGCATTAAATGCCGCCCGTCTCCGTCAAAAGAACTTGCAGATGACAACAGCCACGCTTCGTGTGTTGAATCCGCCCATGTTCCCCATGAATGCCCAACCGACGAATCGTATCATGATTCTACTGGGTGCTTTTATGTTGACGTTTGCATTAACGGCCATGTACTTCTTTATCGTCGAATTGTTGGATCGTACCCTTCGAGATCGTATGCGTTCAGAGCGTATTACCAAGATTCCGGTCATGGGTTGTTTCCCGAAAGAAAGCACGTTGCGCTACCGCCGTTTCAACAAAACCATTGCCGATATGGCAATGCGCCAACTCAGTAAGGCTTTACTTCCCAACTTCAAGGATGGGCAACAGAATGTATTGAATCTGCTTTCTACAGATGCCGCCAACGGTAAGAGCTATATTGCTCAGGAATTGGAGAATTATTGGATATCCATCGGATTGCAAGTACGTCGTTTGACCTACGATGAAGACTTTTTGGCAGAAGACAGTCGTTTTATCATGGCAAAGGACATCAAGGATATCTGTCCAGACCTACTACCCAATGAAATCGCCATTGTGGAGTATCCTAACTTGGACGACCATTCGATTCCACCTGCTCTGTTAAATTTGGGAACCATCAATCTGATGGTGACACGTTCAAACCGCACTTGGAAAGATGTGGATCAGAAAGCGCTCAAAGAACTGGAATCTCAGTTGGAAAACAAGAACTCCCTCTTTATGTACTTGACAGAGTGTCAGCGCTATGCAGTTGAGGAATTCGTGGGTCAGTTACCACCTTATACGAAGTTCAACAATTTCGTATATCGGATGTCCCAGATGGGTCTGACGGCTGTTGAAAATAGTCATGCAAAATAATGGTCAACAAAGTCTATTCAAGCAGGATATCCGAATACACCCATGAAAACGGAGGAAGAGTATTATTGCTCTTTCTCCTCTTTTTGCTTAGTTTGTACTCATTTAAAAATTCAGGAATCAGCGGCATGGCAATGGTACTGGCTGTTCCAGTATCAATCTTAGCAGTCTATTTAGCATTCAGTTACAGGATGTTCACTTTCTGGCTGCTCTTTATCATCAACTATTTTGTTATGTTCCTTTCCAAAGAGGGGAAAATGCCTCTTCCTGCCTCTTTACCCAATGAATTGCTTGAACTGGTATTAATTGCCATCGCGATTATAGACTTACGAGAAACAAATTTTGAAAACTTAGCCAACCTCATGATTATTGCTGTATTAGGATGGTGCGCTTTTTGTATCATTGAGGTTTTTAATGATACTTGCGGCTTAGGCATGAATGTCAATGCTTGGTTCTCAGGTATTCGATTGATGGCCTTTCAGTTACTATACGCAGTAATCGTCTTTGCCTTATATATAAACACCCCCCAACGGATATATCAGCTGTATAAAGCATGGGCTTTCTGTGCACTATTTGCCGTTTTCTGGTGCTGGAAACAGATAAAATTTGGTTGGGATGCTGCAGAAATGAATTGGCTCTATGCTCAGGACCATGCCAGACAACACATTGTTAATGGCATCACCAGATATTTTGGAACCTTTACAGATGCTGCCAATTTTGGTATTCATATGGCATGTGCATCTGTCTCATTCTTTATCATAGCGATTACCAACAAAGTCAGAAAGCATAAATTATTCTTTGGAATAGTTGGGTTATTAACAACTTGGGCTATGTTCCAATCGGGAACCCGTACCGCTATTTTCTGTATGATGGCAGGCTTTATGGTATTCTTAGTATTATCAAGATCGGTAAAAATAATTGTACCTGTTTCTATCGTATTTGGCTTATTCTTAGGGATGCTGATTTTTACAGATATTGGTCAAGGCAACAACCAGATTCGACGCATGAGATCTGCATTTAACCCAGAAGATGCATCCGCAAATGTCCGTGAAATCAACAAAGCCGCCATCGCGAAATACATGAAAGATGCGCCTTGGGGTATCGGGATCGGTATCTTTGAGAAAAATATTCCAGCTTGGAACAAGTTCAAAATTGTATCTCAAATCCCTCCAGACTCCGAATACGTTTTTATTTGGGTTAGAACAGGTTGGATAGGAGTATCATGGTTTGCGATTTGCAATCTTATGATTCTAATGGCGGGATGCTCAACTGTATTCTTTAAGATCAAGAACCGTTCCTTAATGGGCATTGGAGCAGCTTGGTGTGCATCGTTTACTGCACTTCATCTGGGCGGATATGCCAATCAGATCCTGATGCAGTTCCCCAATATCGTAATCTTCTACGGTGGAATGTCAACCGTATTCCTTCTGCCTAAAATAGAAAAAGAATTTGAGGAACTTGAAGCAAAAGAATTAGCAGAAGAAGCAGAAAAGAAACGTATAAAATTAGAAAAGAAACTTGCAAAACGCGTGTAATTTATCTATCATCACGATCAATTACAATGGGTTGAAAGACACCTGTGAATTAATTGATTCTATCCCCTTCAACAATAACCTGGAGGTGATAGTGGTAGATAATGCCTCCGAAAAAGATGAAGCAAGCGTCATTTCTGAGAAATACCCACAAGTCAAAGTGATCAAGAGTCCCCAAAACTTAGGTTTTGCAGGCGGCAATAATTTAGGTATAAAGGCATCAAAAGGAAAGTACATCTTGCTGATCAATAACGACACCTATTTCAAAGAATACAATATAGATGCTCTTTTTAAACGCTTAGAGGATTCTGATAAGATTGGAATAGTCTGCCCAAAGCTAAGATTTTCTTGGGGTCATCATCCGATTCAGTTTGCAGGCTACACCCCACTCTCAAAGATCACTGTCAGAAACCAAGCAATTGGCTTTGATGAAGAAGACCATGGTCAATATGACACAGCCCACCCTACCCCTTATGCTCATGGTGCAGCGATGCTCATCAAACGTAAGGCACTTGAAAAAGTGGGATTGATGTCAGAATGTTACTTCCTCTATTATGAGGAATTGGACTGGTCGATGATGTTTACCCGAGCAGGTTTTGAGATATGGTACGATCCAGCCTGTACGGTTTATCATAAAGAAAGTCAGGCAACAGGGCAGAATAGTCCACTACGTACTTACTACATCGTTCGCAACCGGCTTCTGCTGGTAAAACGAAACTGGCGTGGAGTTACCAAATACCTGACTTATGTCTATCTGTTAGGAGTTGTAGGCGTGCGAGACATCCTTAAATATGCCCTGTCAGGCAAATGGGAGTTTCTTAAAGCAACCACAAATGGTTTACGTGATTTCTATAATAATCACTTTAATTAATTAGGATTATGGATTTATGGCTGATATTATTTATATTTGATGGGATTCTGTTCGTTATCATAGCAGGCACCGTATTATACTTAGGTGTCTTTGCTGTGGCAGCCCTGTTCCACAGCAAACCAGACATACCCAAGGCTAAGAAACTCAACCGATTTGTGATATTGATTCCCGCTTACAAGCAGGACAATGTTATAGAACAGACGGTTCTGTCTGTTTTAAGTCAGGCATATCCGCAACGAATGTTCGATGTTACCGTCATTTCGGATCATCAGAATGAGATTACAAATATGCGGTTAGCCCAGTATCCTATAACCCTACTGACTCCAGACTTTGAGGAGAGTACCAAAGCGAAGTCACTCCAATATGCCATTTTAAATCTTCCAGAATTCAAGATCTATGATGCCGTTGTCATTTTGGATGGAGACAACATCATTGATCAGGATTTTTTAGACCAAGTCAACAATGCTTTTGAGATTGCAGCGACTAAAGCCATACAGACACACCGTATCTCCAAAAACAGGGATACGGCTGCAGCCCGGATGGATGCTATCTTCGAGGAAATCAACAACGCCATCTTCCGCAGAGGCCATATCAGTTTTGGATTGTCTGCCGCTTTAGCAGGTTCTGGAACAGTTTTTGACTT
The DNA here is from genome assembly GCA_900315105.1 of uncultured Prevotellaceae bacterium. The sequence continues at coordinate 33,851 of OMXX01000053.1, read as the reverse complement.
CAACTGGTATAAAACCAATGTCATGCGTGCCAGAACATCTGGTGAAGATAAGGAACTGGAGGCTCTATTGATGCGCCAAGACATCTTTGTCGATTACTTTGACGACATCTATGTATATGGCGAGAAGAAACGAACCACCTCAAAACTGAATGAGCAACGAGGGCGTTGGGCCACCCAGCAGTTCGCCAACCTGTTTAAGAATATCAAATATTTACCAGGAGCTATCTTAAGAAAACAATATAATTTAGCAGATAAACTAATCCAATGGATGCTTGTGCCAAGAACCAACATGATTGGTATTATTACGATCATGAGTATTGTACTACCTTTTATCTACCTGACAATGGCTATCAAATGGTGGATCTTAGGTTCACTCGCCTTGTTTATCTTTGCTATAGCAACGCCAGATTATCTAGTAGATGAGATGTGGGACAAAACGTTCCTACGTTCACCCTTTGTCAGTTTATGGAAAATGTTTAGTTTTAAAATTCATAAAAAGTCATGATTTGGACGATTTTACATATTATTGAGATTACCCTTTGGATCATCATCTCATTCTCAGTCTTTTATGTGGCATTCTTTGCCGTCATCTCCCTCTTCTATGAAAAAGAGGATCGCGTGGCGATTCATGCACAGGCCTTATACCATCGGATGGGGCGTTTTCTGATATTGTATCCTGCCTACAAAGAAGATAAGGTTATCATCAATGCAGTAGAGCAATTCCTCCTTCAAAAATATCCAGCCACCCATTATACGGTAGCCGTTATTTCTGACCACATGCAGCCAGAGACCAATGAGCAATTAAGCAGATTGCCCATTACCCTATTGACCCCAGCCTTTGAAAAAAGTTCCAAGGCCAAAGCGATGCAGTATGCCATCAACGAGGTGGAAGGTGAGTTTGACAATGTGGTAATCTTAGATGCCGACAATGTGGTACGACCAGACTTTTTGGATCAGTTGAATGTCTTGAGCACGATCTATGATGCCATCCAATGTCACCGCTGTGCCAAGAATGCCAATAATGACGTTGCAGTTCTCGATGGTGCCAGTGAAGAGATTAACAACACCCTATTCCGTAAAGCCCATAACCGTCTGGGGTTATCTTCTGCTTTGATTGGTTCTGGCATGTGCTTTAGTTATAAACTGTTCAAGGAGAACGTCTTCCAGCTCTCTACCGCTGGTGAGGATCGTGAGATGGAAGCCCTCCTACTCCATCAGGAAGTCTTTATCAAATATGCGCCGGATATCCATGTTTTCGACGAGAAGGTCAGCAACCAGGATAACTTTCAGAAACAGCGTATGCGCTGGATGACGGCTCAGGTACAGAGTCTCTTAAGCAATCTGCCAAAGATTCCTAAGGCAATTCTTCATGGTAAGGTAAACTTCATCGACAAGACCATCCAACAGGCATTGATTCCCCGCTCAATACTGATTGTGTTGTTAGCAGGCATTTCTGTGATGATGACCATACTGATGCCTTCATGGTGTGAAAAATGGTGGATTCTTTTTGGTATTCTGGCATTATCACTGTTTATTGCTATTCCAGCTCCGTTACGAATCAGTTCCTTCGCAAAGGTCTTAGCCATCCCAGGATTGGTTCTGCGGATGCTGAAGAATGTCCTTCACATGGACCACAAGAATACAGATTTCATTCATACCGAACATACGACATAAAATATCAATCATATGAATAACAAGGAGTGGGATACAATTATTGAAAACAAAAGTGCTCTCTTAAATATTGATTTAAGGGAAGTCTGGCGTTATCGCGACCTCTTGGCGATGTATGTCAAGCGCGATATTATCACATTCTACAAGCAAACCATCCTTGGTCCATTGTGGTTCGTAATTCAGCCACTGTTTACCACCATCATGTTTATGTTCGTGTTTGGTGGCATTGCCGGCATTTCTACAGACGGAATCCCACAGGCAGTTTTTTACTTGGCAGGTTTGGTCTGCTGGAACTATTTCCAGGATTGCCTCAGCAAATGCGCTGACACATTTAATGCAAACCAGGCTATTTTTGGCAAAGTATATTTTCCGAGATTGGTGGTTCCATTATCTATTGTCATCTCCAACCTGATTAAGATGGCCATCCAATTCACCCTCTTTCTTGCCGTCTATGTTTACTACTTTGCTTCTGGTGTAGATTTCCACCTCAATGCCACATTATTATTAGTGCCATTACTGATTGTGATGCTGGGTTGTCTTGGACTTGGTTTTGGCATGATCATATCTTCCATGACAACCAAATACCGTGATCTGCGATTCCTCATTACTTTTGGAGTACAACTTTGGATGTATGCTACTCCTGTTATTTACCCTCTATCCGTAATGAAAAACACCTACCCCAAATACATCTGGGTATTGGTGGTTAATCCACTGACTGCCATTTTAGAGACTTTCAAATATGCTTTTACTGGAGTAGGTGAATTCAACTGGCTGTATTTAAGCTATAGTATAGCTTTCACTATCCTAATTCTCTTATTCGGCATTATCATTTTCAACCGCGTTCAACGCAATTTTATGGATGTCATATAAAACCTGATGCTTATGGGCAAGACTGTTATAGAATTCAACAACGTAGGCAAACAATACATCCTCGGCACCATCGGTACTGGCACATTAAGCCAGGACCTCAATCGCTGGTGGGCCAATATCCGAGGAAAAGAAGATCCATATCTGAAGATTGGTGAAACCAATGATCGCACCCAAAAAGGTGAGAGCCGGTTTGTCTGGGCACTTCGCGATATCAGCTTCAAAGTAGAACAAGGTGATGTTGTTGGAATAGTAGGTAAGAACGGTGCAGGAAAATCCACACTATTAAAGATTCTCTCACGCGTTACGTCTCCAACTACAGGTAGAATAAAAATCAAAGGTCGCATCGCTTCATTACTTGAGGTAGGAACAGGTTTCCACCCGGAAATGACAGGTCGTGAAAACATCTATATGAACGGCTCCATCATGGGTATGACAAAGGCTGAGATAAGCCGGAAATTTGACGAAATCGTAGATTTTGCAGGCGTTGCCAAATACGTCGACACCCCCGTCAAGCGCTATTCTTCTGGTATGATGGTACGTCTTGGTTTTGCTATCGCAGCTCACTTAGAGCCGGAAATTCTTGTTGTTGATGAGGTCTTAGCAGTCGGTGATGCAGAGTTCCAAAAGAAAGCCATTGGAAAAATGCAAGATGTCAGCAAAGGTGAAGGGCGTACAGTACTCTTTGTCAGCCACAATATGGCAGCTGTTCGTAGTCTCTGCACTCGTGGCGTTATGCTGAAAAACGGCATGATTGATTTCATGGGCAATATTCCAGATACACTTGATCACTATCTAAAGATTGACAATACGACTCAAAAAGAGAAGATTATTGATAATGTAACATATACCAAGAATACACTAAAGGTTACCAATATTCAGATCAATGATACAAATCTTTCCGAGTCAACTATTCAGAGTAATCAGCGCGAATTGAACATCAAGATTGAAGGTCATACACAGGAGGAACTGCATTACGATGTCATGCTTATTCTCCGGAATAAGGATGGAATGCCATACGCGACCTATGCCAAAGGACATTACATGGGTGACATTCAACATCTGCCTAAAGGTGATTTTGTGATTGAGCGCACTATAGAACTCCCCCAGATTCTCAGTCGTGGTACAGTCTATGTTGACTTATTCCTCCACCATCCCATGGTAGAATATCTACTGAAGGCACCCAGCTGTTGTATGCTGGAGACACTGGGCTATCAGAAAGGCTTTGGCTCTGCTATGAACCAAATAGATAACGGATTTATGGGGCTCAACGATAAGCAATGAAAACAGTCATATTACTCACAGGATGTATTAATCCCAATGGAATGCCGTTCACTCAGCTAACAAATACCAGTGATAGGCAAAAGCAATATGTGGATGCCATACATTATTATATTAACAATACTGACTGTAAAATTGTCTTCTGTGAGAACTCCAATACAGATATCAGCACACTTTTCAAAAATGAGCAAGACAGATTAGAGATTCTCACCTTTGCCGGAAACCAAGACAAACAACGAGGAAAAGGGTATGGAGAAACTGAAATAATAGAATTTGCCCTCCATCATTCTTCTTTTATACAAGATGGTAGTGTTATCATCAAAATTACTGGCAGACTCATTGTCACTAATATCTGTCAGATTCTCAAATCCCTCAAATGCAAACACGACTTTGTGACATGCCTTTTTCATTCTAATCTAAAATTTGCTGATAGTCGTATTATCTGTGGGACAACGACTTTCTACAAAGAGTTCTTGAAAAACAAAGGATGTATAAATGACTCCGAAGGTGTCTTCTTTGAACATATCCTTGCCTCTACGGTTTTGGATTCATCCATTTGTTTTATTCCCTTTTCTGAAGAGCCTTTGATTACAGGTATCTCTGGTACTACAGGTGAAATATATCAAGAGGTCAAAACAAGCAATAAGAAAGCTGTCTTATATAAATGCTATTCATGGATGCAGTTGAAGAAAATCTATCAGCACTCCCCTCACAGGCATCCCAATCTCTTAACAAAGATATCCATCCAACTCAACATTCTGAAATATAAAGTATTATCAAAATGCGTATGAGATATTCCATCATCACTATCAACTATAATAATTCGGAAGGACTGAAACGCACCATTAAGAGTGTTATAAGTCAGACTTCCAAGGACTTCGAGTATATCATTATTGACGGAGGTTCTACGGATGGCAGCGTGGATATCATCAAGCAATACGCCACCCATATCAGATACTGGATATCCGAGAAAGACAAAGGTGTCTATAACGCCATGAACAAGGGAGTGGCACAGGCTCATGGCGACTATTGCATTTTTATGAACTCTGGTGATTGTTTCCATTCCTCTGATGTTTTAGATATCGTTAATGAATATCAAGAAGATATCATCTGTGGAAAAGTTCTAAAGGGCAATGCAAAGAGCCCCAGCGGTCTTTGGAAATCGACCATTACATTGGTTGATCTGATGCGAGGCAGCCTACCCCATCAGGCTATGTTCATTAAGAGAGAATTATTGTTAAAGCATCCATACGACGAGAGATACAAGATATTATCTGACTGGAAGTTCTGCATTGAAACAATAGTCTTCGACAACTGCAGTTTCCGAAGTTGCAACATCATTGTGGCGGACTATGATACGAGCGGCATCAGTACTAACTCTAATGGACTGCTACCAAAAGAAAGAGAGCTTATTCTTCAGGAACTATTTCCACCACGCGTTATTGCCGACTACCAACGACTATCCCCTGTAGATGACGAGCTTCTTGACCAGTCACTGCTTATAACCCAGACTGTCGGTACAAGAAAGTGGATTAAGAGATTACTAAACCTCATATTACTATTAACCCACAAGAAATAAGGATTATGGATGTAAGTGTCATCATACCTGTATATAACACAGAGAAGTACCTGTCAGCATGTATTGATAGTGTACTTCAACAAGACAACGTTTCTTTTGAAATCATACTTGTTGATGATGGTTCCACAGATTCATCAGCAAACATCTGTGACACCTATGCTAAAGACTATGATAACATCAAGGCTATTCACATACAGAATTCCGGACCTGCGACTGCAAAGAACATTGGGTTAAAGCATGTACAAGGCAACTATATTGCATTGACTGACAGTGATGATAAAATGGAGCCCTTGATGCTTTTCAAAATGGTTAGCGCTGGTTATAAGTATGATGCCGATATCATCTGTTGCAACTATAAACAGGTTGACGAGCAAGGACATGTATCACATCTGAATAGCACCAATCAGCAATATATTTTGAATCACGAAGAAGGTCTCATTCACTTCTTTTCTAAAGATAAGATCTATTCTCAATGTTGGACAAAACTATATAAACGCCAGATGTTAGTTGATAACGGTATTGAGAATGATCCTGGATTGCGTACCGATGAAGACTTCATCTTTAACATCAGAGCATTTATTAAGGCGAGAACCACTGTCATCGTCGATGAGCCCCTCTATGAATACACCCATCGAAGCAGTTCGCTAGCTCATGCATATTACAAAAAGAACATCAGCCAATACATTGATAACAGGATACAGAGAGTACAGGTAACTCAAGATGCTGTCAAGAACGAGACAGAAGTAGTCAAGGAATGGAGCATCGTACATATTATCATGTACTATAACGAGTTGCTTGGCAAGGTTGCTTTATTTCCAGAATTACATTCCGATAAGCGTATTAGAAATATAATTAATTATATCAGAAACAATAAGCAAATTCTGAATAGACATTATAAGCAATGTGGATTCAGTAAGAAAGGCGTATTCTTAATATCATTTCTACCCAGTAGTTTCTATATGCAATACAGAAAAACCAAAAATTGATTACACTCTTTCAGATGAAGATATCTTTATATAAACTTCATACAATTTACCAGCAATGACATCTGTAGCATACTCATCCAACTGTGGTTGCTTGTTTTGAATGCCAATTCCATCCTTTGCCATCTTCATAGCCATACTAACCAAATGACCAACCTCATTCGTATCATCAACCGAGAATACAGGATAATGCCAATGACGTAACAGAGGTCCTACATTTCCGCAATCAGGACCAACGATAACTTTTCCAAAAAGCATAGGCATCAATGCATTACCCGAGTTAAGTATTTTTAATCGCTGTATAAAAACAATATCTGAAGCACCATAATAGAAAGGAAGATTCTTGTCACTTACAGCGAGCCATGTTCTACCAGTACAGTAAATATTGTAACGATACTTGTAATACCATCTTTTAATTCGCAGATGCCACAACCTAAATGAACGCCACCAAATATTCATAAAACTCGGAGCTAAAATAACTACATTTTTATCGTGCAACTGTTTACTAAGATTAATAATCAGTTGTCTCTCCTGTTTTGCCCGGAATGCTCCAAAACAAAGTATATAAATTTTGTCATGAGATTGTCCCAAATATCTTAGAGACTCTTCTCTAGACGGGAAATGTGTATATACTGTGTCATATAAATGATGAGGAACTAAAAAATGGGCAGCATCTGGATATTGCTTTTCAAAAAGCATTTTACTATATTCTCCAAGATGGATGATAGTGTCACAATGTGAATAGACAATACTCATGGACTCAGCCTTATTTGCGAACTGGTCATAATGCGGTTCTAAGTCATGACAGGTAGCCAAAATCTTCACACCAACAGACTTCATTTTTTCTATATGACGAAGAAGATCTGCCTCCGAATGAGAATCCTTTCCCATAAAGGTCTGAGGCCAGTGGAAATGAACAATATCAAAAGAGTAAATATCGTCACTCCAAAACAACTCTCTTCCCCACCCGATCTCACAGTCAGGATGGGAACGTTTTATTCCTTCAATCAGGGTATATATATATGGGTTCCCTGCATGCCAAGGATCCTCATGAACCATAAATATTTTCATTGACCAATAAACATTTCAAATATTAAACACCAATTTGGCACAGTCTTCTGAGAATCTCGCAGGTTCCCTCTTGGACCCACTTTTCTTCCTCCTTTCAGAAACTCACCATTGACACCATAACGCAATTTGCATTTATCAGGAGACTCTGTACAACGGATCACAACAGAGTTATTATCTATCATCACATCCGAAACAATATCTGTACCGTCAGGACGGATCACATTGAAGCCAAAGTTATCTGCCTTCTTGACATGAATCGTGTCAAAACATAATGGCGGACAAGGGACATTGAAATCAATCCTGATGTCATTACCTTCAACATGGTACGCCAAAGGAACCAAACCTATATGACGCTTCTCTTTCCGAAGAATGCCCAAAGCAGATTTGGCTGCAAGTGTGCCGATACCCTTCTGTCCAACTGCATCAATATGGAGCGATTCATTTACAAAGTCATAAGGGTATGTAGGTCCACTAACCCATATCAAGGAATCGTCGCGTATCATTTCCATCTGGGCGGTTGGTGTGCGAGGCTCTGTCGCATCATAATTATTGGGCTTATAACGGAGTCCTTTGGTTATTGTGGAAGATTGATAACAGATGATTCGTATGTCTTCTTTCTGATGTGTCACATTCTTGATGTCTGTATTCAAGTCATTATACATTCGATAGAAGTATGCTTTATAGTCATAGTCAGGATACTCTACAATGTCTGATTCGCCCTGCATCCAACAGACAGCAGGAACAAAGAACTCCCACCCTCTTTCAACAGCCTTATCATGTGCTGTTTGTATCTCTTTAATAAACTTATTATAAGGCTTTGCTGGCTTCATCAATTGCTGGATAGTATTCATACCATGACCACCAGGAAAAATACAGACAACGGTATCTTCACCTAAACTTTGAGCCAATGTCTCGGCCATACGATAGACAGAAAGTTCAAATGCCTTTTTATCGTAATGAAGCATCCGCTTTACCCATTGTTTGAATTGGCTACTATGGTCGAAATAGCCAAAAGTGTAATCAAGCTGCTCTGTCATGATCCGACCATCATACTTTATTTTAAGCGAATCGAAATCAGTTATTCTTATTGCTTCTTCTCCTAAGGCGTAACTCTGACCATAAACGGGAATACAGACTACTACTTTATGAGCATAGCCTTTTGAGTTCACCTTATTAATATAATAATAGGTAAGCCCTAATACCACCAACAGACTAATTATCCCAAATAACTTCTTCATTGTGGTGAATTACAACATCATGATTTCAAAACTTTGCAAATATAGTGGATTTCTGAGAAAAAAACAAATATTACGTGACTTTTTTCCTAATCATAGATAGATAACTTATATTTTGTATTTTGCATACACTGCATACACTAAACATCTATCTAATTGATATTCAGACAAATGGATTAGTGTATGCAGTTATATAAATAGTGTATGCAAAGGCGTTATTCCTTCTTTTTCACCAGATACTGTTTGCTGCTGCCTACTCTGCGATGCTGGAGTTCTGGCATATTCCAAAGGAAACGACCAAAGGCAGAGACACCATTCGCCTTCAGGCCAGAACCTGCAATCCTGCGAAGTTGGTCGTAGATAGCTGTTGGTGAAAGCCACTTACCTTCCGTTTCATCCGCAGCAGGCAGATAGTATTCGTTAAAATACTGCATGGCAGGTGGCGTGAGTTGATACTGGCGATTATGATCTATGATTTTCTTCACCTCTTCAGCATTGAACCACCAATCCATATCCTTTTTGACCACCATCCTATAGGCCTGTCCGTAGAGTCCTTCATAATTCGGTTTATAATCCGTCTTGACGGGGGCTGTGAGATTCACGCAGATGAACCTTCTACTACCAGATGGATCACTCAACACGTTGGTCTCATTCGTAGTAGCGATGAATGAGGCATAACGTTTGAACTCCTCGACATGTTTGCCGTAAGGACGTTTGATCTTTACATTCGGCAGTTGGATGACATTCTTCAGAAAACCCTCCTGCAGTTTCGGACTGATCGAATTAAACTCGTCGAGATTAATCAGCAGGAAATTGTGCATCGCCTGAAGGGTGGCACGTTTCTCACTCACATCGAGGTTCTCAAGGAATCCCCATCGCAGTTGTGGAGGCAGAATCATACGACAGAAAGTGGTCTTTCCATCACCCTGAGGCGAAATCAGCAGAGGTACTACAGAGTTACCATATTCCCGTTGGGGCATCACCCATTGAGCCACCATGTAGAGGAACCACTTCTTGAACCAAGTCTCCCATTGTGGGATATTGCAGGGCACGCATCTGGCGAGCATCGCAATATGATCCGTCTCCCCGTCCCATTTGTCGTAGCAGTTAGACATATATTCATTGATAGGATCGACTTTGCGGATCATATTCGAGTGGACGAAACGACGCACATCCTTGTCTCTCGCATCAAGATTATTCAGACGGGCTTCGATAGTCATGCCGTTGATGACATTCTCATCGCAAGGTGCCCAGTCTTGCATCCAGGTGTTATTGGGCCGATACTCCGTATAGCCCATCACCTCGTTGTAGCGGAACACATATCTGGTTTTCAGGAATTTGATCAGTTTGCGCGTCTCCACACTGATCATCTCACCATCCTTCCTGCGTTTGGGATTTTCCTCAGCATAGACGGCACTGACGATGGCACGTATGCGAGGTCCGTCGTATATCTTCTTATAAACGTGATGGTTACGGATATGGACAAAGGCCTCCTCTTCTGGCATATTCTTTTCGCAGAGTTTATGGGCAAGATCCGTCATATAGGCATCATAGCGCTGTGACTCCACCACGTCAGCCGTCTCCTCGAAAGCCTCATGTGCCGCCTGCTGATAGATGAGTTCATAATCTTCATAAAGATGATAGTCCATTTCTCGCTGTTCGGACCCTGACTCATCAGTAGGCATCAGGTCATTTCTGACGATCTGCACCATCATCGGTGTGGCCTGAGAATTATAATAGGGACTTTCATCGAGGGTCATCCTGAAACTACTTCTTGCAGTAACCGTCTGACGTTCAATCGGTTTTGGAAGTACGCCACTATAAGCCCCCAAAGCCACTTCATAAGCTGCTTTGCAGAAGGTATCCATCTCTGCCTCCGTTTGTGGTTTTGTAGATACATCTTTCTGAGATACAGACACCAGAATCTCCACACTCTTGCCATCGGCACCTGTGAAGGCGGCAAAGGTGGTAGGCAGAATTTTCGAGGCTTCTTTGACGGCCTTGATTTCATCAGGTTTCATCAAACCACTGACATGAAGCCACGTCAGACTGTTGAAGGTGGTGATTTCAAGATTACCATTCTCCGTTTTCGTCATCTCCACCAGCGGATGGATCATAGCCATCGGCACATTGTCCTCATATTGACCCGTATCACCAAAACGGGCAATATAATGGCGGAACTTGCCGATATCCTCGGCTTTCGTGTCAGTTTTGATTCTCTCAAGGAACCACTCTATGGACTTAACCGTCAAGTGGGAAATGTTTTTCTTGTCTGTTCTTACAATTGATAGCTTCATTTTTTCGTGTCGTTTTGTATTTGTCCCATGGGCTGGGACTGTTAGTCCCATGTGGTGGGACAAAGTGTCCCAGGCCCTGGGACAAAATCTTTCAAACTAATAAATCTCAGGTTATAGCCCTGTGAAATCATAATCCTCAAAGGTTTTATCAAAATTCACCTCTATACCTGGTGCGAAACGATGCACAATGTCGATGATCTCCTGCTGCAACTTGGGATTAATCAAGCGCTCACCATCCTTATAGCGATAATAAGTGCCTTTACTGCCAAGGTGCGCCGTCAATGCCAAGCGAATCTGCGTACGGACCTCCCGATACTGCACATTCTTATAGACGGCAGCAATCCCCTGGGCCATTGTCACCTTTTCCATCTTCTGATAGGAATCACATCCACCATCATGATAGTTGTTGGGGAGGACGCATGTCCATCGCTTATACCTCTTGGGGGTATGAATACACACTTGATGACGAAGGCAAGTCTCCGCCATCTCACAATCACTCTTGGGGCACAAGGCCCACCAAAACGGAATTTTTTCATAGTCGAACATACGTGCAAAGGTACTAAAAAATATGGGGATTTGCAAGTTTTTTGTGTCTTTTTTACAATAAATTTGTTTGCATACACTAACGGTTTTGTTGCATACACCAGATTAACCCCTGTTAATCAGTAATTTGTGTTTTAGTGTATGCAGTGTATGCAAATTAAAAAAATGAACAATAGAAGAAAAATCCCAAATTATATTTGGATTTATTTTGTATTTCTCTCAATTTGCACTACCTTTGAGCTTCGCTCGAAGATACTCACGCTCGAGAAAACTCAAATAAAATTTGGTTTTCTGCTCACTTAATCGTATCTTTGCAGCGATGATAGAGTACATCAGACTGCTACGTCCACTGCAATGGCTAAAGAATGTGTTTGTCTTTGCACCGATCTTCTTCAGCAACAATCTGTTGAAGCCGGAATACTTTTGGCCCACACTGGTGGTATTTGCCTCGTTCTGTCTGGTTTCGAGCAGCATCTATTGCTTCAATGATCTGAGGGATGTGGAAGCGGATCGTCAGCATCCGAAGAAATGCCATCGCCCGATTGCATCTGGGAAAGTCTCTGTCAATGGTGGTTACGCGATGATGGCACTCAGTATGGTTGGTGCTTTGGCTCTGATACCAATAGCCCAAAGTCCTAATACACCTTATTTATATATAATAGTGTTGGGGTATTGGTTGATGAACGTTGCCTATTGCATCCGTCTGAAGCAATATGCCATCCTGGATGTGTCGATTATTGCCATTGGTTTCGTGATGAGAGTGTTGGCAGGTGGTTTGACAACGGACATCTGGATCTCCCACTGGCTGGTGATGATGACCTTCCTCGTGACGCTTTTCCTGGCCTTCACCAAGCGCAACGATGACTATCGGATCTATGAACAGACGGGCACCAAACCGCGTGTCTCGATAACAGGCTACAACAAGACCTTTATCAATGAGGCCACAGCCATCATCGCCTCAGTCACCTTGGTTTGCTACATCATGTACACCATGTCGCCAGAGGTCATCCAGCGCATGGGCACCCGTTATGTCTATCTCACCAGTGGTTGGGTACTCGCTGGTCTTCTGCGGTATCTCCAGAATATGATCGTCTTCGGTCTCAGTGGTTCCCCCACAAAGAGTCTCGTCAAGGATCATTTCATCCAGTTCTGCATTCTCGGCTGGATTGCCTCGTTCTTTGTGATTATCTATCTATGAATCTACTCTGACTTTCTCGCAAACCTTTTTATTCGTTCGTCCACGATTCGCAAGTATTTCCTTTTCAACTTGTCATTTAGGAAACTATTTCCAACAAGCCTCGTGGTCAATTCTGGAATAGTCATATACTTATCCAGCACTCGCTTGATTCGAGCGTCGGCCAATCCGATTTGTGCACCAAATCGTTCAAAGTCTAAACGGCATGGGTGGCCTGTCCTGTCATATACGTCGCTCTTCTCAATGTAAGGAGACAAGGCTCCATCGAGTCCGAAGTCATCACTAATCACATGTAGGTTTGTATTCAACAGGTCGTATGCTGGAGCAAGCCGGTAATCTTCACCTTGTCTGATAATCGAAAAGTTCTTCAGATGGTCATCTCCGTTTGCATAGATGTAGTTGAACACAACAAGTTCAAAGAAGCGTTCCATATCCACCATCCATGCAGGAATAGTCCTTCGGATGCATCTCGCAATATCCTCGTAACAACCACTGTATTTGAAATAAGTGCCGTCGGTTTGTTCATTTCGTCCAACGAGTGCAGCAAAGTCCTCCATTTCCACCTTCGTTCCATCAGGCAAAAAATCGAACCTCTTGGTGATATACACCGTCTGACCATCTTTAGTAAAACACAATCCGTTCTCTGCTGTAACAATACCATACACCTGTCTGGCAATCTGCATCGTCACATGCTCATTGGCAGGAATCTGTTTTCTTGTGGCAATGGTCTCGTCCCATGGGGCAGGCTTGATGATATATGTTGATTGCTCATTGCTCTCGGCAATGCGGATGCTGTTATGATCTATCAGACCTGAGAATTTTTCCTGTACACCAGAGACGGATATACGTTGCATAGCCCGAACTATCACGTCCGACTGTTTCAACTCATTAATATTGAAATCCAGGAATGGTGACACTTTCTTTCCGCCAAACAGTCGTTTTACTGCTTGAGGACTGTAGGTGTTATAACCTTCTGCCAACGTTGATGGACAATATTTTATCTCAACCATTCTCTACTTTCTTAAAGTTTACAGAGCCAATCATATCTGTTCCGACGGTGGCCATCAGCATACCGAAGAAGTCTTTATCATCAATACGCTGTTCCCTGCAAATCACTTTCCTGTTCGCCCCTTCGGGTAGTAAGTTTGTGAAAAACGGGAACAAAGACTCTGCCTCGTATGCTTCTTTCCTTTTGGGCAGTGTCAGTGAAACTGGGGGCAAGTCTGATGCGACGTATGTCTCAGTATAGACAAACGTATAGCCCTTACCAGGATTCAACTCCGTGAGTAATCCAGCCTTCACATCATTTACATATACTTCGAGCTGTCTCATAAGCTATATCATTTGATGGTCTTGATATGGAACTCCATTTCCAGTCCCAATACCTCTAAGATTCGCGACACTGTTTTCATCGAGGGATTGCCTACGCCTCGCTCAATATCCTTCACTGTGGCCAGACTGATGCCTGCCATTTCCGCTAAGTCTATCTGGGAGATTCCCAAAAAACCTCGACGCTCTTTAACAACTTCTCTTAGCTCCATAAAAGTATATTATAATCAACTTTCGGCTGCAAAGATAAAGATTTTCTTTCATTCCGCCAAGAAAAGTCTAATAAAATATACTTTGAATTTGCAAAGATTCTCTTTTTTTGTGATTATCTATCTGATGCATTGATATTTAACTGATTCTCAATGCTATTTGGTCAAGAAATTGCTTTTTTTGAGAAAGAAATTGGTAAATACTTGCATATTTCATTTCTTATTTGTATATTTGCGGCAAATTAGGATATAAAAGTTAGAGATATGATTAGATTGGATAGTTTAAGTAGAAATCTTGGAAAGATCTGTTTGGGATTTATGCTTGGTGTCTCTATGACAGCATGTGTAGATAAATCCATGTATGGGACATCTATTGATCCCGATGATTACATGCCAGGGGAAGCCCCTAACTCTTTTGATTTTTCAACCGTTCAGAAAGTAAATCTTAACGTTGATTATTCTGCATATAAGACTTACGGCCCTGTGTTCTTTGGTGTTTATACCGAGAATCCTTTTGTTACAGGTTCAGATTATGAAGTTTGGAATGAGGATGTCAGCCCGATTTACGAGGACTATACAGAAGAAAACGGTAAATTCAATGCAGTTGTTGAATTGCCCACCTATGCACAGCATCTGTATATTGCGACAGGTAACTTTTTCACTGGTATGATGCTGTTGGAGGCTGATGTACAGAATGGTAACGCTTCTGTCGTTGCAGAAAACAATCAAGTAGCTGCAACCCGTGGATGGACTCGTGCAGAAGGACCTGGTGTATTAACCAATGACCTGTCAAGTCTTAATCTAACTAACATTATAACTGATAATGGTGTTGTCACAGACCAGAAATTGTATAACGAATGGAAGAACTGGTTAGGTTCTTGGAACTCAGCTACAGGCCGTCCCAATTATCTACTTGACAAGGCAACAGCAGATCCCAGACTAATAATCAGTGACCAAGAGATGGAAGGTTTGTTTGCCACAGTAGGAAAAGCCTTTGTTTCTGGTAGTGCTATGAATGAAGAATACTGTTCTTATCCAGATCTGTTGCTTGAAAAGGACTCTGAGGTTACATTTACGATTCTTGGTAGTGGTACATGTTGGAACTCATCTTTGGGTTACTATTATTATACAGATAGCAATAAGCCTACCCAAAAGGAAGATATCCATATTGTGATGATTTTCCCCAATACCCAGGATGGAGAGTGGAATAATGCTACGAAATGGAACTTAAGAAGTTATAATAATAATGTTGGAACAAATCGCGGCGATGTAGTACAGTTGATGTATTATCCCAATATCGCCAATGATGACAAGAGCGGTGCAACTACCATATTCCCCAAAGGAACTAGAATTGGTTTTATTTTAAAGACACAGGCCTGGGCTATGCAAGGCCCAAACTATGCCCTTAATATAGGAGCTTTCTCTGGTCAGAAGAAATATAATTGTTGGTGTACCACTACCGATGGGCTTTCATACGGCAAAAAATTAAAAGGAGATACAGGAAAGTATCCTAATTTGGAGGGGCAAAGTCGTGGTGCGAAGTTCAGTTATAAGGCCACCAATGGCGACACCTATACGCTGATATCATTTGAGGACGCGATGGACGATCTGGACTTCGATGACCTGATCTTTGCTTTGAAGCCTGTTGGTGTATTTGCTCCCGTGCCTGAAATTGCAAACAAAAAGTCATCCACGAATGGTGTCTATGCCTTTGAAGATTTGTGGCCTAACAAGGGAGACTATGATCTCAATGACGCAATCGTAAATGCCAAGCACGAGAAAGAATTCAACAATAGTGGTAAGATTATTAAGGAGACATTCTATCTGACTACTTTTCAGAATTATGTAACGTTAACCAATGGTTTGGCATTAACACTCAATACGAAAGTTGATCCCAAGAGTATCGTCATGAAGAAGATAGCACCTGAATCGACAGAAGCTGTGGATGCAAACTTTACCAACGATGGTAATGTCTATTATCTGACAGAAGATTTTAATGGTGAACTCGGCACAACTTATATTCTTGAACTTACCTATGGTTCTGCTTTAACTTCGGCAGAAAAATTAGCTTCTATCCAGCCATTCATCTATCGCCGGGAAGGAGATAAGAATTGGGAGGTTCATATTCCTATGGAGGCACCAACGGCAAAAATGAATACCAGTTACTTCGGAAAAGGAGATGATCGTTCTAATCCCGATAAAGGATTGTACTTTGTCCGTCAAGGCAATTATCCATTTGCATTCTACTTGAAAGGAGCTGATATCAGTGTATTCGAAGAGACGATCTTGAAGCGTGAGAATGAGAGTAAAGCCATCGACAAGCTCTTCCCAGATTTCTTAAAGTGGTCAAACTCTAACGGAGAGACGAACCAAGATTGGTATCTCAGATATTAGTCAACCCCAAAAAGATAATGTCTGAGGAAGGGAGCGAGACGAATCACATAACTCGCCAATAAAGTAACACTCAGCACCAGCAGCGCGATAGATAAGATAACCACAAACTCTATCGCGCTGTTGTTATAATTTTGCAACAGCCCTGCATAAGGCAGAAGAAAGCGTGGCAGGAAGAAATAGTGAAGCAGATAAATATCAAGTGTTCGAGTGCCGACATACTGCAGAGGCTTTGACAGACGAATACGCTGAAGCCACGAAGCAGAAAGACGGAAGAAACAGAACACCATCCACATGCCGCTGATGCCTCCCACATAAAACCGCAACATCTCATAGATCAGATGATTCTTATGCGGTGTTGAGGCCACAAAGGCAAAGACAATTGTGATAGCCAAGATAACTACAGGTTTGTCCGTCCATCGGATAAATGCTTCAAAATGCCTTCTTACCCATGCACCAATATAGAAAAAAAGGAAGTATCTCCATACTACCACACTTAGGAAGCCCAACAAATTGATAGCGTATATTTGCCAACCAACGGCAGAAGACAGAATCACATGATAATACCTGGAATAAACAAAAGTTCCTAAAGCTATCAACAAAGCGACTCCGAAGTCCCATTTCTTACAAAGCCTCACGGCTAACATATAGAGGATGAAAAACTCAAAAAGTACAAACGTGAACCAATAGCCACCTTTCAGCGCACCCAATTGATAAAAGAACTCTGGTGGTGGAGCCAGCAAAAAAAGAAAGATGAATGTAGGCACCAACTGTACCAACATCTTACGACGGGCTACCTCCCAAAATGGTTTTCGAGCCATTGTCTCGAACAGCCAACCACTTATGAAGAAGAAACAAGGCAGACGAAACAGGAAAAACACCGCATTGAATCCCAACAAGGAATCGCCAAAGCAGAAATGGCAGATATGCGAATAGACTACGAGAATCATCGTGAATCCCCGCATCACATCGATGTATTCAATCCTCTGTTTTGCCATTAAACTGGATAGATTGGGCTAAGGCACTGGCAGTATGCAGTGTGGTATTTTGCCACCTGCCACAATCGCAAGAGTGGTTCTATTATCGCTACCTACAGGCACTGACAATGGTCGTTTTCTTTTTCATCTCTGGTTATCTGAAAAAAAACAGGGGGAGTGATAAGGAGAATTGGAAGAAATATTGGTACGGCCTCATCGTGCCTTATATTTTATATAATGTGGTGGTCTATCCTTATTGGATCCTGAAATATTACCTTGTTCATGGGGGGATGCCCGATATGTTTCAGGCCATGCGGCCACTGATTGGAGCCTTACTGATGGAGCATGAGAGTTCATTTGCCGGGCCACTGAATGGTCCGCTCTGGTATCTGCCAGCCATTCTATTTATGCACATCCTGATCGATCTCTGCAGGAAGACCAAATATCAGCATAGGATAATGACAGGACTTTGCATCCTCTCCGTCATCCTCTATGGTGCCAACAAATACTGGGAGTTTGCACCTCAGCTGACGCCCATTGGCATCATGCGGAATTTACCTTATTATTATATGGGTTACTTGTTTGGACAATATCATCTGTTCAGAGAATGTCATCTCAAAATGGATATCATTGGCTGCATCACATGTCTTTTGGCAAGCATCTTACTCTTTTCTTGGCATCTGGAAGCCTTCTATGCAGGGCAACATGTCCTACACATCGCCCTCTTCTACCCTATCAACGTACTGTTTCTCTTTGGTGTTTTATATGGTTGTAAGGTGCTCAATGGTTTCAAATCCTCTATAGTCACCAACATCTCCATAGGCACACTCGTCATCATCGGTCTCCACATCATGTTGGTCACGATTGCTAATTTCTCCCTCGAACATACATTAGGAATCAACGGCACCTTCTGCTATCACTGGTACACCGCATTACCCACAGCCATCGTAATTGTTGCCTTGTTCTACCCCATCATCCTCTGGTCCAAACGATTTTTTCCCATATTATTAGGGAAAAAACATTTTAAAATTTGCAAGATTCAGAGAAAAGCACTATTTTTGCACACAAAATAGGACAATAATGAATGAAAACCCTGGCTTACTACTAAGTATCATCGTCCCCGTTTATAACGTGGAAAAATATATCCGTCCATGTATGGAAAGTATCTTCAGACAAGATCTTGACGAAAATACTTTTGAAGTCATCATCGTTAATGATGGTACTGAGGACCGAAGCATGGAGGTTATCCAAGACATCATTGAACAACATAAGAACATCACTGTACTCAATCAAGAAAATCAAGGTTTATCCGTTGCCCGTAACAATGGTATTGCCAAGGCAAAAGGAGAATATGTACTCATGCCAGACTCTGATGACTTGCTAATAGAGAATAGCCTGAAGCCCTTGTTAGAGAAAGCAATAGAAACCAGGGTTGATTTAGTTGTTGCAGACTTTATTGCCTTGAAGGATCAGGAGATTAAAGAGATGCATCTACATATTCCCAAACAACCAACGCCAGTCTATATAGAGAAAACAGGCGAACGACTATTTCTAGATAATCTTAATCCTTCCCATTGTTATGTTTGGAGAACTCTTTACAGAAGAGAGTTTCTCAACGCACAAAATTTGTCTTTTTACTCTGGTATAAGGTATCAAGACATACCATTCACTCATGAATGCTATCTAAAGGCAAATCGTTGTATAAGAACAAATATGATCTTAAACATCTATAGAAGATGGCCTGGCTCATCTACCAACGCTTACAAAATAGACAATACAAAAGATTTCATCATTGCCCTTAACGAAACATGGAAATTAAGGCAAATCAAGGGCCTTTCACCAAAAATATTGCACAAGTTAGAAGAAGACGTTTATACATCATTTTGCACAATGGTATATCACACATTGCATACTACAAAACAAAAAGAAAACAGAAATGAGATTATGGATTACCTAAACACTTATGCTCCAGATTTAAATTTTGTTCATGACTTCCGGCAAAGGTTAACAACTATGATGATTAAAAGGATGCCACACTTATTTATCAATCTATACTATCTATATGCAAAAATAGCATACTAGGTTAAACATTAAGATATGGAAAAAATTGATTTCGTAATTACTTGGGTTGACGGTTCGGATTCCAAATGGCTTGCCGAGAAGAAGAAATATGAAAACGTAATTTTTGGATCACCGAAAAGTGTTGATGCAAATTCAATATGTCGATACAGAGCTGATTCGGAATTATTGAGATATTTGTTTCGCTCTATTGAAAAATTTGCTCCTTGGGTGAACAAAATTCATTTTATAACTTGTGGACAAAAGCCTAATTGGCTAAATATAAGTCATCCCAAATTAAATCTGGTTAACCATAAGGATTATATACCCTCTGAATACTTACCAACTTTTAATTCAAATGTAATAGAATTGAACTTACATAGATTGTCAAATTTAGAGGAATGTTTTGTTTTGTTTAACGATGACACATTTTTGTTGAGACCTACTAGCCCAAGCCTATTCTTTAAAAAAGGGGTGCCTGTACTGTCTGCTGATTTAATGTATCCAAATTATTTAAGTTATAACAATTGGGGGAGAATTTTGTACAATGATTATTGTGTCGTAAATAGCTGTTTCTATATAAAAAAAGCAATTTGGAATAATCGATGGAAATGGTTTAATATTATGGAATTGGGGTTAAAGCAAGTAGAAAAAAACTTTATGTGCTTTATGATAAATAAGACTTTGCCTGTAGGGGTATATGATCATGTGACACAACCTCATTTGAAATCATCGTTTCAAGAGGTATGGGATAGATGTTTTGATATCATGAATCTTACAAGCTCAAGTAAATTCCGTAGCGATGAACAGGTAAACCAATATCTCCTGTGTGCATGGAATCAAGCTAAAGGCCGTTTCGCCCCTATTCACAAAAACAAAAGGGGGAAAATTTTTGAAATTAGTCCTTCTAATATTGATAGAATTGTTTTGGCAATAAAAAGCCAACAATTCCCCCAAATATGTTTAAATGACTCACCTGCAAACACACAACATGATACTTGCCATAGAAAAATCTGTGATGCATATAATATGATTCTTCCCAACAAATCGGAATTCGAATTATGACACGGATGCTCTGAAGATCAGTAGCAAGAGTGAGTTCATCGGCAAGATTTTCTCTCACCTTGAACACAAAACTGTTAACATTTTTTCTCTGATGAGAAGGAAGACGCAACTACTCAGTACCCGTGCCATGAGTAGTTACTTGACCAATATTTTGGCAATGGTTGAATTGGCAGACAATAGATAATTCTATCAAAATATCATCAAGACACTACACTAGAAGAGCAAGAAACATTTAGCGACTCGATCATAATACCGACGAAACAACCTTAGTTTCGTTATGTAATAGAAAGGTTTAATTGATATCAAGAAGAATGGAATCAACAAATAGTTGCTATTCTTCCATACATCGTTTAGCAGCCTATTCCTAACGGAAAACAAATTATATTTCAAAGAATGCAACACATCAGCATTTGACTCATATAAATCAATCGCCCTTATTAAAATGAAAAAAATATATATATAATACTCGCGACATAGTTCTTTGGGAGGGGAATCCATAATCTTGTTGCATATAATCATACGACTATTAACCACTAATGATAACTTTTCAGTAGTCGTATTTACAATGGAACCTGGATTATTTTCATATATATACGTTATCATCGGAATAACAAGAATATTTCTTGCATTTAAGAAAACGAAGTATGACCACAAAAGATCTTCATCAACAATGCCATTTTCAAATTGAATATGATTCATTAATAAGAGTTCTCGTTTTACAAGTTTATTCCAAGCCGTATGATACAACTCTCTTCTCATTAATTTACGTAATCCATCTTCTTTTTCGTTATCAACAAAAACAGGTTCCTCACTACAAAATTTCATTGCAGAAGCTTCATTTTTACAAATATATGTATTCCCTAAAACCACATCAATAGAAGAACTTGCATCTGCTTCACGCAATGCTTCAACGAAAATGGATATACTATCTGGTAGAAGTCTATCATCCGAATCCACAAATAAGACATATTCACCTTTAGCAATCTCTACACCAGCATTTCTAGCCATACAGAGTCCACCATTCTTATCTAAATTCTTAATTTTGAAAATGATCTTCCCGTGATAAAATTCCAACTTCTTCGCAACAATGTCCATACTATTATCAGGTGTACAATCATTCACGAGAATACATTCTATATCCACACCATTATATTCCTGCACAAAAATAGAATCAAGACAACGCCCGATATACTTCTCCACATTATATATTGGCACAATAATACTTATAGTCATCATTCTCAAACATTAAAATAAACTATCAACGATTCACAAATCACTTTAACGATATACGATCATGCTATCGAGTGCAAATATATATATATTATCTTAAACATCAAAATTTTGTAGACTTTATTTCTTTTTGAAGAGTATTTTTCTTCTCATTTTTGTATTTATTTGTTTATTTTGAGAAAATCTCCACCTAAAATTTGGCAATTACAAAATAAAATATTAACTTAGCACCAAAATTCTAAAATACCCTCATATGGAGAAATACAAATACAAAGTAACGATTGGGATGCCTGTTTATGGTGTAGAATCATATATTAGGAAATGTATGTTGTCTGTTTTAAACCAGTCGTTTGCGGACGATATCGAAATTCTTGCTGTAGATGATCGCGGACCAGACAGATCTATTGATATTATTAAAGAGTTACAAGAATCACATCCAAAGGGTAAGAATATTAAAATTATCACCCAACCTCAGAATATGCGTTGCTGGGCAGCTCGGAATCGTATTCTTGAGGAAGCACAGGGCGAATACATCATGTTAATAGATTCTGATGACTATATTTCAGAAGACTGTATAGAAAAGTTATACAACCAAGCTGTAAAACATAAAGTGGATGTGGTTTATGGTTCTGTACTACCCGTGGACATTGACGGAAATCCCATTGACATAGGTCAAGATTTTCTAAATCAACCATATTTAGTCTTAAGAGGAGAAGATTGTTTAGCAAATTATGCCAATAAAGATGTTCACCCTACTCTAAGGGATTTCATTTGGAATATTTTATTTAATCACGATTTTATTGAGAAGAATCATATCCGTTTCAAACAAGCAAGATTTAACGACGATATGATTTGTAGTTGTGATATGATTCCATTAGTAAAAAGTGCCGTTATCATTCCTGATCATACTTATTATTATGTGATTAGAGACAACTCACTATCTAATTACCAACATCGAAAAGAAATCAAATTAGATGAAATAGAGGAGTTTATCAGGATATACACCTATCTTAAAAACAAATGTCTCGAGTTAAAAAGTAAACCCTATTTTGAAACTCGTTGTACTAAAGGGATGATTTTAATGTTTTTCATGATATGCGGTGTACTTAAAAATAAGGATCGTATTAAACCTGCATTAAAAAACGAAATGGTTAAGGATGCCATGAGACATCCCTTGTCATTGTCTAGCATATTAAAGTTAAAAAAACAAAAACTTATTAATTTAATTTTTTATGTCATAGGAATTTTACCAGCAGGTCTTTCTGTCCTAGCTATTACAATCCTTGGAAAAAGAAAGCACGTACTATAGAAATAACGAATTATCATATCCACCGGATTAACTTACCTATTACATATACAACACCTACAGACAATGATGGTGGAAACCTACCAATTATATTAAAAAATAAATTGAAGAGTTTATAACGTTTAAAGTGTATAATATCTGAGAGAGATGCTGGATGTTTAAGTTCTTGACGAATCTCTTGATTTGTCAATGGCTCAGTAAAACGATATCGATGTCTTAATGCCACACAAACAGCACGGAATTTATGCTTCATGACCCGAGCACAATGAACATCATAGAAAGAGCGACCTCTTAATCGAGCACAATGCTCTGTCATGATAGCGTCTGTATTGAAACGTTCGTAAATCTCTCTAATAGGAATCTTTTTTCTTGCCATATAGCCCATAATAGAATCTGGACGTGCAACATAGTTATAAGTTATGTCTGGCATTATTACAGCACTCTTAACTTCGGAATAATAATCAGAGAGGAATAAAGCATCCTCATCTTTTCTGCCCGCAAACAACAAATTATTAGTCCTAAGGAAGTCTACTGAAAACAAAATGTTCCATACCACGATAGCAACATGCCATCTCAAATCAGAACAAACATAATTCGCAAATGCGTCTTCACCATAAAAACGCCGAAATGATTTATATTGGTATGTAGGCAATTCTTCTCCCGTATTTAAAGCAACCTTCCTATGAGAAGCAATAGCAACATCCGTTTCATATTTCTCAGATTGAGCACATAGCAATTCTATCGCATTAGGCTCCATAAAGTCATCTGAATCTATGAAATAGACATACTTTCCTCTGCACTCTTTAATTATCGTATTTCGAGCCTCTCCAATACCTTTATTCTGTGCATGTTTAGTGATCCTTACAGCAGCTCCTCTAGAATGCTTCTGTACCAAACTCGAAACAATAGCCATAGAATTGTCTGAACCACAATCATCTACCACAAGAATTTCCAAATTCTGATAGGTCTGATTTAGCACAGACAAAAGACACTTTTCTATATAGGGTTCCACATTATATACAGGAATGCCTATAGTAACAAGTGGGCTCTCACTTTTAGGGTAATGATTTGACAACTCCATATTAATATTATCTAATGTTTGGACAATTGACTAAATAATTGTATCCACTGAGGCATGATATTACTTGCTTTGAACCTTTGAGAAGACAGGACACCTGCCTTCCCCATCTTAATTCTCATATCCTCATTCTCCATTAACAAACATACCTTTTCCACATAATCATAAATATCCTTGTTTTTTATCAAGAAACCATCTTCTCCATCAGAAATGATATCCGCAGGACCATATGGGCAATTGAATGCAACGACTGGCAAACCACAACTCATGGCCTCAGGAAGGACCAAGCCAAATGGCTCAAAACGAGATGTCATCAATAACATCGAACTTTTTAGATATTCTTCATCTATTGAAGTGGTAGGCTGATGCCTTATGACATTCGTTCCCATACATTCTATTTGCTGGCTAATAGTTACCTGCTGATCACCATAGTCTCCATAAAGATGGAGCAGCCAATCTGGATGACGTTGGTGAACAATTTCCCAAATTTTCAAAAGAGATCCAATATCTTTTTGAAATGAATAACGACCTACAAAGATGGCAGATTTCGAATGACAACCACTAAAATGATCCGTATCGTTCAGATGAACGATGTTGGGAATAACACAAACATTTTGAGTAACTTTTTTCCATTCTAAAGCATCGCCTTCTGTCAAAGTAACTATCATCTGAACCTTCTTTAGGACAAGATGACAATATTTCACATGAAGTATCTGAGGCAAACTATACCTTTCGTATTTATAAGATGAAAAAGAGCTATGGGATTCATAAACAACGGGGATATTTTGTTTAACCTTTACCGCATCGGGAACAAGATCCAACCTTGTACATATGATAATATCAGGTGAAAAGGCGCTAACAATTTCAGCCATACGCTGACGAAACAATTTATGCAAATGAAACATTAGGCGATAGCGTCTCCAGCCTTTATAGCGATACACCTGATGGAACATAATCCCCATATCATGACATTGCACTTTAGGATTTAAAGGAAATACTATTGGACTCTCCCCTTGATTGGCAATTATCAAACAGACTTCACAGTTTCCCTCTTCAACAAGCCAATTCAACTTGTCAGTTAGAACCCGCTCTACACCTCCGTGTATGGCTAATGAGTTTTCAACATATAGCAACTTCATAGTCTCCAATCCTATTTGATTAGATTATCCTCACTATCCTCATAATAATCTTTCTTAAAGAAGATGCGAGTTATACCCTTACTCTGAATTTTTACATGCTGAATAAAACTCTGCCACATGGACTGATTGCCAATAGTGCCATAGCCTGTGATAGCTCTACAACGACGGTCACGTACAAACTTTATCTTACCATATTTCTTCAATGACAAAGCCATCGACCCATCTTCGCCTCGAATAATATCCACACGATATTTCTCCCTGCGGCCATAATCCGCATTATATGCGAAAACCAAACCACGAACACTCAGTTCCGGACGGTTGAAATGCTGTATCCACAAAAAGAGGTCTCGACACATTTCAAACAATCTCAACCCAAGTTTACTATGGTTTTCATCAGGGAAATAGCTCCAAGTAGCAGATACGGCTACCACCCCAGGTTTCATTAGTTGATCTAACATCAACTCATAATACATTGGAGGATACAATGTATCGCTATCCACATCGAAATAGTACCTACCCCGCGAATGCTGCAAGCCACACCTACGAGCATAACCACAGGAATGTTGATACTCCGTATAATAGGGAATACCAGATTTCTCATATATCTCTGCTGTACGATCCTTAGAGTCATTATCAACACCAATGATCTCTACTGGATATTTACAACGTATCTCACTGATAGCCCACAAACATGCCTGTAAGTGAGTTTCCTCATTATAGCCAATTACAACAATAGAGGCTATCGGATTGTCACTTTGCAAAGCGGCAAGCCGTTCTCTGGTTCCATCAATAATTTCCAGGGGAACCTCACTAAACGGTTTCCCATAGATGGAAAGATATTTATCGTACCAATTGGCCATAATTGCTATAATTTGGTGCAAATATAGCAAATATATTAGATATAAACAAACATTAAAGTATTTTTTTTGCCTTACCAGCAAACCAAATCATCATGACACAAAGTGAGGATGGAAGTTTACTCAATAGAAACAGGATAACATTTCTAATTCTTGTCTGACGAAATGAGCGGATTTGCTGCCAAGTGGCGGGATAAGCCATGAGATGCTTAATTTCCTTATTAGAAAATGAAGGGTGTATATCTTTTCTACGTTTAAGGATATAGCATACAATGTAGAAATCGGTCATGGCAATCATATAACAACGATTGGGATAATATACTTTATTACATAATATGGAAGATGTCTCTTTAAGATGATTGATGGCATAAATATTCTGCAAGACTTCTTCTTTGGATATACTATTACGCTGTTGGTAATGAGAAAGTGAGTCCTCTCTGCAAATATAGGAATATGTAATGTCAGGGAGCAGAACAGCACGATTAATATATGTCACCAAGTCAAAGGTAAAGACCAAATCTTCCCAGAAATTCGTATGAATAAAACGTAGATTATGTTGTCTTAAAACAGATGTTTTTACAAGGTAATTACAGGCTGAAGCCTGAATACCTGCATATTTACGATAGGCATAACTTGCCAATTCATCTTCCTGAAGTAATTGCAATGAGGGATATTGATAGATTGTTATCTCTCCTGAAGTTTCTATCTTTTCATACGAGCCAAAAACGATCTCTGCATTGTACTTTCGGACATTCTCCATCATTACTTCGATTGTATTCTCAGAGATCATATCGTCGGAATCCATAAAATACAGATATTGTCCTTGAGCCATTTCTATAATCTCATTACGAGACCGAGCCACGCCAAAATTTGATGGATGAGAAATAATATGAATATGTTCGCTTCTTGGATGGGATGTCATCATCTGACGAACAATCTCCATAGATCCATCATTACCGCAATCATCCACTAAAAGAAATTCAATAGAAGAATATGTTTGAGAAAGTGCAGACTCCAAAGCTCTGCGGATATAATCAACAGACTTGTAAACTGGAATGCCTATGGTTACATCATACACCATTATTTTGCATTAATTCGTCAAATAGTTGTTTCCATTGCTGGCCAACGATATCAATATCGTATCGCTGAGAATTCTGTTTCCCCTTTTCGCCCATACTCTCTCGCAAATCATCATCACTCATTAATCTCATGAGAGAATTGGCAAACATTTCGACATCAAATGGAGGTATCAAGAAACCATCTTCGCCATTTGTTATAATAGAACGAGGTCCATTCTCACAATCAAAAGACACAACAGGCAAACCACATGACATTGCTTCGACAATCACTAGTCCAAAGCCTTCTGTTCGAGATGGTTGAACTAGAATAGAGCTTTTCATATATTCATCCTCAACATCAACCACACTACTATTCAGATGACAGCGTTTTTTATCAATAGACAAATCATCCATCATCTTAACATAAGGAGTAGGATCACCCATCGCAAAAATATCTAATTGCCAATCTGACAATTTCTTTTCAACTATCGACCATACCTTCAACAAAAGATCATATCCTTTTTCAAAAGAATATCGTCCTATTGTTATTACACGCTTGTATGATGTTGTACTACATCTATCAACTTTTATTGGCAGTGGATCTGGGATCATCATGATATTCTTCACCTCAGGCCACTCTGAAGCTGCATCAGGTGTCAACACAACCAATTTATCAAGTTTCATGATGCTAGAAACAACTTCATTTTTCCACCACCCAAAAAAGATCTTCTCACAGATATTTGTGAACCGAGGGTCAGTTTTTCTATAATTTGACCTGCTTAAATGCTGTTCTCCGATTTTTCTACTTCCATCATTAATTTCAATAATAAAATTAATTTCCCTTCGCAATGTAGTTATCGTAATATCTGGACGAATTCTCATCAACTCACTTTTGAGCAATTTCTTATAATTTCTCTGTTTCTTAAGATAAAGAAACACTTTCTTTATAAAAGGAATATTCCATATTTCTTCGAAATTCAAGCCTAAATTAATCACTTTAACCTTATCAGAAAGATGAAAGAAAGAATTACTATTTCTACCATCAGTAACGATAATAGTTACATCATAGCCTAAGACATCAGCAAAATAGTTTGCTTTAAGAGAAACTACACGCTCTGTTCCTCCTGCGGAATATAAAGCTGGCGTACAATAAACTATTTTGTATTTTTTATCGATCATCAAAAGAAATTCATGCTATTTGGTTGCAAAAATACAAATTAAATCTGAAAATTACAAAAAAGTGCATATAAATTTGGCTAATATCTAAATTATAACTATCTTAGCCGAAGATTTTGAAGAAGGAAGAATGTTAAAGGCTTTGTTTCTTATATTCCATGGGTTTGACCCCAATAATGGTATTAGCAAAAAGATAAACTATCAGGTTAATGCCTTAAAAGAATGTGGCATGGAAGTTCATCTATGCTACATGGACGAAACAGGTTCTAAGAAAAGACTTATTGATGGGAATATCATTGCAGATTATGGGAATGGTTTCTCCAGTAAAATAAGAAAAAGAACGGAGTTCACTTCGATTTCAAATTATGTAAAAGATCGTCATATCGACTTTGTCTATATCAGATCCAATCATAACGCCAATCTATTTACCATCTATATGGTCAGACGAATGAAGAGATATGGTGCAAAGGTTGTGATGGAAATACCGACCTACCCCTATGATTCTGAATATGAAGCACAAGGAATAAGTAGGCAGATCTTCCAAGATAAAATCTTCAGGCATTGGTTTGCGAAACAATTGGACGCCATTGTCACTTTCTCTGATTATGATCAAATCTTTGGTCAACGAACGATTAAAATATCCAATGGTATTGACTTCAGTAGTGTTAAGATAAAAACTATTATCAATGACACATCAAAAGAACTGAATTTGATAGGCGTTGCAGAGATTCATGAATGGCATGGATTTGATCGCGTGGTTAAAGGATTGGTTAATTATTTTTCAAAGCCACAGGATTATATTGTAAGATTCCACGTCGTAGGCTATTTCTTTTCTGA
Source organism: uncultured Prevotellaceae bacterium (assembly GCA_900315105.1). The sequence continues at coordinate 4,419 of OMXX01000053.1, read as the reverse complement.
AGGGATCGAACAGGAGTTTAGGAATCTCATCAAAGACAATAATATGGAGAAGTACGTTATCCTCCATGGAAAGATGCATGGTGAAGATTTGGATCATCTTTTTAATAGTTGTGATTTTGGAGTAGGAAGTTTGGGCCGTCATCGCGTAGGCATAGACAAAATCAAAACACTCAAGAACAGAGAATATGCAGCAAGAGGTATTCCTTTCGTCTATTCTGAAACAGATACAGACTTTGATCGGAAGCCCTATGTATTAAAGGCTTCTGCTGATGAAATACCTATTGATATCAATCATATCATACAATTCTATAAAGGATTATCTATGACTCCTATAGAAATCAGAGAGTCGATTAGGAATCTTTCATGGAAGAATCAGATGGAGATTGTATTAAAGGAGGTATTCAAAACATGAAAAGAATCTGTTTCATAGTTGATAGTATCTTCACCATCGGTGGTGTGCAGCGGGTGACGGCGGTGATTGCCAAGGAATTGGCAAAGGAGTACGACGTGACCATACTGACATTTGATCATGAAGACAAGAAAGACACTACCTTATATGGTTTGAATGAAGCCAAAATCGCATATAGATTTATTATGTATCCCAAAGTCAGGGAGTTAAAAAACAAACTGTGTAAAGCTTATAGTGGAATTTATCTGAAACTTCAACCACAAAGCAGATGGAGTTCGAATCTTTATGCCAGAAGTTCATTCCCTTTTGAACTACGGCAGGTTCTGCTGGCAGAGTTAAAAAGAGAAAAGTTCGATATCATTATTGGTGTTCATGCGCCATTGGCAGCCAGATTAGCGACACTCAAAAAAGATTTTCCAGAGGCAAAACTCATCGGATGGTTGCATAATTCATATGAAGCTTTGTTTGGGGAGAATTCACACTATCACATCGGTCCTAAGAGGTTAAGGCATTACGTATATCAATTTAGAAAGTTAGACAAAGTTGTTGTGCTTTGTCAAGATGACGCCAATCGCTTCCATCATTATGACAAGGCTTTTTTTCCAGCTGTCATCTATAATCCATTAACACTTATACCAGGGGATTCCTCCATTGGCAATAGCAAGAGATTTCTCACCATAGGGCGTTTTACGCCACTGCACAAAGGTATAGACCTGTTAATTAAAGCCTTCCATCTATTCGCACAAAAGAATAGCGATTGGATGTTAGATATTGTTGGCGAAGGACGTGAGGAAAAGAAATACAGAAGCCTTATCAGCAATTACCATATGGAGGATAGGATCACTATTCATCCTTTTACCAATCATATTCAAGATTTCTATTCCAACGCACAAGTCTATGTACTAAGTTCACGCTGGGAGGGAATGCCATTGGTTTTAGTAGAAGCCATGTCTCATGGATTGCCCATTATTACTTCAGACCTTCCTGTCTGTCAGGAGATCCTAGGAGACTATGGAATCTTTTTTAGAAATGGGGACATTGTAGAATTAGCACGTACATTAGAAGATGCCACACATCTAGACTGGCAGAAAAAATCGGACGAGGCCATCAAAATTGCCCAGCGATTTGATATCAATGAAATAGCCGGGCAATGGAAACAACTTTTGGAAAGATAGACTAAAACTACTCCGCGAAGAGTCCCATTACCTTTTCCATAATCGGAGCCATGTCATAATACTTATATTCTGCTAGATGACCACCGAGAATGAGGTTCGGCTTCTGGTCAGCCAAATCCTTATACTGCTGATAGAGCGTCATGTTTCGTTCATCGTTTACACTGTAATAGGGTTCCATGCCGTCCTTCCACTCTGAAGAGTATTCTCGGGAGATGACCGTCTTTGGACATTTATAGACGTCATCACCAAACATCTCAAAGTGTTTGTGCTCGATAATTCGGGTATAAGGCACTTCTGCATCGGTGAAATTCATCACAGCATTACCTTGGTAGTTAGGCATATCCAAAATTTCTTCTTCAAAACGTACTGTACGATATTCCAATTTACCGTAGCGATAATCAAAATATTCATCCAGTTTGCCTGTATAAAGAATCATATCGGCAATCAGTTCCCAATGCTGACGATTATCAAAAAAGTCGGTATTAAGTTTGATCTCTACACCTTCTAAAAGGCCATCGATGAGTTTATTATATCCACCAACAGGAATACCTTGGAAACGGTCATTGAAATAATTATTGTCGTGAACAAAGCGGACAGGCAAGCGCTTAATGATAAAAGCCGGTAATTCGCTGCATTTACGACCCCATTGTTTTTCTGTATATCCTTTAATGAGAATCTCATAGATATCCTTACCTATCAACAACTGGGCCTGTTCCTCTAAGTTTCGAGGCTCCGTGACACCATCGGCCTTCATACGTTCCAAAGCCTCCTGACGTTGTTCTTCTATCTTCGCCAGAGCTTCAGCTGGAGTCAGCACGCCCCACATCTGATAGAAAGTATTCATATTGAAAGGCAAGTTATATTGTTTGCCTTTGTAATTAGCGATAGGAGAATTGGTATAACGGTTGAATTCAACAATCGAGTTAGCAAAATCCCAAACTTTTTTATTGGAGGTATGAAAAATATGCGCACCATATTTGTGCACATTGATACCTTCAATGTTTTCACAATAAATATTGCCCCCCAGATGATTGCGTTTATCAATGACTAAACAACGCTTACCCTGACGATGAGCCATACAGGCAAAGGTTGCACCATAGATACCCGCACCAACAATAAGATAATCGTATGTTTTATTCATTTATCCACAGATTTTTCTGCAAATATAGGCAAAAATTTGGAACTATACAAAATATTTTGTACTTTTGTAGTCATAAAAGGCAAAAGATATGAATAACGAAGTCGTCAGAGAGAGGTTTAAGGCGAATCCAAAATGGAAGAAGTTCATTGATTGGCTGATTATGAACCAGGTGGAGACAAGGCCTCGCTGGTACATTAGGTTGTTGGCGCCTCTGTATCAGCATCGGGGGAAGCATAGCGTGATCCATCGCTCTGTGAGGATGGACACACCACCCTATCGTCAGTTTAGACTTGGAGACTATTCTGTGGTGGAGTCTTTCGCCTGTATCAATAATGCCGTAGGTGATGTCATTATAGGCGATCACACCAGAATCGGTTTACATAACACGATTATTGGTCCTGTCACCATTGGCAGTCATGTGAACTTGGCTCAAGGCATCACTGTGACCGCACTCAATCACAATTTTGAGAATGCAGAGAAGCATATTGACGAACAAGGCGTCAGTACAACACCCGTTACCATTGAAGATGACGTATGGATTGGGGCTAATGCCGTGATTCTACCAGGTGTCCGATGACGTATGGATTGGGGCTAATGCCGTGATTCTACCAGGTGTCCATATTGGAAACCACTGTGTGGTAGCTGCTGGAGCCGTCGTCACAAAGGATGTGCCACCTCACTCACTCGTAGGTGGTGTTCCCGCAAAAATCATGAAACAGATATGAGAATAGGTATAGAAGCGCAACGCATTTTCCGGACAAACAAACACGGAATGGATTATGTGGTTCTGGAAGAGATCAAGGAACTGCAGACCAGGTGAGGACCGTTGTCTAAAAGACAGCAAGAACGTGCATATCATAGAGATAGGAAACAATTTCTATCCGCTCTGGGAGCAGTTCTCTCTACCACGGGCCGTCAACCAGTTGAATCTTGATATGCTTCATTGTACCAGTAACACGGCTCCGATCCGTTGTAAAGTTCCATTGATACTCACGCTGCATGATATCATTTTCTTAGAACCACGAGACAAATCCAACAAATCATTCTATCAGGATATGGGATGGCGTTACAGAAGATTTGTCGTTCCTAGAATATTGAAGAAATGTAAACGTATTATCACCGTTTCGGATTTTGAGTTCAATAACATCATTACCAAACTCCAGATTCCAGAAGAGAAGATGGTGATGATCTATAATGGCTATAACAAATGGTTCAGACCTGTTGAGGACACGGAATTGATCTATCAGCAATACATTGAGGAACCAGGCTATTTCTTCTTCCTTGGAAATACAGATCCCAAGAAGAATACAGAGCGGACATTGATAGCTTATTCAAAGTATCTGGAGATGTCTGATGTGAAAAGGAAACTCTTGATGGCAGATTTAGACAAAGGGTACCTTGACGAGATTATCGACAGAAACGATATTGGGAACATCAGAGGCCATATTGTCATGCCTGGCTATATCAAGAATGCTGATCTGCCGTATATCTACAACAACGCTTTTGCCTTTCTCTATACCTCATTAAGAGAAAGTTTCGGTATTCCCTTATTGGAAGCGATGGCTTGTGGAACACCAGTCATCACATCCAACACGTCATCGATGCCTGAGATCGGTGGCTCCGAAGTGATTATGGTGAATCCACTGAATGTCAATGAGATTACCGAGAAGATGCTTCTTTTAGAAAAAGACAAG